>DATJMA010000130.1:0-16759 GCA_035509055.1 Bryobacteraceae bacterium | reverse complement strand
CTAAGCAGCCAGCGAAACGATTCCGGCGCATAGGTGTATTGGAAATTCATTCCCATCCGTTCCCCGCGCTGTAACGGGATCTCCTGGCCGGCCACAGTGGCCGATAAGTCGCGCCCGGCGCCGAAAGACCGTGTCACCAGGTGCAATCCTTCATGCCGGTCGTCGCGTTTCAGACTGAGCCGAATCTCGCCGTCATCCCCGGAGATCCCCACATTGGCCAAAAGCGTGGAGATGAATTTGCGCGCGGCCGGATTATCGCGGCGCGCCATCGACTGGTGCGGGTCGTGAATTTCGCCGTCTACAATGAGCCGGTCTTCCGGTTTCATGCATTGCGCCACGTAGCGAATTTCCGCCAGCGGATCGAACGATCCCATGGTATTTCCGCTGAGAATGAAAATTCGCGGCGGCTCAGCCGCATCGGCGGCATAGACCAGGTGTACCGGGCTTGAAATATCCGCCTTGATGCCGACGGTTTCGATATCCGCGTCCTCGGCGCCGGCGCAGGCCATTTCGAGCATCGTCTGGCTGGCATCCACGGGAAAATAGCAGCACTCCGTGCCGGACTTCTTGAGCGCATCCATCAGCAGGCGGTCGCGGGCGCCATCGCCCGCGCCAAAGCTGATCACCGGAGCCCGTTCCTTGAAATGCCCCGAAAGGCTTCCCAAGCCGGCCGCCAGTTCCTTCCAGGTGCGCCACAAGCCGCCGTACAACTCGGCGTGCCCGATGAGTTCGATCCACTCGGCGGCGGACCGGGGGAACCAATAAAAGAACTTCTCCGGCAGATCGCGCGCCTCGATCGCCTCCACGAACTCCTGGGCAATATCGGCCTCGGTGAGTACCACTTCGACTTTCATGATGAAGAAATATTATAGCGACCGACGCCCGCCGGTGCCTTTTTCCACCTGTGGCGTTGCTCCGCGCGGCATCCCCGCGGGCTCCGCTACCCGTGCCGCTGTGCAGTCTGCGACCCTCAGTACGCCATTACTTGCATCCCGGCATCCACAAACAAAATATTCGCCGTGACGCCGCGACTCAGATCGCTCGCGAGAAACACCGCCGCATCGGCGACTTCGGCGGGTTCGGTATTGTGCCGCAGCGGAGCACGCTGCGGCACCACATCCAGAATGCTGGTCGCATCTTTCACCGCCCGCATGGACGCGGTCTTCACCGGGCCCGCCGAGATGGCATTCACGCGGATTTTTTGCGGTCCGAGATCGCTGGCCAAGTAGCGCATGGTTGCCTCGAGGGCGGCTTTCGCCACGCCCATGACGTTGTAGTTCGGCATCACGCGCGTCGAGCCCAGATAAGTCAAGGTCGCCAGCGATCCGCCTTCCGTCATCAGCGGCGCGGTGGCGCGAGCCAGCGCCACTAACGAGTAGGCGCTCACGTCCTGCGCCAGCAGGAATCCGCTGCGCGGCGTTTCCACGAATGGACGCGAAAGGTCTTCGCGATTGGCGAACGCCAAGCTGTGCAGCACGCTGTGGAGCGGCCGTCCAAGCTCGCGCAGAGACTCGGTGAGCGCCGCCAGTTCTTCGTCTTTCGTCACATCGCACGGCAGAATGGCCGCGACATTCATGTCCTTCGAAAGATCCTCGATGGCTTCCTTCTGCCGCTCACCCAGGTAAGTAAGCACCAGCGTCGCGCCTTCGCGGGCGTAGGCCTGCGCCACGGCGTAAGCCAGGCTCCAACGGTTGGCGATCCCGGTAACCAGCGCAAGTTTGCCTTCGAGCAATTTAGACATGAATTTGCATTGTACACTGGCATTGCAGGCACAAGCTTGCGCGTCCCACCATGGACCTCAACACCCCGCTCACTTACGTCAAAGGAGTTGGCCCCGCGCGCGCCGCCATGCTGGAAGCCAAGGGTCTCGCGACGATTGAGGACCTGCTGGCATACGTGCCGTTCCGCTACGAAGACCGCAGCAACATGAAGCCGGTTTCGCAACTGGCGCCCGGAGAAATGGCTACCGTGATCGCGGAAGTGCGGTCGGTGAAGCTCGCGGGATTCAAGCGGCGGGCGCTGGGCCTGTTCGAAGTGCGCTTCACCGACGATACGCGCGCCACACTCCTCGGCAAGTGGTTCCACGGCGGATACCTCGCGAACGTCTTTGCCGAGGGAATGCGGGTGGCGCTATACGGCAAGGTGGAGTTCGACAACTACTCCGGCGAGCTCACCATGCTGCATCCGGAGTTCGAAATCCTCTCCGGCGATGACGATGATGGCGAAAGCTCGCTGCACGTGGGCCGCGTCGTGCCCATTTACGAAGCCGCCGGCAAGATGACCACGCGCGTGCTCCGCACCATCACGCACCGCATGCTGGAGGCTCTCTCTCCGGTGGAAGATTGCCTGCCAGAGCACATCCGCCGCCAACTCAAGCTGCCCGACCGCTGGACCGCCCTCCGCGAAATCCACTTCCCCCCACCCGAATCCGATCTCCGCCTGCTCAATTCCTTCCGCTCTCCGGCGCAATTCCGGCTCATCTTCGAGGAATTCTTCTGGCTGGAATGCGGCGTGGCGCTGAAGCGCAGCAAGGCCCGGACGCTGCCCGGGATCGCGTTCGAACTGAATGACCGGGTGCGCGATCAAGTGAAGGCGATGTTGCCGTTCAAGCCCACGGAAGCCCAAAAGCGCGTTCTGGGCGAAATCGCCGGCGACATGAAGGAGCCACGCCCGATGAACCGCCTCCTGCAAGGCGACGTCGGCAGTGGCAAGACCATCGTGGCAGCCGAAGCAGCGGTCATCGCCATCGAAAACGGCTACCAGGTGGCGGTACTCGCGCCCACCGAAATCCTGGCCACGCAGCACGGGCTATACTTCAAACAGATTCTGTCGAAGCTCGGCTATGTCACGGCGCTGCTGACGGGGTCGTTCACCGCGCGCGAGAAGGCGCAACTGAAAAAGCTGGTCTCTGAAGGCCTGGTACACGTTGTCATCGGCACGCATGCGCTTCTCGAAAAGGACGTGGAGTTTCACAAGCTTGGCCTCGCCATCATCGACGAGCAGCATCGCTTCGGTGTCCTCCAGCGGCTCGGGCTGGTGCAGAAAGGCGTGCACCCCGACGTTCTGGTGATGACAGCTACGCCCATTCCGCGCACGCTTGCCATGACCCTCTACGGCGATCTCGACGTCTCCGTCATCGATCAACTCCCTCCTGGCCGCAAGCCAATCAAGACCAGGCATTACACGGCCGACGGCGTGGAGCAGGCGTACAGCTTCGTAAAATCACAGATCGACGAGGGCCGCCAGGCGTACGTGGTCTATCCCGTGATCGAGGAATCCGAAACCCAGGCCATGAAGGCCGCGCAGAAAATGCACGAGCACCTTTCACACGAGGTGTTCCCGACGTTTTCGGTGGGCCTGATGCACGGCAAGCTCGCGCCGGCCGAGAAGGAAGCGGTCATGCAGCGCTTCAAGGAAGGGCAGGTGCACATCCTGGTATCGACTACTGTGATCGAAGTAGGCGTCGACGTGCCGAACGCATCGGTCATGCTCATCGAGCAGGCCGAGCGCTTCGGCCTCGCGCAATTGCACCAGCTTCGCGGTCGCGTCGGACGTGGTGCGGCGCAGAGCTATTGCATTCTGGTAACGGAAAAGATGAACGATGCATCGCGCCAGCGCATTCGCACCCTGGTGGAATCGACGGACGGTTTCTATATTTCGGAAATGGATTTGAAGCTGCGCGGTCCGGGTGAGTTTTTCGGCACCCGGCAGGCCGGGCTGCCATCGCTGCGCGTGGCGAACATTCTGCGCGACTCCGAGGTGCTCGAGATCGCCCGCCGCGAAGCGGTGGATTTCATCGCACGCCCGCCTTCGGAGGAAGCGCTGCGGCGGGCTGTTTCTTACATTCGTGAGCATTGGCAGCGCCGCTACGGGTTGGTGACCGTCTGATGCGTGTAATCGGCGGAGAATTTCGCTCGCGCCGTCTAAGAAGCGTTCCGGGTAACGGAACCCGCCCAACGCCGGACCGTCTGCGCGAAACCCTCTTCGACATTCTCGCATCGCGCCTCGAAAGCGCCAGTTTCCTCGACGCGTACGCCGGGACGGGCGCCGTCGGAATCGAAGCCTTGAGCCGCGGCGCGAGCCACGCCACCTTTCTCGAAAAGGATCGCTTCGCGATCGAAACCATTCGCGAGAATTTGGCCCTGCTGGGATTGGAACCCCGCGCAACGGTCCTGAAGGGTGCGGCGCTACTCGCGCTGGCGCGCCTGCGGGCCGATATCGTCTTCCTCGACCCGCCCTACACGCTGGAACGGGAATACTTCGCGGCGCTGGAAGTGTTATCGCAGACCGCGCCATCGGTGGTGGTGCAGCATTCGGTCCGGTTCGAGCTGGCGGATGCCTACGGGGAACTGCGGCGCGCGCAGTTCGTCCGGCAGGGGGATAACGCACTGAGCTTTTTCAGCAGGGGCTGAGCGAGACTGCCGCTATTCCAACGGATCGAAGTCTTAAAGGAAAATCGGCTGAGGCCGCAAAAAGCCGCTCCGGCACATCCGCGCCCTCCGGTCTTGATGACTTTTGCTGGTCTCTGTGGCGGCGTGTTTCTGTGGTGAGCGATCTTTCGCCCGTCCGCGTCTGCGCGGTGAGCCCGGATTATCCCGGTGAACGCTACGGAATCACCACCGCCGCATTGGTAGCCGACATTTCCTGGCCCTCGGCATCGCGAACCACCTGCCGCACCAGATAAGTCCCCGGCGTCAGGTCGAAGTCCGTGCGGATCACTGCCCCGTGCGCCAGTTTCACGTTGAGGGTTTCATCTTTGAGGTGCAGTTCGAGCACCTTCTTGATGCCCTCTACGTAGTTGCCGTCCCGGTCAAAAATGCCCGTCACCATGGTCACGGTATTATTATTCCGCCCGTAAGCTTTGTTGTATTTGAACAATCTCAAGTCCAACTTCAGCATCACGGTCATTTTCGCGGTATTACCTTCCGGCTTGAAGAAGCGCGTGTGCAATTCGATAGGAAGTTCCTGCAATTCCTCGCGGGAATAAAGCGCGTTGCTGATCTCTTCTTTAGCGGTCTCCTCGGCGTTTTCTTTCTTGCCCGGTGCATAATACCCGCGGCGAGCCTGGATATTCACGTTATTCGAGGGCTTCACCACGACCTTCAGGGCGTGAAAGGCCCCATCGTTCTTCAGATTCTGTGGAGTAAATCCCAGCATGTAGACGTACTCGGGCGCCGCCCCCAGCCGGCGGAATCCCTCGTCGTAATCGTTGCTGTTTTGGAATACCTGTCCCCCGGTGCCGGATGCCAGTTCCCACAGAATGTCGGTCCGCATGGACTCGCGCGTCACGGAGTTCAATCCCAGGCGACCGCCGCCCCCGCCGGTGCCCGACCGCGAGGCATCCAACGCGGGATCGGTCCACAGCCCGCGTGCATCCAGCCCATTGATGATCACGTTATGGCGGACAGCCGAATCGAGAACCTGCTGCTTGTTCTGGAAGTACAAGGGATTGAAAGTGAAGAAGCCCGGCGAGACCATGACGATGATACGCTGCCCGGGCGCGCCCGACATCCGCTGGATGAGCTGCTGGATGACGTCGAGGCTGGCCATGGTCGTGACTTCCACCTGGATGTTTCCCGCTCCGCCGCCACCCATGCCGCCAACTCCGGCGCCCCCAATCCCAGGATTGCCGCCGCTCATGGCACCCACCGCCGAGAGGAGATTCGGACGCAGGCGCATGAGCGCGTCCTTCAGGCGCTCCCGATCGTCCGTGAAGTCCACCTGTGGGAAGCCGGACATAGTGTAGATGGCCGCCCGATCGCTCGGCCGCATGGTAGCAACGTGGCGCAAAGCGGCGTCGCGCACGCGCGGAAGGTCGCCGGCGTTGAGATGCACATCGTCGAACAGGTAGGCGACGTAGCGCTCGGGCACTACCACCATACTTTTCGCGGCCTCGCCATCGCCCGGGCCCGCATTCGCCGCCGTGGCATCCGCTTCCAGCGACTTGCTGCCCACCTTCTCCACCGCGAACCGGGTAATCTCCTGGAGCTTGCCCTTATCGTAAAGGGTGAAGTTGGCCTTGGTGAGATTACCCACTACGGCGCCGTGCGCATCGCGCGCCACTACCGGCACCAGCACCAAGTTCACGTGCGACCGGAACGTAGCGGAGTTATCCACGCTCGTGTTCATTTCGGGCGCGTTGGTGGGAATTTGGGGAGGCAGCGACGGTGGCGTGGGGGTGGTTTGTGCCCGGGCCAGCGCCGCGGCCAGGCATCCCAAGAGACAAAGCAATCTCATGCCAATATTAGCTTCCCATTTTTTTAAACCCGGCGCTTGGGTGTAAGTTGTGAGTCCCATTTTGCGTGCCGGGCGCCGTTTTATAATCAACCGTGCGAAAAATTCTGGTCTTTCTCCTCGCCGCCGGGCTAGCCTGCGCGGCCGACGACGTTCTTGCTCACGTTGCCGCCCATGCCGATCGCTTCGGCGCGATTTCCCGCCAGATTTGGGAAACTCCCGAACTTGGCTTTCACGAAACCAAAAGTTCGCCCGTGCTCCAGCAGGAACTGCGCGCCAACGGCTTCGAAGTGCATGCCGGCGTGGCCGGCATGCCGACTGCTTTCACCGCGTCCTACGGGAGCGGCAAACCCGTCATCGTCATCATGGGCGAGTTCGACGCCCTGCCCGGACTGTCGCAAAAAGATATTCCAACGCAGGAACCCGTTACCGCCGGGGCACCCGGCCACGGCTGCGGGCACAACCTGCTCGGGTCGGCTTCGGCGCTCGCCGCTGTCGCCATCAAGGAAGAAATCGCCGCCAAGGGACTCAAGGGTACGATTCGCTACTACGGCACACCCGCCGAGGAAGGCGGAGGCGGCAAGATCTATATGATTTACGCCGGCCTGTTCAAAGATGTGGACGCCGTGCTCGCCTGGCACCCCGCCGATTCCAACAACGTCAGCCTGCACTCCTCACTGGCGAATAACGGCGGCAAATTCCGCTTCTACGGCATCGCTTCGCATGCCGCCGCGGCACCCGAACGCGGCCGGTCGGCGCTCGACGGGGCCATGATCATGCTCAATGCCGTCGAGTTCCTACGCGAGCATGTTCCCCAGGAGACGCGCATCCATTACATCATCACCAATGGCGGCAGCGCCGCCAACATCGTGCCGGCCTTCGCCGAAGTCAGCCTGATCGCGCGCAATCCCGATGCCGAAGTGCTGGATGGCATCTGGAATCGCATCATGAAGTGCGCGCAGGCAGGCGCGCTCGCGTCCGAAACACGTATGGAATTCGAACAGGGCACCAACTATGCCAACGTCTTGCCCAACGACACCTTGGCCGAAGTGCTTGGCCGCGCCATGGAGAAAGCCGGAGGCTACGAGTACACGGCCGCCGAGCGCCAATTCGCCGATCAGTTGCAGCAAACCCTGGGCGCAACGGTCCACCGTCCCGGTCCGGACGTGGTGAAGGTCGATAAGTCGGAAGGCAGCGGACCGGCATCCACCGACGCGGGCGATGTAAGCTGGGTCGTCCCGACGGCCCAATTCACTACCGCTACGTTCGTGCCCGGCGTGGGCGCGCATACCTGGCAGGCAGCGGCATGCGCCGGTAGCAGCATCGGACGCAAGGGCATGGTGGTGGCGGCGCGCACGCTGGCGCTGGCGGGGGTGGAACTGTTCGAGAACCCCGCGGAAGTGGCGGCGGCGAAGGATGCCTACACCAAGCGCCTGAACGGCCGGCACTGGACCACGCGGATTCCGCCGGATGGCAAGCCGCCGCTCGATTACGCCACGAAATAAGGAGGGAAGATGGAACCACAAACCAAACCGATGTGCGTATTGATCGCAAGCGCCGGCGAATATCGCGGCAAGCAGGGGCTGAATTATTTTGCCGGTGTGTCGGCCGAGACGGCGGGATCGCGGAAGCTGTGTTTGCACAGGGTGACCATCCCGCCGCTCGCCCGCGCCCGGCCGCACCTGCACGAAAGCCACGAAAGCGCCGTCTACGTCCTCTCGGGCGAAGCCGGTATGTGGTACGGCGAAGGCCTCCGGGAGCACATGTGGCTCCATGCCGGCGATTTTCTCTATATACCGCCGAACGTGCCGCACCTGCCCTACAACGCGAGCGGTTCCGTCGAGTGCGTGGGCCTCATCGCCCGCACCGACCCCAACGAGCAGGAAAGCGTCACGCTCCTCGCCATCGAAGACCCCGGGATCGCCCACCGATCCTGAGCCTGCGGCCGCAACGCCAAAGACGGTGTCTGCGGCGTGCTCAGTCAGGCAACGCCGGAAAATTCGCGGACAACGTCCACCCGCCCAGATAAACGTTCCCGCTGCTATCGAGCGCTACTCCGGACGCCGTGTCTGCGCCGCTTCCCCCGAGGTAGGTGGCATACAGCAAGGTATCGCCCGAGGGGCTTAACTTGAACAGGAAAGCATCGCAGCCCCCGGCGTTAGCGGTCTGGATGGCGCCGCCGGTAACTGGAAAATCGGTGGAATAGGTGTACCCCACCACGTAGATGGAGCCGCTGGCGTCGAGGGCGATGGCATTTCCCAGGTCTACGCCGGACCCACCCATGTACGTGCTGAACAGCAAACTTCCCTGGGAGTTGAACTTGGCCACGAAAGCGTCGGTGGAGCCTTCCAATTGCGGCTGGATGGCATTCAATCGGGGGAAGTCGCCGGAACTGGTGACGCCTGCGACATACGCGTTGCCCTGCGCGTCGACCGCGATCCCTTGCCCGGTCTCCGGATACATCATGGTGCAGCCGCTGCCGCCGAGATACGTGCTGAAGAGCAGCCTGTCGCCGCTGGTGTCGAGCCGGGCGATGAAGGCATTGCACGGCCCGGCGATAGCTTTCTGGTATGGCGTCGCCGTGGGGAAGTTGCTCGACCACGTATAGCCGGTGATGTAGATGGTACCCGAAGGATCCAGCGCGATGGCGCCGCCATGATCGGCGCCCGCACCGCCGAGATACGTGCCGAACAGCAATTGCCGGCCGCTGGCGCTCAGCTCTGCCACGAACGCGTCTTGCCCGCCGCGGTTTGAAGTCTGATATCCGCCGGCGGGGAAATTCAGCGAAGTAGTGTCGCCCACGATGTAGGAATCGCCTGCTGCATCCAGGGCGATTCCATAAGCGGTATCGGCGCCGCCACCACCCAAGAAGGTGCTGAACACCAGCATGTCGCCCATGGGATTGAGCTTGAACACGAAGGCATTGCGCGATCCCTCCAGACTGCTTTGCGCGGGGTACAGCGTAGGGAAATCGGGAGAAGTAGTCGTGCCGGTGACGTAAGCCGCTCCGCTGGAATCCACGGCGATTCCGTAGGCGCGGTCGTCGTCCGACCCTCCCAGGTAGGTGCAATATTCCAAGCCGTCGCCGGCGGGATTAAGCTTGGCGACAAATACCGAAACGCTTCCGCGGTTGAAATTCTGCGCCGGGTTGGCAGTGGGGAGCGAATCGGAATCGGTATAGCCGGCAATATACGCGGCGCCGGAGCTGTCCACGGCGATGGCCGTCGCGGCGCTGAAACCGCTGGCGCCGACGGACGTGCTGTAGCCGAGCAGCGGATCGATCATCAGCGGGCTCATTGGATCGTAGGCGCCCACAGCAAAACTCACGGCCCCATCGGGGCGGATGGCGAAGTGACCTTCGACGCGAAGTTTGTTCCCGTCGCGTTCCTGATAGATGTACGGCGGGGATTCGGTCAGGCGCTCGGGCCCGAGTTCGACCGATAAGCTCCCGTCCGCGGTGAGCACGGGACGGGCGCCGCGATACCGGATGCGGATGCGCGCGGCTTTCCTTCCGGCAGCTACCACGAATTCCGACTTCAGGCGCGGACCTTCAGTGCCAAAGACCATATCGATTCCGGGATAAAGATTGCGGTAGCGGACGGCGCCGAACGTCGGAACACCGGCGCGCCAGCGCGCGGCGTCACCGGCGAAAAAACTGGCCCGGCCCGCCAGGGGCTGCTCACCTTCCATCGTGGCTTCGGGATCCGCCCCCTCGAATTCGACGCGCACTTGTGCTCCATGGCTGCGGATCAGGATCTCGCGCGGCAGGAAATAAGCGGTGAAGCCGGAGCTTTGTGCTATAAAGCGAACGGCGCGCGGAGCCTGACCCCGGTTGGCGACGAAAAACGCCGGCATGCCCGGCCTTCCCGAGGCAGCCGGAACAGCCAAGGCAAAAAGCAAAACCGCGCGCGCGATCATTCCAGTTTATGAATCGGCGGAATTACGGAAATGGCTTAGGGAGGCCGGCGCGGGAGCGTGGTAAGCTGATTCCAGACGTGCGCGGGGCGCGTCCTGTCCGCGGAAAGGGCGGCGCCCACCCGAGATTTCAGGCTTTCTCTTTTGAAGATCCTCTTTCGCCTGCTATGCGGACCAGGCCACACGAAGGAGGTTATCTTGAATCTCGAACAGCAGAAGAAACAGGCGCGCGAACTCTTGCGCGCGGTGCGCAGCGGCAACACGGACGCGCTGGCACGGCTGCGATCGCGGCATCGCCGCTGGGCGCAAACCGGCGACACTGCGGTGCGGCAGGAGATGGCGTTGCACGACGCTCAGTTCGTCATCGCGCGAGAGCAGGGCTTCGCCAGTTGGACCAAACTCAGAGCTTACGCGGAGGGATCCACGCAGGGACGCCATACGAGAGTGTTTGTGGCGGACGTAAAGTGGATCGCGGACCGGGTTCAGGGGCTGGTGCGGACGAGGCAATCGGCGGGTCCGGCGGCTTTGGAACAGATTCGCGAATGGCATCCGCGTTTTTCCGGGTGTTCGGACGAGGAAATTCTCCAGGCGCCGTTCAGCGAGGAAGACGCGCGGCTGGTGTACGCCCGGGAGCACGGGTTCGATAGCTGGGACGATTTGGCGGAGCGGATCAACCGGCTGGCGTCCGATCCGCGAGCGGCGGCGGGCGAACCGTTTCTGGCGGCGTTCCAGGCTCTGCAAGCGCGCGACGTTGCGGCAGTAAAAGCGCTGCTCGAACGCAATCCGCAGCTTACGAAAGAGCGCGGCACCAATGGGAACACGCTGCTGAACCTGGCGGTGAGCCTGACTGCAAAAGCGGATCGCAGCGTCGGGATGGCGATGATTCAGCCTCTGCTCGACGCGGGCGCGGATGTGAACGACGTGAACGACCGCGGTTGGACGCCGTTGCATCAGGCGGCATACTCCAATCAACGCGATGCAGCGGAGCTATTGATTCGCAGCGGGGCGGACCTGGATGCGGACGCTCACGGAGCGGGAGGCACTCCACTCATTGTGGCGCTGTTCTGGGGACATCGCGAGACGGCGGATTTGCTGGGCGATTACTCCTTCGCGCCGGGAAATCTCCGGGTGGCAGCCGGGCTCGGGAATCGTGAATTGCTGGAGCAGTGCTTCAGCGCGGAGCAGAAACTCACCGCCGAAGCCTGCGCGGCGCGCGGATTCTACCGGCCGCACAGCGGATTCCCGGACTGGCAACCGTCCGCGGACCCGCAGCAGGTTCTCGACGAAGCCCTGGTATGGGCGTCGAAAAGCGGGCGGACGGAAGTGCTCGCGCGGTTGGTGCGCGCAGGAGCGCTCCTGGATGCCGACCCCTACCGGGGCACGGCGCTCATTTGGGCCGCGTCGCGCAACCGTCTGGAGACGGCCGAATGGCTGATCGATCATGGAGCGACGGTCAATCAGAAGGCCAGTTTTGGCGGTCCCACGCACGGCCAGGGGGTAACGGCGCTGCACATCGCAGCGCAGTCCGGCCATCTCTCCATGGTGCTGTTACTGATCCGAAGAGGTGCGGACGTCACCATCACGGACGATCTGTATCACGCCGATCCCGAAGGGCACGCGGGGTTCTTCGGGCAAATCGCGGTTCGCGACTACCTGCACTCGCTCGCGAAGTAGAGAGATCTCGCTTGCGGGCGAGGTAGCTGAGGCAGCCTCGGTATCCAGGAAATCGCCCGGCGCAATTGAGCGGCGTCCCACCTCTGGATTTGAGAGAAGCCGGCCGCAGCCAGGGCGCCGCGAATCTCTGTGTGCGTCCAAACCCTCTTGCCACGCGCTCGGTGTGGCGGCGGCGGAGACATCCCCCGCGCACGAACCACTCGCACTCGCACCAGGCTTTGCGGAGTTTGAGATCGCAAGCGTCTATCGAGTCGCTTCCGATTAAATTGTCGAAAGCCGGTAAACAGCGGGTCGTAATAGCCGGCGAGCCACCGATACCGGCCGGACGGCCGAAGCTTGGGACATATCTCCTCGCGCAACGGCGCCTCGCGGCCGGCAAGCCCGAGGTCCGCTTCGTTATGCTGGCTACGTGGAGTGGTTGGGCCAGATCTTTCGGAATTTCCGGTACGCGTTCCGTTCCTTGCGAAGGAGCCCCGGGATGGCGACGGCCGTGATCGCGACTCTGGCGTTGGGAATCGGAGCCAACACCGCGGTCTTCAGCGTGCTGGAGGGCGTGGTTCTCGATCCGCTGCCGTTTCCGCATCCCGACCAACTGGTGATTGTGGCGCTGTTCAATCGGACCCTGGGGTACGCCACCTACCTTTCGTATCCCGATTTTCTCGACTGGCAGCGGGAGGCCCGGTCGTTCGAACAAATGGCCGCACTCGCCAACGACGGATTCGATCTCACAGCACCCGGTACTCCCGAGCACCTCGGCGGCAAGGAGGTGTCGGCGAATTTCTTCGGGACGGTGGGAGTTCAGCTTGCCTACGGACGCAGTTTTTCCGCCGAGGAAGACAAGGTGGGAGGCGCGCCCGCGGCGGTCATCAGCGACCGCCTTCTGCGGGGACGCTTCGGCGGCAGCCCTTCGGCCATTGGCAAGACGCTTACGTTGAATGGCGTGGATTATACGGTGGTGGGCGCGCTCAAGCCAGGCTTCCGGTTCGACGAAACGCAGGCGGATGTATACACGCCGATCGCGCAGCGGAATCCGCACTATATAGACGATCGGACGGTACACGACATTCTTTGCGTCGCGCGCCTCCGTCCGCAGATCGGCGCTGGGCAGGCGCTGGCGGAAATGAATACCGTTCAGGAGCATATCGACGATCTCAATCCGGCGACCGAACGGGGGCTGGGCGCATCGGTCGTGCCTCTGAAACAGGCCCTGGTGGGGGACATCGGCGCAACGCTGGCGTTGCTGCTGGGCGCGGTCGGGCTGGTTTTGCTGATCGCCTGCGTGAACGTCGCCAATCTGATGCTGGCGCGATCGGCTGCGCGAACGCACGAGTATGCCGTCCGGATGGCGTTGGGAGCTAGCCGGAAGCAGATCGCACGGCAGGCCATTCCGGAGAGTTTGATGCTTTCGGTGACGGGGGCGGTGGCGGGGCTGGCAATCGCGAAATGGAGCGTGAGAGTCGCGCTGGCCGCCGCGCCGGGAACCATCCCGCGCGCAGCCAACATCGGTTTGCATACTCCGGTACTGCTGTTTGCGCTCGCGGTTTCGCTGGCGGTGGGGTGGCTGTTCGGATCATTTCCCGCGCTCCAGAACTCGAAGGCGGATGTGCAGCCGGCGCTCAAGGCAGGCGGCCGGGGAGTGGCCGGCGGAAATCCACGCACGGAACGCGTGCTGGTGGTGGTGCAGGTGGCGCTGGCGATGGTGTTGCTTACCGGCGGCGGACTGCTCTTCCGCACCATCCAAAATCTCTGGGCGGTCAATCCGGGCTTCGACGCCCGGAACGTGATTACGTTCCAAGCGGGGCTGCCGCGCGAGGCGAGCTTTTCTCCGGATGGCATCCGCACCTACTACGAGAGGTTGACGGATCGCATCCACAAGGTTCCGGGCGTCTCGGCGGCGGCCATCACGGCGCTAGTGCCGATGGGCGGCGGATCGAATGAAGGCCCGTTCTGGGTTGGCCCGCACCAGCCGGCGTCGATGGCGGAAATTCCGCGGGCGGTCTACTATCCGGTCGGTCCGGATTACGAAGATGCCATGCGGATCGCGCTGCTGAAGGGGCGTTTCTTGAGGCGGGCAGACAACCATGATTCCAATCTGGTGGTTGTGGTGGACAACCTAATGGCACGCCGATTCTTTCCGGGAAAAGACGCCATTGGCCAGAGCATCACCATTCCGCATTGGGGTGCGGACAGGAACGTGAGCGCCGAGATTGTCGGGATTGTGGGGCACGTGGATCATTACGGGCTCGACGGCTCGGTGGGCGAGAAGCCGCAGATCTATTTTTCGCTCTACCAGCTGCCGGATGACACGATGAAGGTTTTTCGCAGCGAGATCGCGGTGGTAGCGCGGACTCGCGGAAGGACTACCGGGGTGATGGCGGGAATCCGCGAAGCGATGGATGACCAGCCGGTCTACAATGTGCGAACGATGCAGGACGTGGTGTCAAGGTCGATGGGACGGCAGCGCTTTCCGATGCTGCTCATGACGGCGTTCGCGGCGCTCGCGCTGGTGCTGGCGTTCGTGGGAATCCTGGGCGTGGTTTCCTGTTCCACGGCACGGAGGGTGAATGAAATCGGCGTCCGAATGGCGCTCGGCGCCACGCGGGCGGATATTCTGCGGTTGATCGCGGGGCAGGGTGTTCAGTTAGCGGTCACCGGGGTGGCGACTGGAGTGGCGGCGACCTTGGTTCTTACGAGAGTGGTCTCGCGGTTCTCGCGGCTATTGTACGGGGTCAGGGCAGACGACCCGGCGACGCTGCTTGCGGTTTCGGCGATGCTGACTGGAGCGGCGCTTTTGGCCGGATACATTCCCGCGCGCCGGGCGGCGAATGTGGATCCGACGGTGTCGCTTCGGGCGGAGTAAGAAAGAGGTTCACGCAGAGGGCACAGAGGGTTACAGTACTCCGTGCCCTCTGCGTGGAACGGCTTTTTTCACGCGAGTTCGAAGCGGTCGGCGTTCATGACTTTATTCCAGGCGGAGACGAAGTCGTTCACGAACATCTCCTTCGAGTCGCTGGACGCGTAGACTTCGGCTAGCGCGCGGAGTTGGGAGTTGGAACCGAAGACGAGGTCCACACGGGTGCCGGTCCACTTGAGTGCGCCGGACGCCCGGTCGTGGCCTTCGTACACATCTTCGGATATCGCGGAAGGCTGCCAACGGGTACTCATGTCGAGGAGGTTGACGAAGAAATCGTTGGTCAGGGTTTCGGGGCGATTGGTAAAGACGCCGTGCCTGGAGTGGCCGGCGTTGGCATTCAGGGCGCGCATGCCGCCGATGAGCACCGTCATTTCGGGGGCGGTGAGGGTGAGAAGTTGCGCGCGGTCGATCATCAGATCTTCCGCGGACAAGCGGCGTTCCTTGCCGAGGTAGTTGCGGAACGCGTCCGCTTTCGGCTCGAGGACGGCAAAGGACTGAACGTCGGTCTGGTCTTGCGAGGCATCGGTGCGGCCGGGCGTGAAGGGGACCTTGACGCTGTGGCCGCCGCGCTTCGCAGCTTCTTCGATGGCAGCGCACCCGCCGAGAACGATCACGTCGGCGAGGGAAACTTTCTTTCCGTTCGATTGCGAGCTATTGAACTGCTTCTGGATACCTTCCAGCGTGTGGAGGGCCTTGGCAAGTTCGGCCGGCTGGTTCACTTCCCAATCCTTTTGCGGCGAGAGGCGGACGCGCGCGCCGTTGGCGCCGCCGCGCTTATCGGAGCCGCGGAAGGTCGCTGCCGAAGCCCATGCGGTGGAGACCAACTGCGAGATCGAGAGGCCCGATGCGAGGATCTTGGCCTTCAGAGCCGCGATGTCGGCGTCGCCGATCAGTTTGTGATCGACCGCGGGAAGAGGATCCTGCCAGAGTTGCGGCTCTTTGGGAACGAGCGGGCCGAGGTAGCGGGAGATCGGACCCATGTCGCGGTGGGTCAGCTTAAACCAGGCCTTGGCGAAAGCGTCGGCGAACTCCTGCGGATGATCGAGGAAGCGCTTGGAGATGGGACCATAAATGGGATCGAACCGCAACGCGAGGTCCGTGGTGAGCATGGTCGGAGCGTGCCGCTTGGAGTGATCGTGGGCATCGGGAACGGTGCCGGCGCCGGCATCGCCCTTGGGCTTCCACTGATGCGCGCCGGCCGGGCTCGCGGTCAGTTCCCACTCGTAGTTGAAAAGGTTCTCCAGGAAGTTGTTGCTCCACTTCACCGGGGTCTTGGTCCAGGTGACTTCGAGACCACTGCCGATGGTGTGGCCGCTGTGGCCGTTACCGTAGGTGTTTTTCCATCCAAGGCCCTGGTCTTCGATAGGTGCGGCTTCGGGTTCGGGGCCGACATACTTGTTGGGATCGGCGGCGCCGTGGGTTTTGCCGAAGGTGTGGCCGCCGGCGATGAGCGCGACGGTTTCCTCGTCATTCATGGCCATGCGCGCGAAGGTCTCGCGGATATCCTTGGCCGCGGCGACGGGATCGGGGTTGCGGTTGGGCCCTTCGGGGTTCACGTAAATGAGGCCCATTTGAACCGCGGCGAGAGGATTGTCGAGCTGGCGGTCGCCCCGGTAGCGCTCGTCGGCGAGCCACTTACCCTCGGGACCCCAGAAGATGTCCTCCGGCGCTTCCCAGACGTCCGGGCGCCCGCCGGCGAAACCGAAAGTCTTAAATCCCATCGATTCCAGCGCGACGTTGCCGGCGAGAATCATAAGGTCGGCCCAGGAGATTTTGCGGCCGTATTTCTGCTTGATCGGCCAGAGGAGGCGCCGCGCCTTATCGAGGCTGGCGTTGTCCGGCCAGCTGTTGAGGGGCGCAAAACGTTGTTCGCCGCGGCCCGCGCCGCCGCGGCCGTCGCCGGTCCGGTATGTACCGGCGCTGTGCCACGCCATGCGAATGAAGAACGGTCCGTAGTGGCCGAAGTCGGCCGGCCACCATTCCTGAGAGTCGGTCATCAGGGCATGGAGGTCTTTGACGACG
>DATJMA010000129.1:0-15396 GCA_035509055.1 Bryobacteraceae bacterium | reverse complement strand
GACCGAGGCGCAGGCGCGGCATCTCGAAGAGAATCTCCGCGCGCTGGGCTCACTGGCGAGGGTGGAGGCGTTCTCCGTCACGCGAGAGGACGCGGCAGTGCACGTCACCGCGGCGTTGCCGATCGAGTCATTGCCAGAGTTGCACTAGCGGACCGTACTTCCTCGCCCGAGGGCACCGCTCCCTTACGGTCGCAGCACCGTTTGGGGGCACGCGACAATCCGAGATGGGATGAGATGGGAGAAGGCCGGCTTCCACCGGAGGCGATAAGCATCCCAATGGAATCGCTCAATGTGCAAAAAGGAGCTCGGCCTTGACGGAGAATAGCAGACCTCGCGAAACGTGCCAGGCCCCGCAAGCCCGCACCATTGGGCTCGACCTGCGAGACCGGAGCAGGAGCCGAGGCCGCAAGGGAGCGGTTGGTCGGGGTGACGAAGTGACCTGGGTCACCCGTCATCCGATTCCCGGCGCGGCCTCCGCGATCTCCTGCATCACGCCACCGAATTTCTCGAAGTTCGTCCGGAACCGCCTGCTCAAATCGTGAGCCGCGCGGTCGTACGCTTCCGGGTCGCGCCACATCGATCGGGCATCCAGCATACGTGCGGGAACATCAGGGCAGACCGTCGGGACTTCCAGCCGGAAAATCGGGTGCTTCGCCATCGCCGCTTCCGCCAGGTTGCCGGACAGAGCCGCATGCAACATCGCCCTCGTGTAGGAAAGTTGGATGCGGCTGCCGACCCCGTACGGGCCGCCCACCCACCCCGTGTTCACCAGCCAGCAGTTCGCGCGATGCCGCCGCAGTTTCTCGCCGAGCAGCGAAGCGTAGACCGCCGCTGGACGCGGCAGAAACGGCGCGCCGAAACACGCGCTGAAGGTAGCTTGGGGTTCCTTCCCCAAGCCGCGCTCCGTGCCCGCTACCTTCGCCGTGTATCCGCTCAGGAAGTGATACATGGCCTGTTCGGGCGACAGCCGCGCGATCGGTGGCAGCACGCCGAATGCGTCAGCGGTCAGGAAAAAGACATTTTGCGGATGCCCGCCCACGCTCGGCACCACCGCTCCATCGATATATTCCAGCGGATATGCGGCGCGCGTGTTCTCGGTGATCTCCTCCGAGTCGAAATCCAGCGCCCGCGTGCGCGAATCCATCGCCACGTTTTCCAGCACCGTGCCGAAGCGGATGGCGTTCCAGATCTGCGGCTCGTTCTCGTGCGAAAGGCGGATGCACTTGGCGTAGCAGCCGCCTTCGAAGTTGAAAACACCCCGCTCGCTCCAGCCGTGCTCATCGTCGCCGATCAGCCGCCGCTCCGGGTCCGCGGAAAGCGTCGTCTTGCCCGTCCCCGAAAGCCCGAAAAACAGCGCTACGTCGCCTGCCGCTCCTACGTTCGCTGAGCAGTGCATAGGAAACACGCCCTGCTCCGGCAGCAGGTAGTTCAAAATCGTGAACGCCGATTTCTTCATTTCACCGGCGTAGCTGGTGCCCACGATGGCCACCACCCGCCGCTTGAAGTCGAGTGCGATGCAGGTCTCCGAATTCGTCCCTTCTTCTTCCGGATCGGCCTGGAATTCCGGTGCGAAGAAAATCGTGAAGGGAGGCGCCTCGTTGCCGGCCTCGGATCCGGCCGCTCCCCCGTGAATAAATAACTGCCGCGCAAACAGGCTATGCCACGCCAGTTGGCTCACCACGCGCACTCCGATCCCGTATTCCGGATCGGCACCCACACGGCAGTCCTGCACGTATAGGTCCTGCCCGCGCCAGAAATTCGTCAGGCGCCGGAACAGCAGGTCGAACTGCGTGTCGCCCATCGGCTGGTTGACCGGACCCCATTGCACCGTAGGGCCGGTACCTTCGTCGCGCACGATGAACTTGTCTTTCGGTGATCGTCCCGTGAACTGTCCGGTGCGCACAACCAGCGCACCATTGGCGGCCAGGTGTCCCTCGTGCCGCTCCAGCGCATGTTCCACAAGTTGTGCGGCGCCCAGATTGGCATAGACGGCATTAACGTTCCGAATGCCGTACTGCCCCAGGTCCAGGCCCGCCATTTCCTTCTCAATCAGCATTCACTGCCCCCGTCCGATCTTGGCCTTATCGTAATATGGTCTCATGAAGTGGTTGCTCGGGGGCCTAGGTGCGATGCTCGTACTGTTAGGTCTCTCCCATGCGCAAGTCATTGAATTTGAGTCGAATGGGCTGAAATATCAGACGCTTACCAGGTCCGGCGTGACCATTATGTGGGCCCCGTTGCTCAACCACCTGCATACCTTCGTCATCATTCAGGCCGCCATCTCGAATGGTTCGGCCGGCCCTTACGTCATCCGTCCCGAAGATTTCGTCTGGGTCCGGCCGGATGGCACGGAGTTGCATGCCTCCCCCGCGATTACCGTCGTCGACCTGCTCTACCACAAGGGCAGCGGCGCCGATGTCATTAAGCTGGTCACCACCTACGAGGCCGCCCTCTACGGCAATCCGCGCTTCAAATCTACCAACGGCTATGAGATGCGCCGCCAGGGCGCCCTCGCCATGACCGCCACCAAGGCCAAAGCCGCCGCCACCGCCAGCGCCATCGCGCTGGTACAGACCAAAATGACAAAGGGCGAATCCACCGATGGTGCCGTCTTTTTTGCCACTGACGGCAGGCCCCTCGGCCCCGGCCACCTCGTAATTCGCACCAACACCGACATTTTCGACTTCACCGCCGAATAGATCCGGAGATCAAGGCCGTGAAGCCGCCCGCCCTGGTTGCCGCGCACACGCCAGGCCGGAGCCGCAAACTTGAGGACCGCGCGTACATGGGCTCCGATGCTCTAAACCCGATCGCCCCGGTCCCCGGCCCCCGGCCCCTTGTAATATGATGGTACGCACGCTGGAGGGTCATCCGAGAGGCGTCCGCGCCCAGTGATCGATTTATGAGGCAACGAGTGCGTCTTACACTTCCTCTTCTCGCCATTGCTGCGGTGATGTTCACCGCCTTTTCCTTGCGGGCCCAGGTTTCTGCCGCCATTTCCGGGAAAGTTGTGGATGCGTCCGGCTCCGCCGTGAATGGCGCGGTCGTCACCGTGAAAAGCGGCGAGACCGGCGCCACCCGCTCTGTCGTGACGGACGCCGAGGGGAATTTCCGGGCACTCTCGCTTCCCCTCGGTCCGCAGTCGGTCAAGGTCGAAAAGCCGGGCTTCAAGACCGTGCTCCGCACCGGCATTCGCCTGGAAGTAGGCCAGGAAGCCGTCGTGAATTTCAAGCTCGAGCTCGGTGACGTGGTCCAGCAGGTTACGGTGTCCGAGGAGGTGCCGCTGGTCAACACCACGACCTCTCCCATCTCGGGTATGGTCGGGGAAAATCAGGTCAAGAACCTTCCTCTCAACGGCCGCAGCTTTGACCAGCTCATCACCCTGAACCCCGGCACCGTCAACTACAGCGCCATGAAGAGCGCCAACACCAGCACCAGCAACGGCAACACCTTCGCCGTCGCCGGCCGCCGCACCTCGGAGAACATCTTCTACCTGAACGGGGTCGAGTATACCGGCTCCAGCCAGCTCGGTATCACCCCGGGCGGTGTTTCGGGCGAACTGCTTGGCATTGATGCCATCCGCGAATTCAACGTCCTCACCGATGTTTACGGCGCCGAGTACGGCAAGCGCGCCGGCGCCCAGGTGAGCGTGGTCACCGCCTCGGGCACGAATTCGCTCCACGGCACGCTCTTCGAGTTCCTTCGCAACAGCGCGCTCGACAGCCGCAATTTCTTCGACCAGGCCTCGGTCCCGCCCTTCCGCCGCAACCAGTTTGGCGGCGCGCTCGGCGGCCCGCTGAAAAAAGACAAGCTCTTTCTGTTCGGCAACTATGAGGGATTCCGTCAGGCCCTCGCCCTGAGCAGCGTCGCCGTCGTTCCCGATAACAATGCGCGCCAGGGTCTCCTTCCGAACTCCGCCGGCGTGCCCACCCAGGTGGCCAATCTCAATCCCGCCATGCTCCAGTACATGACCTTGTGGCCCGCCGTCAATGGTGCGGAATTGCTGGCCAACGGCGTCCCCAGCGGCATGGCGCTCTCCTACAACAACCCCCGCGAAACCATCCGCGAAGATTTCGGCACCCTCCGCACAGACTACACCCTGGGCACGCGCGACACCCTCTCCGGTGCTTATACCATCGATGACGGCAGCAACGTCATTCCCCTCGCCGATCCTCTCTTCGGCTCCAACACCCTGTTGCGCGCCCAGGTGGCCAGCCTCAACGAAACTCATGTCTTCTCTCCGTCCGTCCTGAACGTGTTTACGGCCGGCTTTTCCCGCGCCGGATTCGCGTACAATTCCTTCCCGCTCACGAGCTTTCCCTCGTCCACGGCTTTTGTGGACGGCAAGGGCCCCGGCGGAATTGTGATCGGCGGCGGAGTCACCACAACCGGCGGCGGCTCCATCACCTCCGCCGGTCCCAACAACAACGCCAATAGCTGGAACCGCCGCAACCTGTTTAGCTATACCGACAACGTGCAGATCAGCCGTGGCAGCCATCAAATCAGCGCCGGCATCTGGTTCCAGCGCGTCCAGGACAATGAGGACAGCGCGTCGCGTCAACTAGGCCAGGCGAGCTTTACTAACCTGACCACGTTCCTGCAGGGCACCACCACCAGCTTTCAGATCGTCGGCAATCCCAACGAGCTCGGATGGCGCAGTCTGTTCGGCGCCTGGTATGTCCAGGACGCGATCAGGATCCGCCCACACCTCACGGTCCAGCTTGGCATCCGCCAGGAATTTACCACCGGCTGGAACGAGGTCTTCGGCCGCGCGGCCAACTACATCACAGATGCCACCGGCGCGCTCCAGCCCGATGTGCGCCTGGCCAACTCCGTCTTTACCAAGAACAACGCCACGCATCTGTTTGCGCCCCGTGCCTCCATCGCCTGGGACGTTTTCGGCAACGGCAAAACCGCCCTCCGCGCCGGCGCCGGCACCTACTATTCGCTGATCGACGACCTCAGCTTCCTGCTCAACGCGCTGCCTCCCTATAACGGCTCCGCATCGTTCACCAACGTCTCGTTCCCCAGCCTGGTGCCGATCAAGCTCGGACTGTCGCCGGACCCGCAGTGCAGTGCCACCGTTCCCAAGCCGTGCGCCAACTACGCTCCGCAGGGTGTGCAGCCCAACGCTTTCACCCCCACGGTGGAAGAATGGAATGCCACCCTGGAGCAGCAGATCGACCGCAACACCGTGCTCCGCATCGGCTACGCCGGCTCGCACGGCTACCACGGTTTTATTGCTCTCGACCCGAACGACATCCCGTCGCAAATCTGCTCCAGCCCGTCCGGCTGCACTGCCGGCGGCACGCCCGGGACCACCAAGTCCATCGTCCCGCAAGGCGCGCAGTACATTCCCGTGCAAAGCCGCCCCGACCCCTACCTCGGCGCGGGCTTCTTTTGGTACACCGAGGGCAACACCAGCTATAACGCCCTGGAGCTCGACCTCACCCGCCGCCTCAGCCGCGGCCTCTCCTTCCGTGCCAATTACACCCGCTCCAAAAACCTCGACATGAATTCCGGTCTCACCATCGCGCAGTCCAATAACGAGCCGCAGATGATCATGGACCGCAATAACCCGCGTCGCGATTGGGGCCCCTCCGCGCTCAATATCGCGAACCAGGCCAGCATCTCGGGCATGTACGACCTGCCGTTCGCCCGTCATCTTACCGGGCTTGGATCCAAGGTGCTCGGCGGTTGGCAGTTGAATGCCATCGCAACCCTGCTGAGCGGCTTCCCCTTCACGCCGCTGGTCGGCTCGAACGTCTCCGGCGACGGCGACACGCGCAATCCCGACCGGCCTTCCGTCAATCCCAATTTTCACGGGCCGGTGATTCTCGGCAGCCCCAACCAGTGGTTCAATCCCAACGCCTTCATCATCCCCGCCGCGGGTACGTATGGGAACCTCGGCCGCGGCAGCTTCACCGGCCCGGGCCTCGCCGATCTCGACCTCTCGCTCTTCAAGACCGCGCCCATCGGCGAGCGCGCCAGCCTCCAGTTCCGTGGCGAGTTCTTCAATATCCTGAACCACCCGAATTTTGCATCGCCCAATGCCACGGCATTCTCCGGCGGCAACGTCAGCGGCTCGGCCGGCCTGATAACGGCCACCACCACCACCTCGCGCCAGATCCAGTTCGGCCTGAAGCTGATTTTCTAGCCGCGCCCTGTACTATAATCCGAAGCGGCGCAATGCTTCACCAATCGCCGAATCGTATGCAATTCAGAATGCCGGTGCTGCTGCTCGCATGCAGCTTCATCGCTTTTACGCCTCTCATGGCCCAGACTCCCGCTTCTTCCCCGACCAAACTCCGTATAATCGCCATCGGCGCGCATCCCGATGATTGCGACGGCAAATTCGCCGGCACCGCGGCCAAGTTCGCCAGGGCCGGCCATGCTGTCAAGTTCCTCTCTGTGACCAACGGCGATGCCGGCCACCAGGATATGGGCGGTGGTGCCCTGGCCCGGCGCCGCTACGCCGAAACCCAGGAATCCGCCCGCCGCCTCGGCATCGCCGAATACGAGGTCCTCGACAACCACGATGGCGAGCTCCTGCCCACGCTCGAAGTCCGCAAGCAGATCATCCGCGCCATCCGCCAGTGGAAGGCCGATATCGTGGTTGCGCCGCGTCCCAACGATTACCACCCCGACCACCGCTACACCGGTGTGCTCGTGCAGGATGCCGCCTACATGGTCGTAGTGCCGAACGTGGTTCCCGAGGTCCCGGCCCTGCGCCACAACCCCATCTTCATGTATTACGAGGACAACTTCCAGAAGCCCGCCCCCTTTCACCCCGACGTCGCTGTCTCCATTGACGACGTCTGGAATCTGAAAGTGGACGCCCTCGATGCTCAGGTCTCGCAGTTCTACGAGTGGCTGCCCTGGGTGGACGGACGGCTGGAAGAAGTCCCGCACGATCCCGTAGCGCGCAAGAAGTGGCTTTCCGATGTTTACCGCGCCGGCCATATCAATCCCGCCGTGCGCGAGGCTCTCCAGCGCCGCTACGGTGCCGCCGCCCCCCAAGTCCAGCACGCCGAATCGTTCGAGCTCTGCGAGTACGGCCGCCGTCCCTCCCGCGAAGAACTCGAAGCAATGTTCCCGAAATAGGGCCCCGTAGGGCAGGCTGGCAGCCTGCGGCCGATTGGTAATCGGCCTGGCGCTGTCTTTGAACCCGGAAGATGTAGGGCAGCGCTTCTGTCGCGGCGGGCTATGGCGGGCACATGCCCGAAGCCTGTCCTACGCCGTTTCCACCCGCGCTACTGCTTCCAGCCCCCGCTCCCGAATTTCCTGTTCGCGAATCAGAAATTTCTGCACTTTCTTGCTCACCGTCATCGGGAAGCCGTCCACGAACCGGATGTATTGCGGAATTTTGAAGTACGCGATCTTGCCGCGGCAGAAGTCCCTTATCTCCTCCGCCTCGGCCGTAACCCCCGTCTTGAGCTGAATCCATGCCAGCACGGTTTCTCCCAGCTTGGCGTCCGGCAGACCCACCACATGAACATCGGCGACTTTCGGGTGCGTGTGCAGAAAATCTTCCACTTCGCGCGGATAGATGTTTTCCCCGCCGCGAATAATTGTGTCCTTCGCCCGCCCTTTGAAGCTGACGTAGCCATCCGGTCGCATCACCGCCAGGTCGCCCGTGTGCAGCCAGCCGCCCTGGTCAATCGCTTTGGCTGTCGCCTCCGGGTCCGCATCGTAGCCTTGCATCACCAGGTATCCGCGCGTGCACAATTCGCCCTGCTCGCCGATTGGCAGCCGCGCCCCGGTCTTCGGGTCGACGATCTGCACCTCCGTGTTGGCCAGCGCCGAGCCCACCGTCATCACCCGCCGCTCGAATGGGTCGTCCACGCTCGACATCGTAATCACGGGCGAAGACTCCGTCTGGCCGTACGGAATCGTCATGCGCTGAATGTGCATCGCTTCGCCTACGCGTTTCATCAGCTCGATCGGGCACGGCGCCCCGGACATCACGCCCTTGCGCAGCGAGCCCACGTCGAAGGTCGCGAACTCCGGGTGTTCCAGTTCCGCGATGTACATGGTAGGCACGCCATAAAGCGTGGTCGCGCGCTCGGCCGCCACCGCCTCCAGTGTGGCGCGTGCGTCGAATTGCGCCGAAGGCAGGATCAGCGTCGCTCCGTACACGCCCGAGACCATGCAGCCGATCACCGAGCCGAAGCAATGATACAACGGCACCGGCGCGCAAATGCGATCCTCCGCTTCGCATTTGAGCGCGATGCCGATGGCCATGCCGTTGTTCACCAGGTTGCGGTGCGAGAGCAGCACGCCCTTGGGAGCGCCGGTGGTGCCGGACGTGTATTGAATGTTCGCCACGTCGCCCGGCGCGGCCCCGTCGGCGAAATCGGCGCCGTGCGCGATCATCTCCCGCCACGAATCCGTGCCGATCCACACCACGTGCTCCAGCGGCAGCGTGCCGCCGTTGCGCGATTCGGCCAGGATGGCGCGGTAGTCGGCGCGGGCATCGCGCTCCGCCAGAAACAGCGCGCGAATGTGCGAGTGCTTCAGCACGTACCGCAATTCGTGGGAACGGTAGGCGGGATTGACCGTGACCAGCACCATCCCGGCCCGCGCCGCCCCGTACAGCGTGAGCACCCATTCCAGGCAGTTGGCGGCCCAGATGCCGACGCGATCCCCCGGCTGCAAGCCCAGCCCCGCCAGGCCGCGAGCCGTCCTCGTGGCTTCCGCATCCAGCTCACGCCACGTCAGCCGCGTCTTCTGGTGTCGTACCACCAGCGCGTCCCGGTCGGGGTAGCGCTCCGCGTTCCAGGCCAGCACTTGCGAAATCGTTTTTTGCAAGAGGGGCACATCCGCCCCGCGGGAGTAGCTCAGGACCGGCGTCCCGGCTTCCTCCACCACGGCGTCCAACATGGAGCCTCCTGTCTCATTCACCGCTACCCGGCGCCACCCCGTTTCGGAGCCGCGACCGTAAGGGAGCGGTACAAGCCCTGCAGTTTACGCCAAAGCGTTAATCGACCCGACCCGCCGTGCTTCAAAGCCCGCGATATCGGCCTCGTGCTGCAAAATATATCCGAGCTCGTCCACGCCTTCCAGCAGGCAGTGCTTCGAGAATGGATCGATCGGAAATTCCACTTCGCGCCCGCCCGGCGTCGTCAGCGTCTGCCGCGCCAGGTCGATCTTCACCTTCGCGTCCGCCGGCGCCGCGAACAGTTCTTTGTGTACGTCCGCCGGCACGGTAATCGGCAGCAGCGAATTCTTGAGCGAGTTCTGCTTGAAAATATCCGCGAACGACGTGCTGATCACCGCCCGGAATCCGAACTGCGTCAGCGCCCACGGCGCATGTTCGCGCGAGCTGCCGCAGCCGAAGTTGTCGCCGCCCAGCAGCACCAGCGCGCCCTGCGCCCGCGGCTGGTTCAGAATGAAATCGGGATTCGGATTTCCCTCCGCGTCGTACCTCCAGTCGCAGAAAAGCTGCTTGTCCAGTCCCAGCTTGGAAGTGGTCTTCAGGAACCGCGCCGGGATGATCTGGTCGGTATCGATATTGTCGATCTCGAGCGGCACCATCCGGCTTTCAAAATTGACAAATGGTTGCATGTTCTCTCATTTCATGGCCCGGGGGCACAGCGCAAGCTGCGCGCGCCGGGCACGGCTCCGTTACGTGTCGAGAAGGGTCCTCACGTCGGTCACCACGCCCGTGATGGCGCTCGCCGCCGCGGTCAGCGGGCTGGCCAGGAACGTGCGCCCGCCCTTGCCCTGCCGTCCTTCGAAATTCCGGTTGCTGGTGGACACGCTGTACTGCCCCGGCGCCAGTTGGTCGCCGTTCATGGCGATGCACATCGAGCAGCCCGGCTCGCGCCACTCGCAACCGGCCGCGCGGAAAATCTCTGGCAGCCCCTCGGCAATCGCCTGCCGCTTCACTTCCTGCGATCCCGGCACCACCATCACCCGCACCTTCGGGCTCACCTTCCGCCCTTTCAGAATGGTTGCGGCCGTCCGCAAATCGGTAATCCGCGAGTTCGTGCAGCTTCCGATAAACACCACGTCGATCGGATGGCCCAGCAGCGGCTTGCCGCCTTCCAGGCCCATGTAACGCAGCGCCTTGGCCACATTCGGATCGGTCGTCTCCGGCACCGGCGCCGTAATCGGCACGCCCATGCCGGGGTTGGTGCCGAACGTAATCATCGGCTCCAGTGCATTCGCGTCGATCGTGACGGAGCGGTCGTAGGTCGCGCCCTCGTCGGTCGGCAGCTTGCGCCAGCGGGCCAGCGCCGCCTCCCATTCCGTGCCCTTGGGCGCGTGGGGCCGTCCCGCCAGATATTCGAAGGTCGTATCGTCCGGCGCCACCAGCCCGGCGCGAGCCCCGCCCTCGATCGACATGTTGCACACCGTCATCCGCTCTTCCATCGAGAGCGCGCGGATGGCGCTGCCCGTGTACTCGAACACGCTCCCGGTCCCGCCGCCGATGCCGATCTTCGCGATCAGCGCCAGGATGATGTCCTTGGCCGAAACGCCCGGCCGCAGCGTCCCATCCACCTTCACCTGGAACGTCTTCGACGGTCGCTGCAGCAGGCATTGCGTGGCCAGCACGTGTTCCACTTCGCTGGTGCCGATGCCGAACGCCAGCCCGCCGAACGCGCCGTGCGTGGCCGTGTGGCTGTCGCCGCAAACCACGGTCATCCCGGGCTGCGTCAGGCCCAGTTCCGGCCCGATCACGTGTACGATCCCCTGCCGGTCGCTGTGAATCCCCAGGCAGCGGATGCCGAATTCGGAGCAGTTGGCTTCCAGTTGCGCCAGTTGCTGCGCCGCGATCGCGTCCACGATCGGCAGCGTACGGTCCGTGGTGGGAATCGAGTGGTCCGCCGTGGCGATGGTGAGATCGGGCCGCCGCACCTTCAGCCCCCGCGCGCGCAGGCCGTCGAAGGCCTGGGGCGAGGTCACTTCATGTACCAGGTGCAGGTCGATAAACAGCAGCGTGGGCGCTCCCGCCTGCTCGTGAACCACGTGGGATTGCCAGAGTTTTTCGATGATCGTCTGAGGCATAAAGAATTTAAGATATCAGCGGTCAGCCCTCAGCTGTCGGCCGACCCCGGTGAGAGCCGACGTCTCTAGCTGAGAGCTGACCGCCATTCCTGGCTGAGCGAGGGCCGGTAAGCCCGCGTTCAGCCGATCGCGGCGCACACCGCTTCCCCTACCTGTTCGGTGGTGGCGGGCGCGCCCGAAGGTCGTAAATCCGCAGTTACATGGCCGCCGGCAAGGACCGTTTCGATGGCCGCGTCTACGGCGGCGGCTTCTTTTTTCAATCCAAAACTGTATTCCAGCAGGGCCGCCACGGAGCCGATCGCTCCCAGCGGGTTGGCCTTGTTCTGCCCCGCGATGTCGGGCGCCGAACCGTGCACCGGCTCGTACAACCCCACCCACGCGCCCGACGGCCGCCGGTCGCCGATCGACGCCGAGGGCAGCATACCGATCGAACCGGCTAGCACCGCGCCTTCGTCGCTCAAAATGTCGCCGAACATGTTTTCCGTCAGCACCACGTCGAAGCGCCGCGGGTTCAGCACCAGTTGCATGGCGCAGTTATCCACCAGCAGATGATCAAGCGCCACGTCGGGAAATTCGCGCGCGATTTCCGTCACCACCCGCCGCCAGAGCTGCGAGTTTTCGAGCACATTCGATTTATCCACCGAGGTCACTTTCTTCCGCCGCGCGCGCGCCAGCGAAAACGCCATCCTCGATACCCGCTCGATTTCGGCCCGCGTATAGGTCATGGTATTGACCGCCCGCGTTTCGCCGCCGGCCTCGGTAATGCCGCGCGGCGTGCCGTAGTAGATCCCGCCCGTCAGTTCGCGGACGATGATCATATCCGTGCCTTTGACCAGTTCGTTCTTCAAAGGCGAAGAATCCAGTTGCGAAGCGTAGGCGCGCACCGGCCGCAGATTGGCGTACACGCCCAGCGCTTTGCGAATGCCCAGCAGGCCTTTTTCCGGCCGCTTCTCGGGTGGCGCGTTGTCGAACTCCGGCAGCCCCACCGCGCCCATCAGGGTCGCATCGGCCTCTCCCGCCAGCCGCAGCGTCTCCGGCGGCAGGGGCGTCCCGCACTGGTGAATCGCAACGCCGCCCAGCAGCCCTTCCGTCAGTTTCAGCCCGTGATTCCACTTTCCCGCCACATGCCGCAGCACGCGCACCGCTTCGTGCGTCACCTCTGTGCCGATGCCGTCGCCGGGAAGAATCAAAACGTTCAGGTTCATAGTTAAAATGGCCGCTCCGCCGGGAGTCGCCTCGGCATTTTCAATCCGCCGCTACCCGCAAAGCCTCCTCGCGCCCCTGCCGGATCAGCGCTACGATCTCCTCGTCCATCAGCCCCTTCTTGCGATGGTCCGCCACGCCGATAAACCGGTGATACAAATCGTCCAGCTCCTCGCGCGAGAGCTCGTATCCCAGATCCTTGGCGCGCTGGTTGATCGCATGCCGTCCGCTGTGCTTACCGAGCACCAGCTTGCCTTCCGGCACCCCCACGGAGCGCGGGTCGATAATCTCGTAGGTGCTTTTTTCCTTCAGGTACCCGTCCTGGTGGATGCCCGCTTCGTGCGCGAACGCGTTCCGTCCGACGATCGCCTTGTTCGGCTGCGGGCCGAACGTGATAATGGAGCTCAGCAGTTCGCTCGCCGAATAAAGGTGCTCCGTGTTCACGCCCGTGTGATACGGGAACGAATCGCCGCGGGTTTTGAGAATCATCACGATCTCTTCCAACGAGCAATTACCCGCGCGCTCGCCGATGCCGTTGATCGTGCACTCCACCTGCCGCGCCCCTGCCTGCACCGCCGCCAGCGAGTTCGCCACCGCCAGCCCCAGGTCGTCATGGCAATGCACGCTTACGATCGCGCAGTCGCCCAGTGTTTTGGCAATGCGCCCGATCAGCGCGCCGTATTCGCTCGGAATCGAGTAGCCCACCGTATCCGGGATATTGACCGTCCGCGCGCCCGCCGCTACTACCGCGCGGGACACCGTCTCCAGAAAATCGGGATCCGTGCGCGCGCCGTCTTCGGCCGAAAACTCCACGTCGTCCACGTGCCGTCGCGCCAGTTCTACGGCCGCTACGGCGTCGTCCAGAACCTGCTGCCGCGTCTTCTTGAGCTTGTGCTTGAGGTGGATTTCGCTGGTGGCGATAAAGGTATGGATGCGCGGCCGGCGCGCATGCGTCAGCGCCTTCGCGGCCCGCTCCACGTCCAGCGTGCAGCAGCGCGCCAGAGCCGCCACCTGCGCCCACGGGTACTCGCGGCTCACCGCGTCCACCGCCTCGAAATCGCCCTCGGAGGCAATTGGGAAGCCTGCTTCGAGGATGTCCACGCCCAGTTCCACCAGCTTGCGCGCCATGCGCAGCTTCTCCGGTGTCGTCATGCTGCAGCCTGGCGACTGCTCGCCGTCCCGCAGCGTGGTATCGAAGATGTATACGCGGTCCGTCATCGAAATGCTCCGATAAAGACAGTATGCGGGCGGGTTGTATGATTTGGCAAATTTATAATTTTGGCGGTCTGTATTTGCCAATGTTATGATAGGAGTTCGGGAGACAGAAGTCAGAATGGCGCGGCGAAGCCGTGCGTTCGTTCCCGCCGCCTGCTGACTCCTGGATTCGAACCTTCCCCATGGAACTCTACTCGCTCCAAGTCTTCCTTGCCGTGGCTACTGAAAGGAGCTTCTCCCGCGCGGCCGATAAGCTCTTTCGCACCCAGCCCGCCGTCTCTTTGGCCGTGCAGCGCCTCGAGCAGGAACTCGGCGAAAAGCTCATCGACCGTTCCGGCAAGGACCTCATTCTCACCGATGCCGGCCGCAGCGTGCTCGAATATGCCCGCCGCTTTCACAGCCTGCGGCAGGAGCTGGAAAATTCTCTCGCCGAGCTGCGCGATAATTCCGCCGGCCGCCTCACCATCGGCGCCAACGAATCCACCGCTCTCTACCTGCTGAAATACATCAAGCGCTACCGCGAACTGTATCCCAGGGTCAAGGTGGAGATCCGCCGCAGCCTGTCGAGCAAAATTCCCGGCGAACTGCTGGACGGCAACCTCGAGCTCGGCATGATCAGCTACGATCCCGGCGACGAGCGCCTGAAATCCAAAACCATCTACACCGATGCGCTGGCCTTCGTAGTTTCGCCTCGCCATCGCCTGGCCAACCGCAAAACGGTTTCGATTTCCGAGCTCGGAAACGAGCTGTTCATCGCGCACAACGTGGTCTCGCCGTACCGCGACGTGGTCCTGCGCGAATTTCAGGCGCACAAAGTGCCCCTCCGCATGGACGTCGAGATGCCCACCATCGAAACCATCCGCAAGCTGGTGCAGGATAACGTGGGCGTGGCCTTCGTGCCGCGCATGTGCGTGGAGCACGAAATCGAGCAGGGAGCCGTGTGCGAGGTGCGTGTCCGCGAGATGCACGTGGAGCGCAAAATCCGCCTCCTCTGGCCCACGCGTCGCGTGCTCAGCCACGCCGCCAAGGCATTCCTGGAAGTGGTGGGATAAAGATGGAATAAAAAAGCCGCCGGTTCACGCCGATGACCGGCTTGGTCATCGGCGTTTGCCGGCGGCTTGGCTAGCTTTCGCTACTGAATCGACAAGGTCACGTTGCTTTGCGAGTTGTTTCCTCCCACGTTGATCACCAGCGGTACGCTCGCCCCTGAGGGTGCGCCCGCCGGAATCAGCACGTTCACCTGCGTCACTCCATAGAAGCTGCCCGGGGCCGAGCCGGCGTATTTCACCGTCGCCGCCGCGCCGCCCACCGTGGCCGTCACCTGCGCCACCGGGTTGAACAGAGTGGTCACCTGCAGGCCGTCGATCAGGACCGGCCCGCTGATCGCGCCATCGCCTGTGATGTAGAGCGAAACCACTCCACCCTTCACCGCCGGCACCTGCGCATTGATGCCCGTGTAGTTGCTGTTCGTGTCGTAGTTCCACGCGACGGCCGGGCCGCTGCCGGATGCGTTCATCGTGTAGATGCCCGGCGCCGTGCTCACCACGTTATACGTGATCGTCTGCGACGGCACCCCCTGGTACACCACCTGCATCTTGGTCGTCGCCTGGCCGCCCACTTCGTACGGCACGAACACGCTGGTCTGGCTCGCGCTGGCATAATACACCGGCGCCGGCCGCCCGTCGAACAGCACCTGCGTGCCGCCCGCGATCGTGGCGAGCGTCCCGTTCGTCACCCCGCCGAAGGTCAAGGTCGCCGGTCCAACGCCGGTCCCGTAAATCACGATGTTTTCGCCCGGCGCCACTCCGTTGCCGACAACCGCGCTCGCCGCGTTCTCCAGCGCCGAGATCACCGGCGCGGGCACCGCCGCCACCGTGAGGTTGACGGTAATCGTCGCCGCAGGCGTGGTCGCCGATGCCGGTGAGTTGATGCTGATCTTGCCGGTGTAATTGCCCGCCGTGACGC
>DATJMA010000128.1:0-43956 GCA_035509055.1 Bryobacteraceae bacterium | reverse complement strand
CGTCACGCCCGGCGCGCTCACCATCTTCAACATCACGCCCATGTCAGCCGCCGCAGGAGGGACGATCACCATCCAGGGACAGGGATTCAGCACCACGCCATCCGCTAATACGGTCACGCTTAATGGTTTTGCTCTCACGGTGCTCACCGCAACCTCAACAAATCTCGTAGTGCAGGTCCCGCCAAATGCCACCGCGGGCCCGATTTTCGTCACGGTAGGCGGCGTGACAGTGACATCGTCTTCGTCAGAGACGATTCTCCCGCTGCCCAACGTCCTCAGCCTGTCTCCCAAAGCCACGCTCGCGGGAACTGCCTTCACACTCACGGTCGCCGGCACGAACCTCACCGGATCGACATTCGCGTTCTCGCCGATGTTGCCTATTACTTCCCAAACGGTTAACTCCGGCGGCACTTCCGCCACGCTTCTGGTTTCGCCGCCCGCATCCGCGCTCGGATATTACACCCTGGTCGCCGCGAACGGGATCGGCCAATCGAGCGCCGTACCCGTATTTGGGTTCCTGGAATCGGCCACGGTATTCAACACGATCAGCATCCCGGGAAGCAACCCGAACGCCGACCCGGACCAAGACGGCCTCACCAATGCGCAGGAGTTGACCGGCGGCACCGATCCTCTCAATCCCGATACCGACGGCGATCATTACCCGGATGGAATCGAGGTGCTTTTCGGCTCCGATCCGCTGAACCCGTTGAGTATCCCTACCATCCCTACTTCCGCGGGCTATTACACAGCGCCACCGTTCTCGCTTGAGAACACGATTTCTCCGGCCGTATTCTCGCCGCAGACTTATCTTGCCGGCGGACTTCGGCTCTCGCTGTTGAACACCATTTCCCCCGCGTCCTTCTCTCCACAAACCTACAAGGTTTCAGGACTCAACTTTTCGATGCTGAATTCAATTTCGCCCGCATCTTTCTCGACGCAGACCTACCAGGCATCGGGACTCAACTTTTCGATGCTGAATTCGATCTCGCCCGCATCTTTCTCGACGCAGACCTACCAGGCATCGGGACTCAGCTTTTCGATGCTGAATTCAATTTCGCCCGCATCTTTCTCCACGCGAACCTACCAGGCATCGGGACGCGCATTCTCGATGTTAAATGCAATCTCGCCGGCAGCCTTCTCGACGCAGAAATACGAGTCCATCGGGCTTCCGTTTTCCATTCTCAACGGCACGCCCCCTCCCTTGTCCGCCAGCAGGCCAGGTCTATTCCGTTCGGGAGTTGACGCTCCCAGCCTCCGGTGGCTGCTACCCGTGGATGCCGCGTTTATCGCCGCGGCTCTGGCTCGCGGCGCGCAAAGAATCGATGGCAAACCCGTCTGCCAGGACACGGATGGCGACGGGCTCTGCGACGACGATGAGTTAGTCATCGGCACAAATCCCTACATAGCCGATACCGATGGAGATGGATTTCCGGACGGCCTCGAAGTGACGCTCGGCTCGGACCCCCTCAACCCGAAAAGCATTCCCGATACGATCTCACCCGGCTATTTGATCACTCGGCCGGTGAGCCTCCTCAACAGAATGCCCATAGCAACGCTGACCCCGCGCCAGCAAGGAGCCTTGAATGCAAATAACCGATGAATTGAGAAGACTGTCGACGCTCGCTTTACTGGCCTGTTGCCTGACGGCGAGCGCCTACGCGCAATCTTTTCCGAGCGGCTCGACCGGTGCGGACGGCAACCTGAATATCACCGCGCCGGGCGTTACGGTGTTTACTCAAACCCCCGCCGGCGGTGGAACCGTATACAATTTCGGCACCATCAACATTGCCCAGGGTTCCACGCTGAAGCTATCGGGCGCCGTGTTCTCGCAGCCGCTCTACTTTTTGGCGACGGGGGCGGTGACGATCGCGGGAACCCTCGATCTCAGCGGCCAAAGCGGCTCACAGCCGGCGAGTTCAGCGCAACGAACCGCCGGAACGACCCCCGGCCCGGGAGCCTACGGCGGAGGTCTCGCGGCGTTCGGATCGGACGCGGCGCTACCCGGTCAGGGACCATCGGGCGGGGCAGTGAGCGTGTACTACTGTTGTAACTATTATGTAGGCGGACCCGGCGGCTTCTCCGGAAATCAGTTCCTGGTTCCCCTCGTCGGAGGCTCCGGTGGGGGTGGACAAGTCGGCACCGGCGGTGCCGGCGGAGGCGCCATTCTCATCGCAAGCTCGGTGTCGATAGCCGTCACCGGTACCATCACTGCAAGTGGAGGAGCAGGAAGCGCTAATTCGGGGGGCGGGTCGGGAGGCGGTGTCCGGCTGGTCGCCCCCAGCATTAGCGGTACCGGGACGATCACAGCGGCTGGGGGCGGTCCGGGGGGGACCTACAACAGTTCCAATAACGGCGGAGGCAATGGTGTGGTGCGCCTGGAATTCTTTCAGAATACTTTCACCGGCACCACCGCCGGCACCCTGTACACTGCAACACCCGTCAATCTCTATGTGCCCGCTCCGAGCGCGCAGCCAACGATTATGGTCACCAGCATCGGCGGAATCGCCGTTCCCGCCAACCCGACAGGCAGCTTTACCGTGCCTGACGTTCTTCTCAACACCAGCTCGCCGCTAACTGTCAACATTCAGGCGAGCAATATTCCCTTGGGAACGGCGCCCGTGATCTATTTTTCGACTCAGAATTTTCCGGACCAGGCGATCACGGCCGGCGCACTGGCTGGCACTCTCGCCCAATCCACCTCTACCGCCACCGTAACCTTGAATCCTGGCTACTCGATCGGGTACGTCACGGCGACGTGGAAGCAATGACCGCGAATGTCAAGGCGGCGGCCTTACTGGCAGTTGTCAGTTGCGGTGCTGCACTGGGCCAAACGTACACCGTCAATACCGTGGCAGGAGGAGGATTGCCGGTAAATGTTCCCGGTACTTCATCCAGTCTCGGCTTCGTAAATGGCGTGGCAATCGACCCTTCCGGCAATCTCTATCTTGCCGACTCTGTCTATTCCATCCTGCTGCGCCGCGATGCGGCTTCCGGAATGCTAGGGCTGGTGGCGGGGAACGGATTACACGGTTACAGCGGCGACAATGGCCCGTCCACCAGCGCCCAGTTGGCGTTAGACGACGAGTTCCTGGTGGATTTCGACAACAGCGTTACCGGAATCGCCATCGATTCCTCGGGAAACATTTATATCGCTGACACCCTCAACAGTCGTGTCCGCATGATTTCCAATGGAGTGATCACCACGGTCGCCGGCAATGGCACGAGCGGCTACAGCGGCGACAATGGCCCGGCCACCGGCGCACAGCTCTCGGCCCCCAGGGGAGTGGCCGTAGACTCCTCGGGAAACCTGTACATCGCCGACAATATTTCTTTTTTTAACGGCGTGGTTCGCAAGGTATCGAATGGCATCATCACCACAGTGGCCGGCGGCGGCTCCGATTCGGCGGATCTGGGCGACAACGGGCCAGCCTCCAGTGCTCACTTGTCCACAATCTACGGCATCGCCGTGGACTCCTCGGGAAACCTGTACATCGCCGACACCTATGACAATCGAATCAGGGAAGTAGCGAGCGGGGTAATTACTACGATTGCCGGTACCGGCTCACAAGGTTTCAGCGGCGATAACGGCCCGGCCACCAGCGCCGAACTATCCTTGCCGTACAACGTGGCTGTCGATGGCTCCGGCAACATCTACATCGCGGACACGGTCAATGGCCGCATCCGCCGGGTCACCAACGGCATCGTCACGACAGTTGCAGGCGGCGGCTCGATCCTGGGCGACGGTGGCCCGGCAACCAGCGCCAGCTTAGGCCTCCCCGTCGCTGTAGCTTGCGATGCCAACGGTAACATTTTTGTTGCCGGGGACGGATATCCAGGGAACGTGTCCAACCGCATTCGTGAGGTAGCGGCGGGCACGATCGCCACGCTGGCAGGAGGCGGGAACAGCGTCGGCGACAATGGCCCCGCCACGGGCGGCCAACTCTTCCTGCCTGGAGCCGTATCGGCGGATTCGTCCGGCAACTTCTACGTCGCCGACAGCTATAACCGGATAGTGAGGAAGGTCTCGAACGGCACGATCAGCACCGTGGCCGGCGGAGGTTCCAGCACGGCAGACGATGTCCCGGCCACCACAGCTTCTCTAAATGGACCCGAATCGATCGCCGTAGATGCCCACGGCAATCTGTATTTTGCCGATGCGCTGTTGATAGGAGTCATTGGCGCCGTTAGGGAGGTATCGAACGGTGTCATCTCAACGGCTGTCAGTGAGGCGCAATTGAATGGCTACACTCCCACAGCGGTCGCGGTGGATCCTTCCGGGAATCTCTATGTAGCCGCCAGTTCGCTTTACGGTCCCACCGTGGTTCAGGAGTTATCGAACGGCACGCTCACCACCGTCGCCGGTTCCGGCACCAGTATACAGTTAGGCACTTCGGTCGGCGGGCTGGCATTTGACCGCTTGGGAAATCTCTATATCGCGGATACTTACACCTATCGCGTGCTCAAGGTTTCGAACGGCACGGCAAGCGTTGTGGCGGGCGTTGGGACTAATGGTTTCAGCGGCGATAATGGCCCCGCCGGCAGCGCCCAACTGAGCGATGTCGGAGGAATCGCGCTGGACTCTAACGGGAGCCTTTTCATCGACGACTGGGGCAATCGCCGGATCCGCAAGGTGTCGAACGGCATCATCACTACAATCGCGGGAACCGGCAACGAAGGGTTTGCCGGCGATGGCGGCATGGCGGTGAGCGCGGAATTCGACGGCGCGTTCGGCGGGGTGGCGGCTGATTCCACGGGCACGATCTACGTCGCCGACACATATAACCAGCGCATCCGCATACTGCAGCCGGCGGCCCTTCAACCCGCGCTGTCGGTGAGCGTGAGTCACGTTGGCAACTTCTCCGAGGGCCAGGTGGGTGCGACCTACCAAGCGACAGTGTCCAACGGAGGAATGGGTCCGAGTGCCGGAGCCGTAACCCTTACAGAGATTGTTCCACCCGGGTTCACGCTGATCGCCATGGCAGGCAATGGCTGGACGTGCCCCGCAAGCTCGGTAAGTTGCACCCGGAGCGATACCTTGCTGCCTGGAGCGAGCTATCCACCTGTAATCGTCAACGTCAACGTGGCGGCCAATGCTACTTCGCCCCAGGTCAATGGCGTGACAGTCATCGGAGGAGGCTCGGCAACCGCTAACATTACCGATCCCACAACCATCGTCGTGCCCGCCACGAACATTGGGGCGACCGGACTCTACGTTAGTTCGGCCCAGTTTGTCGGCGAATACGATGCGAATTCGGGAACTCCCGTGAATGCCAACTTGATAGCCTTTGCCAGCTTTGGCCAACCTGCGTTACTCGGAAATACGCTGTATCTGGCTAACTATACCGCCGGTACGGTGAGCACCTATAATGCGACGACCGGAGCGGCAATCGACGCAAATTTTATCTCCGGTCTCCAGAATCCCGATGGGCTTGCCGTGTCGGGCAATACGCTCTTCGTAGCCAATCAGACCAGGAGCTCTTCAACCTTTGTTCCCGGCACCATCGGCGCCTACGATGCCACCACCGGAGCGGTAATCAACGCCACTTTTGTCACCGGCCTTAGCAGCCCGGGCAATCTCGCCGTGTCCGGCAGCACTCTGTTTGTTGTGAACGGCGACATGGGGCCGAACCTGGATACGATCGGAGCCTATGATGTTGTCACCGGAGTTGCCATCAACTCCAGGCTTCTGACTTTATTCGATCCTACGGGAATCGCCGCCTCCGGTTCAACGCTATTTGTCTCAAATTTTGACGCCGGAGCCGCGGGCGGAGGCACGGTGGGCGCCTACAATACAACTACTGGTGCGGTGATCGACGCCAACCTGATCACCGGCCTCAACGGGCCCGAAGGGCTCGCGGTTTCCGGGAATAAGGTCTTCGTTGCGTCGATCGGCACCGCTAATATTGGAACCGTCGGCGCCTATGACGCCGGCACTGGCGTCCCAATCAACCCCACCATGATTGGGGGCTTGTACTTCCCATTCGGACTTGCGATCGCCGGATATTCCAGCGCTTGCGATACCGACCAAATCGGAATCACAAATGTCACCGACGTCCAGGCGCTCGTCAACCAAGCTCTCGGAGTGACATCTCCCATTGCAGACCTGAGTCGCAGCGGGTCGGTAACTGTGGTAGACGTGCAAGTCGTCCTCAATTCTGCGTTGGGATTAGGCTGCTCCGCGATGTAAAATCCCGGCGTCGCAACTTCATCCAACCCCGGATTGATCGCGAATACCTTTGCCTCTTCTGGCGGACAGCGCGAAAATTGGCCGGAACGCTGCCGGCCATATGGCGATAGCCGCTTCCCCCGGTCAGTCTCCGGAGATGGCCAGTCCCAGCCCGATCGGCGAGAGGGCCACAACCCACTTGCACACCCGGTTGGTCCGGTGCGCCGATGCGCCTGTGATACCATGCCGGTTTCGATTATGACCTTGCCCCGACTGGAAGATCTCCGTGCCGCGGCGGAAATCGTTCATCGAACCCTCGCTCCCACCGCCGCCATCCATTGGCCGCTCCTCTGCCAGCGCGCCGGCGCCGAAGTGTGGATCAAACATGAAAACCATTCGCCGGTAGGAGCTTTCAAGCTGCGCGGCGGCCTGGTCTACTTGGACCGCCTGCGCCGCGATCATCCCGAAGTCACCGGCGTAATCGCCGCCACCCGCGGAAATCACGGCCAAAGCGTGGCGCTCGCCGCTACCCGCGCCGGTCTCCGTGCCGTGATTGTCGTGCCGCGCGGCAACAGCCGCGAAAAGAACGCCGCCATGCGTTCGCTCGGCGCCGAACTGCTGGAGTGTGGCGGCGATTTCCAGGAATCCTACGAGGAGGCGGTCCGTATTGCCGGCGCGGAATCGTTGCACATGGTTCGTTCGTTCGATCCGTCGCTCGTCGCTGGTGTCGCCACCTACGCCCTGGAATTGTTCGAAACCGTCCCGCCCCTCGATGCCGTCTACGTCCCCATCGGCATGGGATCCGGCATCTGCGGCACCATCGCGGCGCGCGACGCGCTCGGCCTGAAGACCGAAGTCATCGGCGTGGTGGCCGCGGGCGCCCCAGCCTATGCGCTCTCGTTCGCAGCAGGCAAGCCGGTAGCCACCCAAACCGCCCAGACCATCGCCGATGGCCTGGCCTGCCGCACACCCGATCCCGATGCCGTCTCGATCATCTGCCGCGGCGCTTCGCGAATCGTCACCGTGGATGACAGCGAGATCCGCTCGGCGGTGCGCCTGCTTTTTTCCGACACTCACAATACCGCCGAGGGCGCCGGCGCAGCCCCCCTGGCCGCTCTGCTCCAGGAACACGAGCGCATGCGCGGCCGGCGCGTGGCGCTGATCCTCAGCGGCGGCAACGTGGATCGCGACGTGTTCGCCCAAATTCTCGCGGAGGCATCGTAAAAGGCCCTCGCCAGGCCGCCTTACGCCCATCTCATCGCCATCGATTTAAAAATCGCCTGCCGCATCCCGTTCGGCTACGATGCGCGCCTCCACGGCAACTCGGCGCTTGCCGGCGTGAAATTGCCCCATCAGATTTTCGCCGGCGTCGGCGATTCCGCCCTCCACGCCTGGAACCGCGAGGGGCCAGGAACTCGTGCGCCTTCCGCTCACCCGCCGGACCGGCGGCACTCCGATGATGTACGAAATCGACCACCGGCATATGTCGCCATCGCCTGCCGCGTTCGAAGCGCTGCCGCTCTTCGGCATTCGCCATCCAACCTTAGTCTGATGGCGCGCCAGTCGTTCACTGTTAAACTCATCCTTCGGTCCACGTTATGACAACCCGGGCGCTTCGTTTCGCCGTCTGCTGGCTGTGGCCGGCATTGCTCCCTGCCGCCATATCCATCGATGCCCGCAAGCCCCCCGATCCTCCCAAGCCTCTTCCGTTCGCAGCCGGTGGCCGTTCCCCCGCCGGCCACACCCTGGCCATCAATAGTCGATACCTGACGCTCGACGGCAAACCCTGGTTTCCGGTAATGGGCGAATTCCACTACTCGCGCTACCCCGCCGCCGATTGGGAGCGCGAACTCCTGAAAATGAAAGCCGGCGGCGTGCAAATCGTCTCCACCTACGTCTTCTGGATCCACCACGAAGAAATCGAGGGTCAGTTTGATTGGTCCGGCCGCCGCGACCTCCGCCATTTCGTCGAATTGGCCGCCAGGCACGGCCTGTACGTTTGGGTGCGGATCGGCCCTTGGGACCACGGCGAAGTCCGCAACGGGGGGCTTCCGGATTGGGTGCTCCGCAAAAGCACACCGCGCCAAAACGACCCCGCCTACCTCCAGTACGTCGGCCGCTTCTACGGCGAAATCGGCCGGCAGTTGCATGGCCTGTTCTGGAAAGACGGCGGCCCCATCGCCGGCGTGCAAATCGAGAACGAATATCACGAGCGCGGCCCCGGAAAGGGCGCCGAACACCTCCTCACGTTGTTGCGCATCGCGCGCGACGCCGGCATCGACGCGCCGTTTTACTCCATCACCGGCTGGGACGACGCCGTCATTCCCGATCGCGGCTTGATTCCCGTATTCGGCGGCTATCCCGATGGCTTCTGGTATCGATCCCTGTCGCCGCTCCCGCCGAGCGCCGACTATTTCTTTACCGCCATTCGCTGCGACGAAAACGTGGGCGGCAACCTGCGCTCGCTTCATCCCGATATCGACGCCCGTTTCGTTCCTTATCCTTACCTGACGGCCGAAATGGCGGGCGGCATGGAGTTGGCATATCATCGCCGCCCGTTAATGTCGGCCGACGACATCGCCGCGCTGGATATCGCCAAACTCGGATCGGGCGTCACACTCTACGGATATTACATGTTTCACGGCGGCACCAACCCGGACGGCAAGCTGACCACCTTACAGGAATCGCAGGCCACCGGATATCCCAACGACCTGCCCGTGAAGAATTACGATTTTCAGGCCCCGCTGGGTGAGTTCGGCCAGGTGCGTCCTTCCTTCCGCGATCTCAAAACCATCCATCTGTTCCTGCACGATTTCGGGCCGGACCTCGCGCCCATGCCGTCGTACCTCCCCGATCGCCTGCCCTCAGGCAAACTGGACACCGCGACGCCGCGCGTAGCAGCGCGCGCCGGCAGCGGCCGGGCATTTCTGTTTCTCAACAATTATCAGAAGGACCATCCCCTGCCCGATCATCCGGATTTTCAGGTCGAGCTGAAACTTCGGGAGCGCACCGTCACCGTGCCGCGCCAACCAATATCGGTTCCCGCCGGCGCCTACACGTTTTGGCCGGTGGAAATGCCCGTCGGCGGCGCGGTATTGGAATACGCCACCGCGCAGCTGCTCTGCGCGCTCGACCACCCCAACACCCTCGTCTTCTTCGCCTGGCCGGGAATCGCCTCGGAATTCGTGTTTCGCGCTGCCGGAGGGGTGCACATCGATGCGCCGCGCGCCGAGGTCAAGCGCGAAGACGGACGCCTGATTGTGAGCGGCATCTCTCCCAGCGCCGCCGTTGCCATCCAGGTCGGCACCACTCAAATCCTGCTCCTCTCGCGCGAACAGGCTCGCAATTTGTGGAAGGCTCCCATCGCCGGGCGTGAAAGGCTGATTCTCTCGCCGGCGGATCTTTATTTCGATGGCGACCAGGCGCATCTGAGTTCCTCCGACCCGGCGCTGCTGCGCCTCGGCGTCTTCCCGCCGCTGGAGACAACTCCGGCCGGATTTTCGCCGGCCGCCGCGGATGGAATTTTCGCACAGTACGCCACCGCCGTCCCGCCCGTTCGGGTCCAACCCGAGGTTCGCGAAATCGCCGCCGCCGGACAGGCGCCGCCGGTTCGCATGGGCCCGGAAGTAGCCATGGCGCCCACCGATGCCGATTTTCAAGCCGCCGCCCGCTGGTCGATTCGCGTCCCCGAGGTAAAGGCGCCGGGAGTGGGCGAAGTCTACCTGCGCATCCATTACCAGGGCGATGTGGCCCGCCTCTATGCCGGGAGGGAATTGATTGCCGACGATTTTTATCACGGCGTTCCGTGGGAGATCGGATTGCGGAACCTCTCGGAGGCAGCCGCCGCGGGCCGGCTGGAATTGCTCGTTCTGCCGGGGCGCGCGGACGCGCCGGTTTATCCGAAGCTCGTTCCCGGAGCCCGGCTGATCGAGGTCGAAGCCCTGCCGCAGTACCACGCGGTAGCCGTCCTGGCCCCAAAGCACGTAAATTAGGGTTATGCCACGCGCGTTGGCGGTAGCGATCCTCGTCGCATTCGTCTGCCCCGCCGATCGCGCTCTCGCGGATTACGCCGAGCGCGTCTGGCACGCCGAAGACGGCTTGCCGGAAGAAACCGTTCAGGCGTTTGCCCAAACGCCGGACCATTTTCTCTGGATCGGAACCACCGGCGGGCTGGTCCGCTTCGATGGCGCGCAGTTCGTGGTTTTCGATCGCGACAATACGCCCGCGCTGCGCGAAAACAGCATCTTCTGCCTGCTGGTGGCCAATGACGGAACGCTGTGGATCGGAACCGAAGGCGGCGGCGTGCTGAGCTACCGGAACCGGGTGTTCCGTTCCTGGTCGAAGGCCGAAGGTTTAACCAACGGTTATGTGCGCGCACTGCGTGAGGATCGCGATGGCGCCATCTGGATGGGCACGGATGACGGCCTGTTCCGCTGGCGCGCCGGCAAAATCGAGCGCATCGACGGCCACGGCGGCATGCCTCCCGTCTCGGTGCATGGGATCTTCGTCGACCGGCAGGGCCGCATCTGGGCGGGCGGCTATCACTTCTTCCGCATCGATGGCGCCGAAAAACGCGAGTACAACTTGCGAGGCGGCCTCACCGACAACGTGAAATCCATCCTCCGCACCCGCGATGGCACCCTTTGGGTGGGCACCGTGGGAGGATTGCAGCGCAGTACCTCCACCGACCCGGCTCCGCCCGGTACGTTCACGCACATTCCGGAAATCCACAGCACCGTGCGCACCCTCCTCGAGGACCAAGACGGTACGCTCTGGATCGGAACCATCGGCGAGGGCCTTTTTCGCTACCGCGACGGCCGTTTCACCCGCGTCTCCGCCGACGCGCCGCTGCCCAGCAAGACTATTCTCAGCAGTTTCCTGGGCTCCGGGCACAATATCTGGGTCGGAACGCAAGCCGGGCTCGTACGGCTGAATCAAGCGGCCGCTCGCACTTTGGCGCTCCCCGACTTCGCCGACGCCGATTTCGGAACGATTTATTCCGACCGCGATGGTTCGGTCTGGGTGTCGAGCACCCACCTGTTTCGCATCGTGGGCAATCATGCCGACATGTTGCACATGCCCGGCCCTCTCGCCAACGTCCGCATCCGCAACGTATTTCGCGACAACTCCGGCACGTTGTGGTTCGGCACCGAAGGCGAAGGGGCGTTCCGCTGGGTGAACGGAGCGCCCCAGGCAGTGCCGCAGATTCAGGCCTACGTGCGGGCATTTGCGGAAGATCGCGAAGGCGGAGTCTGGGTGGGCACCGACGGCGGCTATTGCCGCTGGAGCCCGGGCGGCATTCGCTTTTTCGAAGAGCACGAGAGCGTGCGCGCCCTGTATGTCGACCGGCACGACGACGTCTGGGTGGGCAAAGATCGCGGTCTCACGCGGGTGCGTCACGGCGCCAACCAGCCGGATTCGCCCATCGCCCGTTTGCGCGATACCAAGGTGTGGGCCATTCACGAGGACGCCGAGGGAGGCCTTTGGTTCGGCACGCGCACCAGCGGTCTGTATCTCTGGAAGAACGGCCAACTCGCGGCCTTTACCACCGCGCAGGGTCTCGCCAGCAACAGCATCTACGAAATTCTCGAGGACCGCAACCAGAACCTCTGGTTGAGCGGGCCGGGCGGCATTTCGTCCATCGGCCGGCACGATCTGGAACTTACAGCAACCGATCCCGCGCATCGCCCGGCGGTGAGGCTCTTCGGCGCCTCCGAAGGGCTGCGCAGTACCCAGATGTACGGCGGCGTGCAACCCGCTGGTTGCGCCACCGCGAACGGCGAAATCTGGTTCCCGAGCACGGCCGGAGTCGTGCGGCTGGGGTTGAATTCCGAGGGCGCCGAACCCGCGCCCGCGGCCGTCATCTACCGCGTGGCCGCCGACGGCCGCGACGTCGGCGTGGAAGGCAATATCCAATTGCCGCCCGGACAGGGCAAGCTCGAGATTCAGTGGGGCGCCATTCAATTCCGCTCGCAGGATAGCGTCCGCTTCCTGTATCAACTGGAGCCGTTTGACAGCGGCTGGACGGAAACTCGCGCCCGCAGAGTCGCATACACCAACATTCCGCCCGGCCCCTACACCTTTCGCCTGCGCGCGTTCGACATTTCGCAGCCCGGCCGGATGTCGCAAGCCGCCGTGTCGTTCGATTGGCGCCCGCACTTCTACCGCGCCTGGTGGTTCTATCTGCTGTGCGTCGCCGGATTCGCCGGTGCCGTCTGGTTCGCTTACCAGGCCCGTATGCGGCAGGCGCACGCCCGCTTCGACGCTGTGCTCGGCGAGCGCAACCGGCTGGCGCGCGAGATGCACGATACGCTGATTCAGGGCTGCACCGGAGTTTCCGCGCTGCTCGAAGCGTGTGCGTCCGTGTTCCCCGATGCCGCCTCGTCGTCCGCCCGCAACTTGCTCGACTGCGCGCGCACTCAGATCCGCGCCGTCACCGACGAGGCGCGCGCCGCGGTCTGGAATTTGCATCGCGGCGGCCGTTCCGAAATCAGCCGCCTTGTCGACCAGATGGCCCGCCAGGCCTGCGCCGCTTCGCAGGTGCCGTTAAAGGTCGAAACTTCCGGCAAGCCGGTGGTGCTCGATCCGCTCGTCGAGCATGACATCATGATGGTGGCTCGCGAGGCCGTATCCAACGCCATCCGCCATGCGCACCCCAGCGAGGTGTCGCTGGGAATTCACTTTCAGCGCGGCAAAATCCGCATGACCGTGCACGATGACGGCTGCGGTTTCGATCCCGGCCAGGTAACGGCGGAGAACGGCGGGCATTTCGGTTTGATCGGAATGCGCGAGCGAACCGAGCGCCTCGGCGGCCATTTCGCCGTCCGCAGCGCGCCCGGCAGGGGCACGGAACTGTGCGTGGAAGTCCCCACGCGCCCGCCCGTGCGTGAGGACCGCGGGGCATTAAGCTGATGAAGCGCCATTTTTTCAGGTGGTTTCGCGGAATCCGCCGGACGCAGTGCTTTCAACCCACGGGGGAGAAACTAAGACGATGAGCACCGAACTCCGATTCAGCGTCATGGTGGTCGAAGACCACCCCATCATGCGTATGGGAATTGCGTCCATCATCGCGGCGCAGCCGGATATGACGGTTTGCTTTCAGGCCGAAACCGGAGAAGCGGCCGTGGAAGGATTTCGCGCCCACCATCCCGATGTCACCCTGATGGATCTGCGCCTTCCCGGAATGAGCGGCGTCGAGGCGCTGCGCGTCATTCGCGAATCGGACCACCAGGCCCGGTGCGTGGTCCTCACCACGTATGAAGGCGATGAAGATATCCACCAGGCGCTCGATGCCGGCGCGGCCGGATACGTGATCAAGGCCATGTCGTATGAAACCCTCGTCGACGCCCTGCGGCGCGTCCACGCCGGCGGCCGCTATCTCCCGCCGCCTGTCGCGCGTAGCTTGGCCAATCGAACGCCGAACTCCGATCTCAGCCCGCGCGAACGGGAGGTGTTGGCGCTGATGGTCCGCGGGAAAAGCAATAAAGGCATCGCCGACACGCTCAAAATCTCCGAAGCCACCGTGAAATGTCACGTCAGTGTCATTCTCCAGCGCTTGAATGTCGAAGATCGCACGCAGGCGGTCGTGGCGGCGCTCCAACGTGGGCTGGCGCATCTGTAAGCCCGGCTCCACGGGCGCGTCGATGTTTTTGTCGATGTTTTCGCGCTGCTCGGAATGCGTCTGCTAGAATCGCAAGCGATGCCTCGCTGCACTGTCCTGCTGCCGCTTCTCGGCGCTCTCGCGCTCGCCCAAACGGCGCCTGCCCCGCAGCCGAACTCCGAAATGAAAGATCCCGCGGGCCAGAAGGTCTCGTTCCGCTTCCGGACTTTGCCCCATAGCGTTCAGATTTACACCTGCAAGCCCGCCGCGCAGGGCTTCGTCTGGGCCGGTCCCGACCCCGATGCCATCATGGTGGCCGTGAACGGGCTCACCGTCCATCACTACAAGGGACCCACCTGGGAGGCCACCGATGGCAGCATCGTGCGCAGCGAAGGCGCGCTCGCCAGGCATTACCTGCCCGCCATCGCCAACGCGGTGCACTGGCTCGAACTGCCGGCAAAGGATGGCACCAAACAGTTCGCCGCCGTGACCTTCATCCACCGCATCGATACCTCCGGCGGGCTGCCGCCCTCCGCCAAATTGTGTGACGCGCAGCATGCCGGCGATCAGGAGCGCGTCCCCTACTCCGCTACCTATCTCTTCTACGTGCCCAAATAGCGCCCCAAGAATGCAACGGGCCACTCCCCTCGAAGCGGCCCGGCCTTAATTTACGCCTCGTCGGAGAAATCTCTGGGTCCACCAATACGCTCCAATGGGCGCCGGAAGCTCGGCTCGCGCAGTCCGCGAACCCGATGTGGGATAGCGCGGCTTCAGCTTTTCCGGTTCGTAGCCAGTGCCTTTCGAACTAGTTTGCCCTCTCCGGTAAACGCTACGCCGTTACGGTGCATGAATCCGCCGCCGGCCGCTCTTATCGTTAGGCGTAATACGTCAAGTCGAAAAGCGACGTCGAAGCCTGACAAGTTTCTGGAACGCCGCTTCCACGCACCTTCGGATTGACGACACGGCTTCGCTGCGCCGGCGAGGGATGCTTCTCTCATCCCCAGTTCGTAGAGAATCAGATATATAACTCCGGTGCTAACGGGGAGATAATATGGTCGTGGTCAATCGACCGAAACCCGGGCCGCTACTGGCACTCCTGACGGTCTTCTACGCCTTGCCCGCGCTCGCCCAACCTCAGCCTGATACCCTGGCGTTTGCCCAACACATGGCGCCCTACCGCACTCCCGGTCGGGAGCTCACCGCGCCAGAAGTTAAGTCGATACAAACCGAGTATCTCGCCTGGCTCAACGCTCGCGTCATCGCGGGACACACGATCGACCGAATGAACGCCGAACTTGCCGCCGCAGAGCTGACAGACAGAGAGAACCGCAAAGGCGGACAAGCCGGATACGTCGCCAAGATCCACCCAGGTCCCGATAGCGGCCCGCCGGCAGCCCTAAACCTCCCGGCCGACCTGATGACCGTCGTTCTGCGAATCGACACCGGTAAGGACTGCGGCGCGGACGACACCCTTGTGCTCTACCGCCGTGCAACGCGCCAGCGCATCGGATGGCTCAGCGCCGAGACCGACTATACCCACGGCCATCTTTTCGGCGCAGTGGCCGCCGCCGCCGAGGACCCCTCCGGAGCTCGGCTCGTCGCAACCGATTGGATCGTTTCGGGCTGCTTATTGCCGCACCGTCAGGTCTTTCGCATCGACTCCGTCGCCCGCGAGAACGCCACGCAAATCCTGACCCAAAGTCCGGGCGAAGCCCAAGAATACTCGACTCGAATTCTCCTCGACAAAGACACTGTCCAGTTCAAATTCGAGTCCGGTTACCCCTCGATTGGCAAGGCCGACAGGCAATCGGAACAACGCTACCTTGTGCAGGGCTCCCGTGCCCTCCGCTTGGCCCCCCTTGGTCTGTCCCTGTATGAGTTCATCTGGGAATGGCTGCGACTCGACGACGCCGATGCCGCGAGATTCAGCATGCCCGAAGCCGCCGCTCAACATCATGGAGTCATGACCGTCGGAGATGTCGGTGCAGGCGCTCTCTCCGAAACCGACTGCCCGGGAGCTCCTGTCCGCGAGTTTCGGGGGGACTGGATCACAACCGAACGCTTTGCCTACTTCCGCGTCAGCGGAACGACTCCCGAAACATACCGGATGGAGTCCATCAGCGACAAAACCATTTGCGATTCAGTGGTGCTTCCGCCGCCCCAGGACGATACTGTGATGTTTGCCCAGCACATGACGCGCTACCGCAGACTCGAGCGCGATCTGACCGCTGCCGAGGTGAAATCGATCCAAGCCGAATACCTCACCTGGCTCAACGCCCGCGTCACCACCGGTATGAGTATCGAACAAATGAACATTGAGCTCAATTCCGGCAAATTGCTGACAGCGACAAATAGCGCAAATGTGAATGATCTTGGAAAGAGTTACACCGGCTTCGTCGGCACGATTCATTCGAACGCCGTGAATGCCGACGGTGAAGACGATAAGGCTCCGGACGATTTGTTGTTGTTCCTCCTGCCGATCTACACCGGACCCGGATGTAATGAGGATGAGACGCTCGTTCTATACAGTCGGGAAACGCGGCAGCGTATCGGCTGGATTAACGGCGAAACAACCTATGGGCACGGTTTACTCTTCGGAGCAGTGGCGGCGCAGCCTCAAGGCCCCGACAACACCCGCCTTGTCGCCACCGATTGGATCACCTCAAATTGCACAAGCAACTGGAACGGCCAGATCTTTCGAATCGATTCTTTGGCTAACGGACGGGCGACGCAAGTCTTGGACCATAGTCCTGCAGACGGCGCCATGGCAGGTTCGACTAAAATCCAGATAGACAAGGACACGGTCCAATTCACCTACTATTCCGGTGCGAACGTAACCGACCCGGGTGGCTCCCTCCCCCTGCCAGTGGAACGCTACCGCGTCCAGGGCACTCGCGCCCTTCGCCTCGGACCGCTAGCGGAAACCTTGGGGGGGTTTATAGATGAGTGGCTGGGGATCGAAAACGGTGAAGCTATCCGTTTCGGCTCCCCTGCTGCCGCAACGCAACACCGCGCGCTCAGGACCAGGCGCAACGAGGAGTGGTACTCTTTCACCGACGCGGCCGAGTGCCCCGGGACTCCACCCACGCACCAAGTCCGAGCCCTCTGGGACAAATCGAAGCGAACTACCTACTTCCGCGTTAGCGGCAACACCGCCGCAGCTCTCCGCATGGAATCCGTCACTGACTCACCCTTCCCCGATTGCCGCTCCTCCCGTCTTGACGACATCCATCAGCGCATGCCCTAAGTGCACGGCACCGGCACGTTGTTAGTTGTGTTGATTCCATTCGGTTGTATGGCCGTCTATGCAGAGACTGCCAAGACCGGCATTGCGGAGATTTCTTCCTCTGTCGCCACGGCGGCCGATCAGCCGCTGCACACCTCGTCAGCGGTTCGCTTCCGGCTCGATGCCATTCGGTCGTTGACCGCGTCGCGGAGCTTCTGCTTGCATCCGAGGTAGATCAAATGTGCTGCAGCACATTTGCGTTACCTCGGATGCAAGCAGAGGCTAAGTTGAGCCGTTAACGACAAGCTCGGAATTGAGCCTGAGTGCGATAATCGCTCCGGTTTGCTACCGAGGAGCGGTCTGGATCAGCCCGGTTATTGCGACCAGTGAGGACCTGTCGCGCGGAATGGGTTCGGGACAGGCCGAGATGGCAGCCAGGGTTGCAGTGCCCCTCCGATCTGGCCGGCGAAGGCCATTTGCGGGAAAGCCCATTTTTACAGCCCGTTACGGCAGATTGCCGAGGAAGGTCCGCATCTCACGAAGGACGTCAGTCTCATTTGATAGAAAGATGAAGTGGTCCGCATTCCGCACTCGAATCACTCGCGCAGACGGTATCCCTTTTTCGAATGCCTCCGCTTGCTCCTCATAGCCAGCCGCCTCGACCGCCGAATCGTGCTTGTGGGGAAGACTGTAAAGGGCAAGAACAGGGACGCGAATATCCGTGTACTTCCGCTGGCCCGCCTCGACCGCGTCAGCAGCCTTCGAGAAGTCGCGTTCCTTGCCAATGCCGCCATAACCCTTCGCCGTGAACTGCTGCCGGAGCTCCGCTTCGGGCGAAGCAAATCCGTTGATGCGAGCCAGATAAGAACACAGCGCCGCAAAACTGGCGAGGTCGGCGGACGTAGGCTTCGGCTCCTTTGGAGGCGCGGGCGCAGCTTGCAGGTTCTCTTGTCTCTTCTGCAAGTCCCGCTCAATCTGCGGGAGGGTGGTTCGCAGCAGTTCCTGGACGAACGGCGGCGCGTCCGCGGGTGCGTGTAAATCCTTCTCAAGTTGGGGTAGCTGCCTTTGGAGCAGGTTCCGCACCAGCGGGATTTCTTCCCTCGGCGTATCGGCGTCCTGCGCCTGTTTCAACAGTTTTTTCACTTGCTGTCGGTCCCGGCTGAGCGCAGCGGGGGGCGTCGGCAACTGATCCAGCATCCCTGACAGTAGAGGGAATCGATGCTGAGATCTCCCAGCGAGGGGTCATAGTAAGCATACGCATAGCCGGCGTCCAGGTAGATGAGCCCCGCCACCTTTTCAGCATGACGCGTGCCAACGGAACTCAACTCTTCGCCGCCGATCGAGTGGCCCACCAGCACTGGCCTGTCGAGCTTGAGCGAATCGAGTACGGCCAGCACGTCGTCGCCTAGCGGTCGGCAGAGTAGCCGGAAGCGGGGGAAGAGGATGCACCGAATCCGCGCCGGGTGATGCCGAAGACATGGTACTGGGGCGTCAATTTGGGCGCGAAGTCGTCAAATACGTGCGCCGTGTTGCCGAGGCCCGCCAGCAGAATTAACGGACGGCCGGAGCCACCCCAGTCAAGCACCTCCAGCGTGACATTGTCGTCCACAGTAATGAATCGTGTGCTGTGCGGGGACGGGTCCTGCCATGCGGTCGGCGTCGTTTGCCCAGCGGAGGCAACGGCCGTTAAACAAGCAATGAATAAGCCTCGGATTCGCATGACGATGCCGCCATCATATCAATCTCAGAGTCGTTGTTCACATCTCGCTGACACCGGCGGCCGCCCGTTCCCCGGAGGGGAGGCGCGCCTATTTTGCCGGAACTGATCTTTGGGGATCTGCTGGCGCCGCTGGGACCGAACCAGCCGCTGAATGTACGGCAGCGCGGCCAGATCCTCTCTGACGGCACAGCTTTTATCTGCGCGCTCAAGCTGGTTCGAAAGCCAACTGGGCGAAAAAAAGCCGGCGCCCCAACGGCAGCAGGTTTGCCTGCCTGCGCGAGCGGACCTTCCCCGCATCATTCGACGTGCCGGTGACCCGCAGATTCCTCTGACGAGGCAAACAACAAGCCTGAAGTCACCATGAGAAAATCCTACGGTTTCCGCACCTTCCGCTGACTTACTAACCCCCAAAGAAGATACAGCATCCTCTACGTGCCCAAATAGTGCCCCAAAAATGCAACGGGCCACTCCCCTCGAAGCGGCCCGGTCTTAGTGTACTAACTTCCAAAGAAGATACAGCATCCCGCTGGCGAACCCTGCGCCGGCGTTATATTCCTGGTTCCTTAGATACAACGCGAGCCGGAAAGGATGCGGATTTTTCGAAGCAAATCGCCTCCATCGCGGCCAGAGGAGCGGGACGGCGGAAGCGTAGACCGCATAGTCGGGGAAAAGTCGCTCCAGGTGCTGCGATTCGTTTTGAATCACCGGCAGATAAACCAGCACGAAGACGGCGACGAAGAGCCCGCCTAGCCCGGTACTGCGCGCGGCCACGGAAAGACCCGCCGCCACGATGAGTGTCCCGAGGTATAGCGGATTGCGCGTGTAAGCGTAGGGGCCGCCCGTGGCCAGTTGCTGATTCTTGGCGAGGCATCCGGCGGCCCAGGCGCGGAGGACCAGCCCAATCAGCGAAACGGGCAGGCCAATCCATAGCGAGAGCGCCGTGGGATGGGAAAACCAGGCGAATACCGCCACGATGAGGAATCCGCTCGGCACGCGCAGGCGGGCCACCAGGTCGGCGTACGGTTTGGGGAATTGGATCATGAGCGGGCGCGCCCCAGCGCGGTCCGGAGAATTTCGAAGATCTCGTCCGCTGAGATGCTTTGCATGCTGGCGTCGATAGCGGCGCCGCGCTTGTAAGTGGTGACGGCGGCGGCGCTACGCACCGTTCGCATCGAGCCTCCGTAAGGACCGTTGCGAGCAGGGTCGGTGGGGCCGAAAATAGCCACGCCCGGCTTTTCGAGCGCGGCGGCAAGGTGCAGTGGCCCGCTATCCACGCCGACCACGGCAGCGGCGCGCCGCGTGGCATCGATCAGGCCTGGCAGGCTGGAAAAATGTGGGATGGCGGGAGCGATATCGCCGAATGTGGCGCCGGGAGGACCGTTGAGCACCAGCGGCAGGCGGAATTCCGACGCGAGGCGGCCCGCGAGGGCGCGGTAATGCGCGAGCGGCCACTGCTTCGACGCCCAACCTGCGAACGGAGACGCCAGGACGAAGTCCCCGGCCGGCAAATCACCCTCCCGGCGGCCGGGAGGCAGCGGAAAACGCGGCCGGCCACCGCGAATCGCGCCCGCGGCTGCGGCAAGATCGAGATTGCGTTCCACCACGTGCAGCGCCGGTGTCGAAATTCGGTGCTGGTAGAAAACCGCCGCGCCGAGCTCGCGCACCAGGCCGGCGTCGAACCCATAGATAGTCTCGGGTTGCGCGGCCACTGCCACCAGCGCGGACTTCAGCAATCCCTGGAAATCGACCGCGAAACGGTAACCAGAGGCGCGCAGTGTTCGGAGGTCGGAAAGCAATCCCGGAAAAGTTCGATCGAAGAACAGAACCCGGTCGACAAACGGATTCCCTTCGAGCAGCGCCGCCCATTTGCGTTCGACGGCCCAGAACAGAAGGCTGCCGTCATTACCCAGCTTGAGAGCGCGCACCGCCGGGAGGGCGTGGAGAATGTCGCCCATGGCGCCCAGCCGGACCACGAGGACCGCTGATTCAGGCGGACTGGCGGGAGTGGACATGCTCGATCAACTGCCGTATGCGCCGCGCATCGGCTTCTTCCAGGTCCAGGATTTCGGCGGGTTGAAGCCAAGATGGCAAGCTCGCGAGATCGCCCGGCTCGGCGATGAAGACGTAGTCTACCACGCGTAGCGCGGCGGCCATCTCGGCGCGCGCGGCGGGCGGCGCCAGCTCGTCGCACAGCGGCCGGATCACGGCGAGTAAGCTCGCGGCGCCGGTGCGGCTGCGGGCGGCGGCAAGCTCGCGGGCGGTTTCCGTGCGCAGGACGTCGAAGCGTCCGGCGGCGATCAACAGCGGCCGGGCCGGCTCCAGGGCGGCGAGCGCGGAGGCACTCAGGATTTTAGTGCGGGTGTCCACCAGTTGGACTCCTTCCAGAGATCGAGCGCGATCGCGGTGGTTCGCTCCACCGAGACCGCAGTCATGCAGCGATGGTCGATGGGACATTCGCGCAGCAGGCAGGGGCTGCACTCGGCGTGCTCGCGCACCACGCGGGCAAGCGCGCCGGTCGGGCCCGTAGTCGCATCGTCGGTGGCGCCGAAGACGGCCACTGTCGGCACACCCAGGGCGGAGGAAACGTGCATCGCTCCGGAATCGTTGGTGAGGAAGAGGCGGCAGGCGGCGGCGAGGTCGAGGAACTCGCGGAGTGTGGTTTCACCCGCGAGGTTGCGGACTTCGATATCGGCGCGGCGGAGCGGTTCAGCCACCGACTCGCACAAAGTCCGCTCGGCGGCGGAGCCGAAGAGCAGCACGCTGGAGGGAGCCAGGTTCCGCGCCACGGCGGCGAAACGCTCCGGCAGCCAGCGTTTGGCATTGCCGTACGCCGCGCCCGGGCTGATCCCCATGACCGGTCCTTCCATGCCCAAACGGGCGAGGTGGGCCATGCCGGCATCGCGCGCTTCGCCGATGCCTTCCAGCCGGATTGCGCCCAGATCGCCGAATCCCTCGATCATGCCCGCGCGATGCAGCAGTTCCAGATAATAGAAGCGCTCGTGCCGCGGAATTTCGCCCGGTTCGGGAACCGCGATGGCGCGCGTCAACAGCAGGCCGCGCCCGTCGCAATTGTAGCCGATGCGCTCGGGAATGCCTGCAAGCCACGCCATGAGAGCCGCATCGAAAGCATTCTGGAGCAGAATTGCGGCATCGAAACGTTCGCGGCGTAGAAGTCGGGCGAATTCGCGTTTGGCGCTCCAGCCGCGTTGTCCCGTGTACGGAATGATGCGGTCGATAGAGCGCTCGCGCGAGTACAGATCGGCCACCCACGGGCGCGCCACCAGCGCGATATCCGCATGCGGGAAAACTTGCCGCATGGCGCGGATCGCAGGCAGGGACATCACCGCATCGCCCAACCAGTTGGTGGCGCGGATCGCGAGGCGCGAGATGGAGGACGGATTCACTGGCAGCGGTACTTTCCAGGATAGCAGTGGTATCCTCGGTAGAAGCGCATCGCGTCCCGCGCAAGTCATTGGAAAATCTATGATCCACAGGTATCTTTGCGTTTTGACTCTGACCGCAATCGGCGCCGCGCCGGTTTACTCCCAGATCACTCTCAATCCGGTCGCGGAACGCGCCGTCGGTACCCCCCAGCTCACTGTGGCCAATGCTCCCCAAAGCCCCAATCTGGTGGAAGGCCGGGAATTCTACGCGCCGCAATCGGTGGCTCTGGATACCTCCGCCTCGCCGCCTATCCTGTACGTTTCGGATTACATCAATAACCGCGTTCTGGCCTGGAAAAATGCGGCCACCTTCACCAAGGGCCAGAAGGCCGACCTGGCGATCGGCCAGCCCAACCTGCTGACCACGTTTCCAGAGGGACCGGCGCTGGTAGCCCAAAAGACTTCGACCATGACCTCGGGGCTGACCCGGCCAAGCGGGCTGGCGGTCGATGCCAACGGAAACTTGTACGTCGTCGATGGCGGCAACAATCGCGTCCTGCGGTATCCCAAGCCGTTCGCGCAAACCAACAACCAATATCCCGAACCCGACCTCTGGATCGGACAGGTGAGCCCCAGTGGATACGGCGCGAATTACCCCGGAAACACCTCCACTCCTACCGCGCAGGGGCTCTATTTCAGCAACGGGGGCGCGCCTCTGGTTTCGGGTCTGGCCTTCGACAGTTCCGGCAATCTCTGGGTAATCGATACCGGCAATGTGCGCATTCTGCGATTCAACGCGGCGAGCCTGGCCGGCGGAGGCGGCGGTCTCACGGCCGATGTCGTGATCGGCCAGCCGGATTTCACCCACAACACGCCGGCCGGCAACCTGGCGTCGCTCACGCAGTTCATGAGCCCCACTTCGCTCGCCTTCGATTCGAGTGGAAACCTCTTTGTGGGCGATAACAACCCGCAGTGCTCGCAGTTGCCCTGCGGCCGGGTCGTGATGTTCCAGGGCCCGAACCTTTCCACCGGAATGTCGGCGTCGAGCCACATGGCCGGCGTTTTTCCCAGCGGCTATACCTTCCCGGCCGGGGCGGCGCTGCAGACCCTGTTCGATCAGACCAACGTCGTTCTGCCGTCGGCCATATTCTTCCTGGCCAACGGTGCGGGCATGGGTGTGGTGGACGCCGGATACAGCCGCATCATGATCTTCCCGGCCTTCGCCAACTGGCCGGCGAATGACGCTCCGCCGGTCGAAACCGCGATCGTCGGGCAGCCCAACGCCACCTGCACCGCGACAACCAACGGAAGCTGCAAAGCCGCGAACAACGGCAATCCCCAGGCTTCGGCCGCCACGCTTTCCGGCCCGGCGGGAGTAGCCTACACCGGCACCGACCTCTACATCGCGGACGCCCTGAACAATCGCGTTCTCGACCTGCCGCAGCAAGGCGGCACCTTCGGACCGGCTTCGCGCTGGCTGGGCCAGGACTATGATTACGAGAGCGCTCCTAACCTGATCGAGGGCCGCGAGTTTGAATTTACCGGCTCGGCCAACGGTTCCACGTTTTCGGACGCCGGCATGGCTATCGACAACAGCAGCGGCACGCCCCATCTCTACGTGGCCGACCCCTACAACAATCGCGTCCTGGGATTCAAAGATCTGCGGACGTTTCAGAATAACGGTCCGAAGGCGGATATCGTGCTCGGGCAGGCGGATTTCACGACGTCGCTGGTGAATTACCCCTCCGGCAATACCAACACGCCCAACAAATCCGGGCTGAATCGGCCCATCGGGTTGCTGGTGGATGCGCAAGGAAATCTTTACGTGGCCGATTCGCTGAACGGGCGTGTCCTGCGCTTCCCCGCCCCGTTTTCCTACATCGGTGCGGCGCCCGAACCGGCAGACCTGGTATTGGGCCAGCAGAATTTCAACGCCTCGATCCCCGATCTCACCGCCAACAACATGGCCATCCCGTACGGTCTGGCGTTCTCGCCTTCCTGCAACACTCCCTCGCAGGCGTGCCCTTCGCCCAACGGCCTGCTGGTGTCCGACGAATACTTCAACCGTGTGCTTTATATTCCCACCACCAACGGAACGTTCGTGGCGGGGACCGACAACGGTAAAGCCGCCACCACGGTCTTCGGGCAGACCAGCTTCAACACTGGCACCGCGGGCAGTTCGCTCTCCCAAATGAACGCCCCGCATCATATTTCAAGCGACACCAGCGGATTGGTCTACGTGGCCGATAGCGGCAACAACCGCGTCCTGATTTTCGGCGATCCGCATTCGCCCGGCACATCGGCCACCGGCGCGACGGCGTCCGCGTCAATCAACGGGCTGAGTGAGCCGGAGGGAGTTTATGTCAGCCCCGTGACGGGCGAGATTTGGGTCGCGAATTGCTCTAATCCAAACGTACCATCGTGCACATGCCCTCAAGGCACCCCGTGTTCCCTTAGGTACGCGAGCTACCAGGCGGTGCTTTTAAACTCGCAGGTCACGTATAGTCAAATCCAGGAAGCGTCCGGGAACTTCGACTTTTCGCCGCTCGCGGTTACGCAGGATCAGTACGGGGATTTGTTCGTGGCGGACAACGCGCACCGCGTGGCCATCTATTACCCGGGCGTAAACCTGTGCAACGGCGCGAGCTTCCTGCCCGTCTCGCCGACGAGCTCGCAATATCCCAGCGCCACGTGCCTCACCCAGTACAACCTGAGCGGCGCGCTCCCGACCAGGTTTCTGGCCCCGGGTGCCTGGGGCACCATCAAACCGTGCAACAATTGCGGCGCCTCGCAATTCCTCGCGAATCAAAACGTCTCCACCATCCCCTTCCCGCTTAAATTGGGCGATGTCCAGGTGCTGTTCGATGGAGTGCCGGCGCCGCTTTATGTTGTTTACCCGGGGCAAATCAATTTCATCGTCCCCAACTCCGCGCGCATATCCGGATCGGCCGACCTGCAAGTGGTGCAGGTCTCCACGGGCCAGGTTTTGGGAGCGGCTCAGGTGCCTATGAACTCGGTCGCTCCCGGAGCATTCCTCTGTCCCGGCGGACAGTCCGGATCGGCCGTCTACGCCTGCGCCGTGAACGAGGACGGGACGATCAACTCAGCCTCGAACCCGGCCCAACGTGGAAATTGGGTCTCCTTATACATGACGGGCCAGGGGAACATACCCGGACTTCCGCCGGACGGAACCGCCGCGACTTCGGCCATGGCGGCGCAATACCCGGTAACCGTCCTGATTAACGGCATCGACGTCAATGACCCGGAGTACCAGGAGCAGAATATCAACCACATCCTGTACTCGGGCATCAACGGAATACCGGGCGATTGGCAAATCAACGTGCAGATTCCGAAAACCGTGGTGCCGAAAAACGGCGCCGTATGGTTTGCGGCCATCATCAATCAGGTCCCGAACTGGGACGAATCGTCGCCCTTCATGACCTACATCTACGTGAAGTAAACTGAGCTGTGCGATACGACACGGTTGTCATCGGTGGCGGCCATAATGGTCTGGTCACCGCCGCTTATCTGGCGCGCGCGGGCAGGAAGGTGCTGGTGCTGGAGCGGCGCGACCTGCTGGGCGGGTGCGCCGTCACCGAAGAAATCTGGCCGGGATACCGCGTCTCCACCGGCGCGTATCTTACCAGCCTGATGCAGGAGCGCATCGTGCGCGAGCTCGATCTCGCCCGTTTCGGCTACCAGGTGGACGCCAAAGATCCGGCCTTCTTTTCCGCCTTTCCCGACAGCCGCCACTTCTTCATGTGGCAGGACCGCGCGAAAACGCTGGCGGAGATCGCCAGGTTTTCCAAGCGCGATGCCGCAATCTACCCGGCGTACGAAGATCAGCTCGAACGCATTTCGCAGGTGGTGGAGGAACTGCTCCTGACCACCCCGCCGCAGTTCCCGCCCGCCGGCGTCGGCGACTGGATCGACTACCTGAAGCTCGCCGCCCGCCTGCGCGGATTGAGCCCCAGGGATACAGTCGCCCTGGTCAAGATCTTCACGCAAAGCGCCGCGGAACTGCTGGACGAATGGTTCGAATCCGAGCAGGTGAAGGTAACCCTCGCCACCGACGGCGTGATCGGCGCCAATGGCGGTCCGCGGTCGCCGGGAACCGCGTACATCCTGCTGCATCACTGCATGGGCGGCGTGAGCGGCCATCGCGGGCTGTGGGGATTCGTGCGCGGAGGCATGGGCGCGGTGTCGGAAGCCATCGCCGCCTCGGCGCGGGCGAGCGGGGCGGCAATCCGTACGAACGCCGCCGTGGCTCGGGTGACGGTTCGCGGCGGGCGCGCGCAAGGGGTGGTGCTCGAAAACGGCGAGGAGATCGAGGCGGCAACCGTGGCGTCGAATCTCGACCCCAAGATCACGTTCCTGCGATTAATTGAAGAGAAGCACCTCGACGGCGAATTCGTGGCGGCGATCCGCAAGTTCCGCATCGAGGGAACGAGTTGCAAGATCAACCTGGCTCTGAACGGCCTGCCCGATTTCACCGCCTGCCCGGGCGCTCCGGGTCCCCAGCACCAGGCCACCATGCACATCTGCCCGAGCGTGGAGTACGTCGAGCGCGCCTGGGATGACGCCAAGTATGGGCGGCCATCGGAGCGTCCCCTGCTCGAGTTGACCGTGCCCACGATGTACGATCCGTCGCTCGCGCCGCCCGGCCGGCATATCATGGGAATCTTTCTGCAATACGCGCCGTACACTCTGCGGGAAGGCACTTGGGACGAACTTCGCGAGCCGTTCGGCGACCGCGTGATGTCTCTGATCGCGGAGTATGCTCCCAACATCCGGCAGATCGTGGAGCACCGGCAGGTGCTCACGCCGCTCGATCTCGAGCGAAGATTCGGCATCACCGGCGGCAATATCTTCCACGGTGAGATGAGCCTCGACCAGATGTTCGTGATGCGGCCCGTGGCGGGCTGGGCGCGCTACCGCACGCCGGTCGAAGGGCTGTACCTGTGCGGGTCGGGCGCGCACCCCGGCGGCGGCGTGATGGGCGCGCCGGGATACAACTGCGCGCGCGAAATGCTGCGGGCAAAATGGCGGCCGTGAAAGCGGTGCCATGGGAGTCGGAAACCGCGCCGTCGTTCAGGGCCATTTCCGAACCTTACTGCCCCACCGTCAAATACATTGTTTGCGGATCCGGCGTCCCGTTCTCGCTGATGGCGGTGGGGTAATCGCCGCTGGCCACATTGGGAACCGTGACGTAGAAATCAAATAATCCTACATAACCCGCCAAAGGGCAGAATGGTATCGCGGACCGGCAAGAGGATCGAACTGGAACTGACGGACGGTCTCAATTCGGGTGGCCGCCCGGGATAATCGTTCGGGCCGGATCGCCGCTAAGCCAAAGGCGGCGATGGGTTGAGATCGGCCATCATTTCCTTCTGCCGCGCGCGAATGGGCGCCATTTCGTGTTCGTGCAGTTTCTCCGCGCAGCCCTCCACCACGCGCTGGGCGCGATCGAGAAGTAATTTCCGGAACTCGGGGTCCGGCGTAGCCGCGGCAATATCGCCGAGAGCTCGCAAGAGGCGGAGACTGACCGCCACATCGGATTTCGAGTACATGCGGATTTGCTCGTATGCCGAATCGAGCAGGCGCTCGAAGGAGTGCCAGGAAAGAATTACGCGGAGCACTCCGGGCGGATCGTAGAGGCGGTACCCGGGCGGCTCGCGCAACGCCACGCGAATCAAAATCCGGCTTAACTGGTCCACGCAGCTGATCGCGGTGCTGGGATCGTTGACCGCGGGCGAAATCGCCTTGAGCGCAATGTCGACGATTTGCAGGACGCCGAATTCGATATCCTGCTGGAGTGTGCGGGAGGGTCCGAAATCAAAAGCGCCGCGCAGCCAATCGGCTAGATCCGGCGTAGCGCGCTCGGCGCGCGAAATCAGAAGAAGTGGCGCTCCTTTGGGCACGAATCGGCCAATGCGGCGCAGGACCCGGATCTTCACGCGATATTCCTTGGCCAGGGCGACAAGCCGGCCTGTATCCACAAACCGGATGTAACCCGACACCTCGCTCGGGACCGGCATCTCCCAGTTCACGGGTTCAACCGGGTTGTCGACCGGCAGGCTGCGGCTTCGCCGGGCCCACGGCATCAGGTCGTCCACCACCGCCTCGGTCTCGGTGGCGATCTTATCGACGATCTGGTTCACGCTGATGGCGCCGGAAATGTGATGGATGAAGAAGAGTAGCCACGCCACCGAGACGAGCGCCAGAAACATCGCTCCGGTTACCGTCGCCACGGGCGAGAACGGGTATGGCTTGGAGCGCGCGGCGGGAAGCGCCGCCATGCAGTAGCAGAAGGTGCCCAAAAATATTCCCAGGGTCCATTGCGTCACCCCATCGCGGGCAAAACCGACGATGATGCGCGGCGAGAACTGCATCGAGGCCAGCGTCAGGGTCATCAGCAGAATGGCGAACACGATGGAAACCACCGTCATGGCGGATGAGCCGATGCCGGTCAGGATGGCCTGCGCGATTTGCGGATCGGCGTGCGATGGGAACAGGGAGTGCGGCACCCAATCGCTGACGGCGGGGAAATCTTCTTCCAGCCAGGAAGACAGCGCGCCGGCAGCGCCCAGAACCAGGGCGATGGCCAGCGGGCGGACCAGAAATCCGCCGCGCAGGTTGTACATTACGTGCTGGATCAGCAATGGAAGGCGTCGGTTCACGGGCGATCAATTCAAGATAGCGCGTACCGCGGGAAAAGGCACCGCTCCTTTGCGCGGCTCACGATTTCCGGCAGCGCCGGCGATCGCAGTAGATTTTTCCGCCCGCCATCAAACCGATCGCCACGATCCCCTCGATGACGTATCGCAACATCTCCGGCGGGTGGAGAGTGCGCTGGATGAAGTGATCGGTGAGGAACATGTCGGCGCCCACGCGTCCCAGAATTCCCGCGCCGATATAGATGGTGACGGGGAAGCGGTCCATCAGGCTGGCCAGCAGGTTGGCGGAGAGGACCACGAACGGAATGCTCAGGCACAGCCCGAATACGATCAGCTCGATGTGCCCGTTGGAAGCTCCCGCGATGGCCAGAATATTGTCGGTCGACATGGTGAGGTCGGCGAAGGCGATAAACCAGATGGCCTGTATCAGCTTCTTGGGAACGGCAACGGAATCGGGCGGCTCGCTGGCGTCCACCAGCACTTTGGCCGCGATCCAGAGCACGAACAGTCCACCGGCTGCCTTGAGAAACTGGATATCGAGCAGCTTGGCGGCCACGAACGTGAGCGCTATGCGCATCACCACCGCCGCGGCGGCCCCGCAAATGGTGCCGATACGGCGCTCGCGGGGCGCCAGCGATCGCACCGCCATGGCGATCACGAGGGCGTTATCGCCGGCCAGCAGCAGGTCGATAAAAACGATGGAGAAAACGCCGGCTAGCAGGTGGCCGAGAGGCATAGGCTACGCCGCAATCCACGCGCGGGCGCGGCGAAAATAGCGCTGCGCCACGGCGACGTCGCGCAGAATCTGCGCCTTCAGCGCGGCCGGCGATTCGAATTTGCGCTCATCGCGAACGCGCCAGAGGAACTCCACGCGAATGTGCTGCGGTGCGGGGCCCGAGAATGGATCGAGCAGGAACGTCTCGATGGATAGTTGATCGCTTGCGCCGAAAGTCGGGCGGTAGCCGATGTTCGTGATCGCGTTCCACCGCCTGCCGTCGCCGAGCGAGCGGACGCGGGTCACGTAGACGCCGGCAGCGGGAATCAGGCCGGAATCGGGCGCCAGATTCAACGTGGGGACGGTTTGTTTCGAGCCGACGCCGCGGCCTTCCACCACGGCCCCGTCGAGTCCGTAAGGATGTTCCAGCATGCGCCCCGCCAGCGAGACTCGACCCGATTTCAGCAGCGAGCGAATACCGCTCGAACTGACCATCAAGCCGCGCCATTTCACCGCCGGGACGATCCGCGTCTCGAATCCGAGGCGGGCGCCCAACTCGGCCAGCAGGCGAACATTGCCCGATTGACGGTATCCGAAGCAGAAATTGTCGCCGACGAGCACAGCGCGCACTCCCAGGCGGTCCACCAGCAATTGCCGCACGAACTCTTCGGGGGAAAGGTGCGCGATCTCGTGAGTGAACGGCAGGATCAGCACTTCGTCGATGCCTTCCTCATCCATCAATTCGGCCCGGTGCGCCGGCGAAGTGAGCAGGACGGGCGTGCGATCGGGCGCGACCACTTGCGTGGGGTGCGGATCGAACGTGAGGACCGCGGATTTCCATCCACGCTCGGCGGCCAGAGCCACGGCCTGCTTGAGAATGCGGCGATGGCCGAAATGTACGCCATCGAAATTGCCGATGGTGAGGGCGCAGGGGCCGAAATCGGCGGGCACTTCGTCGAGGCTGCGATAAAGGCGCATTGCGATTCTACTCGACCACGATTTCCAGGCCATCGTAGGCCAGGCGGATGTGCGGCGGCAGCAGACTCTCCGCGCGTTCATGGCCCAGGTCGTGGCAGATGTGGGTGAAAAAGGCCCGGCGAACCCCCAGTTGTTCCACGGTTTGGATGGAACGGTCCACCGTGGAGTGAGTGGGGTGCGGCTTGTAGCGGAGGGCATCGAGAAAGATGACGTCCAGGCCGCGCAGCAGGTCCATGGAAGCCGGCGGGATTTCGCTGTGATCCGTGAGATACGCGGCGTTGCCGAAGCGAAAGCCGTAAATCGGCCAGGGGCCGTGCATCACCGGGATGGGCAGAAATTCCAGCCCGAAGACGTCGAACGGCGAACCATCCAGGACGCGCGGTTCGACGTGCGGCACGTTGGTGTTCCTTTCCTTGCCGTCGAAGACATACGGGAATGAACGGCGGATGGAATCCATGGTGTGTTCGGCCGCATAAACGGGAATGTCGCCGCTCTGCCGGAAATTGAAGGGGCGAATGTCGTCGAACCCCATGATGTGGTCGGCATGCGCGTGGGTGAAGACCACGGCGTGAAGACGCTCAAGGCGCGCGCGCAGGGCCTGGGTGCGGAAATCGGGCGTGGTGTCGATCAGAACATTGTGGCCGGCGTAGGTGAGCAGCACCGAGGGACGCAGGCGGTTGTCGCGCGGGTCGCCGGACGTGCAGACGTTGCAATGACAGCCAATCGTGGGGACCCCCACACTGGTGCCCGAGCCGAGCACGGTGATCTTGACGCTAGGGACGGGCATTCAGGCTTTCTGAGCCGTGGTCTTGGCCGTTTCGTCCGATATCTGGACGAACCGGAATCGCAATTCGGTGAGAGAATTCTCCAAAAGGCGCTGCTCTTCGAGCGTAAGATTGCCCTTGCTTTTATCGAGCAGAATCCCCATAAGATCGATCGTGTGCCGGGCGAGTTGCAGGTCGGGCGGCTGCTTCTCTTCCTCTTCATTGCCGAAACGGAACAGGCCAAGCTGCATTTCGGCCTGGGCGCGCAAGGAGAGAACGATGAAAGTGAAAGAAGGGGGCGGCAGCGGAATGCCGGCGTCGTCCCCGGCGGGCGGATTTTGGACTTCGTCGCTCATCAATTTCTATTCTAGAACGGGCGCGGGGGCGTGCCGCATGGCGAGGAATCCGGCTCAGGCGAACCGGAGGCGCAGCATCAGGTAGATCAGGGAGAGGCTGACTACGCTTGTGACGAGGGTCCAAAGGGGCCACATCGAGCCGCGCAGTGGGACGGCCTCGTCGCCGCCGGCCGCGACGACCACCCCGCCGCACATACCGAGCAGCATCCATAGGGGGAGTTCGTAGGCGCGTGACAGGAAGAAGCTGGTAAACAGATAACTGCCAAGCGATATCTTGAGCGCCACGGCCCAGCGGCGCACGGCCGGATCGACATTCTTGAGGCGCTCGACGCCGTTGAGCTGGACGAAAGCCACCACGCTGACCGACACCCACAAGAACAACCCGATGAATCCCAACTCGGCCGCCACCAGCAGAAAGGAATTGTGAGCGGTCATACCGAAGCGGTCCATAAAATTGCGCGGACCGATTCCCCAGATGGGCGATTCCTTAAAGTAAGACAAGCCGTCGGACCAGATCGCCAGGCGGTCCATTCCACCCGACAGGGAAATATGGCGCGTGTTGTATGCGTTCACGGCCAGCAGCGCGAGGCCTCCGAAGAGGCTGATGATCAGCGCGCCGGCTTTCTGGAGGCGCTTGATGAGAAACAGGCCGAGGATCACGAGCAGGCCGAGCACGGCGCCGCGGGACCCGGTGAGGTACACCGCGACCAGGAACAGAACGCTCACCGGCACCACAGCCGCCCATCCGGCTCCCAGGCCGGTCTCGTTCTTGGCCACGAAGAGCAGCGGAAAGATCAGCAGGACGAACTGGCCGTAGGTATTCGGGTCCTGGAGCATGCCCAATCCGCGAATGCGAAACTCCATGTTGTCGGCCCCATGGCCCGACACGGAGACGTACGGCGTGTCGGCACCGATGGCGTGGGCATAAGGGAGCTGAAAAACTCCGTTCACCAGCACGAAGAGCGCGAGAAAAACCAGGACGGCGCGCACCAGGCGCAATCGCGGCGGAGTGCGGAAATGAATAATGCCGAAAAAATACGCCAGCACATTCGGAAGCAACTCGGTCAGCGTCGTCAGGTTGGCGCCGAACAGGCGGTGCGGGATCAGGGCCAGGCAGGTGAATACAAAAAACAAAAAAACCAATACCGGCTGGACGCGGAGTTTTCCGACTTCCGGCGCCTGCACCCGCGAAAGGAAAGCGAGCGGCAGATTCACCGCCGCCAGGACCACGATGGGACGGTACGGTGCAAGCTCGGGAATCATATCTGCCGGCGAGAGCAGATTGAGGGCGATATAAACGAGGACAAACGCCAACCCCATAGGTTCGACACGCGGCTGCGCACGAGTCCCCGGAGCCGCCTCAGGGCGATGCGACCCCTAAGTGTAGCATGCGGGTCCTGACGGTTCTGCTTTGGGCGGAAGGGTACGCTATGGTGTAGTGTCTGAGGTGTCCGGGTCTGCGAGCATATGAAAATCGCCGCCGTCATACCGGCGTACAATAGCGCCCATTTCCTCAAAGAATGCATCGACAGCGTTCTCGCGCAAACCTATCCGCTGGCGGAAATCGTGGTGGTGGACGATGGGTCGCGGGACCATACGCGCGAGCTGGTGGAATCTTATGGGGGCGGGCACGTGCACTATTTTTGGCAGGAAAACCGAGGTCTTTCGGCGGCGCGGAACGCAGGCGTGCGGGAGACGGCGTCGCCCTGGGTGGGATTCCTGGATGCCGACGACCGGTGGGAACCTCGCAAAATCGAGCTACAGGTAAAGGCTCTGGAGGCCGACCCGGAGGCGGTGCTGTGCTATACCGGCAAGCTGTTGGCCGGACCGGGCGAACGGCGGTCGGTAGTGGAAGCGTTTCCGGCAGACCGGCTCTGGCCGCGGATGCGGTACGAAAATAACATCACGCCTTCGACGGTGGTGATGCGGCGCGACGCCCTGGCCACCGCGGGTGGCTTCGACGAAAAACTGCGGGCGTGCGAAGACTGGGACTTGTGGGTGCGGCTGGGACCGGGATGCCGGATGGTCGCCGTGAAGGATCCCGTTACGTGGTACCGGGTGTCGGAGGGCAGCATGTCGATGGATGCGGATCGCATGTTGGCGGCGGTGAGCCGCATGCTCGCGACGAGCCTGCCAAGGGGATTGAGCGGGCTTTCCCGCTGGGCATGGCTGCGGCGCGCGTGGAGCGCGGAACTGTCGCGCTGCGCGCTGTCGGCGCGCGAGGTCCGCGACCGGCGCAGCCGCCGGTTCCTGCTCCGCTCGCTGGCCGCGTGGCCATCGCCATTTTTCCTTTCGTGGCGCTGGAAGGCGCTGGCGCTCGAGATGGCGCGAGAGATGTTCTAGCAGGCACCAAATGCGGGCCGGGTCATGGCGGTCCTGGGGTAGAGTAGTTAGTTGGTGAATGGCCTCAGTCCACGGTTAGCCGCTGCGATTTGCCTGGTGCTGGTGCTGGGCGGTTTTCTGGCGTTCGCGGTTTACCTGGATCGCTACCCCGCCCCGTATTTTGACGAGGGTGCCTACAATCAGCCGGCCCTGCGCACGCTCGACGGACTGAGTTTCGCCTGGCCCATGGCGGCATCGGCTCCCTATGGCAAGCTGGTGTGGGCTTATCACGGGCCGTTTTATCCGCGCTTGCAGGAAGTGACGTTCCGGGTATTGGGAGTCTCGGGTTTTGCCGCGCGCATCCCCAACCTGGCGGCGGCATGTTTGGGCATCCTGCTGCTTTGTGGAATCCTGATTCGCGCCGGATACCGGTGGTCGGCGGTTCTGGTAGCCATCGCCTGGCTGGGAGACCGCTCGCTGGTGGAGGCCCTTTACGGCCGCATGGACGGCCTCACCCTCTTATTCCTGGTCTGCACGCTGGCGGCTTTCACCGGATGGCTCGCAAGCAGGGGAAACGGAGCCCTCTTCTGGACGGGACTGTTCGCCGGGACCGCCTTGGGCTTCCATCCTTCCACCCTGACTACGGTAATCGGCATCGGCGCGGTGGTTTTGTTTCTGGCGCGCGTGGGAAAGAGACGGCAGATTCTCTACTTTGCGGCAGGCCTGGCGATCCCGGGCGCCGTGTGGCTGGCGTTTCTCGCGCCGTACTTCCGCGAGTCGCTGGTGCAGTTCCGCTGGCATTTGCACCATGCCAAGCACGTGGACTTTCTCGGCAGCCTGACGCACATGATCTCGGTGCTGCGCTGGTCGCGCTACTGGGCGGTGGCGTTGATGGCGGTGACACTGCTGCTACTGCTTCCCACGGCCGCGGCGCGGCTTTGGAAATGTCGCTCGGAGGGGCGGGTAGCGCAGCCGGTCGTACTGGCGGCGAGCCTGTTCGCGGTGTGCGGGCTGGCAGTCCTGTTCGCCTCGCCAATGTGGCCTTATTACCTGATTCCGTTTTCGGTCTGGCCTGTCACGGCAGCCGTGACCATGGTGGAAACGGAAGGGCTCCGATATAAACCAGCGCTGGCAGCGGTGGCGCTGCTGGCGGTGGGGTGGCTGCCGAGCGCTGCATGGAATGCCATGCGCTGGCGGGAGGCGCGTCTGTTCTATCCCAAGATGGACCCCGCCTCATTTGTGGAGCGGGTGCGGGCGGTGATTCCTCCGAATGCGCGGTTCGAGGTCAGCCCGGAATTCTTTATTCTGGTTCGCCCGATCGCGCACGACGCGGTTAAACCTCCTCTCAGCAAGCCTACCGATCTGCCGCCGGACGAGTGGCTGGTGATGAGCGAAAACGAACTCGATCAACTGGGCGGCGAACAGGCTCCGGGCTTCCGGGAGCGCAAAGTGCTGTATTCCGGCCTCCTGTTTCCGGGCACCGCGGCGGGCGGAACGATGACGATTTTCTCGCCCGTGCAAAGAACCCGGTAGCGGGCTTACTCGGCCCGCAAAGCTTCCACTGGATCGACAGCCGTGGCCCGCAGCGCGGGCAGGAAACTGGCCAGCGCGGCTGCCGCGACCAGGCAACCGGCCACTCCCGCGTACGTCAACGGATCGAGCGGGCTCACGTGAAACAGAAGCGAGGACATCAGCCGCGTAGTGGCCGCCGCGGCCACCAATCCACACGCGACGCCGACCGCAGCCAGCCGCAATCCATGCCAGAGGAAGATGCGAGTGACCTCAGTCTGCGGCGATCCCAACGCCATGCGGATGCCGATTTCGCGCGTTCGCTGCGAAACCGAATAGGAAATCACGCCGTAAATCCCGATCAGCCCGAGGAGCAGAGCCATCGCCCCGGCGAGCGCCAGCATGGTCAGAGTGAACGAGGTACGCGCGAGCGATTTGTCATACACCTCGCGCATGGTGCGCACATAGGCCAGCGGGAGATTGGGATTGATGGACCAGACGGCCCGGCTGACTTCCTGCACGAAGCCGCTCGACCCGGCGCGGCTGCTGCGGATCATCATCGGTCCGCCGCGCTGCACGAAAGGCTTGTTGCCCGCGAAATCGTCCATCAGCAGGGGCCAAAACGCGACCGTGGGCGCCGGTTGATTCACTCCATCGTCGCGCTCGTCGCTCACCACCCCGACAACCTGGCGGAATTCGCCTTTGAGGCTCTCGTGAATCCGTTTGCCGATGGCGGCTGCGGGGCTGCCCCACAATTCGCGCGCCAAATTTTCGGAGACCAGGCATACCGGGCGCATGTCATATACATCGGTCCAGGTAAAATCGCGCCCGGCGACAAGGGACTGGCCCATGGTTTTCAGCAGGCCCGGCGAGATCATCCGGTAGCGCCGCAGGGGCGGAATTTTTTGATCGGCGTAAGAGCGGTCCTCGGCATAGATCGGGTCGTGCCAACCGCTGGTATCTGTGGGTACGTAGCTGCTGAGTGCCACCGAGTCCACCCCGGGGAGCGCGGCCACCTTGTCCATGATCTCCTGTTCCATGCGCACGCTCTGGACGGGGTCTTTCACCTGGTTGTCCGGAATGTAGAAATTCATGGTGAGCACTTGATCGGGATTGGTAAAACCGGGCGTGACATGGCGCAGTGTGCGGAAGGTACGGATCATCAGGCCGGAGCCGATCAGCAGCAGCATGGCCAGCGCCACCTGCACCACCACCAGCGTGCTGCGGGCGCGATGCCGTTCGCGGCTCTGGCTCAAACTGCGGCCGCCGGCGCGCAGCGTGGACGCCACGCGCGGACCGGCGTACTTCAGCACCGGGATGGCGCCGAACAGCAGCCCGGCGAGGAGGGATGCGGCCAGGGCGAACAGCAGCACCGGCGCATCGATGGTAATTTGGGACAGGCGAGGAAGGTTGGCCGGCGCCATCGAGATCAGCCAGCGGATTCCGCCATAGGCCAGGGCCACTCCGAACGCGCCGCCGGCGAGGCCGAGCAGCAGGCTTTCCATGAACAAATCGCGCGCGATGCGTCCGGAACCGGCGCCCAGCGCGGCGCGAATCGCCAGTTCCTGCTGGCGCCCTTCGGTGCGCACTAGCAGGAGATTGGCCACATTGGCGCAGGCAATTACCAGCACGATTCCGATGGTCGCCATGAGAATCCAGAGGGTGCTGGCGATGTCTCCGACCACGCTGTCCTTGAGGGGCGCGAAATTGGGAGCCAACCCCACCTGTTGGAACATTTCCTTGCTATAGCCCGGGTAGGGCGGAAAGCTGTCGAGCGCCACGGGAATCAATCGCGCCTCATCGGCGCTAGCTTGCGCCAGCGACACTCCGGGTTTCAGGCGCGCCAGCGAGTGAAAGCTGAAATTACCGAGGTAAATCTTCGACCGGTCGATCCGCATGGGGAAGATCAATGCCGGGTTCTGGTCGAGGAAGTGAAACGATTCCGGCGTTACGCCGATAATCAGGCGCGGCCGGTCATCCGCCATTATTGTGCGCCCGACCGCCGACGAATCGCCACCGTAGTGCGACCGCCAATAGCCGTAGCTGAGGATTACAGTCTCCTGGGTACCCGGCGAATCGTCCGCCTGCGAAAACAAGCGGCCGATTATGGGCTGCACGCCAAGGATCGGCAGCACTCCTTGTGTGACATCGACGCCCTCCACCCGCTGTGGCTCCGCGGAACCCGTGATCGCCGCCGAATCGCTGCTCCACAGGCCGACGTCCTGCAGCGTCCGGTTCTGTTCGCGATACGTGTAATACAGGAATGGGGCTGAGCCGGCATGCTCGAAGTGAACTCCAGGCGCCTTATGATCGACGGCGATCAATTGTTCGGCGTGGGGGTACGGGAGGGGTTTCAGGAGCACACCGTCCAGGACGCTGAAAATCGCGGTGTTGGCCCCGATGCCGATGGCCAGGGTGAGAAGAGTCACAAAGGCGAACATCGGCGAGCGCCGGAGGCGCCGCAGCAGATGGATTAGTCCCATAAAAACTCATACGCCGGCTGGAAGACGGGAGTTCGCAGTTTTTCCAGCCCTTATTGAAGGGTCACGTGCACAGGGTTGGCCGACTGCCCCGCCGCCGTTACGGTGATGGTGACGTCGCCCGCACCTTTCAGCGAATAGGGCACGGTAACGTTAATCTGATCGAGTCCGGGGAATTGATTCTGCGTCCCGGCATATCGCACCGGCAGCGGGACGCCGCCGGCGGTCACACTCACCTGCGATTGCGGAGCGCCGCGGATGCCGGTGCCGAACAGAATCAGATAGACGGTGTTCGAGGCCGAAGTGAGCGCCACCGGAGCGGCGAGAAAACTCCCCGGTTGGTTCGGGTTGGCTTGCACGGTATAGTTCAGCGGGCCGGCATTGCCTTGGGCATCCACCACTTCGGAGAAGCCATCGAGTAAGGCGGTGGGTACGGCAAAGATTCCGGGCGCCACCGCCGCGATGGTGACGGTTCCCCTGGAAACCACGCCATCCGCGCTGTGGACGGTGACGGTGGCAGGTCCGATGGCCACGCCGGCCGGCACCAGGAAGTTGATTTGCGAGGGAAAGACGTTGAAGAGGGTGCACGATTGCGACGCGCCGGAGGAATCTTGAATGGTGACCGCGCTCGAACTCGCGGAGGTTCCGTTTGCCAGGTGGGTGCCGAAGACTGTGGCGATCGAGTTGGGCGCAACCGTTTGGTTGGCCGCAAAACTGGCGCCGTTCACGGTAGTGGCGGCCGGCAAGGCGTTGTTCAGGAGGCCGACCACGGCCAACGGGCTGATATCGCCGATCACGAGATCGGGTTTGCCATCGCCATTGAGGTCGGCGGTAGCCACGGCGTAGGGAGAACCTCCGCCGTTGAAGGCAACTTCCGGCTGGAAGGTACCGTCTCCGTTCCCACGCAAGTATGTCATTTCGGTATCGCCGCAACAATGCGCCACCACGAGGTCATTATTGCCATCGCCATTGAAATCGGCGATGGCGGCGCCGGAGGGGCCGAACTGCGTGTCGATCAGGTTGCCCGCTGGAAACGTACCGTTGCCCTGGTTGAGGAAAATGGCGAGGTGGAAGTTCACGTTGTTGTCGAGGGTGCCGACCACGAGATCGGGCTTCCGATCGCCATTGATATCGCCGGCGGTAACGAAGATCGGGTAGTTGCTCGCGGAGAGCATCTGGGGGGGCTGAAATCCGCCTTTGCCGTCATTCAGGAACACGTAGACCGCGCCATTGGCGGAAGGCTCCGATCCGGCATCGGTCACCACCAGGTCGGGGAAGCCGTCGCCGTTGAGATCGGCTGTGGCCAATCCGGTGGGCGCAATCCCGGCGGAGTATGTCTTGGCTAACTGGAACGCGCCATTGCCGCCGCCGAAGAACACGGCGAGATTTCCTGCTGTTCCGGAACTCCCGGTGTTGGCGACCGCGAGGTCCAAATTGCGGTCGCCATTGAAATCCGCGGCCACGATCGCGCTGGACTGCGCGCCGCCGGATGAAAATGTGCCGGAGGGCTGGAGACCCGAATTGGAATTGAGCAGCACCGCGATCTGGCCACTGAACAATTCGGCCACGGCGAGATCGAGTTTTCCGTCATTATTGAAATCTCCAGCCGCCGCGCTCTGCGCTCCCGTGAAATTAGACAAAGTTGCCGGAGGTTGGAAAGTGCCGTCGCCGTTACCCGAGAAAACAAATAGACTGCCCTTGTTCGGATCGCTCAGGATGGCATCGATTTTGCCATTGCCCTGGAAATTACCGAGAGCGAGCAAGGTGGTGTCGGTGTTGGCATTGGGTGCCGGCGTAGCGGTGGCACCTTGAAAAGTGCCGTCACCGTTGCCGAGCAGGATATCCATGTTGTAGCTCGAGGAACTCGCGCCAAAGCCGCGCGCGTCGCCCAGGCCCTGAATGATGTCGAGCTTTCCGTCGCCGTTGAAATCGGTCACGATCAGACTGTTGGGGAAGTTGCTGGCGATGTAAGTGGCTCCAGCTTGAAAGCTGCCTTTGCCGTCACCGAGAAAAACCGAGACTGTCTGGTCGTTGGTATTGGTCACGGCGAGGTCCAGATTGCCATCCTGGTTGAAATCGCCCGCGGCGACATAAAGCGGCGAATTGCCGGTGGCGAAAGACGCTCCGGCCGTGAAGGTGCCATTGCCCGCGCCGAGCAGGATGTGCACCGTCTTATCGAGTGACGTTACCGCCAGGTCCGGATTGCCGTCGCCATTGAAATCGGCGATAGTGACGGAGGCGGGACTCGATCCGGCGGGGAAATTGCCGGCCGCAGTGAAGGTGCCGTCGCCTTTCCCGAGGAAAACGTAAACTCCCGAACCCGGACCAGTGCTCCCGCCGCCGGACGCCACTACCAGATCGAGGAAGCCATCGTGATTGAGGTCCAATGTCGCCATGCCGTCGGGGTAAACGCCGGCCGCGTAATTCACGGGGGCGGCGAAGGTGCCATCGCCATTGTTGAGATAGACCTGCACCATACCAGGGCCGCTGTTCTGGTCAATCGCCACGACGAGGTCGGCCTTGCCATCGCGGTTAACGTCGGCAGCGATCACGCCCGCGGAACTGGCGTTCGGAAAAGGGCGAGTGATGGCGGTCCGGTAGAGGAACATAGGCGAGAATTCGTCCACCGTGAGGCTGGAATCGTTATGCCCCACGGGACCGGCAAGCGCAATCCCCGGCGAGCCATCGCCGGTGAAATCGGCCAGCGCCAGAAATTGCGATGCGGGCCCCACACCGCTGGGGGCGGCGGGTGTGTTCATGCCGAATCTGACCGATCCGGAAACGATCTGCGCCAGGGAAGCCGCGGAACTCAGCAGCCCGAAGGGGGCGTTGGCGCCGAAGCGCAAAGAGTCGTACGTGCCCGTGCCGGGCTGGCGAACATAGATGGTTTCGGCTGTCCCGTCCCAACCCAGTATCGAAGGTGTGGTGGCGAAAGGCGCCACCGGAGACGAGGATTGAGCCAGCAAAAGCCACGCCGCCGCCAATCCTCCCGCAAGCGGGAAAATGGCCCAGGATCTCATGTTGGGAACTATATCGAAAAACGGAGCGGCCGGTCGTACGTCAGGCCAGCGATAGTGTTCGCAACCTTACCAAAAGCTCTTGGCCCACTCCCGCGGCGCGCGCCAGATCGTGCCCGGCGCGCTCGATGGGAAACAGTTCCGTGCGGGCGGGAATCACCTTGACGGCGGAGTTTAGCTCTTCGAGCGATCCGAATGGGTCGACGCTGCCATGCACGAAAAGGACTGGCGTTCGCAAGGCGGAGAAGTAATCGGTGCGCGGCTTTTCCGGTTTTCCGGGAGGGTGCAGGGGGTAAGAAAGCAGCAGCAGCGCGGCCGCCAGTCCGGGACGCTCCGACGCCGCCATGGCTGTCTGGCGGCCGCCATAGGAGTGGCCGCCCGCGAACACCGGACCGCCAGCCAACCGGCGGAGAACGTCGATTGCGTGCGCGACCCCTTCGCGATCGCGAGCTGCCTGGGCGGGAAACGGCGGGCCTTTCGGGCGGAGTTGGCGAAACGGCAGATCGTAACGCAAAACGATGACGCCCGCGCCGGCGAACACGCGTGCGAATCTGGCTAACAGCGGGGCATGACAGTTCGCGCCGGCGCCATGCGTGAGGGCAATGGCTTCGCCGGTGGGACTGTCCGGCTGATGCAGCACGCCGCGCACGCCACCGGAATCGAAAGCCTGTTCGGTGCTCATTTTCCCCAGTTTAATTTACGGGTTTGGGCGGCGACGAAATTGCGCGGGACGAGGCGGGTGCCGCGGATCAGCCAGCGATTGCGGGCCCCGGCAATCACCGACGGTTGGCCGGCCATCATGGCGTCATACCCGATGCGCGCCACTTCCGCCGCGCCCATCACCGGTCCGTGGAAGAGATCGCTGCCTTCAACTCCCGCGGCTTGCGCGAATTCCGTGGCGGTGGCACCGGGGCAAAGCACGGTAACGGTGACTCCGGTTCCCCGAACTTCGTTGGCCAGCGCCTCGGAAAACGAAAGCACGAAGGCCTTGCTAGCATAATACAGCGCCATGAACGGCCCGGGAACGAACGCCGCGGTGGAAGCCACGTTCAGTATGCGGCCGCCGCGCCGGTGGATCATTTGCGGCAGGAAGAGCCTGGTTAAGTGCGCCAGCGCGACCATGTTGACCTCGATCAGGCCGGCGCCGCGAGCCCAATCGCTCTCCGCGAACGGTCCACGCATGCCGAAGCCGGCGTTATTGATGAGGATATCGATGGGAGTGCCGTTCAATTGCTCGAAGATGGCGGCGGGCGCGGCGGAATCGGCCAGGTCCGCCACGAGCGGACGGGCCTTTATGCCATAGGTTTTCGCGAGATCCGCCGCCAGTTGATGCAAACGCGGCGCCCTGCGAGCGAGCAAGACGACGTCGTATCCGCCGGCGGCGCAAAGTTTCGCAAACCCGGCTCCGAGACCGGACGAAGCGCCGGTGACCAGCGCCGTCACCAGCGGCATCGACTACTCCTTCTTTTTCAGGGCGGAGTCGTTATCCTTTATGAATTGACGGATGGATTCCGCCATGCCGAGGAGTTTCTCCCACTGCTCCCGGTAGAGTGTGACGGGGAACCGGCCCAGGCCATAAACGGAGAGGGCTCCTTTCTCGCTCACCTTGAGGAACATTTGTCCGCGGGTGGGCTTCTTCAGCGCTTCATTCTCGGCTCTCAGCCGTTCGAGTTCCGCTTGGAGTTCGGCTTCTGATGGCATAGTCCAGTCTCTGTAATACCACAACAACACGTGTTACGCTGAATTTTTTCCCTCCATGCCGACGTTCGATTCCATACTGTTCGATTTTGACGGCGTACTTGCGGACACCGAGCCGGTACACTGTGCCTGCTGGGCGGAAGTGCTTGTGCCGCATGGAATTACGCTCGAGTGGCAAGACTATCGCGAGCGTTTTATGGGCATCGATGACCGGGAAATGCTGCGCATTCTCGCCCGCGAGCGGCGGCCGCAGGCGGAGTGGGAAGATTTGTGGCGGCTCTATCCGGCTAAAAAAGACCGCTTTCGCACCCATGTAATCGGAACGCCTCCGTTCGACGCAACCTTGCAGAAATTTCTGGGCGATCTTGGGGGCCGCTACGGGTTGGCCGTGGTCAGTTCCAGTTCCTGTTCGGAAATTGAGCCGATGCTGGAGGCCGGCGGGGTGCGGCAGTTCTTTGGAACCGTCGTGGGCGCGGAGAGCGTGAAGAACCATAAGCCGGCGCCCGATCCGTACCTGCTCGCCGCCGAACGCCTCGGCGTTCGAGCCCCGCTGGTGGTGGAAGACTCGGAAGCGGGACTGGCCTCCGGCCGCGCGGCTGGATTCGAGGTGTTGGCGGTGCCCCACCCGGCCGAAATGCTAGGTCTTCTGACCCGACGGCTCGCGGTAAGCTGAATGGAGTGCACCCTCACGGCTTGCGGGGCATAGCCCCTTCCAAAAAGAAAGCTTCCGAGACGTTCCGCAGCGTTCGTCCCATGCTGATGGAACTGGTCCGCCCGCGGATGGGCAAGCTCGGGGTGGGATTCCTGCTGATGCTGATCAACATCGGCATGGCGATGATCCTGCCGTACGCGCCCAAGATCGTGCTCGATAACATCATCGGGCGGAAACAGTATCAACTTCTGACTCCGCTGGTGATTGTGGTGTTCAGCGCGACGGTCATCCAGGCAATCACGTCGTTCTCGCTCACGCAGTTGCTGTCAAAAGAAGGCCAGCGGCTGATCGCGCAATTGCGGCGCCAAGTGCAGGAGCATGTCGGCCGGCTGCCGGTGGCGTATTACGATGCCACCAAGAGCGGGGCGCTGGTATCGCGGATCATGAGCGACGTGGAAGGCGTGCGGAACCTCATCGGCACGGGCCTGACGGAGTTTGCGGGCGGGATTTTGAAGGCGCTGGTGGCGTTCGTGATCCTGCTGAAGATCAGCGCCCTGATGACGCTGTTCGCTCTGCTGTTCATCGCCATTTTCGCAGCCGTATTGAGCAAGGCTTTCCAGAACATCCGCCCGATTTTCCGCGAGCGCGGAAAGATCACCGCCGAAGTGCAGGGCCGGCTCACCGAATCGCTGG
>DATJMA010000127.1:0-2328 GCA_035509055.1 Bryobacteraceae bacterium | reverse complement strand
GCCCATTCCGCCCGCACCCAACGGCGCGAGGATCTGATAAGAATCCAACCGAGAGCCGGCGGCTAGCCCCATAGGTGCCCGGATTTTACCACACGCCACCACGCCTTCTATGAGGCGCTGAGGCTGGCCGCCGATGCCGGCTTGGGCTGCGCTCGAACTTGCAGGCAGGTCCTGCCTTGGTCGCCCAGCGTAGAGCTATCAGTACCCACTTGGCCGTATCACGCGCGAGGGTGAGATTTGGCCAGCCGGCGGCTTGGTCCTGGCGGGGTAGCGGCGAGCGATCCGGCTTCGCCGCGATGCCGCAACATCGGCCGCCCCTTGCCGACTTTGCGCGAGTAATTCCGCGCTCACCATGCCTTCGCCGGCATTTGTACGAGATGATGGATAGGATCAATAAGGGACTGCTCGGTAGATCCAGCCGCGAGGATACGGAGATCATTTACAGGGAATTCAGGTGGTCAACGAGGTCTGTTGGGGCCTTGCGCCAATTCAGAGCAGAATCGAGGCGGCAGGTATAAACAGGCATCGCACCACGCATTTCCTGGGGACTTTGTGGCACCCTGTGGATTCGCGCTGGAAGGACTAAGATATGCGAAAAGGGTTTACGAGACAGCCGCCACGAGACGAGCCCGCAACGCGCAGCAAGAATTACATCACGCCGGGCGGCCTGCAGCGCCTCAAAGATGAGCACGGGTTTCTGCTCACCAGGGAACGCCCGGCCGTGACGGAGGTGGTGGCGTGGGCTGCGAGCAACGGCGATCGCAGTGAAAACGCCGATTATCAGTACGGCAAGCGGCGGCTGCGCCAGATCGATGGGCGGCTTCGCTTTCTCACGAAGCGAATCGATGCCGCGGAAGTGGTGGACCCGGAAACTCCGAGATCCGGGCCGGCGGCGGCGCGGGCATTCTTCGGAGCGACGGTGCGCTATGCCAATGCCGCAGGAACGGAGCGAGTGGTGAGCATCGTGGGCACCGACGAGGTTGATCTCAACCGCAACCACATCAGCTGGGTGTCGCCTCTGGGACGCGCGTTGATGAAGTCGGCAGCGGGCGAACGCGTCGTTCTCGAAGCGCCGGGCGGTACCGAATACCTGATCGTCCTGGAGGTGTGCTACCAACGCATTTCCGTGGAACCGTTCCGTGAACCACCTGGAGCCGAGGCAAAGGGACGCCCTCGCCGACAGCGATCGAAGTGACGAAGGTTAGCGAAGGGGCAGATGAAAATTTCGCCTCGCCGGAGGAATCTGTGGGTCACTGATGCGCTCCAATGGCGGAGCGGAAGCCCGGTTCGCTCAGCCCGCGAACCGGTGCGGGTTTCAGCTCTTTGCTGTTCGTAGCCAGTTGCCTTTGAACCAGTTGCTTCCTCCCGTAAGCGCTCCGCGGGCCGATCCCGGCAAATGTCAGCAACGGGCGTTATGCGGCGGTTGACGCGCGGCGACTCCGGCGCCACGGCAAGCTCAACAGTGCGCTCGCCGATAGGATGAGGGAGAACGTCGCCGTGATGCCCAATGCGAGGAGTGTCCACACGAAAAGGAAAGCCTGGCCTGAGTTGCCGACGTCGCCACCGAGAAGACCCCGCGTACCTTTCATGTGGACAACAGGGATGAGCAGCCCGAGGGCGGACCCGAAGAAGATGATGATGTATCCCGCCCGCCTTCCGGCGAGCACCAGTGTTCCATATAGCTGGACGACGAAAATGAATACCACCAACAGATTTACGAGACCTGCCGGGGCCATCCGGAAAAGGATGTCGCCGGTCATGTGAATCGTCATCAATAGAATGGTGAGCAGCGATGCTGTGGTCAACATAGCGGTCTGTTTCATGTGAGACTCGCCTTTCTGCGCCTCATGTACGCGCACCGGGGTGCGACGGTTTATTTTTCAAGATTCTTCCGGTGAGGCTTGCGGTCCCACGTTCATTTGCGATTGGCCACAGCGGGGACAGAACGCGGCATCGGGTGCAACTCCGCGCCCGCAACCGGGACACGGATGGAGGATCGGCTTTCGCAACAGGAAGTAGAGCACGAAGCCAACGCAGTTCGGAATGACCACCGCGAGAGCCGTCCAGGGAATCGGCGGCATACCGCGCCGCGCTGCGTCTACGTAAATATAGCCGGCGAGAAGAAAGTAAGCGGCGGCAAGCGTACCGCCCGCCAGACCGATCAAGGTCGCGAAGCCGCTCGCCCGGTACTCCTTGCAGACCTCGAAAAAGAAAAACATGAAGGCTAAAGCGGCCACGATTTTGGCCGGACCTGGAATGAGACCGAATCCGCTGCGCCAGCTCATACAGTTTCTCCGTTGCTATCGGAATCGTCTCCCAGAAGCCTTT
>DATJMA010000126.1:0-16994 GCA_035509055.1 Bryobacteraceae bacterium | reverse complement strand
TCCTCCGGCGCCGCCGCGCTGGCGTCCGCGCCGCCGGCCGCCTCCGCCGCCGCCCCACCAGTGCTGATGAAACTCGGCTGCCAGAGTTCGCCGACTAACGAAAGGCACGTGGCCTATCTCGCCCGGTACGGAGTGCGCAATATCTGCGGCTATCCCCAGATTGCGGACGGGCGGCTCTATGCCACGGTGGAAGAGCTGAACCGGATGCTGGACACCACGCATAAGTATTCGGTAAGCGTGGACTGCATCGCGCCGCCGTTCCTGGCGTCCAGCCATATCGACCACGAGGCGCATCCGGCAATCATGCTGGCGCAGAGCCCGGAGCGGGACCGCGACATCGAATCACTGCAAACGCTGATTCGCAATTGCGCGGCAGTGGGGATCCCTTCGATCAAGTACAACATGAGCATCCTGGGCGTGCTGCGGCTGCCGACGCGAACGCCCGGACGGGGGGACGCCGCGTACAGCACCTGGCGGCTCTCCGAAGCACACCCGTCCAGCCCTCTGACCCGGGCCGGGCACGTGGACGCGGACGCAGCCTGGGAGCGGATCACGTATTTCCTGGACCATGTGATTCCCGTGGCGAACGAATACAAGATCCGGATGGCCTGTCATCCGCACGACCCGGGCGTACCCCCGGAAGGATACCAGGGGGTGGTGCGGGTGCTGGGAACGGTGGACGGACTGAAGAAATTCGTTTCCATTCGCGAGAGCCCTTACCACGGGTTGAACTTCTGCCAGGGGACGGTATCCGAGATGCTGGCCGACCCGGGACGTGAAATCATGGACGTTGTCCGCTATTTCGGCACGCGGAAGAAGATTTTCAACGTGCACTTCCGGAACATCCGTGGTCACAGAAACGATTTCGTGGAAGTCTACCCGGACGAAGGGGACGTGGATTTCGTCAAGGTGATCCAGGTTTATCGCGAAGTGGGATACCCATACCTGCTGATGCCGGACCACGTGCCGCAGGCGCCGGACGATCCGCAAGGACTGCAATCGTTCGCGTTCTGCTACGGGTACATCCGCGGACTGCTGCAATCGCTAGGATAGATGATGGTGCGAGATTGGGGTTCCAGGCAAACCGGCTTTTGGTCTGCCGGGGTAGGATTCCTTGTGATTCTGGGGGCGGCCTCGGCATTTGCCGTCGACGTTCAATGGCCCATCGCGGGCGGCCCGGATAATATCCGCTATTCGCCTCTGCGCCAGATTTCTCCCGGCAACGTGTCGGGCCTTCAGGTGGCATGGCGCTACGAATCGCACGACGAATTCCGCGACTCCGAGCTGCAATGCAATCCGGTTGTGGTGGACGGAGTGCTCTACGCGACGACGCCGCGGTTACGGGTGGTGGCTCTGGACGCAGCCACGGGGCGAGAGCTGTGGAGTTTCAATCCCACACCGGACGCTCCCGCGCGCCGGGTCCGCAATCGCGGCGTGACCGTCTACCGCGACCGGGTGTTCTTCGCCCAGGATCATATCCTGTGGGCGCTGGACCGCAAGACCGGGAAGCCGATCGCGCCATTTGGCGACAACGGCCGCATCGATTTAAGGGAAGGTCTCGGGCGGCCGGTAGAGAACCTGTCGGTGGGTTCCACCAGCCCGGGCGTGATTTTCGAAGACATGATTATCATGGGCAGCATCGTACCGGAAACGCTGCCCGGCTCGCCCGGAGACATCCGGGCGTTCGACACGGAGACGGGCAAGCAGCGGTGGACCTTCCACACCATTCCGCATCCCGGCGAATTCGGATACGAAACCTGGCCTAAGGATGCGTGGAAGATTTCGGGCGGCGCCAACGCGTGGGCGGGACTCACGGTGGACGCACGGCTCGGCATGGTGTTCGCTGCGACGGGCTCGGCGTCGTTCGATTTTTATGGCGCCAACCGGATCGGGGACGACCTGTTCGCCAATTGCCTGCTGGCGCTGGATGCGCGCACGGGCAAGCGGGTATGGCACTTTCAGGGCGTTCACCACGACGTGTGGGATGCCGACTTCCCCGCCCCGCCGAACCTGGTGACGGTAACACGCAACGGGCGTAGAATCGCGGCGGTCGCGCAGATCACCAAAAAGGGATTCGTCTACGTGTTCGATCGCAAGACCGGGGAGCCGCTATTTCCGATCGGGACGCAGCGAGTAGCGGCTTCGCCGGTGGATGGCGAGAGGCTCTCCGAAACCCAGCCGTATCCTCTGAAGCCGCCGCCGTTCGCGCGGCAGATCCTGACCGAGGACATGCTCACTGCGCGTACACCCGAAGCCCACGCCGCCGCGCTGGAGCGTTTCCGGCGGGTCCACTCGCAGGGGATTTTCTATCCGCCGACAACCGAGGGCACGATTATTTTCCCCGGCTTTGACGGCGGCGGGGAATGGGGCGGAGCGGCATTCGACCCGGCAAGCGCGCTGCTGTACGTCAACGCGAACGAAATGGCGTGGATCCTGCGGCTGGTGCCGAGGGAGGCGAAGAATGCGTATGAGAGCAATTGCGCCTCGTGCCATCGCGAGGACCGGCGCGGCACGCCGCCGGAGTTTCCGTCGCTGGTGGACATCGGGCAGCGCCGGAGCCGGGCGGAAATCATGACGATCATCCAGGAAGGAGCGGGGCGCATGCCCGGATTTGCCTCCCTGGGCGCGGAGACCATTCGCGGCTTGGTGGATTTCCTGATGACCGGCAAGGAAATGGAGGCGGCGCATGCGGATCCCAACTTCCTCAAATACCGGAGCGACGGTTACAACATGTTTCTCGATCCCGACGGGTACCCGGCGATCAAGCCGCCGTGGGGCACTCTCACTGCGATCGACCTGAACGCCGGCGAGATCCGGTGGCAGATTCCGTTTGGCGAATATCCGGAACTGGCGGCGAAGGGGTTGAAGAACACGGGCACCAACAATTACGGCGGACCGGTAGTGACGGCGGCGGGCCTGCTGTTCATCGGCGCCACCAATTTCGACCGCAAGTTCCACGCGTATGATAGCCGGACGGGCCAACTGCTGTGGGAGACTGAACTGCCTGCGGCCGGCAATGCCACACCGGCGGTTTATGAGGTGAACGGACGGGAATATGTCGCCATTGCGTGCGGCGGGGGAAAACAGGGGGCGCCCACCGGCGGGAGTATCGTGGCGTTTGCGCTGCCGAGGTAGGTGATAGGCTGCGAGCCGGCCATGACAGCCATCACTTTGCGCCGCCAGCCGCGGTAAGCGCCTGCTGGTAAGCGTCGCGAGCCTGCTGGAAATTAGGGTTGAGGCGGAGCGAGGAGGCGAATTCGGGCAGCGCGGACTGCGGAGAGCCGGATTGGAGGAAGGCGAGGCCCAGGTAGAAGTGCGCGAGATAGGCCTGGTCGGAATCGGGATCGAGAGCGAGGGCCTGCCGGGCGGCTAGAACTGCTTCGGGGTATTGGCGCGAGGACAGATAGAGCGCGGCCATTTTCATGCGCGGCTCCGGCGCGTTGGGGCGAAGAGCGGCCGCGCTGAGGCAAAGCTGGATGGCCTCGGGATTGCGGCCTTCTCCGCCGTAGATACCCGCAAGCACGAGCATAGCGTACGTGTAGTCAGGCTTAAGGGCCAGCGTTTTTTCGAGCTCGGCCTGCGCCTGCGGTGTATTGCCGGAAGCTCCCCAGGCGAGGCCGAGGCAATAGTGGGCGTCGGAAGAAGAGGGGCGCTCGCGAACGAGTTCCTGACAAATTTGGACGGACTCCGCGGGATTGCGGTCGAGGAGGAGATTGCCGAGATTGAGACGGAAGGTCGGGTTGGCTGGATCGAGACGAATCGCGATGCGGGCTTCGGAGACGGCGCGGTCACGATCTCCGCGTTCGGCGTAGGAGCCAGAAAGGTCGCTGTGGAGCTCGGGGCCAGTGGGGGACTGGCGGATGCTGGTTTCGAGCAGCGTGATGTTGTCGCGCCAGTCGCGGTTGCGCGCGGCCACCTGAACCGCGAAGACGGCGAGGACGCAACATCCGGCGACCAATGCGGGGCGAGGGGCGCGAGTCTGCCACCAGCTCCATGCGAGTCCGGCGATGCAGACGAAACCGACGGAAGGGAGATAGAGATATCGCTCGCTGAAGACGCTACGGCCTACGCCGGTCACGTTCAATGCGGGGGCCAAGGTAATTGCGATCCAGAAGATGCCGAAGGCGACGAGCGCCGGCGCGGGGACATCGGCCGGATCGCAGACTCTGCGGCCCTTCCAGCGAAAGAGGAGGGCGGCAAGCGCAGCAAGGACGAGCAGCGCCAGAAGAAACAACGGGGTGATGGCACGTACGGGATCGAAGGGATAGTAATACGTCAACGGGGCGGGAAGGATGAGCTTGCCGATATACTCGGCCGCGAGCACGATGGCGCTGAGACAGAATTCGGGCGCGGTGAGGTGGTAGAAGCGCTGCTGGGCGGGGGCGAGACTGCCAAGGGCGGCGAAGCGGCAGCCGAGATAGACCATCAGCGCCCCAAGCATTCCGGAATAGAGCGGGGCATTGCGGCGCATTTCGCGCAGACCTCTACCCAGGCAGAGGCGCTCGTATCCGACGTAGAGGGGCAGCAGCATCACGCCGGGCTCTTTGGTCAGCATGGCGGCGAGATACAAGCCGGAATGCGCGAAAATCTGCAGCCCGCTGGGGGACGCGTTTTGCCTGAGGAAGAGCCAAAAGGCAAGGACGACGACGGGGGTGACGAGAGCATCGGGCACGGCAGCCACCCAGTTCACGACCTCCGTGTGAATGGGATGGACAGCGAAAAGAGCGGAGGCCGCGAATGCCGCGGCGGCAGGCCGGGCCATCCGGCGTACCAGGAGATAGACCAGAACGCTGGTGAGACCGTGGAGGAGAACCATCAGGAAGTGGTATGCCAGCGGATTGAATCCCGCGACCGAGTACAGCAGCATGTAGGCGAGCAGGTGGACGGGGCGGTAGTAATTGTCGGTGGCGCCCATGAAACCATTTACGCTACGCGAGAAGAGAGCGGGAATGTGGTGGAAGGAGGTGACGAGAGGATTCTTAAGAAGCTGCAGGCGATCATCGGTGACGAAGCCGTTGCCGAGAGTGTTGGCGTAGACTCCGCACGCGATCAGAAACGACAGGAGCGCGTGCCAACGCACGGACCAGGAGGAGAGAGCCGCCTTGCGAGGTTCCGGTGGTGCTTTGCGGGCTGGCTTCCGCGTGGTCATCTCAAGGACAGCTTACCCGGGTTCAAAATTGGAAGTAAATAAACGGAATGGCGGCGTCCATCACGCCGAAGATCTCGACCACGAGCAGGGTCAGCGCGAGGGCAGTGGCGTAAGCGATGGGAGGCGCCTTGATGACCCACTCGAACCAGTCCAGCTTCTCTTCGGCCACGGCGAGCACCAGCGCGAGGAGAGCCAGCTCGATATGCCAGCGCTCGGTGATAGGGCGGCCCGACGGGACCGTGAACATCTGTTTCAGAATCGCCAGGCTCTGCGGCAGGTCGGCCGCGCGGAAAAAGACCCAGCCGACCAACACCAGGCCGAAGGTCACGATGGCACGGAACGGGTAGAGCCACGCCCAGCGTTTAGTGTCGAGCCGGCCGATTCCAAATACGCGTTCGAGGCTGAGGAGCGCGCCGTGGTATCCGCCCCAGATGACGAAGTTCCAGCTCGCGCCGTGCCATAAGCCGCCCAGGAGCATGGTCAGCATCAGGTTGCGGTAAGTCATCCATCTGCCGTGGCGGTTGCCACCGAGCGGAATGTAGAGGTAGTCGCGGAGCCAGGTTGAAAGCGAGATGTGCCAGCGGCGCCAGAAATCGGTGATGCTGGCCGAGAGATAGGGGCGGCGGAAGTTGACCGGGAAGTGGAAGCCCAGCAGCTTGGCCATGCCGATGGCCATGTCCGTGTAGCCGGAAAAGTCGAAATAGATCTGCAGGCCGAAGGCGAAGACGCCGGTCCAGGCCTGCGACATACCGGGATGGGCGGCCATGTGGCCGAAGTACTCATTGGCTACCTTGGCGAACTGGTCGGCGAATGCCATCTTCTTGGCGAGGCCGAGCGCGATGAGCAGGATGCCACGCATGACGTCGTCGGCGGAAGGCGCGTGCCAGTCGAGAAGGTCGCGGAAGAAATCACGAGCGCGGACGATGGGGCCAGCGACCAACTGGGGGAAGAAGCAGATGAACAGGGCGTAATCGATGGGATTGCGGACAGCGGCCTGGGTGCCGCGATAGACGTCTACCACATAGGACATGCTTTGGAAGGTGTGAAAGCTGATTCCGAGGGGCAGGACGATGTCCCAAGGCGTGGCGTGGCGGCCGAGGAGAAGATCGATATTCGAAGCCAGAAAATTGAAGTACTTGAAAAAGCCGAGGAAGAGGAGGTTTGCGGAGAGGCTGCCGATCAAAATCAGCCGGCGGCGAGCGGGCGCCTGGACGCGCTCCAGCCAGATACCGGCGGTGTAATCGATGACGGTGAGCGTGAGCAGCAGCGCGATGAACTTATAGTTCCAGCTCCCGTAGAAATAGTAACTGGCCAGCAACAGGATGTATTTGCGCAGCGCCCTGGGCGCGGTGTAGAAGAGCAGCAGCACCACGCTGAGGAAGACGAAGAACTGCACGGTGTGAAAGAGCATGGGCGGTTACCTTGACCCGGGCCCTGCCGGGGAGATTTTCCGCGGATCACGAGCCGCTTGAGCGACTGCCGCGGGCGAGCCGCTCGATGCGGAATCTGAGTGGCCAGTCAGCGGCTTTGCCAGCATACGGCTGATCTCCCGTGCCAGCATCGGCGAAAAGACAGCGATGCCGGAACGGTTCAAATGAATTCCGTCTTTGAAGAGCTCCGGCCGTTCCAGTGATTCGAAGGCGTGCTCATCAGCGAGCATGACATTGGGAATTTTCGCGAATTCGCGGATGGAGCTACTGATCTTATGATCGAGCCATGCCGGACGCGGAAGCGCGCCGCTGGGCAGGCGCACGAAAATGACCTTGGTGCGCGAACCGCGATAATGGCGCAGAATTTTGCCGAACCATAACCGGCGAAACGCCGCGAGCCTTCCCGTTTGCGGCCAGGGCTCGCGCATGATGTAGTTGACGGTATCGCGCTGATCCTGATCGACACCGGGAGGGAATTTCGCCGTGCGAGTTTTCCAGTCGATTTCGAGGCCCGCCAGGCTACGCGTGGTTTCCTGGTAGTCGTACGTCCAATCGGCCCAATGCAGGCGGCAGAGCTCGACATAGGTCAGACGCTTTTTCGGATTAGCCAGAAACTCCTGGATGTCGCGCTGGAAGATGATGCCTTTCAGGGTGGAGCCGCGGAGGGCTTCCCATTTGAGGTGCGGATCCTGGAAGGAAAGTGCGAACGGGATGATATCGGTCCAACGGAGACGGACGATGGTGTAGTGGAGCGCACGGATATCGTCCCAGGGATTGAAGGGTTCGTCCTCGTCGTCGTAATCGGGCACGCCAAGAACGACGGCTCGGTAGCGACTGGCCTTGGGGTCGAGATCGCGCAACATGTAATACCAGGAGCGAGCGTCGGTTCCGGCGACGCCGGCGTGGCCGAACACGAGGCCGGTCTCAGCGGTGACGGCGTTGGCGAGTTTGGGCGAATAGGCGAAGCGGGAATCGCCGAGGGTCACAATGAGGTTGTCGCCGTTCTTCGCCTGCGCCTGCTTTTCGCGGCGCAGGGTCATCTCGAATTCGCCGGTGGAGGAATCGGGTTGAAGGATGGAGGGATAAAGTGAAGTTCGGAAGAGCAGTGAGTCCAGGCCGAACAGGCAGGCGAACGCCAACAAGATGGCCGTGGCCGAATGCCGGACGCCTCGCCCGCGCGACTTGCGCCTTTCCGTCTGAACCGTTCCCACGCCCGTCATGAATTTGAATCCGGATGCGGTAGAACAGGGCTCGCCAAAATCCGGCAACGCCAACCGCGAGACCCGATTCTACCATGCGATCAACGAACATCAGGCGCAGCACGCGCGAGATTGGTTCGTCATCGTCCACCGCGGGACGCTACGGGCAATAGAGGGCGCTGGCGGTATCGGTTTCCCAGAGTCGGATCCAGCCGACACGCACGCCGGCGCGCGGCGGCAAGCCGGCGCTCACCTGCTCATGGATGTAGCGCGCCATGTTTTCGGCTGAGGGATTGAGTTTGTCGAAGGGCGGAAAATCGTTGAGCCACTGGTGATCCATGCGGTCGAGCACGCTGTGGACCACCTTCTTCAACTCCACGAAATCCACTAAGAGGCCGTTCTCGTCCAGTTGCTCGCCTTCCACCATCACCTGGCAGCGATAGTTATGGCCGTGCACGTTCTCGCAGCGGCCATGATAATTGCGCAGCGCGTGGCCAGCGGCGAAGGTCTCTTCGATGGTGACTTGAAACATAACTAGAAATCCCCGTTCGTGCTAGCGAGAACCGCTCCCTCCGGTCGCGGCTCGGATCGGAACTTCAAACGTCGAAAAACTTTTCCACGTCCTCCAGCCGGGTGGTGAAACCGTAATCCGGCAGGCTGTCGAAAAAGATCTGACCGTATCGCTGCCGCGTGATCCGGTTATCGAGCAGCACCAGCACCCCGCGATCCGATTTCGCACGGATCAACCTTCCGAAACCCTGTTTCAAGGCGATGGCCGCTTGCGGAATCTGGTAATCGTAAAACGGATTGCCGCCCGCGCGCCGGATGCTTTCAATGCGCGCGTTCACCACAGGATCGTTGGGCACCGCGAACGGCAGCTTATCTATGATAACGCAGCTCAACTGCTCGCCCGGCACGTCCACGCCCTGCCAGAAAGAGGAAGTGGCGAACAGGACGCAATTCGGCGTGGTGCGGAATTCCTCCAGCAGGGCGCTGCGCGGACCGGTGCCCTGCAGGAGGGTGGGATATTCGAGATCGAGAGATACGCGATCGTAGACCAGGCGCATCTGCTGATAGCTGGTAAACAGGACGAAGGCGCGGCCCCGGCTGTGGCGGAGGATGCGGGTGACCTCTTCGGCGGCGGATTTGGCAAACGCCGGGCTACGCGGCTCGGGAAGGTGCTGCGGGACGTACAGCAGTGCCTGCTTCTGATAATCGAAGTGGCCAGGGACGACGAGCGTGCGGGCCTGGTCGAGCCCGAGACGCTTGCGCGCATAATCGAAACCTCCCGAAACGGCCAGCGTGGCGGAGGTGAGGACGGCGGTTTCAAGCGAAGAGAAGAGGCGCTCGGAGAGGATGCTCGAGACCTCGATGGGCGTGGCCTGCAAAAACACTCCGCGGCCGCGCCGTTCCATCCAGAAGACGAACCGTTCGTCGTCCTCTTCCATGAGGAAGCGTAAGGCCATGGTCAGTTCCCCGGTGCGGCGGAAGAGCGGGATGATTTCTTCAGGCGGGCTGGGGATGAGCCTGAGGTGGGAGGCGATGAGGTCGAGCGCAGTGAGCAGGTCGCGGTAGATTTCCTCGTTGGCTTCGCGGAAAGCGTCGCGGCCCGTGAACGCGGTGCGGCGGTCGGCTTCTCCGAAGAGATCGAAAAACTGACGGCTCAGCTCTTCGAGCCGCTCCAGGACGCGGTCCAACTCCGGCGTGCCGAATTTCTTCATGCGGCCGATGACGGCGATATCGCGCCGCAGTTCCTGAAACTTGTAGTTGCTGAGGGAGACGCCGAAATACTGGCCGGCGACATCCTCGATTTCATGAGCCTCATCGAAGACGACCGCGCTGTATTCGGGCAGGATGCCACCCTCACCGCGCTCGTCGCGCAAGGCCAGGTCTGCGAAGAAGAGGTGATGGTTGACGATGACGATGTCGCTTTCGATGGCCCGCTGGTGCATCAGGGTGATGAAACAGCGCTCGAAGTTCGGGCACTTCTGGCCGGTACACAGGTCACTGCGGGCATCGATTTTCGCCCAGGCGGTACTGGATTCGGGGAGCGTGCGGATTTCGGCGCGGTCGCCGAACTCGGTGGATTTTTCCCACTCACGGATGATCTGGAAATCTGCCACCTCTTCCAGTCCGGCCAGGACGGCGGTGTTTTCAGCGTCGTAGATTTTCTGGCGGCAGGCGTAATTATTGCGGCCCTTCATGTAGCAGACCTTGAGGGGCCGCGAAAAATGCTGCTGGAGGAAAGGAACGTCTTTGAAGAAGAGCTGTTCCTGCAGATTTTTAGTTCCGGTGGAGACCACGATGCGCTTACCCGAAAGGAGCGCCGGCACGAGGTAGGCGAGGGTTTTACCGGTGCCGGTGCCCGCTTCGACGATGAGGTGGCGCTTATCGGCCAGGGCCGATTCCACGGCCTGGGCCATCTCCACCTGGCCCGGCCGGAATTCGTATTTGGGATGCCATTCGGAGAGGGTGCCACCGCGTGCGAAGAATTGCTTGGCGCCAGCGGCGCGGGCCTGGGTCATGGGAAATTCAATTTTACAACCGTTGGCGGAACGGACCCGGAGCCCGGAGTTCTAGTGCCCCGCGCGGTCATTGCGGTAAATGACTCCGTCTTTCATCACGAAGAAGACGCTCTGGGTGGCTTTGATATCCGCGAGTGGGTTCCCGGGGACCGCGACCACGTCCGCGATCATTCCAGGCTTGAGCGCGCCGATTTTGTCGGCCAGGCCGAGAAGCTCGGCCGCCGAGGCGGTGCCTGCCTGCAAGGACTGGGCAGGGCTCATGCCGTCCGCGGCCATCAGGCTGAACTCGATGGCATTCTCACCGTGAGGATAGACGGCCGCGTCGGTTCCGAGGGCAACTTTAACGCCCATCGCGAGGGCACGACGCAGCATGGCGTCCTGCTGGCGCACGGCCATATCCGCTTTCAGCTTCACGGCAGGAGGAAACCGGGTCTCCGCGAGGCCGACGCGGGTGGCAAGGGTGGGCACCAGGAACACGCCGCGATCGTGCATCATCTGCATGGCTTCGTCATCGAGGAACGTGCCGTGCTCGATGGAGTTGATGCCGGCGCGAATGGCGCGCTTGGCCGCTTCGGCGCCGTGGGCGTGGGCGGCGGCTTTTCGCCGCAGAGTGTGCGCTTCCTCGACCAGAGCATTCAACTCCGCCTGGCTTAACTGCGGCACATCGACGTCGTCGGTGGGGGAGAGCACGCCACCGCTGGCGCACGTCTTGATGACGTCGGCTCCATATTTGATGTTGAAGCGGACGGCGTAGCGGGCCTGGTCCGGCGAATTGATGACGCCATCCTCGGGACCGGTCTCGTGTTGGAAGAGGCCGAAACGGTAGCCGGCGCTTTCGTCGCAGTGGCCGCCCGTCGAGCCGAGCGCATGTACCGAAACCAGCATCCGCGGGCCGGGAGTCACGTTGGCGTTGATCGCGTTACGCAGGCCCACGTCGAGAAAATCGGAACTGCCGAGATCGCGCACGGTGGTGAAGCCGGCTTCGAGAGTCCTGCGCGCATTCGCCGCGGCGCGGATCGCCCTTTCGGCCACGGTTCTCTGCATGCCGAGGAGCTGGGCGCCATTATAGTCGGAGTTAAAATCATCCGTCAGGTGCGTATGGGCGTCGATGAACCCGGGGAGCAAAGTGGCGTCGCCGAAGTCGATTACGATGGCGCCGGACGGAATAGTCCCACCGACCGACCGCACCTTACCCTCGGCGACAATCAACAGTCCCGGCTCGGTGAGCATGCCGGTGGCGCTGTCGAACAGGCGCGCGGCCTTCAGCGCATAGGTTTTGGATTGGGCACCCGCGGGCGAAACCAGGGCGGAAAGAAAAAGGGCGCAATTCAAGAGTAAGAGAGTGCCCGGAACGGAACGTCGCATTCACAGAAGCTAGCACGAACCGCCCTGCTGCACAAACGCGCCAGCAGATAGCCGATTTCCGATTTGTTCGTATTAATTGTTACGCTTTTTCGCCGCTGCCCAGCGTTTGCGCTGAGCCGCCGCGATACGGGCCCGGCCCTCCGCGCTGATGCGATGTCGCTTCTGCGCAGGCCGAGAATCAGACGCAGTCGCGGCCGGAGCCGCACCCCGACCACCCAGATGCCGCTTCAGTTCCGCGATTCTCGCATTGATGGTCTGTAATTGCTGCTGGTAACCCAGTAGGGCTGCCTGGAGGATTTCCGCATCGTCGTCTTTTCTCATGCTTTCGTGCCTTAATATATTCGTGTCTTACTGTAAATGGCGCGTGAAGCCGCGCCAATCTCCCTATTGTAAGATTATGCCGGGTGAAAATGCTCCAAATAAACCAGTCATTAGTACCGAAATCGAAATAACGCGGCGATCCAACTGAGGCTACTACCCGGTTAGGGTGATGTACCGGTCCCGCTCGTAGCGCTTCATACAATTGACGCAGGACCGATCATTGCAGATACACGACGAGCGCGTGAACTTGCGAGTGATGACACTTCCTTAACACCGGGGTAGCCTAAAAGAACTATTTCGGTATGCGCCGACCTTATGTAGGTTTGCAACCCGCTGCACTGATTCAGGCGCGCACCTTGGCGCTGAATTTCCGGCGGAATTTGGCGACTTTCGGCGCGACCACATACGCACAATAAGGCTGCGCCGGATTGTTCCGAAAGTACTCCTGATGGTAATCCTCGGCGAGATAAAACTCGGATGCGGGGCGAATTTCGGTGACAATGGGACGGCCGAACGCATTTTCGGCATCCAACTCGCGGATGATCTGTTCGGCCGCGGCACGCTGGGCATCGTCATGGTAAAAGATGACCGATCGATACTGCGGGCCCGCATCGTTGCCCTGGCGGTCGAGCGAAGTGGGATCGTGGATCGCGAAAAACACCTCCAGAATCTCGCGCAACGTGGTGACGGCGGCGTCGAATTTCACCTGCACCACCTCGACATGCCCGGTCCTGCCGGTGCAGACCTGTTCGTAACTCGGGTTGGCCAGGTGGCCGCCCATGTAACCGGACACCGCCGAAGACACTCCTTCCATTTCGTTATAGACCGCTTCCAGACACCAGAAGCAGCCGCCGCCCAGTGTGATGGTTTCCGCCTGCGCCATCCTTCTATTGAAGCACCAGAGCCACGGTTACCGTGACGCTCGCCGATACACTGACGGTTCCATTCTGGATGGGCGTACCGGAGGCCGCCATCACACCCGTCAAAACTACGGGTGTCACGCCGGAACTTTGCTCTGCCGAGATCACGGTACCCGTCTTGCCGCCCAGCCCGGCGGCGATGGAGGCTGCATGGGCGAGCGCCTGCTTGGCGGAGGCGGTAAGCGCCTGCTGCGTGTAAGGATCGGAATTCTGCAAACTGTAAGTGGGACCGCTGATGTTGTTGGCGCCGGCCTGATTGGCGGCGTCGATCAGCGATCCGGCCAGATTCAGATTGCTGGTGGTGACCTGGAGCGTGTTGGTGGCGGTGTACCCGGTAATGGCCGCCGGAGAATTCGCGGTGGTGGTACCGTATTGCGGGGTCAGCGAGTATCCGATTGTCTGAACGGTGCCATTCGAGCCCAGGGCGTTATTAAGCGCGGCTATGACAGCGTTGGTCTGCGTGGCATTCTGCGAAGCCGCGGCTTGCGCCGTGGAAGCCGATGTGACTACTCCGACGGTCAACTGCACGGTGTCGGGCTGGATGCCGGAAATCGTGCTGCTGCCGGATGCCTGAACGGAGGGTGTCGAGGCTGCCGTCTGTGCGCCTGCAAACACCGCCATTGCCATAAAGAGCGCGAAAATTCGAGACATAGGCCTCCAACCTCAATATACGCCCCCCTACCCCCGCAGGCCAGACACTCCGGCGCAACCTGGAGCGGGCTGCCGAGTTTAATAAGGCAGAGGTCGAAATGCGGCAGAAACTGTTACCGGCGCTGGCATGCGCGGCCGTCCTGGCGTGGGCGGGTACAACTACCCGGCCGCGATGGAACAAGAAGATTCCATCCAAGCTGCGGATCGAACATGCTCTCAACCGGCTCACGTTCGGGCCGCGCCCGGGGGATGAGGCCGCGATCCGGAAAATCGGGCTGAAGAAATGGATCGATCTGCAACTCGACCCGAAGCGTATCAGCGAAAATCCGCTGCTGGAACAAAAGCTGAAAACGCTGGATAGTTTGCAAATGTCGAGCGAGGAGCTGGTGCGGAACTACCCCACCCCGCAGGTGGTGCAGCAGATGGTAAGGGGACAAATACCCTTTCCGTCGGATCCGGTCCGGCAGCGCATGCTCCGCAGATTGGCCGTGCGGGCGGAGGCACGGCAGAACGGCGCCGCGGAAGCTGCTTTACCGGAACCTGTGGCATTGCGCCAGGCGCTCAGCCCGGAGGAAGTGCGCCGGCTGCGGACCGGAACACCGCACGAACGGCTGGCGGCACTGGAAGGGTTGCCGGAGGAAAAGCAGGACGAGGTGATCGCGGTGCTTCCGGGCGGGATGCGGCAGGCACTGTACGTTATGTCGCCGCCAAACCTGCGACGCAAAATCGAAATGACGCAAGGTCCGGCACAGGTGGTGGCACGGGACCTGACCGAAGGCAAGCTGCTGCGCGCCATCTATAGCAACCGGCAACTGGAGGAAGTCCTGACCGATTTCTGGTTCAACCACTTCAATATTTACCTGGACAAGGGCGCCGACCATTACCTGGTGACCGAATACGAGCGTGAGGTCATCCGTCCGCACGTGCTGGGCAAATTCCGCGACCTGCTGGAAGCGACGGCCAAAAGCCCGGCCATGCTCTTTTATCTGGATAACTGGCAATCGGCGGGGCTGCCGCCCAACCCCAGCCGGCCAACTTCAGGCCGGCTGGGGACCCCGGTGCCGCCGCGCAACGCGCGCAATCGCCGTAACGGCTTGAATGAGAACTACGGCCGCGAGCTACTGGAACTGCACACGCTAGGCGTCAACGGCGGCTACACGCAGAAGGATGTGACGGAAGTGGCGCGGTGCTTCACCGGCTGGACAATTGACCGGCCCCAATTCGGCGGCGGCTTCCTTTTCCGCAAGCAGGCGCACGACAACGGCGAAAAGGTGGTGCTCGGCGTAACGATTCCCGCCGGCGGAGGAATCGACGATGGAGAAAAGGTGCTGGATATTATCGCGCGGAATCCCGCCACTGCCCGGCACATTTCGCGCGAACTGGCAAAGCGTTTTGTGGCCGACGATCCGCCGCCGGCACTGGTGGACCGGATGGCGCAGACCTTTCTGAGAACCGATGGCGACCTGCGCGCGGTGATGAAGACCATGCTCGATTCCAAGGAATTCTGGAGCGAGGCGGCGTACCAGTCGAAAATGAAATCGCCGCTGGAGATGGTGGTTAGCGCGGTGCGAGCGGTTGACGGCGACGTGGATTTCGCGTTTGCCCTGGTCAATCAGGTAGGGCTAATGGGAGAGCCGCTCTACCGCAAAATCGAACCGACGGGATATTCCAACGCGAGCGCCGAATGGCTGAACTCGGCCGGGCTGCTGGCGCGCATGAACTTCGCCGTGCAACTGGCCGGCAACAAGCTGCCGGGAGTGAAAGTGGGAACGGCCGATGCAAGTGTGCTCGGCTCTCCGGAATTTCAGAAAAGGTGAGAGCAAAACGCTCCGCCGCTTAGGAGGCCGTTATGACAACCCGCCGCTTATTTTTTCGGGATTCCGCGCTGGCCATGATGGGTGTGGGCACGGCGCCACTCTGGCTGCGGCGCGCGCTCTACGCCAAGGATGCCCCCCTGCCGCGCAAGAAGATATTAGTCGCGATTTTCCAGCGAGGCGCCGCCGACGGTTTGAACGTCGTGGTTCCGCACGGAGAGAAGGCCTACTACGCGCTTCGTCCGACCATTTCCGTGCCAAGGCCAGCCACGGGCAATCCGGATGCGGCACTGGATCTGGACGGGTTCTTCGGCTTGCATCCTTCGCTGGCGCCGCTGAAGCCACTGTTCGACCAGCGCCACCTGGCGATCGTCGATGCCGCCGGCTCGCCCGACCCAACACGGTCGCACTTCGACGCGCAGGATTATATGGAATCCGGCACGCCCGGAGTGAAGGCGACCGGCGACGGCTGGATGAATCGCTCACTGCCAGTGGGCGAGGGGCGGCCTTCTCCCGTGCGAGCGGTATCGCTCGGCCCGACGCTTTCGCGGTCGATGGCGGGGCACAACGCGGCAGTGGCGGTGGACAGCATCGGCGGATTCCGGGTGCGAGACGCGGCAGCCGCGCGACAGTTCGAAGAGATGTATGCGAATTCGCCCGACCCAACGCTGCGCGCGGCCGGGCGCGAGACCTTCGAGGCCGTGCGAATGCTGGACGCGGTCCAGAGGCAGCCGTATTCACCCGCGGGCGGCGCCCAATATCCACGCGGCCGCTTCGGGGACAGTTTGCGGCAGATTGCGCAATTGATCAAAGCCGATGTGGGGTTGGAAATGGCGTTCGCGGACGTGGGAGGTTGGGACCATCACGTGAACGAGTTGGGGCAGCGAGCATCGGAAGGACAACTGGCGAACCTGCTGCGCGATTTCGGACAGGCCCTTTCGGCGTTCTGGATCGACCTTGGCGACCGCATGGCGGACGTGGCGGTTGTCACGATGTCCGAATTCGGCCGCACCGCCCACGAGAACGGGAACCGCGGCACCGACCACGGCCATGCCAACTGCATGTTCGTGATGGGCGGCGGCGTGAAGGGTGGCAAGCTGTACGGCCAATGGCCGGGGCTGGAGCGCGAGCAGCTTTATGAAAACCGCGATCTCGCCCTGACGACGGATTTCCGGGACGTGCTCGGTGAGCTGGTGGCAAAACACCTGGGTAACCCGTCGCTGGGCGGAGTGTTTCCGGGCTACACTCCGAAGTTCACCGGGCTCGTCTAGTGCTTTGACGGAGAGATCCTGTTTCTTTTCAAGAAAACCGCTCTCTCGAAAGTCATGCTGGGCCGGGATTCGGCTGGTCGAGTATGCCGGCTCGAAAGCCGGTATGGCCGACCAGGAGGCCGGCGCTACGGTGGCGCGACTTTCATCCCCTTAAGGGGCCGGCACGGCCGTGGTGAATCCCTCACGGTCGCGGCTCGGAACGGGGCCACTAGTATTACTGTGTTAAAAAAGAACAATTTAGTGTAGAATTGTTTTCGTGGGATCACACCTCTCTGCGCCAGGCCCACAGGAGAGACGCTTTGCGGCATATATCGAGGGTTTGGCGGAGGCCGCAGGGCATGCCGACCGG
>DATJMA010000125.1:0-5523 GCA_035509055.1 Bryobacteraceae bacterium | reverse complement strand
TGGCCCGACATTTACGTGGCCTGCGATCTTTCCCCCAGCCTGCTATTCCGCAATAATCACGATGGCACGTTCACCGAACAGGGCCTGGATAGCGGCGTGGCCTTGGGCGAAGACGGCCAGCCGCAATCGGGTATGGGGTTGGGAATCGGCGACTTCATGCCCGATGGGCACCTGGACATTCTGAAAACGCATTTCCGCGACGATACGCCCGTGCTCTACCGCAACGTGCAGAAATCCGATTTCCGCGACGTGACGTTTCGAGCCGGTCTGGGAGTGGAGACACGCTACGTGGGATGGGGCGCCGGGATTTTCGACCTGGACAACGACGGCCTGCCCGATCTCTTCTTCGCTACCGGCATGGTCTACCCGGAACCGGAGAAGACCCTGCCCGATTATCCCTATAAAACGCCCTGCGTGCTCTACCGAAACCTGGGCGCCGGAAAGTTCGAGGAGCTGCTCACCGAAGCCGGCCCGGGGCCGCAGGAATCCCATTGCAGCCGCGGCCTGGCGTTCGGCGATTTCGATAACGACGGCGACCTCGACATCCTGATCATGAACATGAACGAGCCGCCGTCCCTGCTGCGCAACGATCTTGGCGGATCGGACCACTGGCTCAAGGTGCTGCTGGTGGGAACCAGATCCAACCGCAGCGCTATTGGTTCGCGAGTCACCGCCTCCTATGGCGGCAAAGTGCAAGCCCAGGAAGTGAACGCGCAATCCAGCTTCTATTCCGTTCACGATCGCCGCCTGCATTTCGGACTCGGCGCCGCCGCCACGGCCGATCTCACCGTGCGTTGGACCAGCGGCGGCACGGAGCGCGTCAGCGGAGTGGCGGCGGATCAACTGGTTGTCATCCAGGAGGGTAGCGGAATCATCCGCACGGAAAAATGGCCCAAGCGCTAAGGCTCCTTCGGGTGCGCCTCCACGATGGCGCGCACGCGGGCCAGGTTTTCGCGCGCGGTTTGGCTGCTGGGATCGTCCTTCAGCGCTTTCTCCAGGGCGGCGATGGCGCCGGAGAAATCGCCCGTCTGCGCCAGTGCGGCGCCCAGGTTGATTTGAAACCCGGCCACTCCCGGCTCGAGCTCCGCCGCTTTCCGAAAGTGAGGAACGGAGTCCGCGAGCCTGCCGAGCGAGGCTAATGTCCGGCCCGTAAGATCCTGCGCCATGGCGTCGCCCGGGACAGCATCCAAATAAGCCAGCAGTTCGCGCAACTCTCCTGGCGAATCGCCGCGGGCGCCCAGCACCCGCGCCAGATTGTACCGCGCACTTTGGTAGCCGGCGTCGAGCGACAGCGCCTCGCGTAACTCGCGGACGGCATCGTCGAAATGTTCCGCGGATGCCAGCGAAACTCCCAGATTGTTGTGCGCGGTGGCGTTGTCAGGCCGCGCGCGGACGGCGCCGGCAAGATACGGGATGGCGTCCTCCGGCTTCCCCAGCGCCTGCAATGCCGCACCCAAATTGAATAGCGCCGTGAAATCGGCAGGGTATTTTTCCAGCCTCCGCCGCATGGCCGCCAACTGGAGAATCAGCCGCGGATCGTCGTCTCCCGCCGGTGCTTTCGGCAGGACCTGGAACCACACGTGCCCCATCTCGTCGATCGCCCGGTCGCCCCCCCGGACCCGCACCGGCGGATGGCTCGGATTTCGTGGATTGGCGGCGGAATTGTCGTAAACCACCTGCATGGCGAGAGTCGTGCCCGCCGGCAGCGCGACCGGCTCGCGGTACGTGTAGGTGGCTTGCCAGTTGATATCCCAATCGTCGATGAGCAGCAAAGGCCGGCGCTCGCCGCCGGGCAGTTCCGCCCAAGCCTCGATGCGCTTGCCGAGGTAATGCGCGTGTGGATAAACCGCCAGCACATCGACGGCGATCGGCAGCTTCAGATGGTCCGTCACCGTGAAGTTCGTCGATCCCGCCGGAATATCGATTGCGCCATCGTGCTCGAGTTGCAGGAGCATGGGGAAGCGCCGCGGTGGCTCTTTGGCGAAATAAAGTCCCAGTTCGGCATCGATCAGTTCCGGTTTGCCCGACGGCTGCAGGTGCAGATTGACGATCAGATCCGACCCGGGTGCCAGTTTCCAGCCCATGTCGTCCGCGGTTTCCTGTGCCGGCGAGCCGGGCTTCCAGAAAAGGAAGTGCGATTCGGGGTCGAACTCTCCCGTCGATTCGGTCTCCACTTCCATTCCAGGAAACCCCGGTTGGCCGTCCTCGCCGTCGCGCTTGCGAAGCATGCGGGAGGAATCCACGATCACGTTGGCGTGATGCACCACGCGCTTGTTGCTCGGCCTCAGTTCCCAGGCGCGGACGTATTTGGTCTCGGTGAGATTTACCGGCAGCACGAAATTGCGGAAAACGTCGCCCGATTCGGCCGTCAGGTGATAGGGCTGGCGCATGTGCAGGACGAGGTCGGGAGGACCGAGTTGCCAGCCTTGGGTGAATTGCGGAGGCTTGGGCATGCGGGCCGGATCGCCCAGCGGCGCGCCATCTTTCCACCAGCGGGTGAAAAGCGCGATTTGCTCGTTCGACAATCTCCCCGAGCCGGCGAAATCGCCGTGGCCGGCTACCGGCTTCCACGGTGGCATGAAGCGCGATTCGGTGACCCGCGCCATCTGCGCGGCGCGCTTGTGAGCATCCTGGTACGTGAGCAGAGGAAATGGACCCGACTCGCCCGGACGGTGGCAGGGTGCGCAACGATTGAGAATCAGCGCGCCGATTTGCCCGGTGTAGGTGACGGTCTGCGCATGGAGAGGCAGCCAGGCGAGAAGCACCGCGAAAATCGGGCGGAACGGCACGCAAACACGGTGCAGCGGCTGCACAACCTATTATACTGGCGTCATGTTGCCGGTTGTCTTGTTTTTCCTGCAGGCGGGGGAGCACCAGGCGGCGGTTACCGCTTACAAGCAGCATCGGTTCGCGGAAGCTGTGACGCATTTCACGGAAGCCTTAAAAACCGAAAACCCGGGCACCCCGGAGTACGGGGAATCGGTCTTACTCCTCGGCCAGACCCTGTTTCTCGAGTCGAAATTTCCAGACGCCATTCCGTGGCTGGAGAAGGCCACCACGGGGAAAACCGCACCGCCGGAAGCCTGGTACATGCTCGGCAACGCCTGCCTGGCGACGCGGCAGCCGGAACAGGCCGTCCGGGCGTTCGCCGGGCTTTTCGGCGTGGATCCCGATAGCGCGGCCGCCCACCTGACCACCGCGCGCATGATGATGCACCGCGACATGGATGTCGATGCCGCCGCGCAGGCGCGCGCGGCGCTGAAGCTGGACCCGCATATTCCCGAAGCGCATTTCCTTTTGGCCGAAGTGGCCATCGGGCATGCGGAACTGGACCAGGCCATCGCGGAACTCAATCAGGAAATCGCCATCAATCCGAATTACGCCATGGCGCACTACCGCCTGGGAGATGCTTACAGCCGGCGCGAGGAGTGGGACCGCGCGATGGCGCCGCTGGAACGCTCGGTGTGGCTTAACCCCAACTACAGCGCGCCATTTATTCTGCTCGGCAAAGGCTACCTGAAGCAGAAAGAGTTCGCCAACGCCGATGGCGTATTGCGGCATGCGCTGGCGCTCGACCCGCAGAACAGCTCCGCGCATTACCTCCTCGGCCAGACGCTGATGCAGGAAGGCAGGACCGAAGAGGCGCAAAAGGAAATGGATAAGTGGAAGGCACTGAACGCACCGAAGTAGCCGCTACCCGGTGCTGCCTTCCTTCACCGTGACTACCTGATCGGCCTTCGCACCGGCCAGGCGGTCCACCGTGCCGCTGGGCCAATGAATCTCCAGGTCGGCTTTCTCCTCCGCACCCAAACCAAAGTGTACCCGCAGAGCGCTCTGCGAGATATACGACGATCCGCTGCGCACTTCATCCATCTGCCGATGGCTTCCCGTAGTGCAATAAATGCGCGCGCCGATCCCCGAGCGGTTCGATCGCACCCCCACAGTCTTAACCGCGATCCAGTGATTCTTCACCGCGCTCGTGCAGCGAAGAAGTTGCGGAACGTCGTTCACGCAGTTGACCACCACGTCCAGCACGCCATCATTGTTGAAGTCGCCGATGGCGCAGCCCCGGCCTGGCACTTGTTCGAGTATGCCGGGGCCCGCATCTCTCGAAACGTCGGCGAACCGGCCGTTGCGCAGGTTCTTGTACAGCACCTTCCGTTCCCGGTATCCCGATTCCACATTGGTCTCGGCGACTTCGGGATAAACGTGGCCATTGGTCACGAGGATGTCCGGCCAGCCGTCGTTGTCGAAATCCAGAAAACTGATGCCCCATCCCAAAAATCGTGTGTTCCTTCCAAGCCCGGCCTGGAGCGTCATGTCCTCGAACGTCATGCCGCCGCTGTTGTGATAAAGCGACGAGGTATCGCCGGCGAAGTTGGTCTTCACCAGGTCGATCCTGCCGTCGCAATCGTAATCCGCCCCTGACACGCCCATGCCGGCTTGCGGCTTGCCGTCGGGACTGTAGGCCACGCCTGCTTCGATCGCGACATCGGTGAACGTGCCGTCGCGATTGTTCTTGTAGAGAGCCGAGGAAGTGGAATCGTTGGCCACGTAAATGTCGGGCCACGTGTCGTTGTCGAAATCGGCCACCAGCACGCCGAGGCCATAGGTTCCCGGAGTTTTCCACATGCCGGCCTTTTCGCTCACATCGGCGAACGTCCCGTCGCCATTGTTGTGAAACAGGATGTTCCTGCCGCCCTTCAGCCCCGGCGGTCCGCAGGCCACCATCAACCCCTTATAAAGGCATGGGCCCGATTCGGGAAGCGGCGCTGTCTTAGGATCGAAATCGATGTAATTGGCAACGAACAGATCCAGGTGCCCGTCCTTGTCGTAGTCGAGGAAGGCGCAGCCCGTGTTCCACCGGCGCTGGCCGTTCCCGGGATTGGTGGTGACTCCCGCCTTGCCCGCGACGTCCGTGAAAGTACCGTCGCCGTTATTGCGCCACAAAGCGCAATCGCCCCAGTAAGTCACGTAAAGATCTTCGAAACCGTCGTTATTGTAATCTCCCGCACATACTCCCTGCCCCCAGCCGGTGCGGCCGATGCCGGCCTTGAGAGTAACATCCAGGAACGTTCCGTCGCGGTTGTTTTTGTAGAGCCGGCTCACCGGCGCGTCAGACGGAGTCCAATGGGTTTCGAAACAGGTCCCGTTCACCAGAAAAATATCCAGCCAGCCGTCGTTGTCATAGTCGATGAAAGCGCAGCCGCAGCCGGTGGTTTCGAGCAGGTACTTGTTGCTGTGTTCACTGCCGAAGATGGTCTTTGTGCACAAGCCGGCTTCGCGCGCGACATTGACAAACTGCACGCCCAGTCCGGTCTGCGCCATCAGTTGGTCGAATGTGAAGACAGGTACGGCCGCGCAAATGGAACGTATGAAGCCGCGCCTCGAGTGCATAAGTCAGGAAGGTTCTCGTTCAATCATAAACCAGAAGACCCCTCATCGCGCTCCGGCGTCCGGATCGATCTTCCTGGCCAGGTCCATTTCGAGCCCGGCTTCCTTCGTCTGGTTTTCATGTTCCAA
>DATJMA010000124.1:0-7324 GCA_035509055.1 Bryobacteraceae bacterium | reverse complement strand
CGATGGTGATGGTGACGATGCCGTTCGGTCGAGTAACGACCCTGACTCTGTAGCCTCCTGCGAGGCGGAAGACGGTCTTCACAAGGGTCTCCTTGTGGACCACGGAATTGACCACGCACACCCAGAGGTGTTCAAATACACGTAGGGCCACGTGAATCACAGCGTGATCCGGCTGGGCGATCCCCAGGTCACGGCGAAGCAACGAGGGGATCGCGCTCGAATTGTTTGGAGCCGGCTCGTCTCTAGCGGGCCGGTTCGATCCCCGCACTCAGAACAAAGCTCCGGCCCCAGTTCTTGAAATGCCGAAGAGGGGATACAACTGTGCGAGCTCAGCCAGTCGGGAAGACAGCCTACGGCCCCTGGTTTGCCGTTTTTGCGCCAAACAAAGGGCTTCCGCTACGGTGCGGGAGTAGAGTGAATTCTCGTGGGACGAGAAGTGCTTCTACTGTCCATATTCTACGGTCGAATTGCCAGACGCACAACGATTATTTCCAATGCCGCTCACGTATGAATATTTAACCAACACAACCTCAGGACACTACCCCGGCCGAACCATGGTATATTTATTCATATTAGGGAATAATTAATCCACTTGAAACAAGCCGTCGGGATCGTCGGACATCGCGGGTATAGCGGGGCGGAACTCCTTCGCATTCTGCAACATCATCGGCACGTCCATCCCGTCCTTCTGGAGCATCGCGACGATTCCGGCGACCAGTCCCCCATCCGAAACCATAAATTTCCCGAGTCCATCCCGTGTTCGGCCGAAGCCGTTCGCCATGCCGGGTTGACGCTCGTCTTCCTTGCCACTCCGCCCGAAGTCTCCATGGAACTCGCCGGGCCCATGCTCGATGCCGGCGCCCGCGTGGTCGATCTCAGCGGGGCGTTTCGCCTGCGGACCCCGGAGAACTACACTGCCTGGTACAAGGAAGCGCACACTCGCCCCGATCTGCTGGCGGAGGCCGCATACGGACTGCCCGAATTCTGCCGCGCGCGGATTCCATCGGCGCGCCTGATTGCCAATCCGGGCTGTTATCCCACCGCCGCCAATCTGGCCATCCGCCCGCTAGTCGAAGCGGGCGTGGTGGATCGCGCTGCAGGCATCGTCTGCGATGCCAAGTCGGGCGTCAGTGGGGCAGGCCGCAAGCCGCGGCTATCGTCCAGCTTTTGCGAGGTCACCGAGAACTTTTCGGCCTACTCCGTACTTCGCCACCGCCATGTGCCCGAAGTGCTGCAAATCTCGGGGCTGGAGGAGCGCGAATTCAGCTTTACGGCGCAGCTTTTGCCGCTCGACCGCGGCATTCTCGAAACCATTTACTTCCGCGCCAAAGGCATAGCCGGCGCCGGCGACCTCGTTCGCATCTACGAAGAGCGCTATTCGGGCGAGTCGTTCGTGCGGATCTACCAGCCTCGCCATTTTCCCGACCTGCACGCCGTGGCGCGCACGAATTTTTGCGATATCGGGGTAACTTTTGATGCTCCCAGCGGGCGCGCCGTAGTGGTGAGTGCGATCGATAATCTGGTGAAAGGCGCCGCTGGGCAGGCGATCCAGAACATGAACCTGCTGCTGGGATTTCCGGAGACCGAGGGATTGCTGTGAAGGTGCTGGTCAAGCTGGGCGGAACGCTGCTCGACTCTGCAGAGTCGCGCAACTCGCTTGCCGGACAGTTGGCGCGCGCACGAGTTGGCGGCACCGAACTGGTGGTGGTGCACGGAGGGGGCAAGCAGATGACCCGCTATCTCGCCGAGCGCGGCATCGAAAGCCAATTCGTGGACGGACTGCGGGTCACCACTCCGGAAACCCTCGACGCGGTGCTCAAAATCTTCGCCGGGAGCGTCAACCATGAGCTGGTCGCCAGCTTGAATCGCGCCGGCGCTTTGGCTGTCGGGATTTCCGGCATCGACGCCCTGCTGGCAGAGGCCGAGGAGATGCATCCGGCGCTCGGCGCCGTGGGGCGCGTGACCCGCTCTAACCCAAAGCTGCTACAGGTCTTAGTCGAAAATGGGTTCGTTCCGACTGTGGCCTGCGTGGCCGGCGATCGCGAAGGCCGGATCTACAATGTGAATGCCGACCAGATGGCCGTCGCGTGCGCCACGGCCTTTCGCGCCGAGCGGCTCGTCTTTCTGACAGATGTGGAAGGCGTGTTGGATGGCGAGCGCCAGATCCGGCGAATGTTGACGGCGGCCGAAAGCCGGGATCTGATCGCCGGCGGGGCGGCGACGGGGGGAATGCAGGCGAAGTTGAACGCCGCCCTGGACGCGCTGGCGGGAGGAGTGCCGCGGGTGCGGATTGCGCCAGGTGCGGCGCCGCATGTCGTGGCGCGCGTCCTGGCCGGCGACGAGGTTGGTACGGAAATCACACTCGGGGAGACAATAACAGCATGATCAGCGGTTTGCAGGCAGAGGATTTCGTCGAATCGAAGGAAGGGGCAAGGCTGCGGCTGACCGTCCGCAAAGCCGTGATGCACGATATCCCGCCGATTCTCGATCTGATCAACGGCTACGCGGCCAAGGGTGTCATGCTCCCGCGGACGGAATTCGAGATGTCCGAGGCCATCCGCGATTTTACGGCCATCTTGTCCGGCGAAAAGCTGCTGGGGTGCGGTGCGCTCCACTTTTACAGTCCTGCGCTGGCTGAAATCCGCTCGCTGGCGGTCTCGGAGCAGGCTAAAACACTCGGTGTGGGCCGGCGCCTGGTGGGCGCGCTGGTGCAGGAAGCTCAGGAATATGAATTGGATGCTGCGTTCGCGTTCACTTATGTGACGGAATTTTTTCGCAAGGTCGGCTTCCATGTGGTGGAGCGGGGGGCGCTGCCGTTGAAAGCCTGGAAAGATTGCGTTCGGTGTCCAAAGTTTCAGGCATGCGATGAAGTGGCAGTGCTGCGCGTTCTCCGGCCGGAACGATGGGACGCGAACGTCTGGCAAATGAGCGCGCCCGACGACTACCTTATCAAGATCCCCACCCCGCAGCAGGCGGGATGACGGGGCGCAACGTTCAGACAGGATCGGATCTCTGGAACAAAGCCGCTCCGCGGCTATGCCCAGGGCGGCATTTTCCTTCGAGATCGACCGGGCTCGAGGCTCTTTCACGAGGGCGAAGAAGAGTGAAAGTCCGGCCACGTATATCCGCGGCGCTTGCTGGCCAGATCATGGCACGCCTCGAAATGTAGGTTTTTCCAACGTAGAACCCTTAGACGAATACCCGCAAAGGCGGATTTTCGGAGTCCCCGCAAAATACCGCTCAAATTCCACATCCGCATAAGAAGCTTTCGGAATAGAATCGTCTTTCAGGATTAGAAAACCTGAAATCGTATTTTGATCCTACTTCTTGTGAGGCTTGCATGAGAGCGCAAACGGTTGAAGTGAAATCCTCAACTGGACGGGTCCTCTGTTGCACCGTGTTCCGTCCGGGTGGCAAGAAACTACTGGCAAAGGGACACGTCATCAGCGACGAAGACGTTCGGGTTTTGGAATCCGAGGGAATGGAATCCATTTGGGTCACCGAATTGGAAGACGGTGAAGTCGGCGAAGACGATGCCGTCTGCCAGGTGGCCAGTGAAATGGGTTGCGGCAGTTTCGAAATTCGCCTCGCCGCCGGCGGTCGGGCCAACCTGCTGGCGACCGAAAATTGTTGCGTGTTGGTGGACGACGAACTGCTAAAGCAGATCAACTGCACCGCCAGCGTAGTCATCGCCACATCGCTGAACTTCAGCTACGCGGTGGCCGGCCAGCGGATCGCAACAGTCAAAAGCGCGCCATTTGCGGTCGGCAAAGACCAACTCGACGCCGTAATCAATATTTTGAAAGAGCGCGGACCGATCCTGCAGGCGCGTCCCCTCCGTGCGCCGAGTGTTGGGGTTCTCTACACCGATCCAATCAGCGGAGAACGCGCCCGGCAGTTATTCGAAAACATTATGCGGCAGCGTTTGGAGCGGTTCGGGGTGAGCGCCAATTTCGTGCTGTCGTGCACCGAGGATGAAAATTCCGTGGCGCGCTGCATGCAACACCTGTTGCGCTCGAAACCGTGCGTGATTCTGGTGGCCTCCACCACCGCGCCCGCCGGGCCCGAAGACGTGATCGGGCAGGCCATGCTGAAAGTGGGCGCGCAGGTGGAGCGCTTCCTGGCTCCGGTCGAGCCGGGAAACCTGCTGCTGATGGCATATAAAGATGAAGTGCCCATCATCTCGGCGCCCGGGTGCTTCCGCTCGGCCAAGCCGAACGTGGTGGACCTGGTGATGCCGCCGCTACTCGCGCGGTATCATGTGACTGGCTGGGAAGTGGCCTGTCTGGGGCACGGCGGCCTCCTGGCATAGAAAAAGCTCCTCCGACCCTGCTTCTGAATCCTCCGAGCAGACTCAGGGTTACCTCAGCCGGACGCTCTCCAAAAGAGCGTCCGGCATTTTTAGCTCCGCCAGGCACGAAAGCCATCCCACAATATCCCTTAGGCGCGCGTTGAGCCAAACTGAGGTGGCATTTGCCTCATAGGCGACCGCGGCTATGACTGGCTGATGCCGGGATATTCACGGATCCTCCTGGGGAAGGAGTGCTTTTTCCTAATGCGCTACGCTAAGAGTTTCGATGAGTCCCGCGGACCGAATCCAGCGTTTTCTGGCGCGCAACCCCGGCCTCAAAGCACAGCGGATTGCGGATGCGGCGGTTACCGCCACCTTCCATGGTCTGCGGGCCGGCGAAATCAGGCAGGATAACTCCTACTCCGCGCTGCCGCTACGGAATCGCGCGCGGCGCGCCATGATCATTGGCGACCCGTTGCAACGGCAGGACCGGGTGTTGCTGGCGGCGCAGAGCCTCGCCGAGGGACTCGGACTGCTCAGTGAATTGGCTTTCCGATCTGGCGCGACGCCTGTGCCGGATGGCGAAAACTACCATCGCATCCGGGACGGCGAACTCCGGCGCCGCGACCAGCTTGGCTCCCGCCGGCTGGCGGATCTCGGTTTGGACATCATTCGCTTTTGGGCGTATGAAATCCGCGGCCATGGGAGCGTGCCGCTTGGGCGGATCGTGGGCATCGGGAACGGTGCCGGCGCAATCGGCCGCATGAAGGCACAGGTGGAAAACGCGTGAGCCAGCTGCGTGTGCTCCCGGGGCTTTACGCGGTATGCCGTCTTCCGATGGATGCCGGCGTTCCCGCCTCCTTCTTTTCGGCTACACGGACCAACACGGAGCTCTCGGTGGTGTGCGCCGAGAACGACGTGCCGGCAGAGGTGCCATGCGAGCGCGGATTCCGCATTTTCGAGGTGGCCGGCCCCCTGGATTTCGCGCTCACCGGCGTGTTAGCCGGTATCGCTGCGCCGCTGGCGCGGGTGGGCGTGAGCATATTTGCCATCTCGACGTTCGATACCGATTATGTTTTAGTCAAGGAGCACGATCTCGTCAAGGCGATGGAAGCTCTTCGCCGCGCGGGGCACGCCGTCTAACTAGCCAAGGCTTCGTAGAGTAGGGCACAGGCGCGTTGCGCTGTCGCACGTTTCCTGCGCCCCCTCATCGAACTGGACGTGCGGATTTCCCGCATCCAGCTCTCCGACCATCTTCTTCCGGCGGCGTGCGCCGCAAGCCAGGCAGATGGCTCACTCTCCCTACCATTTGATACAGCCGACACCGTTTATACAGGAACTGGTAGTTCCAGTGCTTCCGAGCCGACCGCCAACTGCATTGGTGTTTGCGTCGGAGCCATAACTGCAGCTCGCTCTGCACGGCCCAATCGATCCGATGGAAGATCCGGTTGCTGTTGCCGACCCGAAAATAGGTACACCACCCATTCAGGATCGGATGCAGCTTCCGAATCACCTCTCCGATCGTCGCGCTACTGGGAAACGACCGCACTACCTCGCGTACCCGGTCCCGGATATGTTGGCACGCCTTCTTGCGCGGCCACATGTACAGCAACCGTCTCGGGGGTTTCCGGAACTCGAAACCAAGAAACGCGAAACCCTCTTCCACCGTGGTCAGTCGACTCTTCTCTTGGTTCACCACCAATCGCAGAGCCGCAAACTGGCTTTGGAGACGCTCCCACGCTTGCTTGGCCTCTGATTCCGTACGCGCCAGCAGCACCATATCGTCCGCGTAACGTACCAGCACGACAGAATGACTCATCGTGCCGTCACCGCGACACCACTGACGATCCACTTCGTGAAGCATGACGTTGGAGAGCAACGGTGAAACCACCCCACCTTGAGGAGAACCCCGGTCGGGCCGTGTCACCTTGCCTTCCTCCAGGACTCCCGCCTTCAGCCAAGCGCGGATCAGCCGCAGCACTCGCACGTCCCCGACCCGCCGTCCCACCAACTGCATCAGCAGTTCGTGATCGATGGTGTCGAAGTACGACTTCAAGTCCACGTCCACCACGTGAGAGTAGCCGGCCTGGGTTTTCTCAGCGATAATGCTGAGCGCCATGCGCGGTGTCTTCTCCGGGCGGAACCCGAATGAGCAGGGCACGAAATCGGCTTCGAACAGAGGTTCGATCACCAACTTGACAGCCATCTGCACCACTCGGTCCCTCACCGTGGGGATGCCCAACGGCCGGGTTTTCCCCGGTTGTCCGGGCTTTGGGATGTGTACCCGCCGAACCAACGAAACCCGGTAGCTGCCGTCGCGAAGTCCCTGTTCGATCTCGCCCAGGAACCGCGCCTCGCCATATTCCCGAATTCCGTCGATGTCCACGTCGTCCACTCCCGCTGCACCCTTGTTGGACTTCACCCGTCGCCAGGCCTCTTGCAGGATGTCCTGCCGACAGACCTTATCGTAGAGAAGCGTGAACCTCCTTTCCGGTTGTTGCTTGGCCACTCGGTATAGCGTCCTCTGAAGTTTGCGGGCATGGTCTAATCTCGCGGGCGCTTTGCGCTTGGCTCGATTGGGCCGGGGTTGAGCCTTCCCTCGCGGGGGCAATCCGGCTGCCTTTCCCAACTTTGGACGATTGATGGAAGTAGCGGCCCTTCCCTCCCCTCGGTTTTCCCGAGGCTCAACGGTACTGCGGCCACCTCCGACTCCCTGCTCGGCGTCGTTACCGCGCTTTCGGGTTTCCCCCTTATACGCTTCCCTACCAGACGGAGTTGCCTCCGCTGGACCGAGCAGGGTCTCTCCGGTTGTGCTGATGCGCTGTCTTTGCGTGCCGCCGCCCTGTACACCGTCCCGGCGGGCCGGATTCACTCTCGCTGCATTCCGGTCCGTAGCAGGCTTCGCCTCCAAGGGACAGGCTAACCCCGGGAAAAGATCCAGCTGAATTGGCTTGATCGCTGGTGGATATGACGATGCTGAAACGGCGTTCACTTGTGTTGCGGCCCGCAAATTCGCCTCGCCCCCCTGCCAAC
>DATJMA010000123.1:0-30062 GCA_035509055.1 Bryobacteraceae bacterium | reverse complement strand
GGAATCGGAAGCGGCAGACCAGGTGAGGGTGCCGGTGCCGGAATTGGAGATGGCGACGGACTGGGCAATTGGCGCTGTGCTTCCGGCAACGTAAGCGAACTGGAGTTGCGTTTTCGCGACGGCCAGTGCCGGCGCGGGTGTGATGCCGTTCAGGATCACGACGAGGTCGCCCGCCGGCAATTCCTCTAAGGCTTCAATGGCGTTTTGTTGTGGGTTGCCGCTATTGCCAGGACCGGATTGCTGAAAGCCGAGCGGTAGCGCGGTGAAGGCCAGATCTGTCAACCCGTCGCCGTTCCAGTCGCCGGCCACGATGGTCTCGAACCATGGCTCCCATCCGGAAGCAAAAGCGACATTGACCGGCCTTTGGAACGTTCCGTCGCCATTGCCGGCACAGACCCCCACAGACGTGGCCTCGCCGGCCTCAACTACTCCTACGAGGTCGAGATTTCCGGTTCCGCGCAAATCGACCGCCAATAATCCCGAAGCTTCCAATTCAAGCGCCGGACCCCCAGTGAGTTCCTGAAACGTTCCGTCGCCTTTGCCGAGGTAAACCGAAACATCGCTTGACTGATCGCGGCTAGTGAGGCTTCCCTGGACGAGGACCAAGTCCGGGATGCGATCCTTGTTCAAATCCGCCACTAACCCGCCGGCCAATGCATAATCAGCCGGCAGATTGAAACTCCCGCTGGACTGAAACCCCCCCATCCCGTTGCCGAGGAACGTCTCTACCACCGCCGGACCCGTGTTATTAACCGGTCCGCCCGCGATCAGTAGATCCTGATTGCCATCGCGATCGAAATCGGCGGCCAGAATCACGTTGGGCAGAAAAGCAGAGCTAGCCGTAAGAACAGTGGATGCAGGTTGAAAGGTGCCGTCACCCTTGCCGAGCAGCAGGGCCACCCGCCCGGAGTCGAGGGAGAAATTGGCGTCGGTGAGAGTAATTATGAGATCCGGAATGCCGTCATTGTTGAAGTCATCGACCACGCAGGTTTGAAAGATGCCGTTGCCATAGCCGAACAAAATGATATCCGGCACCGTCGTGGGGATGGGTGTGCCGAAGCCGCCGTTAGCCAGACCGGGAACTACCCACACCGTGCTTTGAAACTGGCAGAGGGCCAGCAGGTCGGGGTGGCCGTCGCGGTTGAAATCGCCCGTCGCAACGAATCCTACCGGGCAGTTGGGGATCGCGATTGGTGTGCCGGGAGTGAAACTTCCCTTTGCATTCCCCAGAAAAATCGAGATGCTTCCGGAAGCGACATCTCCCACCGCCAAATCGGATTTGCCATCGCCATTGAAGTCGCCGGTGGCTGCGCTGAGCGGCCCATTGCCGGCGGGGTAGGGTGTGGCGGGGAGGAAATTGAACGATTGCGCCAGGATGGTGGACTGCGCCAGCAGCAGGCCGAGAATTCGCAGAGAGAGCATCTACAGGGGAGGCGCACAACCCGGACTGACCCCATCAGGGTTTGTTAGATTTATTGATGGTAGGATCCTGGGTTTGTCCGAGACCGAACAGACGGCGAACATTACCGGCCTTCTGCGGCGCTGGCAGGACGGCGATGGCCGCGCCTACGACTTGGTGATTGGCTGGGCTTACCAGCGAATGCTGGCCATCGCCGCGGGTTTCGTGGCGCGGGAGAGAAACGCCACCGAGCCAGCCGCGCTGGTGCATGAAGCCTACCTCAGGCTGCGCAACCTGAATCGCATCGAGTGGCGCGACCGCAATCATTTTTTCTCCGTGGTGGCCATGGAACTGCGCCGTGTCCTCATCGATCAGGCTCGCCGGCGCATTGCGGACAAGCGGGAAGGTAGTTGGCGGCGGGTCCCGATTGCCGATGATTTGGCGTGGGTGGACGTGCAGGGGCAGGACATGCTGGATTTCGACCAGGCCCTGACCGAGTTGGAAACCGTGGACGCCGAAAAGGTCCGTTTGATCGAACTGCGGTACCTGATGGGCTGCACCATTCCGGAGATCTCCGAAGTGAGCGGCCTTTCGGGATCGACGGTGGAGCGGCACCTGCGTTTTGCGCGAAGCTGGCTGTACGACCGCCTGCACGCCGGGCTGAGCGGTGGCCTACAATAGCACCATGCCAACATCCGAGAATCCGGCCAACGGCCGCCGCGGCTTTCTGCGCCGCGCGCTGACGGCCACCGGCCTGGCGGCCGCCGCGCCAAAGTCGGCGCTGCCGCAGAATCGCGTCAGTAACGCGCCTTCGTCACCGCCGCTGCCCGCATACGCCCGCGCGCAGACGTATAAATCGCTCAAGCAGTCGAGCTACGACCGCACCGGCGGCAATGCCGACGCCTGGCACATCGCTCCCGGCGGTGTGCAGGAGGTGTTCAGCGCCGATGGTCCGGGAATCATTTCCCACGTCTGGTTCACCATTGCCGCGCAGAGCGATATGCATCTCAAGGAACTCGTGCTGCGCGCCTGGTGGGACGGCAATCCCAAGCCTAGCGTGGAGACTCCCATCGGCGATTTCTTCGGGCTCAATCTCGGGTCGTACTTCAATTACCAATCGGAATACCTGGCCTGTTCGCCAGGCAAATCGCTCAACTGCTATTTCGCTATGCCGTACCGGCGGTCGGCGAAGCTCACCGTTACCAACGAGGGCAAGCGGCAGGTGGGCGCGTTCTACTCCAATATCGATTACATGACGGTGCCGAGCCTGCCCGAAGACGCCATGTATTTCCACGCGCAATACCGGCAATCGGCGCCGTGCACGCCGATTACCGGCGAAGCCGCCAAGGTGAATCTCGACGGGCGCAATAACTACGTTTACATGGAAGCGCGCGGGCGCGGCCATTTGATGGGCGTGACTCTGGGGGTGCTGGAAAACGCTCCCGGCTGGTGGGGCGAAGGCGACGACATGATTTTCGTCGACGACCAGAACAAGCCGCTGATCAATGGCACCGGATCGGAGGATTACTTCCTCGGGAGCTGGGACTTCGGCGGACGAGATGGCGGGACGCCGTTCGGATATTCCATGTACGGCGCGCCGCTGATTGTGAATGCCGAGCGAACCGGCGGGCGCTACTGCTGCTACCGCTGGCACGGCGATAATCCCGTGACCTTCGAGCGCTACCTCAAGCACACCATGGAGCACGGGCACGCCGACGACCGCGGCGACAACTTTTTTTCCTGCGCTTATTGGTATCAATCGGCGCCGTTCACCGATTTCCCCGCTCTGCCGACAGTGGAAGCGCGCGTTCCGGTGGTGAAGACGGCATGAAACTGACACGCCGCGAAGCCGCGGGCGCACTCACCACTGCCTGGACCCTCGCACAAGCTAAGCCGCCATCCGACAAAGCCGCGGCTCCGCCGCGTGAGGTGCATGCCGTCTGGGCCGGCGGCGGCGACGCCGGAACGACCGTCGATTCCGTCCGCGCTTTCGTGGCGCAATTGAAGCGCGCCAACATCCACAAAGTAGTGATGGGCGTCAAGGAAGGCGACGGCAGCGTGCTGTGGCACAGCAAGCGATTCCCGCCGCTCATTTCGCCGCGCTATCGCGATTTCGACCTGGTGGAGCACCTCGCGCGCGAGGCTCATGCCGAAGGAATCGAGGTCCATGCCTGGCTGATCGATTTCTATGAAGGGCAAAACGGCGCGGCTTATCGCCAGCACCCCGAGTGGGCGCAACTGAACGCCGAAGGCAAAGCGACGGATAGCGAGAGACTCTTCGATAGTGAGAAGTTGCCCCAAAAGGCATACAGCGCGGTCTGGATGTGCCCCGCGCGGCGGCCTGGATATACGGACCAATGGCTGATGCCGCTGATCGAGGAGTTGGTTTCGGAGTATTCGGTCGACGGCATTCATCACGATTATTTGCGCTACTCGGGCGACGTGGCGCCGGACAGTTACTGCTTCTGCGACTATTGCCTGCAAGACATTCCGCGGCACGCGCTGCTCCATTGGGAATGCGGGCCGGGCGTGCGGCAACCGGTGGAAATCGTCCGGCCTCGGTTGGAAGCCAATTGGGAAGCTACGCCCGACATGCTGCCGGCCGGATGGAACGCCATGAACCGGCGCGAGAAGGCCGATTTCATTTTGAATGGCCGCACCATCGCCGGCGGTCCTCCGGACATGCGCTACTTCTTTTACGAATATCGCGTCGATCAGATCTCGCGCTTCGTGCGCGAGGCGCATGAGCGCGTGAAGCGCCTCAATCCGAAGATCCAGATGACCGCCGCGGTGTTCAAGAACCCGATTCAGAGCGGCCGGTATCTGGGGCAGAAGTGGTCGGACTGGAACGCGTGGATCGATGCGTACATGCCGATGAGTTACCGCAGCCACTTTCTGGGCGATTTCGAGACGTACTGCTCGCACCTTACGGAGATTACCACGCGCCAGATGGAATGGACCCGCCGCGAACGGCCGCTCTACGCGGGGATTTTCACTTCGGACCTGTATAAAGAAGAAGCTGGGACGAAAACTTATCCGCCCGCCAAACTCGCGCGCGCGATTGAGGCGGCGCGCGCCGCCAAGCCCGGCGGGATTGTGATTTTCTCGGCCGGCGCGCTGCGGAGTCAGGGCCTCTGGCCGCATTTGGAAGAGATTTTCGCTTAACTTTTCGTCTTTCGTTTTCCTGGCAGTCCGACGGGATTTTCATGCGTCCGTTCGCGGAATTTGCCGCGCATGCTGGCGGCGAGCGATACAGCCGATTCGCCGAACCGATCGCGCATCCGGTCGGCCGCTTCCATTGTCTTTTGCCAGCGCTCGTGGCGGCCTTCGCTGAGCAGGTCGAGTTGCTGCTCGCCCGATTCCCACCCCGAAACGTGAACGCCGAGCAGCCGCACCTTGGCCCCGGGCTTCCAATTCTGGTGAAATAATGCGCGAATCTCGTCGAACAGCTCGGTGTCGATCTCGGTGGCGCGAGGGATGGAATGCGCGCGTGTGATGGTCGAAAAATCGGCATAGCGCAGCTTGAGCTGGATGGTTCGCGCTGCGAGACCGTGCTCGCGCAAGCGGCGGCCGACCATTTCGCAGAGCCGCGCCAGAGTGGGCTCGATCGTCGCCAGGTCCGCGGTGTCCTCGTGGAAGGTGTGTTCGTGACTGATGGACTTCGGTCCCGCGTCCTCGCCGATTTCGGTATCGAACCAGCCGCCGGCATCGAGCCCGCGCGATTTTCCGGCGAGCGCCATGCCCCATTTGCCGAATCGCTGTTCGAGAAAAGCTTCGTCTAGCCGCGCAAGGTCACCGACCTTGCGGATGCCGAGCGCGTGGAGATTCTTTTCGGTGACCCTGCCGACACCCGGCACCTTGCGCACGTCCAGCGGCGCTAGAAACGCCGCTTCCTGGCCGGGCACCACCCAGAGCACGCCGTTGGGCTTCGCCTGATCGGACGTGATCTTGGCGACTAGCCGCGAGGTCGCGATCCCGATGGAGCAATTCAGCCGCGTTTCCGCTTTGATGCGCTGGTGCAGCAGGTGCGCGGCTCGCAGGGGAGGGCCGTAGAGCCGGTCGGTGCCGGTCATATCGAGATAAGCCTCGTCGATGGACGCCATTTCCACCAGTGGCGTGAATGCTTGAAGCACCGCGTAGACCTTCTGGGAGTATTCGCGGTAGCGCTCGGGATGGCCGGGGACAAAGACCGCTTGCGGACAGAGCTTGTGCGCGGTGCGCAGGGGCATGGCTGAGTGCACGCCGAATTTACGAGCGGCATAGGATGCGGCAGAGACGACGCCGCGCCCGTCGGGCCGTCCGCCGACTACGACGGGTTTGCCCTTTAGGGACTGGTCAAACAACTCTTCCACCGACACGAAGAAGGCGTCCATGTCGATGTGGAAATAGGTTTTCAATCGATTCTAATTTTCGCAGAATCTGTTTTGGGAGGGATTCCTCGATCTCACTATGACGTTGAATCGGCGGAAATGGGTTGGCTTGGGATTGTGATACCAATCGTGTTTTGCCGCCGTGCCGGAACGGCAAACAACCGGCTTGTTCGACTTTGCGAACCAGATCAATCCGCTTCATTCCACGACAAGGTCGGCGATGCTGCGGATGCCTGCAATATCCCAGTAGTCAAAGCCCGGTACAGGTCATGAAGGTTGTCTTCGAGGTCGCTCAATAATTCGCCTTGCGTGTCGGTCAACTGCTCGAAATATCCGAGCCACGTTTCCCCATCCTGCCGGCGGATGTAACGGGCGGTGCTCGTACAAAGATTGTATACCGAAGGTGGCTTCACCAGGGCGAGTTGCACTCGTCGGCATAATCCCGACCCGTATTAGTCTTCATTCGATTTTCGCGATGAAGTGGCATCGCTGGGAGGTGCTGGTTGGCTGGCTGCAATGCTCCGGATGCCAGGAATCTCCCGACTCATCAAATCTCGATAAATCGTTCAAAATAACCGAGCCAGCCTTGCCCAACCTGCCAGTTACGGGACCTCCCCATAAAAACGACTGTACAGCGAGCGACCCGCAAAGCGGGACGCTGCGTTGGTCGGAATAAACCCAAAGCAGGACGGTTAATTCGCGCGGCGCTTCGAATTCCAAGCCACTCAGAAAAGACCTCCAGCCGCACATAATGTCCGCTCTTTGGCGAGGGGCGACCTATTAAGTGAGTTAGGCTAGTCGTTTTCCAGCCGCACCAAATGTCCGCGTGGGCGGCTGGCCCGCATCAAAACGTGAACTGCAATTGCAGGTCGACCTTGCGATTGTACGAATTCGGCGCGCCCCCGTGCATCATCACGATCAGACCGCCCAGGCTGCGATATTGGCCGAAATAGGGCGAGGACAGGTCGCCATCTGGAGGCGCGAAGTTAGCGCGGTTGAGCGCGTTAAGCGTGGTGGCGCTCACGGTCAACTGATAGCGGCGGGTGGCTCCCGTCGAGAACATTCCGGCAGGCGGACCTTGGTGGCTACCGCCGCTATCGGCCAATCCGCTGCGGCCTTCGCGCCCGAATTGCCACGTGTGCGCGATGCGAAGTGCGACGTTGACGTCAGCCGGTCCGCGGCCGTAATTGCGCTCAATAGTTGTCGCTCCGGGCGAGGGATCAAGTTCGAAGCACCCGCTCGCGTGGCACCCGGGGGAAACGCCAGGGACGAGCGCGGGACGCGCTTCCGGAAATCCGGTGAGATCGGGATCGAGCCCGGTGGTGATGTCGTGGGGCGTGCCGCTGTTGGCTACGAAAAACGGGCTGACGGTCCACTTTCCCAGTAGGGCCACAGTTGCGCCAAGCACCAGGCGATGGCGCACATCGCCATATGTGGACGGCCCCCATTCGGCGCGCAGATTATAAGGGTCGGCGGGCAAGCCTTCGTTGTCGTCTTCGCCGTACGAGAGCGCGTAGAACCCAAAGAGGAACAGCCGGTGCCATTGCAGGTTGGTATCTGCCACAAGCTGATGCTGACGGCTCACGCCCGCCGACTCGGTGAGCAGTCGAATGGTCGGATCGCCGAACGGATAAACTCCATCGATGGGCGCATTGATGTTGCGCTGGTTGGCCAGATGCACGCCGCGACTTTCGATCTCGGTGAGCGAAATGCGCGAGCGCGCGTTCAATTGCCGCTCCACTCCGGCGCTGGCCTGATAGAGCCGCGGGGCTGCCAGGCCGGCGGTTACCAGTTGGAGTTCCTGAGGCTGCTCCGCGGCTGCGAGGCCGGCAATCGAGGGGACGGCTGGATAGAACAGCGGATTGAGAATCAGATACGACTGCTGCGTGACGCCGTTGTACCGCAGGCGATTGAGGGAGGTTGCAATCGGAATGCGATCGTAGAACGTGCCGCCACCCGCGCGCACCACGGTCTTGCCGAGTCCCCATGCTACCGCCGCACGCGGCGCGAAATCAAGATGGCCGCCGAAATTGCTCTGCGTTTCGTAGCGCAGACCGTAGCTGACCGTGAGGTTGGAGCGCGCGCGCCAATCGTCGCCCACAAAAGCGCCGAGATCGGCCTGGCTCACCTGCGTCACTGGCTCGCCCGCGTTGCGGCTGAATTGCGCGGGACTGCCCGCCTGGTATTGCGCCAGGCTATAAAAGGTGAATGTACCGGCGAAGTTATTCCGCGAGGTGTCGGTGAGCCGAGCGTCGCGCAGGCGCGCGCCCCATTTCAGCGTGTGCTTGCCGGCGGTGTAAATGGTGAGGCTCGAAGCTTCCCAGTTTCCGGTGACGTTGCCCGACTCACCGACCGGCGCGCCGCCGGCGGAGAACGCACCGACCACGTCGATGGCGGGGGCGTCACTCGCCGCCGCGTCCCAAATTGTCGATCGCAAATACTGGAATCGTGTTTCTGTGATCAAGCGCGGATTCATAGTCGCCGTCTCCGTAATCTGCGCGGTCTGCTCCCGCTGCGCTTCATGATAGGCCTGCGACGGCAGATTGAATCCACCCACTCCCTGGTTGTCGAGCCCGTTCCAGATCCGCTGATAGCGAACGGTGAGATTATTGCGACCGTCTATGGCATAGTCCACGCGCGGGCTCACCGCCGTACGCGATTGCGGCGCCGGGAATGTCTGGTTGAGCGGACCGTTCGGTGTGGCGGCCAGGATAATGCCGTTGTCCGCGATCTTGCGCTCCTGAACATCGAGCGTGAACGACGCTTTATTCTTCCGCAGCGGACCCGCCACATCGACGCTATACAACTGCGAGCGATAGGGCGGCTTCTGCGCCACCAGCGGATTCCTGGTGTCCAAGGCAGCGGTGTTTTGCGACGTCAGCGCCTGGCCGTGCAGCGATTCGCTGCCGGCTTTGGTGAAGATATCCACGCGCGAGAAGCCCGGCCGGTCGAGCTCCGGCGCAAAGGGATTCGAATTGATGCGGACTTCGCGGATGGCCGATTTCGGCGGCAGATTCCCGCCCGTGAATCCATCGATGAAGACTTGGCCCCCGTCCGGCCCGGGCGCGGGACCGGCCAGCGCCTGCAACTCCAGCGCAAGTTCGTCAGGGTCGTCGGAGAGCGCGGCGATCTGCCGCTCGCCCAGCACCACCGAGCTGCCGTTCGAGTCGGGCTCGGTGCTCACGTGCCCACTACGTCCCTCGACGCGGATGGATTGGGGTGTGGGCTGAATCGCCAGGCGCACGTCGGCAACCGCGGCGCCATCGATCACCAGGTCTTGGCGAGTCGGGGCGAACCCCTCGGCCGTCACCTGTAGCGAATATCGGCCGGGCGCGAGGTGCGGGAATGAGAACTCGCCGGTCTCGCCGGTGCGCGCATGTTTTGTGCCCGTGGTCGAGGCGAGCCTGACCGCCGCTCCAGGCACCGAGGCTCCGGAGGGATCGGTCACCGTGCCGCGCAAGCTGCTCTGCGCCGGGGCGCCTGCGCCGCAGAGCAGCAGGCTGACGAGGAGCTTCATTGCAGGATCGCCGGCAGGCTGAATCCGCCCGGACCGCTCATCGCCCCCCCGTGCATCCGGTTCAGCGCCTCCGCGGGACTCAAGCCCTGCACCTGGGATTGCGCCATCTGAATCAACGGATCCATGTTCGCGATTACCATAATGCCGGTGACTCGGCCAGGCTGGCTGCCTCGCGTGCTGGTCACCACCACCGAAGATCCGGCCTTCAAGTCGTCGAGCGATCCCGCGGGCAGGCTGAGGAGCATCTCGGTAAAGTTGGCAGGCTGATGTCCGCCGTGTCCACCTGCCATTTCATGCAGGTCGGGGATCTTCTTCAGTCGGGTGTCCGCCGTGAGCCGGACGACCAGCGGTTGTTTCGACGTGATATCGACAAGCTTCAGTTCATGCTTTTCATGATCCACTTCAGTCACCGTGCCGAGCGTGGTCAGAAAGGTGCCGAATACGACGTCTTCCGCCGTAACGCGGCTGCCATCCGCGCTGCGGTCGCCGCGCGCGCGCACCTGGTCACCGACAGAAATCGCGTCGGCCGATGCCGGCTCGGCATCGGCGAATTTTACCGAGTCGGGCGAGTAGCGGCGAACTTTGGTTTTCGCGGTCACCGCCAGAGTCGTGCGCTGCGCGCCCTGCGGCGAGCGGCTCTCGATGACAATTTGTTCAGTGTCGCGCGAAACCACCACACCGCTGACGCCGCGCTTTTCCCAATCGAGCCGCTCGGCCGCATTGCGGCGCGCAATGTCGTTGGCCGAGACTACGACGATGCGCCGCGCCTCGCTCATGCCCTCCAAGAACGACACGAGCACGCGGTCGTTGCGCGCCACGTCGGCTATTCGCGCCGGTTGGGCATGGCTCAGGTCCTTGTCGCCCGGCGCGGACAGCAGCACTACGGTATCGCTGCTGAATTTCACCCAAACCGCGCCGCCGTCGTCCGGCTTCACGCCAAGTTCGAGCGAATTCACGCGGAAATCGGTCACCGTGCCGAGTATTGTTTTCGATGCCGGCTCCGTGCCATCGCGCGTGGCCGACCATGCGCCGCCCATTTCGTGGGTGCCGGTCATTTTCGCGCCATCCACGGTTCCGGAAAAGCTGATCGCCCCGGCTTCCGTGCTCAGACCGAACGAGACTTGATTCCCCTCCACCGTTCCCGTACCCCCGGCAGTACCGAAGAGTTCAGTAGTGTAAGTGATCGTGATCACCGGTCCCTCCTGCTTCACGACAAAGGGACCGTTCACCGGACCGTGCGGTGTTTCCACGGACATATGCCAGTTGCCGGCGACTTTGGCGGGCTCAGAATGCTGCGCCCAGCCGGCCAGCGAGAACGCAAATGCACACAGCAGAATCTTCTTCATATGGCGACGATAAGACGTCCCCCCGGGGCGGCTCAATGGAAACCGAGCAGGCGCGAAGAGGAAATCGCGGGCGCGGAATTTAGCAGTGCGAGCGCGCGGCCCGGTCGGTGGGCAGCAATCTTGCCCGATGTCCGCTCATTCCAAACGCAGCGCTTCCAGTTGATCGACTTTCATCGCCCGCACTGCCGGTATATAGCTCGCGGCCAGAGCGGTAAGAATGAGTCCCAGCGAAGCCGAGGCAAACGTGAGCGGATCGAGCGGGCTGACGCCATACAGCGACGATTCGAGCACCCGCGTGAGTGCCACCGATCCTGCGAGTCCGCACGCCACGCCGGCCGAAGCGAGCATCATTCCGCTCCGGATGAAAATCCCACGCAGATTGCGCGGTGGCGCTCCCAGCGCCAAGCGGATCCCGATCTCCCGCCGCCGTTGCGATACAGCATAGGAGATCACGCCATAAAGCCCGACTACGCCGATGAGCAGCGCCATCGATCCGGCGATTGCCAGGATCACCAGGATGAAAGTGGTTCGCTCCATCGATCTCGAATAGATCTCGCGCAAGGTTTGGATGCTGGTGAGGGGAAGGCTCGCGTTCTGACTCCAAACGGCCCGTTGTACGCCGGCGAGTAGGCCTTCCGATCCGGCCCGTTTGCTGCGAATCACGTACGCAACGGTGCGCACCGCGAAGACGGGAGTGGCGTTGAAGTTGTCCATCAACGACGGATAGTACGCGATCGCCGGCGCCTTGGCCTGGATCCCGTCGGTGCGCTCGTCGCCTACCACCCCGATCACTTCGCGCCAGGGGTCTTTGAGATTCGGCGTGATCTCTTTGCCGATGGCCAGCCGCGGGTCGCCCCAGAGCTCGCGCGCCAGATTTTCCGAGACCATGGCGACCGGGCGGCGATCGTAGATGTCGGTCCACGTAAATCCCCGGCCGGCGACCAGGCGATTGCCCATCGCGGCCAGGATCCCGGGCGAGATGAACTTCCGGCGGCGTAGCGGCGGCACGCTATCGTACACTTTGCCGCGGGCATAGACCTGGTAGAGACCGGCTCCCTCGGGGGTCGGTATCTGGCTGGTGATTCCCGCGGCAGCTACCTGTGCAATGGCGCGGATCTTGTCGAGAATCGACTGTTCCAGGCGCATGACCGCGGCGGGGTCCTGAACTTGTGCCGCCGGAATAGAAAGGCGCATCGTGAGAGCGTCTGCCGGATCGAATCCCGGATCCACGTGGCGCAGCGCCTGGACCGTCCGAATCATAAGCCCGGAGGCGACCAGCAGAATTATGGCGAGCGCCATCTGAACCACCACCAGCGTGCCGCGGGCGCGATGCCGCTCCCGGGTGTCGGACGACGTGCGGCCTCCGCCGCGCAGCGCGATGGCGATGTGGGGGACCGCGTACTTGAAGGCCGGAATCATTCCGAAAAGCACTCCGCTCGCCAGCGCGGCCGCGAAAGTGAACAGGAGCACCGCCGGATCGATCGAGATCTCATGCAGGCGCGGAAGATTCGCCGGCGCGATGACGATCAGCGCGCGGATTGCGGCGGCGGCGAGCCCGAGTCCCAGCACCCCGCCCATCAGTCCGAGGGCGACGCTTTCCATCAGCAATTCGGCCGCGAGATCGCGCCATCCCGCGCCCAGCGCCGCGCGAACCGCCAACTCGTGCTGTCGTCCTTCGGTGCGCACCAGCAGCAGATTGGCCACATTGGCGCACGCGATGAGTAACACGATGCCTATGGTCCCCATCAGCACCCAGAGCGTGTTCGCAAGATCGCCAATCAGGTTTTGCTTGAGCCATTCCAGCCGCGGCGCGAAGCGGACATCTTCGAATGCCTTCACCGTAAAACCAGGCGGCGGGGGATAGCTATGGAGGGCGATGGGGATCAGGCGCGCGAGGTCAGCCTCCGCCCGTTCCATGGTGACCCCACGCTTCAACCGCGCCAACCCCTCAAAGGCGACCTGGCCGAGCGCCGTCTTGCTGCGATCGAGCTGCAGCGGCAGCAGAAACCTGGCTTCGCGATCGAGAAAGCGGAACCGGGCGGGACGAACGCCAATCACTTCGCGCGGGATACCATCCACGGTAATTCGCCGGCCGATGACACGTGTGTCGCCTCCGAATCGCTCCTGCCACCATCCGTAGGCCAGAATAGTCGTCTAAGGGGCGCCGGGAGCGTCGTCTTTATCGGAAAACCAGCGGCCCAGCGCCGGCCGGACTCCCAGAATGGGAAGAAACTGCGCGCTCGCGTTGAGGCTCAGGGCGGTTTCGGGTTCACCGAGTTGGGTAACTGCGTTTTCGGCCCAATTGAAAAGTGCGAGGTCCTGGAACGAATGTGCCTGATCGCGGTAGGTGAAATGCAGAAAGGGAGCAGTGCCGGCGTCCCTCAGGTTGACGCCGGGAGCGAAGTGGTTCACAGTGATCAGTTCGTCGGGATGAGGAAACGGCAGCGGTTTCAAAACCACCCCGTTCACGACGCTGAAGATCGCGGTATTGGCGCCGATGCCGAGTGCCAGGGTCAGCACAGTCGCGGATGCAAACCCCGGCGCCTTTCGCAAACGGCGCAACGCCTGCCGTAAGTTCCGGACGAGTGTTTCCATGGGGGGTAGTCCTCGCTGATCGCGGAAGCTCTCCTTCACAGGTTCCACGCCTCCAAATTGCAGGAGGGCCTGGCGCCGCGCTTCACCGGGCCGCAGGCCGGCTCGCGCGTTCTCCTCTGTTAAAAGCGTGATATGTTCCGCGATTTCGGCTTGCAGCCGCTCCTCGTCGCGTGATGTTGAGGTCCATGAAGTCAAACGCTTCAGCCACCGCCGGAGAGTTCTCAGAACGTCCGTGTTGTGCGCCATGCTCTCCCCCCATTGGGTTTCCCACATATTGACTGGTTTCCTTTGGGAAAGCAACAGGGAAACCGCGCGAATCGGCTGATGTAGGGCGGACCCCGGACGCGGGCGCCCGGCGCAGGGGGGCCTACCCACCAGAATTGTGCAGTCGCAATCCACAGGCTGGCCTGGAGGCATGCGGGTTACAGCCCGGGAATCCGCTGCCGGAACGATCGCGCCTGGCGCTCGCTCACTACAATCTCGGTGGCATTGGCGTCGGCCATGAGGAGCAGGAAACCGCTTTTGAAGTAGGGGCGAATTTCCTTGATGCGCGCCACGTTCACCAGCACTTCGCGGCGCGCGCGAAAGAACTGGTCAGGCGGCAACCCGGCTTCGAGTTCCGAGAGCTGAGAGTTCACCCAGAACGTGTCGTCCGCTGTGTGCGCCTTCACGATTCCGTTTTCCACCTGGAACCATAAAATCTGTTCGGGCGAGATGAGCAGCATGCGATCGCGCTTGCGGCACACCACTTGCCGCAGATGGCGGGCGGAATTATCGGCGATCTGGCGCAGCCGCGCGCCCTCGCGCGCGCTCTCCTCGCCGCCCAGCGCAAGCTTGCGGGCGCGGTCCACGGCCTGTGCCAGGCGTTCCGGCTCGACCGGTTTGAGCAGATACGCCAACGCGTTGGCCTCGAAAGCGGCGAGCGCGTGCTGGTCGTAACCGGTGACGAAGATTACCAGCGGCGCGATTTCTCGCGGCAGGGAATGCAGCACCTCGAAGCCGCCGAGTCCGGGGAGTTCGATATCCAGGAATACCAGATCGGGCCGCAATGCCTCGACCTGGCGCACTGCCTCCAGGCCATCGGGCGCTTCGCCGGCGATTTCCAAATCTCGATGGACCGCAAGCAAGCGCCTCATGCGAGCCCGCGCGGGCTCTTCGTCGTCCACAATCAGGCACTTCATTCCGTCACCGTCTGGCCGCTCGGAATCCGCACCGTCACGCGGCATCCGCCGACCTCGCGTGCTTCCAATACGACCGAAGCGCGGTCCTGGTAGAGCGTCGCCAGCCGGTCCGCCACGTTCGCAAGACCCACGCCTTGCGATTCGCCGCGCGTGCCAAGCCCCATACCGTCATCTTCCACGCGTAGCTGCAGGAATCCATCCTCGGCCGATACCGAAATCGTCAAACGGCCCGGACCCGGCTTTGGCCCGAGCCCGTGCTTGAGCGCGTTCTCCACCAGCGGCTGCAAAATCAACGAGGGCACAGCTTCGCCCGCCACCGCCGGATCGACCGCGATCTCCACCGTCAGGCGGTCGCCGAATCGCGCCTCTTCAATGTACAAGTATGCGCGCAAAAACTCGATTTCGTCGCGAACGGTGGTGAGCGGGCGGCTGGAGTGCGCCAGTACGTGGCGGAACACGCTCGCCAGACGCAGTGTCATGGTCTCGGCGTGGGCGGGATCGCGCACGATGAGGTCGGCCACGGTGTTCAGCGAATTGAAAAGGAAGTGAGGGTTGATTTGCGCGCGCAAGGCGCGCAATTCCGCTTCCGTCACCTGTTGGAGCAGGAGCGCTTCGCGGCTCTGCCGCTCGATGGCGTCGCGCTCGCGTGCGAGGGCATCGAGTCGGTTGCCGTAAAGTGCCGCGATGGCGCGAAGGTAATCGACATCGTTCGAGACCAGTCCGGGGCGCGTCGGGCCGGGGGTTGCCACGAGCGCATGAGTCACGCGCCCGCCGGTGGCCATCGGGACCAGCACTTCGCCTGCGCGCTCCACGGTCTCGCCATCGAACAGTGGCGCGGGAAAATCGGCGCCGCCGGCCGCGAGCACGCGCGCTTCGCTCAATTCCAGCGGACGGCGGGCGGCGTCTTCCAGGGCCTCCGTCATCTGCCGTTCATCATGCAGATCGCGTAACCTGGCTCCCAGCGCGCGGCTTTCCGCACGATAATCGGGAGCGCGAAACAGCCAGCGATTCACCTGCTTGCCAACGCGCTCGTCGACGAACGCGATAGTGAACAGCAGCGCATTGACGCTCAGCACCAGCATGAAGCCGTGAATCGCGGCTGGGAATCGGGCCTGGTGCACTACTTCCCATGTGGTAGGCGCGGTGGTGATGGCGGCCAGAATGCCGGCCCAGAGAGCCGCCAGCAGAATCCGCACGGCATAGCGGATGAAACGATCGGCCAGACGAAAGCGCGCGAAGAGCAGGAACGTACACAGCACCGTCAACAGAATGAAATGCGCCGCTATGCCGGAAAGCATCCCGTGAGATTCGCGCGGCAGCATCATGAGCGCCGCAATGCCGAGCGCGGCCACGATGAGTATGGAGGGAAAATAGACCGCGCGCGGGGTCGACCGCCGGCGCAGCATGATGACCGCGCCAAGCAACAGCACGATTCCCGCGTTGAGCGCCGTCACGCGAACCAGCGATTTAATGGGGAAGTGCAACCACAGCATGGCGCTGATGACGGCGGCCGAAATGAGCGCGCAGATCTGCAAAACGCGTGACGCCATCTTCTGCCAAGGAAGCGCGGCAAACGGCCTCCAAACCATGAGAATCGCGACTGGAAATAGCGCCGCGCCGGAGTATTGCACGGCTTGGGCGAGCAGAACATCGCGGGAGTAACGATCCAGTCCCGCGGAGAGCATGAGAACGGCCGTCAGACCGCCGGCGCTCCAGAGAATTCCGCACACCGCGAAGAAGATGTTGGCCACCGGAGTTCCCGGCAGCCGCGCGGCCCGCAAGGTCAGCACCAGCAGGACCGTGGTGATGAGCAGCGAAGTGGTGAAGTGGATCAGATCGGCAGTCAGGCTGCTACCCGTCGAAACCGTGGCATGCAATCCACCCAGCATAGCCGCCGCCGGCCGCGGCCGTCCAGCAAGCCGCGGCGAGCGCGGAAAATGGCGCAGCGAACGCAGGCTCGCGGGCGCGAGTGCCCCGCAAACTAACCATCGGCGCCCGTGTCGCGTCCAACCTTCTAAGGTCGGTCTCATGCTCACAGCTGTCGCTCGCGATATTCGATATTCCATCCGCACTTTGAAGCGCAACCCCGGATTCGCGAGCGTTTCGGTGCTGGCTCTGGCGCTGGGAATCGGCGCCAACAGCGCCATTTTCACGGTCGTGAATTCGGTGTTGCTTGAGCCGCTGCGCTTCGACCGGCCGGACCAGCTCATCGTTGTCCGGGAGCGAAATCTGCCCGGAGGCTTCCCGGAATTCTCGCTCTCGCCGGGCAATTATCGGGATTTTCGCGATCACAATCACAGTTTTTCCGGTATCACGGCATTCACCGGGCGTGGCTTTAACCTGGCCGGCGGGACACAGCCCGAGCGGCTCAGCGGAGCCGTCATCACTCTTAATTTCTTTCAGGTAATGGGCCGCCACCCAATCCTCGGGCGGGAGTTTACACCGGAGGAAGGCCTGTTCAACGGCCCGAATGTAGCGGTACTCGGCTATGGTCTATGGCAGCGGCGCTTCGCCGGCAGCCGCGACGTAATCGGCCAAACCCTCAAGATGAATGAGCAAATCTACACCGTGGTGGGCGTAATGCCGGCGGATTTCGAATTCCCGGGCCACTCCGAGTTGTGGACTCCGCTCACCATGAATACGCGGGAGTGGCAGCAGCGCGGGGGCCATTATCTCGGCGGCATCGGCCGTCTGGAACCCGGCGCTACGCTCGCCGGCGCGCAATCCGACCTGAATACGATTGCCGCACGTGCCGCGCAGCAGTTTCCCGCCAGCAACCGGGGTTGGGATACCACACTTCGCACACTCCAAGAGCAGACCGTCGGCAAGGTCCGGCCCCTGATGATCACCCTGAGCGCCGCCGTCGGGTTTGTTTTGCTGATTGCCTGCGTCAATCTCGCCAACCTGCTTTTGTCGCGATCCACTGCTCGCCGGCGCGAACTTGGCATCCGCGGTGCGATGGGCGCGGGGCGCGGGCGGCTGGTAACGCAGCTACTCACCGAAAGCATTCTTCTCGCTTTGCTCGGCGCGGTATTGGGTTTGGTGCTGGCCAGGATCGGCGCCGGTCTTCTGGTGAATCTGAACTCCAACATCCTGCCGCGCGCCAAGGAAATCGCCCTCGACTGGCGCGTCCTCGCGTTCACCGGCGCGGTCGCGGTACTCACCGGTCTGCTCTTCGGTTTGGCTCCCGCGATGCAGATGGCGAGCACAGACCTGATGTCGTCCCTGCGCGAGAGCGGGCGCGGCAACGCCATCGGATTCCGCCGCAATCGACTGCGCAGCGCCCTGATGGTGGGCGAAGTGGCTCTCGCTCTGGTGCTGCTCTCGGGCGCCGGACTGCTGATGCGCAGCTTCTACCGGCTGGAGTCGGTTGACCCCGGCTTCGACCCGCACGGTGTCCTCACCTTCCGCACCAATCTTCCAAACGCGAAATATCACACTGACGAATCTGTGGCGGCGTTCTACCGGCGGGCGCTGGAGCAGATTCGAGCCATCCCCGGCGTTACCGCCGCCGGAGCCGCGCAGGTCTTCCCGCTATCGGGCAGCGATTATATTCTGTCGTTCACGCAAGTCGGCAAGCCGCCGGTTGAGCCCGGAAACGAACCATCCGCCATGTACTACGCGCCGACGCCCGGCTATCTCAGCTCCCTCAGAATTCCGCTCAAGGCGGGCCGAGAATTCAACGACCACGACGATAGCGGTGCGCCCCCCGTGGCAATCATCAGCGAATCGATGGCGCGCGAGTTCTATCGCAATGAAAATCCGCTGGGGCAGCAAATAAAAGTCGGAGGCTCGGATGCGAAGCCGGCAGAAATCGTCGGAATCGTGGGTGACATTCGCGATCAGCAACTGGAATCGAAAGGACGCCCGGCGATATACCGTCCTGCCGCGCAGGATCCGTTCGGGTCGATGTATTTTGCGGTGCGCACGGCGGGTGATCCCGAGGCATCCATCAGCGGCATTCGCTCGGTCATCCGCGGGCTCGATCCCGAGCTTCCCCTGGATGCCGTAGGCACGGTCGATAACCTGGTGGCCACATCGCTCTCACAGCGCCGGTTCGCCATGCTGCTCATGGCGGTTTTCGCGGCTCTCGCCCTAGTGCTGGCCATGATCGGGATTTACGGCGTCATCTCGTATTCGGTGACGCAGGCGACGCAGGAAATCGGTATTCGTATGGCCCTGGGCGCTGGACGGGCGCACGTGCTGCGCCTGGTCTTCGGCTATTCCGGTATCATGTTGGCCGCCGGGCTCGTGCTGGGTTTCGGAACCGCTCTCCTGGCGGGCCGCCTGCTCGCCGCGCAGCTTTTCGAAACGAAATCGAGCGATCCGGGCACGCTTGCGGTGGTCGCGCTCACCCTGCTCGTCACAGGGCTCGCCGCGTCGCTGGTTCCCGCCTGGCGCGCTATGCGGGTCGATCCGCTGATCGCCTTGCGTAACGAATAAATCGTCGTCGGCCGGCGGCGCGTGGTATGCTCCAACCCATATGGATGCTAAATCCGGCGCCAAAGAACATTTTGATTCCGCCCGCGAGGGGTTGATCGACCTGAGCCACCGCATTCACGCGCACCCCGAGCTGGGATTCGAAGAGGAACAGGCGTCATCCTGGCTCTGCGAAGCTCTGGCCGATGGCGGTTTTACGGTGGAGAAGGGAGTTTGCGAACTGCCTACGGCTTTTCGCGCCACGGCCGGCAGCGGTCCGCTGCGCGTAGCGATTTGCGCAGAGTACGACTGCCTGCCGGGAATCGGCCATGCCTGCGGACATAATATTATCGCGGCGTCGGCGGTGGGCGCGGCGCTGGCGGCGGCCAAAGTGGCGGATGAGGCCGGTCTCACCGTCACGGTCATCGGCACGCCGGCCGAAGAAACGGGAAACGCCAGCGGGAAGATTCTGCTGCTCGAACGCGGCGCTTTTGCCGGCATGCACGCCGCTATGATGGTCCATCCGGCGCCGTTCGACATGTTGCGCGCCAAGATCATCGCCGCCTCCATGTTCGAAGTTCGCTGCACGGGCAAGGAGTCGCACGCCTCGGCGTTCCCGGAACTCGGTGTGAATGCGGCCGACGCGCTTACCATCGCGCAAACCGCCATCGGCCTGCTGCGCCAGCACATCCGCCCCGGCGACCGTATCCACGGTATCGTCACCAACGGCGGTGTGGCCGCAAACGTGGTACCCGCGCACACCTCAGCCAAATACATGATCCGCTCCGAGACGCTGGAACAGCTCAAGGAACTGCGGCCGAGAATCTACCGCTGCTTCGAGGCGGGCGGCCTGGCAACGGGCGCGAAGGTTGAGATCGTCGGCGGCGAAAGCCCTTACGCCGAAATGCGCCACCACGAACACATGGCCGCGCTTTACCGCAGGAATTCGGAAGCGCTGGGCCGGCCGTTCCCCGACCTCGGCGAGTGGGAAACGCGGCCCACCGGATCGACCGATATGGGCAACGTCTCGCTGGCGATGCCCTCGATTCATCCGATGATCGGCATCAATTCCCTGCCGGCGGTTAATCATCAGCCGGAGTTCGCGCATCACTGCGCCACTCCCGATGCCGACCAGGCGATGGCGGACGGCGCCGTGGCGATGGCGTGGACATGTATCGATATGGCCACCAGTCCGGAAGTGCGGGAAGCGCTGATGGCGCGGACGGCTTAAGCTTCCAAAACCACCGCTCCCCCGCAGTAAACTGGTGCTGGAGGTTCGGCCATGAGCACGCGTCTTCCCCGTCGCAGATTCCTGCAGGCTGCCGCCACCGGTGCCTTTTTGGCTACCAGGTTGGAGGCAGACCTCCCCGATAACCAGGCTCCCGTGGCGCCATCCGACCGCCTTCGCTTCGGCATGATCGGGGTCGGTATGCAAGGCTCGGGCCTGCTGGGTTCTGCCATCAGTCTTCCGGGCATAGAGTGCGTCGGAGCGGCCGATTTGTGGGACGGGCGGCACACGCTCGCGAGAGAGATCACCAACAATCCCAATCTGCCCACCACGCGGCACTACCAGGAATTGTTCGATCGCAAAGATATCGATTGCCTCATCGCCGCCGTTCCGGATCACTGGCATCGCCGCGTGGTTGTCGATGCCTGCCGCGCCGGCAAGGACATCTACTGCGAGAAGCCCATGTCGCACACCATCCCGGATGGCTTTGCGATGGTAGAGGCGGCGCACACCAACAATCGCGTAGTTCAAATCGGGTCGCAGCGTGTCAGTTCGGTGCTGTGCGCGAAGGCGCGGCAGCTTTACCAGGATGGCGCCATCGGCAACGTCGAATTCGTAGAGCTCACCATGGGGCGGAACGATCCCAATGGCGCGTGGGTCTATCCGCCGCCGGATGTGACCCCGCAGACGCTCGATTGGGACACCTGGCTAAACGATGCCCCGAAGATTGCTTTCGACCCGGTCCGCTTCGCGCGCTGGCGCTGCTGGCGGGAATACGGCACCGGCGTCGGCGGCGATCTCATGGTGCATCTGCTGAGCGGCATGCTCTACACCCTCGGTTGGAACGAGCCGCCGCAATCCGCCGCCGCGCTGGGGGGCATCTTCCGCTTCCACGATGGCCGCAATATGCCGGACGTACACCTGGTGCTGTTCGATTATCATGGCGTGCCCGTGTATGTTCGGCTCGACTTGTGCTCCGCGAGCGCCGAGACGGCCCGTTTTTACGGACCCAACGGTGTGCTCGAAGCCACCGGAGGAGAGCTACGCCACTATCCGCAGCGTGGGGTAGACACGTCGCCGAGCTACTATTCGGGTGGGTTTCCCGCGCAAGAGCGCGAGCAGTATGTGCGGCAGTGGCACGCGGAACATGCCATCCCACCCGGCAAGGAAACGGTCATGCAGTCAGCGGTATTCCAGTCGGACGATTGGGACGATCTGCGTCCACACCTGTGGAATTTTTTCCGGGCAGTGAAGACACGTGGTACCGTCGCGGAGGATGCGGTCTTCGGGCATCACGCGGCCATTGCCTGCCACATGGCCAACGAATCGTACTTCCGCAAAGCGGCGGTGCATTGGGATGATGCATCGCACAACATACGGGCCTAGCCCGCGTTTGTGACGGTTGGTCAGTTCGATCCGTTGCGTAACGCCGCTATGTTGATGGTGTCACCAACCGAAAGTGAAGGTGCGTGCTGGCTAATGTCGCCGGCTCTCTTCTGAATGGTCTTCGCCTCCTTTTTGTGTCCCGTATGGCGTAGGATGTACGCGTAATTCTGGAGGTAGAAGGCGACGGCCGGGTGGTTGGGTCCGGCAGCCTCTTCCTCCAGGTTGGCGGCCTGAAGAGCCAGAGAGGAGGCTTCTGCGACTCGCCCGGCACGGAAGTAGATCGAACTCAAAGCCGAGCATGCGCTTGCCAGCGCCACTTTACCAACCGGAACCGAAGTGCCGTGCAAGATTTTCCACGCGCGCTCCGCCGGGGCTACTGCCTCCATGTACTTATGCTCGGCCGTGAGCAGCGAGGCATACGCAAACAGCCCGCTCGCCAGCCGGGGATGGAGCGGCCCCAGTTCGGATTCCAACAGCGCCTGAGCTTCTCGCAAAAGCTTGTCCGCTTCTTCATATCGGTGCAGCATGACGCAAGTCAGGGCGAGATTCCGCTCGACTACCGACAGCAAACCGGGCTCGGGATGGCTGGCGCGCCGCAATGCGTTCAAGGAATGCCGAAGCATCTGTTCTGCGTCTTCGGGCCGTACTTCCGCCATGTACAACTCTGCCAGATGGGTTTCGAGGGCGATGAGAACCGGGTCGTGAGGAGCATAGGGGTGGATAAGGGACAGCCCGCGATTCAGGAACACCTCGGCTTGCCGGAAATCGCCGCTGTCCTCTTCGTTCGTGCCCATACAGTCGAGAATCAGGGCGACAGTGCGGGTATCGGAACCGTCGGCCTGCGCGTCTCGCAGTGCGGCAGCCAATTTTACGCGGGCCTCGTCATAGGATCCCTGCCGGTGCAGCCCCCGCCCTACCAATAGGTCATTTTCGGTTTGCTGGGCGGCGGCGTACCCCAATCTCGCCGGAAGCAGCAGCTGAGAGATGCAAAGAGTGATCAGCAGACGCATATCGTTTGCTCTTTCGTTCGGTTGGTCCGGTAACGGACGAGCGGCGGTACAGATTCCAGCGCATGAGCGGCAGGCGCGGTTCCAGTGTGGTCGGCAAGCGTCTGGCATATGACCGTCCTCGGACGTTTACGGGGGATCTGAGGCAATGCGGCGCGCGCGGCGGCTGCCATTCGTGCGCCGGCGGGAAATAGTTGCGCTACACGTCGCGAAACGAAAGGCCGGGTCAACGCCAGGCTGTTAGAATAAAATCAGGTGTGCACCCCGGTTCCCTGAGGAAATGCAGCGTCGTTGTCGCATTAGGTTTAATGCTCGCTGGTTGCCGCAGCGGTCCGCCGCGCGCTCCCGTGAGAGGCGAGGCCTATGTGGGTCCCGCCACTCTGAACCTGCGCAGTGACATCCCTATCCAATCACCCACCGTCACAACGGTGAAGCATGGCGACCGTGTGGATATTCTCGAACAACATCGTACCTGGGTAAGGGTTCGTGCCGAGAATGGAAAAGAAGGCTGGATCGAGCAGCGCCAACTACTTGGCCTTGACGACATGAAGGCGCTCAAGGCTCTTGCCGAGCGTGCGGCATCCCTCCCCGCGCAAGGACAGGCCACCACAGACGCCAATCTGCGCGTGCACATACAGCCCGCCCAAAATGCTCCGAGCTTCCTGATGCTGAAGGAAAACGACAAGGTGGACGTGCTCACTCACCTCCGGCGGCCGCGCAGCGATCTGCCTCGAAAGCCGCTGGTACCGCGTCCCGCGCGGAAAATGAAGGTCACGCGGAAAGAGGGAAAAACGGGGAAAATTCCCCCTCCGCCCATGCCTGCCGCGCCGCCGCCGCCATCCAATTGGATCGACCTTTCCAAGCAGGGCACCGACGAAGAAGAGGCGGATACCGAATCGCAGCCTCCCGCACAACCCGTGCGTACCGACGATTGGAGCCTGGTCCGGGCCCCTGACGGGGAGACCGGCTGGGTGGTCACGAACCGCCTGCGAATGGCAATCCCCGATGAAGTAGGCCAGTATGCCGAAGGCCACACGATTGTCTCTTACTTTTCGCTGGGAAAGCTGCCTGATGGCGACCAGCAGAAAGACACCTGGTTGTGGACCACCGTGGGAAATGGTGTGCACCCATACGACTTCGACAGCATTCGCGTGTTTGTGTGGAGTGCGAAGCGCCATCGTTACGAAACGGCCCATGTGGAGCGTAATCTGATCGGGTATTCTCCGGTGCTTTTGCAGCCGGTCCACTACTCGAGCGGCCGGGGAAAATCCGAGCCCCAGGAGTATCCCGGATTTTCGGTGTGCGTGCAGACGAAGGATGGGCAGATGGTGCGGCGCCAATACGCCGTAATGCAGAATCTGGTCCGCTTTGCCGGCGAGGAGCCATGCGTGCTACCGGCCCCGGTGGATTTTGCCAATCCGGGGCCGCCGCCCTCGGTGGCGGCGCCCGTCGCGCAGGCTCCGAAGCCGGGTTTATGGCAGCGTCTGAAGAACCGGCTCAGGTCCCTGCGGGGCGGCAGCTGACGGCGCTCGCCGGCGGGGACAGAGCGCCGGGACAACCTTGCGGCGGGTCATCCTTTGTGTTATTTATGAGTTCAAGTCGGACAAATTGATCCAACTAGAAGCCGCCCTGCTTGTGGAGCGACGGCCAATCATACTTCTCATCAAAAGGATGGCATTCCGTGGAAGCTGTCAATCGCAAACTTATACGTCCGTCTCTAAACGAGATCAAAGAGCAGATAGCGCCTCCGCGTAGGGCCGCGCAGCAGCAGAAGAAGCCTGTTCCGCCAGATCAGACAAACGCCGAGAATTTCTACTACGTGAAACAAATGCAGGCCAAGACACCGATGGTGTTCGTTTTACGCGATGGCGAAACACTGCATGGCACCATCGAGTGGTACGACAAGTGCTGCTTGAAGGTGAACCGGTCCGAAGGTCCCAACATCCTCCTTTACAAACCCTGTATCAAGTACATGTACAAAGAAGGTTGATTTGCGCCCGCGAGCCGGATCAGGCCCGCAGGCGACTTCGCATTGCCAGACGATATTCCCGGCGCTCGCCGGCTTCCCGGTATCGCCGCTTTTCTTCATCCGTTTCGGGTGTCACCGCTGGGATTGGTGTTGCCCGCTGATTCTCATCCAGCGCCACAAACGTGAGGTAGGCGGAGCAAGTGTGGACCCGCTTGCCGGTCATGAGGTTTTCCGTCTCCACCTTCACACCGACTTCCATCGACGTGCGGAACACGCGGTTCACCGACGACCGCAGAATCACCAGCTCCGATATGTGCACAGGGTGGAGGAAATGCAGGCTATCCACCGACGCCGTGACCACTGGCTTGCGGGCGTGCCGCATGGCGGCCATGGCGCCTGCCAGGTCCACCAGGTGCATCACCCGCCCGCCGAGGACGTTCCCATGCCCGTTGGCGTCATTGGGGAGCGCCAGTTCGGAATACTCCGACGCCGATTCGCGTACTGTTTTGCCTTCCATCGCTTCTCGATTTCCTGATGCGGCTCAACGCGCGGAAGCTTCTGAAATCCGCCGCAGATAGCTGGCGGCGTAGGCACGCGCCAGCGCGAGAGTAGCCTCGCCGGCCGTTTCTTCCGTGAACGAATCGCTCGACCGCGAATATTCCAGCGGACCGTGCGCCCAGGGACGGTGATCGCGTTCGAGAACATAGTAGATCCGCACGGTTTCGGTGCTATTGGCGGCGATCGTGAAGCGCGCCGCGTCGGGTCCATCGCCGGCGGGAAATCGCGCGCAGCATCCGCGTGCGTACCCCAGGTTACAGTGCGAAAGCAGCGTGATTTCGTCCGGCTGCCAGGGCACTTCCGGATTGGCGCGACAGACTCCGTCCCAGGCATCGCCCAGCGGCAGCATTGGCGAACGCGAATCGCCGGTCTGATTGCGCGGCTTCACGGCATGAAAATAGGGGCACGCCATTTCGGAGGTATAGTAGCACAAGAGATGGCTGGCACCCGTTTGGATATCCTCAAAAGCATGGTGGAGCAGAACCCCGCCGACACTTTCGCACGCTATGGCCTGGCGATGGAGTATCGGAATGTCGGGGACTTATCGGCCGCGGCAGCGGAGTTTCGCGCGCTCATCGCGGCGCACCCCGACTACTCGGCGGCTTATTACCATGGCGGCCAGACGCTTGAGCACCTGGGATTGGCCGACGAAGCGCGAGAGTTGTACCGGCGCGGCATAGAGGCTACCACGCGGAAGGGCGATTTTCACACGCGCGACGAGATTCAGGCGGCGCTCGATCTGATGGGTTGAGAGCGCGGCGCCGTGCCGGCCACAGGCCGGATTAGCGCCCTTGCCGCCGATTGCCCCATTTTGAATCGCGATCAGATCCCGGCCCCATTGATCGTACTGCGAGAGCCACAAGAAACTGCCATCTGAACTGAACCGGCGTAACAACAGGTATCTCGCCGGTAGCCAAATCGTCAGAGCTGAATGGAGGAGCGCCCGCCCAGGTCCGTCTTCGCAGCGCCTCAGGCTCCAGGCACATCCGGCGGTCTGATTGTAATATATGTAACTGCGCGACGTGCCGCCAGTAGCCATCACACGGACCACCTCAAATCGTCCCGAGGCATGTTTGGCGCAGTAGATCCATTTGGTATCCCGCAGCCAGAATGGAAGGTTCAATTCGCCGCGCCCATGGGTTAAACCCGCCCGTCAAAAATGGCGACATCATGCGACATTTGCCGCCACGACGCGTGCGTCCCGCATCGGTTGTGCCTTGAACCACGAAACGGCCGATTTGCGGCCGGTGATTCTGGCACCGACGGAAAACAAACCAGAAGAGAACCGGACCGGCAAAACGGTGGGCGGACTGCTCGGGCGGAACGCAGAATTTGGAACGACCATTGAGCCAAAGTTTAGGTCGTTTACGCGGTCGGCGAATGTCGTTAATAAGGGCGAAGTGGTCGTCCAAAACGGGGCAAAGCAAATTAGTTCTCAGTCGGGTTTTTTTCCGCCTTGTCGACGATCAGAACTTGCACTGGCTCCTTCCCCTTCTTCAGTTTCAGGCCGAGTTGTTCGGAGATCGCGTTATCCAAGGTCGAGGTGTCGTCGGCGATCGCGCTCGAAGGGGACCATCCGACTTTCCCCTGCCATTCTTCCGGCGGTATGAAATCAAGAGTAAAATCGTACTCGCTGTTAAGGCCGGTTTCATCCATCACATCGCTCCAAAACAACGTCTCCAGGTTCCCTGCCAGATCTTTGAGGAGCGTGTTGTGGCACGCCCAGTGGAAGTGGTTTTTGACCATAGACATGGCGCAACGCGGACCGGGAGGCGCCGGAGAAGGGGAGAGAATGAGCTTCGGCTTGCCTGTGCCGGGAACCAATGAATAGACCGGCAGTTCCCGGCTCTCACGATGCACCACGAGGTGAAAGCGCTCGGCCAGTAAGCGTTGCAGCATGAGCCTGCAGTCTGCCTTCGACGTACCGGGAGGGATCTTGGCACTGACATCGTATCCGGACTGACTCCCCCCGTGGATGACCCAGTCGGGCGATATGAGTTTGTACCATTTCAGGTCGTAAGCCTGCAAGATAAACAGAGCTAGCGAGCTATTCGTGCAATGGAGCATTCCGGGGTCCGGCGTGCCGGGGCCGCCCCTACATGCGTTTGGACCGCTTCTCGAGTTTGGGTCGGAATGCTTCACCGAAGCCGCCTCGAAGTTGGGGAGATCGTCCCCGAGCCCCGACGAAACTACAAGGGTCAGCGCGGCAACCAGCGATGGAAGCGTACGAAGCATTCCTTTAGGACACCGGAACACGCGAGCCGGTTCCCGCTCCGGTGACCTGTTTTTGCTTTGCGGTCCGAATTGGTGGCTTGTCGGAAGGTGGCTGACTGGCCTCTTGGCGTATTGCACCCCGACGTGCTGTCTACGGTTATGAAATTACTTCATTCAAGCACTTGCCGAGCATTCTCCACGCTTTCACAGAGTCCGCGCTAAGTACCTTGTACACGAGCCTGAACTGGGCACTCGCCGCGATTGAGCATGTCTTTAACAATGGCGAATACCTCGATCCGCAACAGAACCCGCCGTTACTGCATGGATTCAACCTTTTAAATGTCTGGAGGCAATGGTGCGGACCAGGTCCGTCTTGGCAGTAAGCCCCGCTCACGGGGTCCCGCGAAGCGACGCTCGCGCTACAACTGGATGGGCATGGTTTTCCGCCAGCCGCAAGAATATACAACTCGCCGCTCTAGCGGACTTCACGGCGAAAAACCAGCGTACGGCCATCCAGGCTGAGGGCCGGTTCGAGATCGCACTCGCCGGCTGGAGGGTGGTGCGCCGTGTCGCCGGCCCACTCGCGACTGGCAGCATAAGCAGACCTTCCGCCTGACCGGAATCAGTGGTGGAAACGATGAGGGATCTGCCGTCGGGGGGCGGGCGATGCCGCACTTTTTACCGCCAGGCCGGTGCCAGTGGTTCGAAATTTGCCCGACCGGTGCTCCGGCCCGCGGTCAGGACTCACCAGCATCACCTGGACGGTATCGGTCCCGTGGCACGGAGATTCCGGCCCTCCAAGCCATTTTGGGAGAAGGCGGCTTTGGACCCGCCGCAGGAAAGGCGGGCGTTCATCGCCCGGGAAATTGGTGATGGACGAGACGAGCACGTCGCGCAGTGGAAATCGCCGGCGAAGCAGCCAGACGGACAGCCGGCAGCCCCCATCCGGGGTAACGGCGCGCAGACGGAACGGGCAGGGACAGCGCGTCGGGTGCGGGCGACTTGGTCTCGCGGCGAACATTTTCCGCTGCCTCGGGTTTCGCGGGCTCGTCATCGACGTCTTCGGGACTCCGACGGCTCTCCCACCAGCGGTCCAGTTCGTCTGGGGTGCCGTAAACCGTGCTGCGTTGGGAGTTATGCAAACGATGAAGCCGCCGTAAGATTCCAGGCGATTTTCGACCTGCCGAGGTAGCTGCGGGCGCGCTACAATCGCTGATTCGATGGCCAAGCGAAAGCCCGCACCGCGGCCGAAGAGCGGTCCCAAACGCCCGCCAAAGGGCGCGCCCTGGCAGGTGATCCTGCTGGTCGCGATCTCTCTCGGCGCGTACGCCAACTCGCTCGTCAACGATTTCGTTGGCGACGACAAAGATCAACTCCTGGGCAATCCGGTAATTACGCAACATGAAGTCGGGAAGGCGATCCTGACGGGTGTATGGGCCTTTCGCGGCGCGAGCGCCAACTATTACCGCCCGCTGCAGATCCTGGTTTACATGCTGTTCCATGCCTTGTTCGGGTTTCACGCTTTCGCCTTCCACCTCTTTTCCGTGCTCGTGCACGCCGCGAACACCGTTCTGGTATATCGATTGGCCGTGCGAATTGCCGGCCGGGAGCGGGCCGCTGTGCCCGCCGCATTGATCTTCGCCGTCCATCCCATCCATACTGAAGTGGTCGACTGGGTGGCTGCCTATCCCGACCTCGTCGTGACACTAATCGTGCTCGCAGGCACATGGTTGTTCGCGCGCCAGAAGGGCTCGCCGAGCGCACCGTCCATCGCCGGCCACAGCGCTCTCTACCTGGCCGCGCTCTCGGTGAAGGAAACCGGCGTGATGTTGCTGCCGCTCTACCTGGCTTACGAATGGATTTACCTGGGCCGCCGGTTCCGCGAACTCAAGCGCAATCTTGTGCTCTACGCCGCCATGACCGGAACGTTCGCCATCTACCTGATGGGCCGTTGGAGCGCATTGGGCTCCCTGGCTCCCACCGAGCAGATGTTCTTCCAGTTGACTCCCGCGCAGTTCGTCATGAGCGCCACGGTAACGCTGGCACAATACCTCTGGAAGCTGGTCTACCCGAGCGATCTGAACTTCTTCCACGTTTTTCACCCCACGGTTTCGATCAGCATGGCTTTTCTACTAGCCCTCGCGATATTGGCTGCGCTTGCTGTGACGGTTCTCAGGCGCTTGACATCTCCAACGGTGATGTTCAGCCTGGTCTGGACGGTACTCGCGCTGGCGCCCGCTTTGAACATTACCGGCGTAGGACAGAATGTCTTCGCCGAGCGCTACCTGTATCTTCCTTCGGCCGGATTCGCGTGGATCGCCGGACTGCTATGGAGTTGGTGTGAGCAGCGGCGGGCAGGTCCGGCGTGGGCCGCCGGGTTGGCCACTCTGTGCATTTTTTCCTGGCAGACAGCGGAGCGGAACAGCGATTGGCGAGACGATCTTACGATGCTGCGCAAGACCGCCATCCAATCGCCCGATGCTGGCGTCATCCACAACAACCTGGCGGGCCTTTACGTGCATCGCGACGAATTCGACCGGGCGTTGGAGCAGGAGCGGGAGGCGGTGCGTTGCGAGCCGCGGTCCGGACTGTTCCACCGGCAGTATGGCATGCTGCTCTTACTGCACGATCCAGACGCGGCACGAAAGGAATTGGAGACGGCTCTGCGGCTTGAGCCATCGGACGTGACGGCGCGCGAAGTGCTAGAGGAATTGCGCGAGGGTGGCAAGCGGCTCAATAGGAAGTAGTTCGGGGAGGCGACGTTTTGGGCCGCTGTGCTAGAATCGTTATCTGATCGGGCCGTGGCGCAGCCTGGCTAGCGCGCTTGCTTGGGGTGCAAGAGGTCCCGAGTTCAAATCTCGGCGGCCCGACCA
>DATJMA010000122.1:0-50992 GCA_035509055.1 Bryobacteraceae bacterium | reverse complement strand
TCTCTTTTTGCTGTCAAGGCAAAGATGACAAATACCTTCAAAAATGTTTCGCGACGGAAATTTGTACGATCATGCAGAGTCCCGCCGACCGGGACGCAGAGCCGAAAGGACTTGGCCTCTCATTTTTGCGCCGGAAAGTAGTCTAGGCACGATTCTGGAGACGGCCTCACCTGGGTTGAGTTGACGGAAAACGATGCTGAGAAGTGACCTGCCCGTGTGTTTGCGGGCGAGCAACCTGGTTCGAACGGCAACTGCCCACAACAGCAAAAGCTGAAGCCGCGCTATCGTGGTATCCCATCTCGGGTTCGCGGCTCGCGCTTGCTCCGGCGCCCATTGAACCGCGTAATCGCTCACCCACAAATCTCTCCGACGAGGCGAAATTTCAAACTGACCCACTACCCAGCCGCGCGCGAAGTTCGGAGCATGTGACAGATGCCGGGCCTAATGGCTCGCCACGTAGGTCATGGTGTTAGCAGGTGAAGTCGCTCCCATGATCGATGCCTGAATCGCCACTACGCCGGTCGGCACGGTCGCGGGAAGCTGGATGGCCACCTGGTAGAGGCCAGCACTCCCCGGACTGAGCACTGCACTGATGACGCTCACGGGCATGCCGCCTACCGTGACAACCGGCAGCGTGGCAGCCGCGGGGGCGCCCGTCACTACGATGCCGGCCGGTGTCGCGGGGTTGGTTGGGCCGAAGCCCGTGGTCCACAAAATCAGCACGTCGCCGGGATGGGCCGCGATCGTGCCGGGGATGGCGTTGGGATTTCCCACCAGCCCGTAGTCTGGAAAGTGCGACGCAATCGCGTAACTGGTACCGGTGTACAGGAAAAACGCCGGCGAGTAGGTGCTGAGCTGCGCGTTGAACGCAGCGCTCACTTGGGAGTTGTTGGTCACCACCACGGACACGGTCCCGGTAGCCGAATCGGTGGGGGCTTGGACGTTGAGCTGTGTAGGGCTGATGTAGTAGACATAGGCGGGTTTTCCGTCGATCATGACGCTGGTGCCATCGAGGGATTCCGGGAGGTTGCCATTGACGATTTCGCTCGGGGTCCAGGTGCGGCCGGGATTGGTGTTCGAGAGGTTCGAGCCTTCAATCGTCACCCACGATCCGCTTTCAAAATCGGGCAGGAAACTGGCGCCGTTGACGACGGCGGTAATGACGGGACCATTGGTGGCGGCGCTGACGGCGAGCGTGACCGAAATGGCCTGCGGACTGCTTCCCGATCCCGCGGCCGTTACATTGATGGAACTGGTGTAGGCGCCGGCCGTCAACCCGCTGGGGTTTACGGAGATCGTGAGTATGGCGGGGGCAGTTCCGGAAGCGGGAGCGACGTTCAGCCAGGATGCGGCGGGGCTTGCGGTCCAGTTCAGGGCGCCGTTTCCTTTGTTGGAAACATTCACTGTCTGACTAGCGGGAGTTGCCCCTCCCGCAACATAGGTAAATTGCAATTGTGTGCTCGATAGGGCCAGGGTCGAGGTGGGCGTTGTAGTGTTCAGCATAACGACCAGATCACCCGCCGGCAGCGACTGCAGCCCGGAGACGATGGCGGAATCGATGGTTGCAATACTGCCCCCGCTGCTGCCGAAATTCAGGTAATCGACGCTGGCGGGAAGGCTGGAAAACGCAAGGTCCGTGATGCCATCGCCATTCCAATCGCCGGCCACCAACCCATAAACGCCAGGTTGCAGGCTATTGGGAAAGGCCAGCCCAACCGGAGACTGAAATGTCCCGTCACCATTCCCGGCTCGCACCGCGACGCTCAAAGGCGCGAAACTGGCTTGTGGCGCGGGAACGCGCCCGATGGGATGCACGGGCGGGACCACGGTTTCCAACTCCTCGGCGGGATAAAGCAGTTCGACCAGATCGGGCGTGCCGCTGCCGAAAAGGTCTACCGCTAGAAATCCGATGACCAATGCGCTATCCGGCCCGCTGAACGACAAAGAGAACGTGCCATCCCCTTTGCCGGTGAAGACTTGAAGCAGGGGGGCGGGCGTGGACGGTCCGGTGCCCTCAGCCGCGACCAGGTCGGGGATGCCGTCGCGGTTGACATCGGCGATCACGGCCGATTCCACTACCGAGCGCGAGGCCAGAATCACCAGATGGGGCAGTTCCGTAAATGTGCCGTTGCCATTGCCATGAAGGATTTCAAAAGCGCTGGCGCCGTTCGTGGTTGAGACCGCGCCGACGGCCAGATCCTGATCGCCGTCGCCATCGAAATCCGCAGAGAGAACGACACTGGTCAACTCGAACGAGGAATCGACGGAAATTATGGAAGGAGCGGTGAAAGTTCCGTCACCGTTGCCGAGCATGAGACTCACGTCGAGGGACTTGCCAGCCGCGTTATATAGCCCGATCACGAGATCGAGTTTGTGGTCGTTGTTGAAATCGGCGACCGTGATGGTTTGGGAATTCGATTCCTGAAAGCCGAAATAGGCTATGGCAGGAAGCGAAGTGGAAACCGGCGCGCCGAACTGGCCTTGGCCTTGGCCGGGCAGCACCCAAACGGTAGTCTGGTACATGCAGGCGGCGAGGAGATCAACCTTGCCATCCTGGTTGAAATCACCCGCGAAGAGGAATCCGACGGTACACTCATTGGGGATCGCGACGGATGAGGCGACGGTGAAATTGCCGGTGCCGGTGCCTAGATAAATCGACACGCTGCTCGAACCGGCGTTTCCTACCGCGATATCGGGTTTACCATCGCCGTTGAAATCGGCAGTAGCCGCGGGTATCGGTCCGTTCTGCGCGGGATAAAGGGCTGGGGTGGTAAATGACTGCGCGCCAGCAATCCCACTGACTAACAAAAGGAGGCCGGATACAAAGCAAAAGGATCCGTCGATCGAACCTGCTCCAGCCAGGATTCGCATTTCAGCTCCTGGATTGGGCCTAGCATATCACACCACTCAGCCTGCCAAAAACTTGGGCAGTCCTCGATGTTTGCGGGATCGTCCATCAGCAAAAACGGCGTTACCTGGTGCCCTGGGAGGCAGGTACCATCGCCGACCGGGAGTAAGTGCGGGTTGCGACGAAATCCATCTTTCGCCGGAAACGGCATCGCGGAATGGGAGTATCAGGGAGATGGTCTGGGCGTTTCACGCGATGCGTGGACTTAGCGGCATTGGCGCGGTTGGCTGCCGGCGGGATGAGGAACGCACTAAGAGCATTGAGGGGGAAAACCGGCGCTCTCGTCGGGTAGGCTAGGGGCTTGGCGACTTCCGGCGAAACAGGACCCGGCGCGATCCGCGTGGCGATCATCGAGAGCGACCGGCGCATCCGCGAAGGACTGGCGATGTTGATCGATAGCTCCCCGGGCTACGGCTGCGTCCTGTCGTTTCGATCTTTGGAAGAAGCGCGGCGTGGAACATGGCCCGAAATCCCGGACCTGGCGCTCGTGGACATCGGACTGCCCGGACTGAGCGGCGATGGCGGGCTCGGCTGGCTGCGCCAGCGATATCCGCCGGTGGTCCTGCTGGCGCTGACGGTTTACGAGGACGACGAGCGAATCTTCGAGGCGCTTTGCGCGGGGGCGTCTGGCTATTTGTCGAAGAAGACGCCGCCGGCGAAGCTCCTGGAAGCTCTCCGGGTGGGGCTCGCGGGTGGGGCGCCGATGTCTCCGGAAATTGCGCGCCGCGTTCTGGCGTTATTGCGCGAAGTTCACCCGGCGGGAGAGGATGGCGAGCCCACACCGCCCGAACTGCGCCTCCTGAAGCTAATGGTGGAGGGCTACAGTTACCAGGACGCTGGCAGCGAGATGGGTATCACTACCGGCGCCATCAACGGCCACATGCGGAGCCTCTACGGCAAACTGCAGACGCAGGCCATGAAGCGGCGGCCGGGGAAGTAATGCGGCAGGAGCGCGCGGAGGCGGGCCGCGGGGGAGAATGAAGTAGATGCTCCTCCTCCGCGTCCAGTGCTACTCCGGCCGAAAGGCGGACGAGCGCCCGGTGCGGTTCGAGCTTGGCAGCCGCGAGTACGCGGTAGTAGAGCTTCAGGACCAGTGGTACGGTCCGGACGCGACCTTCTTCAAGGTTCTGGCGGACGATGGCCAGCGGTACATTCTGCGCCACGGCCACGCGGCGGACGAATGGTCGTTGGAGTCGTACCGGAGGCTGGGATAAAGTTCTCTACTTTCGCGGATCGAAGCGGAGTTCGACCTCGGTCGCCACTTTTACCGGATGGCCGGCCTGGACCAAGGGCTGGAAATGATACTCCGACCACTCCACGCTTTCGCAGAGCTGCATGCCGGTCTCGAGGTCGGAGATAGTGCCGTCGGTGTCGATGACCACCTTGCATTGAGCGGTTCCGCCCTTGTGATCCCAAAGCGGCGCCGTCAACACGAGTTGCCCGCTGGTGAGAGAAGCCTTTTCTTTCTCCCAGGGAATCTCGACCTGGGGGACCTTCTTGCCCTCGGCGGTATCGACTTTCCTGGCCGCGCCGGCATCTTTGGCGATTTCGTCGTCGGTGGCGGGCCGGACGCGGGTGACCAGGAACACCGGCCGGGCGGGATAACGGTTCACGCGGGTGCGCAAGACGGAAGCCTGCGCGTCGGCATCGTCGAAGGCCAACGCGCCCCACGCCATGGTGACAACTTTGGCGCAGCTCGCCGGCAGCGGATAGCCGTTGGCTCCCTGGTCGGGATCGCCGAGCTCGTCAATGGCTTTTTGCGCGTAGACGCCCTCGGCAACGTACCAGTTTCCGTGGGTTATGTCGGCCGCGGTGCGCAGGAACAAGCGGTATCGATGCATTCCTTGCCAGAGATATATCGAGGAGCCGCCGGCATTTAGCGCCGAATCCATGGACCCGCCCGATTCGATCAGAACTTGGGCTTTCCCCAGGATTTTATCCAGCGGCCTCGCGGCCTTCTTGGCTTCGTTAGCTGATGGCTTACTGGAGCAGCCGCAGAAGGCGGCCAGAGTAAGCACGAGAGAAAAGGAGATGCCCCATTTCCGGTTCATCGTCAGGCCCTCGCTTTCGGGACGAGTTTGTCCGAAACTAAAGTATCACGGCGCGTGGCCGCTGACAACGGTGGGTGACGAGTTGGCGGCGAGTCGAGCCGGCTGCGGGCACGATCGCGGGGCGCGATTGCAAGCCGGATTGCCCGCCCTCCGATTTGCGCGGAAATTCCCGCGGTCCAAAACCAGGCGGCATTGGGGGCGCTTGCCCGCCCCAGCTTTCAAGGCGTGACGTGGACGGTCTGGCGCAGCTTGACATCCGCCGACGAGCTTCCGAGCATCAGTTCCACCGGCTCCTGCTCGACCTCGAAACGGTTCCCGGCCTCATTCCAGTACGCCAGGGTCTGGGCGTCGAGCGGTATGGACACCGTGCGGGTTTCCCCGCGGGCCAGGTGAACCCGTTGGAATCCCTTCAGTTCCTTCAGCGGGCGATCCACTTTGGAGCCCAGATGCCGGACATAAAGCTGCACCACCTCGTCGCCATCGCGGGTACCCGTGTTGGTAACGGCCAGGTTCACCGTAAGGCGGCCGTCCCGGGGCAGGCGGGAGCTCGAAAGGTGCAGTTTGGAATATTGAAACGTGGTATAACTCAGCCCGTACCCGAAGGGGTACAGCGGCTCGCCACGGAAGTACATGTAAGTCCTGCCGTGCCGGATGTTGTAATCCATCATGGGCGGCAACTGCTCGAGGGATTTCGGCCAGGTTTCGACCAGGCGCCCGGCGGGATTGTAATCGCCGAACAGCACGTCGGCGATCGCGGTACCCTCCTCCTGGCCGGAATGGCTGGTGTGCAGAATGGCGGGCACATTCTGCCGGGTCCAATCGATGGCGTAGGGGAAACCGGAGACGAGCACTACCACGGTCTTGGGATTCGCGTGGTAAACCTCGCGGACCAGATCTTCCTGATCGAGGTCGATGGACTGGCGATCGCGATTCTCCATGGCTTCGCCGGGCGTGGGGCAATCGGCATCGTCCAGAGCGAAGCCCAAAAGCAGCCCTTTATAAAGGCCGCAGAGCGGATGATTGCCCACCACCACGACGGCGACGTCCGACGCCCTGGCGGCTTTGACGGCCGCGCCGCCGGTATTGTCCGCGGCGTAATTCACGGTAACGCGGGCGCCCAACTTCTTGCGGATCCCGTCGAGGGGCGACACGGTGTACGGCGGTAATCCGCTATACCCCTCGAGCAGAACGGCATCGGCGCGTGGACCGACGACGGCAATCGAATGGATGAGCTGCCGGTCGAGCGGCAGGAAATGATTGGCATTCTTCAGGAGGACCATCGATTCGAGCGAGACCTGGCGCGCGATGGCGTTGTGCTCTTCGGAATCGACCGGATCCGGCGCGCCTTTGAGCGCGGCGAATGGAGTGGATTCGGGAGGATCGAGGAGCCCCAACCGGAGGATGGTGCGCAGGTTCGGCCGCAGCGCCGCGTCGATATCGGCTTCCGTCAGCAGTTTGTCTTCGAGGGCGGCTTTGACATCTTTGCGGTAGCCATCGAGGAAATAGGTGATGCCGGCCTTAATGGTAGCCGCGGCGGCAGCTTTCCGGGTGGCGTAGAACTTGTGTTTGCTGACCTGGAAGCCGAAAGCTCCGGCGTCGGTGCAAATCAGGCCATCCACGCCCCATTCCTTTTCAGTTATGTTCCGGATGGCGGGATTGCTGGTCATGGGCACGTGGTTCCAGGCGTTGTACGAAGTCATGTAACTGCGCGCGCCGCCCTCCATGAATCCCATGCGAAATGGAACGGAGTAATATTCGCGGAAAAGGCGCGCGTCGAAATCCGACGACGAGCCGTAGCGGCCGCGTTCGTTGCTGTTGGCCAGAAAATGTTTCAAAAGCGAAGCTGCCTGCCAGTATTTCGGGTCGTCTCCCTGCAAGCCGCGAATCAGGGCTACGGCGATGGTGCCGTTGAAGAAGGGATCTTCGCCGTAACTTTCCGGCGTCCGTCCCCAGCGCGGATCGCGTGCCAGGTCGGCATTCGGCGTCAGCAGGATGAGGGCGGCGCGCGGCGATTTTCCATTCTCATAGATGTAGCGCGCCTCCGAGCCGATCACGGCGCCGGCGCGGCGAACCAACGCCGGGTCCCAGGTGCGCGCGAGCCCCACGCCTTCGGGAAACTGGGTGGTGGGGACGGGCCTGGCCGGCGCCAGGCTGGCCGGATCCATGTCCGAAAGGTCGAAGCCGAAGGTCTGCATCATCTTCAGCACACTTTGCGGGTCCTTCATGGCCTCCGCCGTCATCTGCTCTGCTCCACCGCCCAACACCACGCCGCTGATGGCTTCGCCGAGAGAGGTGCCTTTGATTCCCAGCCGCGGCACACGGACTCCCGACCTGCCCATGGCGGCGAGTTTCTCATCGAGCGTCATGAGCGACAGAAGGTTGTCGATGCGGGCTTCCGGCGGCAGGGCGGGGTTTTGAAACGGATACTGGTTCTGCGCCAGCGCGGGGGCAAGCACCACCGGGAGGATGAATAAAAGGATTTTCGCGCTCTTTGACATCACGGCTCCTTTTTGTGGAAAGAAGAGCAAAGCGGCCAGTCGGGACGCCGCGCTCCGCGTGACGCCGGCAAGGTCCGTTCCCAAAGGGAATTCCACGATATCATAGCGCTTCGGTACAGGTTTTCATGCTCGCTACAGCCAACTATTCCCGCCGCGCGCTGCTGAAAGGCGCGGGTCTCGGGGCGATGCTCCCGTTCGCGGGTTTTTCACAAGCGGGGCGCGGTACGGCCATCCTTCCCGCGGACAAGAACGCGCCAAACCGCGGGCTGCGCGACACGTGGCTGGCGCAAGCCGAAGCCGCCAAGCCCCGCCTCGCCGAGACTCCGGCAACGCCGCTCGGACTGGTGCGGCCGGTGGCCGACGGCTCTCGATACCTACGCTGGGACATGCCGCCGGACCCGGACAGGACCCCGCTGGCGGAGAGACGATTCCGCAAAGGCGACAGCTTCATACTCGATTTCGGGGGACATCGAACGGGCCATTTCGGGTTTCATCTTGCGGGCGACGGGCCCTCGGTGGACGCTCCCGCGCGCCTGCGAATCACGTTTGGAGAAGTGCCGGGCGATGTGGCCGAGCCGCTCTATCCGTACCACGGGCAGCTCAGCAGCGCGTGGCTTCCGGTGGAGACCATCACGGTGGATTACCTGCCGCAGGAAGTGCGCATGCCGCGGCGGTACGCGTTTCGCTACGTCAAGGTTGAAATCCTGGACACTTCGCCGAATTTCGCCGCGCGGTTCAGCAAAGCGACGGCCACCGGATTGAGTTCGGCCAGCAACCAGCCGCAAGCGCTGCCAGGGAGCGCGCCGGATTGGGTCCGCAAAGTGGACGAGGTGAGCCTGCGCACACTACACGACTGCATGCAGACCACCTTCGAGGACGGACCGCGCCGCGATCAACGGCTGTGGATCGGCGATTTGCGCTTGCAGGCGCGGGCCAGCTACGTCACCTATCCGAACCACGCGCTGGTAAAGCGCTGCCTGCTGCTGTTCGCGGCTTTACCGCGGGAAAGCGATGGATTTCTGCCGGCCTGCGTGTTCGAAAAACCCAGCCCGAGCACAACGGAGACTTTCATTCTGGACTATGCCGCGCTCTACGGCGCCATTGTGCTCGACTATGCGCGCGCCAGCGGCGATCTGGCTACCGCGCGGGCTCTCTGGCCGGTGGCGGCGCGACAGATGCAGCTCCTACAGACCTTCGTCGATGGCGACGGACTGTTTCGAATTCCGCGCAATTACTGGGCATTCATCGATTGGAGCCAGGAGTTGGACCGGGCGGCGCCGATGCAGGGAGTCATGCTTTACGGGTACGGGCAAATGAGCGCGCTGGCCCGGCTGCTGGGTGAGGAAGCGAGCGCCAGAGAGTTCATGGCAATCTCGGGGAAGATGCGGGCTGCGGCGCGGAAGCAGTATTTCGACCTGTCGCAAGGCGTGTGCGTAAGCGGGCCGCGCCACCAGATTTCGTGGGCCTCGCAAGCCTGGCTGGCGCTGGGCGGCGCACTTTCGCAGAGCGAGGCCGCGGGCGCATTGCGAAAAGCGGTGCTCGAAAACGAGCGCACGGTCCGCCCGGCAACGCCATATCTTTATCATCACGTGGCGGAGGCGATGGTGAATTGCGGGATGCGCGAGGAGGCCATGCGCCTGATTCGGAGCTACTGGGGCCTGATGGTGGAAGACGGCGCCGACACCTTTTGGGAAGCGTTCGATCCCAAGGACTCGAACTTCTCGCCTTACGGCGACGTACACATCAACAGCTTCTGTCACGCATGGAGCTGCACTCCGGCCTGGTTTTTCCGCGCCTGGAAGCTGGGGGTCTGACGGGCTACCGGCGATAGACCACGCCGCCCTTCATGACGAAGGTGACGCGCCGCAGCGCGGCAATATGCTGGAGCGGATCGCCCTCGACGGCGATGATGTCGGCGAGGAACCCGGGCTTGAGAGCGCCGATCTGGTTCTGCCAGTCGAGCAGCCTGGCACCGTTGAGGGTTCCGGCGCGGATGGCGTCGAGCGGTTTCATTCCGTACTGGACCAGCAACTCGAACTCGCGGGCCTGCGTGCCGTGCGGAAACGGCCCGACGTCGGAACCCACCGCGATGGGCACGCCGGCGGCGAGCTGCTTGCGGAATTCCTGGGCGTGATATTCCACGATTTCTTTTTCCAAGGCCTGTTGCGCGGCGGTGGGGGCCTTGGAGGCGAAATACTCCGAGATGGTGAAGGTGGGGACGGCGAAAATGTGCTTTTCGCGCATCAGGCGCATGGTTTCGTCGCTGAGCTGATCGGCGTGGTCGATGGAAGCGACGCCCGCGCGGGCGGCGTAGAGCGTTCCGGGCTCGCCGGTGGCGTGAACCGCCACGCGCCGGCCAACCCGCGAAGCTTCCTGGACAGCCGCGGCGAGTTCGGCCTGAGTGAACTGATAGGGCGTGGAAAACCGGCCGTCGCGAAAGGTGTCGCGCCCGGTTTCGTAGATCTTGATGAAGTCGGCGCCTTCCTTGAACTCCCTTCGGATGACGGTGACGAGTTCCAAGGCGTTATTGGCCCAGGTGGCGTTGGGCAGTACGTGCTGGTCGGGGTTAAACCCGACGGCGTCCTCATGGCCGCCCTCGATATCGATGGCGTTGCCGCTGATGCGCAGGCGCGGGCCGGGAAACGAACCGTTGTCGATGGCATTGCGAACGGCGGTATCGGCCGAGCCGGCGCCTTCGGTTCCCATGTCGCGTTCGGCGGTGAAGCCGGCCATCAAATCGTCGCGGGCGGCGAGAACGGCGGTCAGAGTCCGCTGCGGCACCGACTCCTGGACGGTCTGCAAATCTTCGGCGCCGGGATGCAGAAAGAGGTGAACGTGCGCGTCGATCAAACCTGGCAGCAGCGTCCGGTTGCCCAAATCGACGATTTCGGCGCCGGGAGGATGGCGCACGGCGGCACCGACTTCGCGAATGCGATCGCCTTCCACGAGGACTTCGCCGGGAGCGATCATGGTTCCTGCCTCGACGTCGAGCACGCGCGCCGCGTGGAGTACTATGGCACGCGGAGAGGTAGTCTGGGCGGCGGCCACGACCGAAAGGAGCCCGAACAGCAAACAATTGCGGGTGATCATCGGCAGCTATGGTAACGCAAGAAACGGGAGATTGCCTCCGCGTTCCAGTACCCACCAAGTACTTGTGCCACTGGAAAGTTTTGGGGGAAGGGTGCAAAGTGGAACACGCGGAGGAGATATGAGTGCCGCGGCTGAGCCAGCGCCCGTCGACGACGGATTCCCCAAGTTCATGAAGTATTGCAAGCGGTGCCAGACGCAAACGCCTCATCAGATTCGTTTAGGCGACGGCGTTTCGGCGGTTATTTGCCTGCCGTGCTGGCTCCGCGCGATGGCATACGAGCTGGAGCGTGACTAATAAAGGAATAACTATGTTTACTCGCGATTACCTTTCACGTTCGCAATTACTATTGGAGTATCTGATCGCGTTGGATTCGGAAGGTAGCGACAAGGAAGCCCCGCGGCGCCCGAACCATCCGGAGAAAGCGGAGATCGAGTTCCAGGAAACATAGCGGAGGGCACGTCTTCCGGACTTTGTTGGGTAACCTGCGCCGGCTCGCGGCAGGTCCGAGTAAGACGCCAGACCGCAGAAGCAAAACCGCCCATCCGGGCGGCCAAGCGCCGGCGTAGAGCCCCCGAAAGCGGCACAGAGCCCATCCGTCGCAATCCGGAATTTCTGCCAGAGCGAGCCGATTGTGGTTAGGGAGAACAAGAAGCTGTGGCGGGAACGTATCGGAGTCGAACCGATCAGCGGCTTTGGGGCCGCTCAGTGGTTTTGAAGACCACGCCCACCACCGGATGAATTACGCTCCCGAGCGAATGATACCACGGCACTTGATGCTGTTCTTTGGATGGCACACTGGGGCTTACTCGGGTGCGTGCGATACACTTTTCCACCAGCTTTCGCTTCGCCTTCCCGGCCTTCTTCATCGGCTCAGCCGTGTAGTCCGTGTCTACGACCATACTTCCTCCAAATAGATTGGAACTATCGGTTAAGGCCAGATCTCCGGATAATTCTGGATCAAATTCCGACGTTAGTTCGAAGTGAGGTAGCCGAACATGTACGCGAAATCCAGCGCGGGCCCGGCAAGGGCGATTTGGGTAGTGCCGGCAGCAATTACGATTCCGGTTTGATACTGAAACGGGTAGGTGCCGGCCGCGGCCGGTTCCCAGATCACGCGGGGAGAGACGCCGGAGTCGTCGAGAGGTTTACCGCTCCCGTGGTAGTGACAGAGAATTGAACGGTAGTAATGACCAGGCGGCAATGCACAGCCGCCAACCGCGGCGGGATCCTACAGGTAGCCGCTACGGTCAACGATCCGGATTACGCAGGCAGCGCCAGCGGTACTCTGGTGGTTTCACAGGCGGTGCCGATCGTCAGTTGGCCCGCGCCGGCCCCAATTACTTACGGCAGCCCGCTGGGCGCGGGCCAGTTGGACGCCACGGCCAATGTTCCAGGGGTCCTGGTTTATACTCCGGCATCGGGAACCGTGCTGCCTGTCGGGAACGGGCAGACTCTGGGGGCCGTCTTTACCCCCAGCGACACCGCCGATTACACCTCGGTATCGACATCCACCACGGTCAACGTCATTGTCTCGCCCTGCGACCCGCTGCAGAACGGCGCAATCAACGTAGGTGATGTGCAGCGCTTCATTAGCGAAGCACTGGGTGTAATGTCCGCGGCCAACGATGTGAGCGGAGACGGCGCAGTCAACGTGACGGATATCCAGATCGCACTTAATGCCGCTCGCGGCCTGAATTGCACTCCAGTATCACTTCGTTAAGTCTGGAATGGCGACCGGATTGGGCTACCACAGTAGCAGCGTTCGCGGGTCCGCGCGCCCAGCAGTCGGTGGATTTCAAGATGCGTCCTCGGAGGGTCCAGCCAGAAGTTTTTTGTTGCGAACCAAGCGACACGGCCAACTCGCGGCGTCGAGCGGTAGGAAATGCCTTTCGAATAGCAGCCTCCGAGTCCTCCCTACGCCCGGCCTTTCAGCCCTGATCGGGCTTGGACGAGTGGGCCAAATCGGCCGAACGGATATTTCCATCCGGATGCGATGCCGGAAGGGTAATTCGGAATGTCGAGCCCTCATTCGGCCGGCTCTCTACCGTAATGGCACCGCCATGCGCCTCTACTGCCCATTTGGCGATGGAGAGGCCGAGTCCCGTGCCGCCGGATTCCCGCACCCTTGCCTTGTCCACGCGATAGAAGCGATCAAAAATCTTGGTTTGATCGTCCAGAGGTATTCCCCGCCCATTATCGTGAACCTCGATGCTCACCAGGCCGTGCGTGTTGGCGGTGACGCGGGCCGAAACGGTTCCTCCCGGCGGCGAGTACTTCACGGCATTGTGGATCACATTGACCAGCGCCTGCCGCAGGAAAACCGAATCGCCCTCCACTTGTGCACTCTCGTTTCCTTCCACGCTCAGCCGCAGGCCCTTCTCCTCCATCAGGATTTCCAGAATTCCAGCAGCATCCCTGACCAGCGGCAACAGCGGAATCCTGGAGCGCTGTAAATGAATATGGCCGGAGTCCGCGCGAGAAATCGTCAGCAGGTTATCGAGTAAGGAGGTCAGCCGGTTTACTTCCTCGAGCATACTGCCAACGATGTCCCGGTACTCTGCGCGCGTACCATCCTTCTGTAACCCTACCTCGCCGACGCTTCGGATCATCGCCAATGGAGTCCGCAACTCGTGGGAGGCATCGGCCGTGAATCGCCGCAACTGTTCGAACGCGCGTTCCAGCCGGGCAAGGGTGTCATTGAAGACGGCCGCAAGCTGGCGCAATTCGTCGTCGGAATAGTCGTTGGCGAGGCGCTCGTCCAAGCGCTCCGGCGTGATCTCCTGCGCGCGGCGCGCGATCTGCTCGATAGGGCGGAGCGCGCGCCGGGCGAGGCTATAGCCAGCGAAACCCGCAGCCGCCAGTACTACCGGTAAGACCACGAGCGAGGCCAGCAGGAGATCTTTCACGCGCAATAGGAGCGGCTCCTCGCTATGAGCCAGGCGGATCAAAATACGCCGCCCCTCCAGGACGTGCACGCGGCTGACCATGCGCACCGGTGTGCCGTCGGACAGGCGGGACGTGCGTTCTGAGTAGCCGCCGACACCTTCTCGGGGCTGCACGGGGCCATCCAACGTGCGGCTGCCGAGCCTCTCGTTCCGTAAGAGCAATTGGCCGCCGGGTGTCAGAACTTCCAGATAGCGGTCAATCACCTCTTTCGATTCGGGATGATTGTGATAGTCCTCGCGCATTTGCATATGCCCGTCCGGCGAGAAGTAGAAAAGGCCTTCCACCGTCTCGATCTCCTGGACGGCGAAGTGGTCCATCTGCCCGCGCAATTGCCAGAACATGAGCACGCATGTTCCGCCCCATGCCATCACCAGCAGAGACGCCATGACGGCCACGTACCAGAGCGTGAGACGGGTTCGCAGATGGCGTGGGCGCAAGCGCACTAGAGACCGCTTTCTTCGCGGAGCACGAAGCCTACGCCACGCACGGTATGGAGGAGCTTGCGGGTGAACTGCCCGTCGACCTTACGCCGGAGGCGCAGCACTTGAGTATCGATCACGTTATCGATCGGCGTCTGGCGCGAGGTCTCACGCCAGACATCGCGCGCCAGCATCTCCCGCGAAACCACCCGTCCCTTGTTCTCGAAAAGGTACTCCAGCAGATCGAATTCGCGGGCTGTCAAATCAAGCAACTGGCCGGCGCGCAGAACGGAGCGCTGGGCTACGTCCATTTCCAAATCGGCCAACTGATAGCGCGGACTGTTTTCCGCTCCCCCGCGGCGCAGTAGTGCCCGCGCGCGCGCCAGCAATTCCGGAAAGGCGAACGGCTTCACCAGGTAATCGTCCGCGCCGGTATCGAGGCCGCGGACGCGGTCCTCGACGGCGTCGCGGGAGGTCAGCAGCAGTACCGGCGTCCTAATGCCGCGTTTCCTCAGCGTGGAAAGAATCTCGAACCCGTCATGGCCGGGAAGCATAACGTCCAACAACACCAGGTCGAACGGCTCCGCCTGAACCAAAAAAAATCCCTCTTCCCCGGTGTGCGCCACGTGAACCGAGTAGCCGTCGGCCTCCAGGCCTTCGCAAAGGGCCTGTGCCATTTTCTGCTCGTCCTCGACCACAAGGATATTCACGCTTCCTTTATAGGGGCGCGAGGCCCCCACTTGCAAGTGTCGGGTTCCTGATATTTCCCTGACATTGGCGTCAGGAACATTTCAGGAAGTCTTCAGGCGAAAGTTGGCGGGTCCGATGCTAAAAACGGAGCAGAGCGCACAGAAGGGTGCGCATCCGAAAAGAGATCCGATGCTGTCACAGGGCCTTGCCAAAAAGGTCACCGTTCATCTGAACGAAGACACCAGCGCTCAGAGCGATTTTCTGAGTCGCGAGATCATTTCCCTGCTCTTGAGGGAGGGTGTGGCCGGCGCAACGGTGCTGAGGCCGGAAGCAGGCTTCGGGACACATCACCGGGTACACACGAAAGAAGGCGGCATCGACACGGCGCACCACATGCCCTTACGCATCGAATTCGTGGAAGCGGCGGAAAAAGTCGAGAACATTTTGCCCGCGCTTTTGGAACTGGTCACCGATGGGCTGATTGAAGCGCACGATACGGTGATTCTCAAAGTCGCGGCCGGAAGCGCCAGATGAGAGCGGGTTATGCCTGGATTGCTTCCATTTTATGCGCTGCCGGGTGGGCACAGCCGCGCGTTCTCACGCTCATCCAAGCAGAGCAGACCGCACTTCAGAACCATCCACAGATCGCCGCGGCGAATCTCGAAGCGGAGGCCAGCGGATTCGCCGTCCAGGAAGCGCGCGCGCCGTATTATCCAACTCTTTCCGGGAACGTCACCGGCGTGGGAACCGAGCACGGGTCGGTGCTGTCGGCGGGAGCCGTGACGACTTCCAGCATTTACAGCCGCGCAGCAACAGGAATTGCCGCAAACCAGCTCATCACCGATTTCGGACGCACGGGAAGCCTGGTAACGAGCGCCAAACAGCGCAACGCCGCCAAAAACGCCGATGTCGTGAACACACGCGCCGAAGTGTTGATTGAAGTGCAGCAGGCCTATTATCAGGCGCTGGCAGCGCTGGCGGTTGAGAAGGTAGCGCAGGCAACGCTCGATTTGCGGCAGCTTACTCTGCGCCAGGTATCGGCTCTCGCCGCGAGCGCGCTGCGCTCTAAAGTCGACGTGAGCTTCGCGGAAGTCGCCGTTTCCCAGGCGCAATTGGATTTGCTCCACGCGCAGAATGACGCTCGCGCGAGCCATGCGCGGCTTTCGGCGGCCATGGGGTACGACCGGGACCGTCCGTTCACCGTGGCCGACGAAGCGCTGCCAGCTTCCTTGAATCCGGATGTTGACGGCCTCATCGCGGAGGCTCTAAACGCGCGCCCCGATTTGGCCGTGCTGCGATTCAATCGCGATTCGCTGCGCAGCTTCGCGCAGGCGGAGAAGAAACTGAGCGACCCGACAATCAGCGCGGGCGCAGTGGCCGGCGTCGCGCCTGTCCGCGACGACCGCCTGGTGGAAAGCTACAGCGCCGCTGGTGTCAACATCAACATCCCGATACTGAACGGCGGACTATTCAAGGCGCGCCGCGAGGAAGCGGAAGCGCACGCATCGGCAGCCGAAAAGGGCGCGGAAGCGCTGGCGGTGCGAGTGGCGCGCGACGTACAAATCGCATGGCTGAACGCGAACGATGCCTTTCAGCGCATGGATGTGACAGCCCGCATGGTGACCGAGGCCGACGAAGCGCTGCGGCTCGCGCAGGCGCGGTACGACGCGGCGCTGGGCAGCATCGTGGAACTCAATCAGGCGCAGGTGAACCAGGCTGCCGCGCAGGTCGCCGAGGCCACCGCCAAATACGAATATCTGAGCCGGCGAGCCGATCTCAATTTCGCCATGGGAGCCCTGCAATGACGTTTGGAAATGCTCTATTTGCGACGGCCGCCGCCGCAGGCCTGTTGGTGTTCTCGTCATGCTCCCGCCGGGGCGAGGCACAAGTCTCATCACCAGCGCCGGATGCGCGAACCGTCGCGGTGGCCAAGGTAACCCGCGCCGATCTCTCCAATGGCGTAAATCTCACGGCCGAGTTCGAGCCCTTCCAGGAGGTCGATGTGATGGCCAAAGTATCGGGCTACATACGCGACATCCAGGTGGATATCGGCGACCGCGTGGCCAAAGACCAATTACTGGCCACGCTCGAGATTCCAGAGATGCAGGACGATCTGGCGCGCGCCAGTGCGGCAACCGCCGAAGCCAGTGCCGATCTCGCGGCGGCGCGCGATGAATTGCAACGCGACGAATCGGCCCACCAGATGGCGCACATCTCGTATACGCGCATTCTGGAGGTCGCGCAGAAAGAAAAAGGCATTGTCCCGCAGCAGGAAGTGGACGAAATCCACTCCCGCGACCTGGTAGCGGAAGCGCAAGTCTCGGCGGCGAAATCGCACATCGCGGCCTGCGAGGAGCGCATTCGCGTGAGCCAGGCCGAGCAATCGCGCTATCAAACCATGTTTGAATACGCCCGCATCACGGCGCCATTTGCCGGGGTGGTAACCAAACGGTTCGCGAATACCGGCTCGCTGATCCAGGCGGGAACGGCATCGCAGACGCAAGCGATGCCGGTGGTCCGGCTCTCCGAGAATGGATTGCTGCGGCTGCAACTGCCGGTGCCGGAGCCAGACGTGCCGCTGGTGCGTTTAGGCGAGCCTGTGGATGTCAATGTCTCCGCACTGCACCGGACATTTCCCGGCGTGGTGAAGCGGTTTGCCGACAAGGTGGAAGAATCCACGCGAACCATGAAGACCGAAGTGGATGTCCCCAACCCAAGTCTCACGCTGGTGCCGGGAATGTACGCCGAAGTGGATCTGTTGACCGAGCGACGGCAGCAGGTGCTCGCGGTACCCGCGGAAGCGATCGACGGTTCGGGCGCCCACACGCGGGTGTTCGCGGTCCGTGCGGGAAGCATCGCCGTCATACCGGTGCGGCTTGGATTGGAGAACGCCAGCGTTGTGGAGATCCGGTCGGGCGATCTGCACGATGGCGAAGAAGTGGTGGTGGGATCGCGCTCCGGGCTGAAAACCGGGGATCCCGTGCAGCCGAAAGAGATGAATCAATAGCCATGTCCCGATTTGCCATCAACACACCTTACTTCATCGTGGTGGCGTGCCTGATTCTGGCGATATTGGGCTCGGTCAGCGTGGCGCGCATGCCGGTGGACATGTTCCCGTCGATGAATATCCCGGTCGTGGTAGTGGCGACGTTTTATTCCGGCATGCCGCCAGAGCAAATCGAGGGCGATATCACGTACCACCTGGAGCGCTTCTTCACTCTGGCTGCGGGCATCGACCACATCGAATCGCGTTCCCTGAACGGTGTCAGCATTATACGGGTTTATTTCCAGTCGAACACTAACGCCGACATCGACGCCGCTACCATCGCGAACCTGGCGGTAGCGGACATGAAGGACCTGCCGCCGGGGACCTTGCCGCCGGTGGTGCTCAAGTCGGACGCTTCCAGCATTCCGGTTTGCCTGGTGACCATGAACGGGGACGGCATGACGGACGGCAATCTCAAAGATATTGCCCAGAATTTCGTGCGCAACCAACTGGCGAGCGTGCCCGGCGCGTCCATTCCGCAGCCTTTCGGCGGACCGTGGCGGCAGATCCAGTTTTATGTCGATCCCTACAAGCTGGAAGCGCGCCAGATCAGCCCCATGGATGTGGTGCGGGCGCTCAATCAGGCGAACGTCATCCTGCCGGCCGGCGACGTGCAGATCGGCAATCTGGATTACAACATCTACTCCAACGCGCAGTTCGATTTGAAGAACGCCAACCAGTACCCCATCAAGATGAACGGCGAGAATCCCGTTCTCATGTCGGACGTCGGCGAACTGCGGGATGCGCACGCCCTCCAATACAACGTGGTGCATGTGAACGGGCAGCGATCGGTATATCTGCCCGTTATGAAGCAGGGCGGCGACTCCAACACGATCGCAATTGTCGACGGCGTGCGCAAGACCGCCGGTCATCTGGTGGATGTGCCGTCCGCGATGAAGACGGGCGTGGTGTTCGATCAGTCGCGATTCGTCCGCACCGCCATCGAAACCCTGCTGCACGAAGGCGGCATCGGGCTGTTTCTGACGTGCGTGATGATCCTGGTATTTCTGGGCAGCTTTCGCGCCACGGTTGCAGTGTTCTTTTCCATTCCGCTATCGATCTGCGCCACTTTTTTCGTGTTGCAACTCGGCGGATCTTCCATCAACAGCATGGTGCTGGGCGGCCTGGCACTGGCGCTGTCGCGGCTCATCGACAATTCGGTGGTCGTGCTCGAAAACATCTATCGTCATTTGGAAATGGGCGAGCCTTCGCGGGTGGCAGCGGAAAACGGCGGACGCGAGGTCGCTCTACCGGTACTGGCGTCCACGCTCACCACTGCCGTGGTGTTTTTTCCGGTGACGCTGCTCGCCGGCGTGAGCAAATTTCTCTTTTCGGCGCTGGCGCTGGCAGTGGTGGTTTCGCTGTTCGCATCGTTCCTGGTCGCGATGACGGTGGTGCCGCTGTTTTGCGCGCGCTTTTTGAAGGGGCATGCCGCCGAACATCGGGCGGAGGCCGAGGCGGTCAAGGCGGGTGGATTCAACCGTGCATTTAACGCCGGATTCAATCGCCTGCTGGGTGCGTATGAAGCCATCGTCCGCCGCGTGGTCGCCGTCCCGGTCACGGTGTTGGCGATCTTCTTCTTAGGCTTTGGGGCCAGTCTGCTGCTGTATACCCGATTGGGCTTTTCCTACTTCCCGCAAACCGATGCGGGACAGTTTGTCATCACCTTTAAGGCCCCTTCGGGGACTCGTCTGGTTGCGACGGAACGGGAGGTCGCGCGCCTCGAGGACATCGTCAAGCGAGTGGTGAGTCCAGGCGACCTCAGTATCCTCGTTGACAACATCGGTGTCGATAACGGTTTCTCAGCGGTCTATACCACCAACGCCGCCATGCATACCGGTTTCGTGCAGGTCGGCCTGCGCGAAGGTCATCACACCGGCAGTTACGACTACATTCGCAAGATTAAAGAACGGCTCTCAAGAGAAATGCCGGAAATTACGCCGTTCTTTTCCACCGGCAGCCTGGTGGACGCGGTGGTCAGCATGGGCGCGCCGGCGCCCATCGATGTTCAAATCGCGGGAGCCAGCCTGGACGCCGACAATCGCGTGGCGCAGAACATTGCGGCCGAATTGCGCGACTCCCGCCAGGTCGGCGATGTCTTCATGCCGCAGGACCTCGATTATCCGTCCCTGCGCATCGATGTCGATCGCCTTCACGCCGCCAAACTTGGCCTCACGGAGCGCGAGGTTCTCACCAACGTCATCACATCCCTCACTTCGAACCAGATGATCGCCCCGAACCTGTGGATCGACCCGCGCAACGGCAACAATTACTTCCTGACCGTTCAATATCCCGAATCCCAAATCCGTTCCGTGCAGGACCTGCGCTCGATCCCGCTGCACGCCGAATCGGTGAACGCGCCGACCCGCCTCGACATGATCGCCAACATCGAACGCATGCAAGCGCCCACCGAAGTGGATCATTACCAGATCCGCCGAAAACTCGATATCTACGTGCGCCCAGCCAGCGAGAACCTGGGCGCGGCCGCGGACGAGGTGCAGAAGATCGTCGACCGCCAAAACGTTCCGTCGAACGTCAACGTGGCGATTCGCGGCAGCGCGCAAGCCATGCACGCCTCGTTCAGCAGTTTCGCCTTGGGTCTATATCTAGCCGTGGCCCTGCTTTACCTGATTTTGGTAGCTCAGTTCCGCTCGTTTATGGACCCGTTCGTGATTCTGCTGGCCTTGCCGCCGGCCATTTCAGGCGTGCTTGTCGTTCTGGTGTTAACCGGGACCACGCTCAATGTGATGTCGCTGATGGGAGTGGTCATGCTGGCGGGAATCGCGATGTCAAACAGCATTCTGATCGTCGAGTTCGCGCACCATCTGCGGACCGAAGGACGGGGTATCCGCGAGGCGGTAATCGAATCCTGCCGCGTACGCCTGCGCCCGATCCTTATGACGTCGCTCGCGACCATCATCGGGCTGTTGCCCATGGCGCTCAAGATGGGCGAGGGAAGCGAGTCGTATGCGCCGCTGGCGCGGGCGGTGATCGGGGGCCTGACGGCTTCGGTACTTCTGACCGTGTTTCTGGTGCCGGCAGGGTTCACGAAAGTTTACGAAGTGCTCGCATCTACGAGCCACAAAAGTTAGCCGAAAAGGGGGACCAATCATGCGTTGGTTGTTGGTATCGTTTTCCGTCGCGGCACTGCTGGGAGCAGTCGCATTTCCGGCGGCCGCACAAGTGAAGAACCAAAAGAAGAAATCAGCCGCCAAAGATCCACAGGATTCTATCGAGGTAGTGGGGCACATTCCAGCCACGGGAGGGCCAATCACCCGCTTTCTCACCACCCAGCACTACCGCAGCTACTACCTTTACGCCGAGCACGAGACAGGGCAGGCAGTAACCATGATCGATGTTACGAAATCATCCCAGCCGCGCCTGCTGGCCGATGTGGCGGAGGCGCTACCAGGCGCTTCGGATCGCTTGGCGGTGGTGGCGGGCACGGCAGCATTGGTTACGAATGCGCCCGCGGCCCCGGCGCCTCTGCCCAATCAGACCATTCGCATCATGGACTTCTCCGATCCACAGCACCCCAAGGTGACGCGTGAGTTCTCAGGCGTTACCGCAACAACGCGGGATGACCGGCGCGGATTGATTTTCGTGGCGAACAGCGAAGGAATATGGATTCTTCAGCAACACCTGGCGGAAGATCCCGAAGTGGAGAAGGCCTACGCGAATTACGTTTTCTATTCGCATTAGGGGTTCGCAACGACGGCGGTTGCAGCCTACTGCCCGCTTGTACTGAATTGAGAGGTCGCTCTGGAGTATTTGCTTTTATAAGGCTTCGAGCCAAGCCAGAGTGCCGCTCCGCCGTTCGCCGGATGGGCTAATCGAGATCGATTGCGGCTTATTGTGGCGTACTCCTTGGGGGGGCTCCGCGCGGCTCCGTGAATTGGCGGACGATCGACGTTCCCGGGTGAATGATGACAAGCGGGTTGAGGATCACGCAAGATTCCGCACATGGTTTTCGAAAGCGGGCCTCCGGCGTGCACAAACCATCCGCATGCCTGGCGAGAGAAATCCCAGATATACCCCTCCGCGAGCTCCGGACGATTGGGCGCATGTCGAATCCCTTTTCGAGCGGCTCGGCCTCGGCCGCATCAGCCGAACTGTACCGCATCGGGCGCTTTGGGCCATGTACGTGTTCGTGAATGGGCTGGTCAGCGTTGGCCTTCTGGCTGCCCTGGCGGTTCTTACCGGAGTACCGTTCATCTTCCCATCGGTAGGACCAACGGCTTACCAACTGTTTTTTTTACCCCGTTCGAAGACCTCGACTCCGCACAATACGCTATTGGCTCACCTGATCGGTCTGGTTTGCGGCTACATCGCTTTCCGGGCGAGCGGCGTGCCGGTCTGGACGGCGATGATGAAGGAAGGCTTCGACTTCCGGCCGGTGGTGGCCGCGTCGGTTTCCCTGGCGGTGACAGCGGCATTGATGATTCTGCTTCACGCGAGCCACCCACCGGCCGGGGCAACGACGCTGATTGTGTCCCTGGGGCTCATCACCAACATCACAGACCTGGCAGTGATCGAAACCGCCGTGCTCGTCATCACCGCGCAAGCCTTCTGTGTGAACCGGCTGGCCGGATTGCCCTACCCCGTGTGGCGGGGGCCCAGTTCCTCGACCGGGTAGGATGCAACAGCCTGGCCGGCAGAATGTTCCCGCCGCTTCCAATCTTGCCGTATTTTTCGATGGGCCATGGGATCTAACATCCATTGGAATGCTCTGTGCTTAATCGTGGAGGACTCTGGCTGGATCAATGGATACACAGCCTGCAACCAGAGCGGCGACCACTGCAACTTTTGAATACCGGACTGCGAACCGCACCCGGGGAACCAGGTTCGCCGCGACGATCATTCTGTGCGTGCTCGCCGTGGTGTATATCCGCGCAAATGTGGTCAACGTTCTCAACACCTGGTCGCGGCCGAACGATTTCGACGTTTATTACCGGGCAGCAAAAGACATCGCCACCGGCGTGAGCCCCTATGAGAATCCGGCGTACTTCTACCCGCCCGCGGTAGCTTTTCTGGTGACGCCTATCGCGTGGATGGGCTATCAGACAGCGCGCTGGACCTGGTTCGCGCTGTCTCAGGGCATGCTGCTTGCGGCGGCCTGGTTGACGTGGCGCGCCTCGGGACGGTGCCTTCTCGGACTGGGTTGCGTCGCTTGGGTGTGGGCGATGGGCGGCGCTTCGGTGGAAACGCTCCGCATCGGTCAATTGAGCCCGGTGCTCCTGGTAGCGATCGCCGCGGCTTACGACGGGCGCGTATGGGTCCAGGACACCGGGGTGAGCGCTGCCTTCGCGCTCAAATACTTTCCCGGCATCCTGGCAGTAGCGCTGTGGCTGCAACGTGGATGGCGCGGCATACTCAAACTCGCCGGCATCGCGTTTCTTTCGGTATCGGTTCCGTGGTTGGTGCTGGCCGGTTTCTTCACCGGGCCCAAATTCGCCTTAAAAGCGCACTACTGGCTGGGTACGCCGGCAATGTTCAGCTGGTCTTTGCCGTCGCTGGTGTTGCGAATTCTCATCCCGATTCACCGCGGCCGCCAAATTCCGTTCCTGTGGGAGCACGGTAACGTTGCAGCCACGCTACATCTTGCTCCCTCGCTGCAAATTCTCTCGGTGGCTGTCGCGCTGGCGACGTTGGCCGGCGGACTCCTCGCCCTGACCGCCGGATGCCGCGGCAAGTTGAACGCCGAGCAAGTTCCGCTGGCCATGGCGGCGCTGGTTTCACTGGCTCTCGTGGTGGCGCCAGTGTCGTGGACGCACTATCAGGTGCTGCAATACCCGGGGGCGGCTCTTCTTCTGCATCGCGCGGTGGCCTGGCGCAGATGGGCGGCGGCCGCCGGAGTGGTTCTGAGTTTCGCACTCTGTTACCAGTTGCCGGAGCTGGTGCTGATTCATTACCACGACATCCATTCGGGCTGGACGGCTTATTCGCCTCTTACCTTATACGCGGCGACGTCGATTTCACCGCTGGCCGCGTTGGGGCTGTTCGGGTTGGCGCTGATTATGCTGAGGAGGGAAAGCCGATGCCAGGCGCCAACGGCTCAGGCGAAGTGAATTTGCGGGTATCCCGAAACCGGCTCGCCGGCTTCGATCGCGCGCAGCACCGGCAGCACTTCCCGCTCGATTCGCGCCGTGTCGACGCGCTCGCATGCGGGCAGGTATCCCGCGAGCTTCCGCAATCCCTTGCGCAACTGGCGCACCGCGCCCACCGGATTCCCGCGCGTATGATGATAGAATCCGACGGCTATATGAATCAGCGACTGCAAGAACAGCCGCCGCGGGCCGCGTTCGGGCGTCCAAGCCTCCTCCAGCACTTCGTGGCACTCGAAATACGCGCCGCGATTGAACAGGGCGATGCCGCGGATGAGCAGCGGATCGGCGGTCAGGGCTTGAGCAGGTTCGGAAATTGCTCCTCCAGCGCTTTCAACTTAGGCGCAATGTTCTGCGTGACGTAGGGATCGTTGGGATTTCGCCTGGCGTAGTGCTGATTGTGGTCTTCCGCAGTGAAAAATCCGGTCAAGAGCGTCACCTGTGTCTGGATGGGCCGCTGAAATACGTGCGCGCGCTCGATCTGGCGGATGTATGCCTGCGCGACCTGCTTTTGCCCCTCCGACGAGTAGAAAATCGCGGATCGGAATTGCGGCCCGGTATCGGGTCCCTGGCGATCGATCGCGGTCGGGTCGTGCGCCACCGCGAAGAACACTTGCAGCAGCCTGCCATACGAGATCCGCGAAGGATCATAGGTGATCTGGACGCACTCCGCGTGTTTTGTCCGGCCGGACGCCACCGTGGCTTCCTGCGCATCCCCGGCTTTTCCGCCGGCGTATCCGGCCACAACGGCGATCACGCCCTGCAACTTTTCGAAGACCGATTCCATCTGCCAAAAGGAGCCGCCGGCAAGCACGGCCGTCGCCACCTTTCCCGCTGCGGGCGCGGGCAGGTCGAAAGAAGGCGGGGGCACATTGGCGGCCATCGCGCCGGCGCCGCAGAAGGCCAGCAACAGAACGGTTTTCACAGTCCCTCGATTGACGCGGCCAGAAAAATCGCGGCCAGCATCTCGCAGCCCGCGCGATCGCCGTCGTCGAATCGCGCCGGCACCGGGCTGTCCAGATCGAGCACCCCGATGAGTTCTTCGCCGGCGAGCAGCGGCACCACGAGTTCAGAGCGCGATGCGGTATCGCAGGCGATGTGGCCGGCAAACGCGTTCACATCCGGCACGACGATGGAACGACGGCCTTGCGCGGCCGTACCACAGACGCCGCGTCCCACCGCGATGCGCACGCACGCCGGTTTGCCCTGGAACGGCCCCAGTACCAGTTCGCCTTCTTTCAGTAAGTAGAATCCCACCCAGTTCACGTCCGGCAGGGTGTGATAGAGCAGCGCCGACGTGTTGGCCGCGTTAGCGACGGCATCGTGCTCGCCGCTCAGCAATGCGCGCAGCTGGAGAGCCAGCTCTTTATAGAAATCCTGCTTGTTCGCCCCTTCGGGTATGGCGATGGTATGGGACACGGGACCCCTTTATGGTATCGTGAATCGCCGGTACATCTCCGCGGCGTTATCCCTGGTTACCATCAGCGAGTCGATCACGTACTCCTTTTGGGGCTGGAATCCCGGTTCGTGCAGCATACGCCGTCCGATCTCCACGGCCTTGTCCACGCAGAGCGGGTACACGAACGTGGCGGCAAGCACGCCATCGATCACCTTCTGAATTCCTCCGGCGGGACCGCCGAGCCCATCGACGCCGACGAAGATCATCTCCTTCTCGCGGCCCAGTTCTTTGGCGGCCAGATAGGCGCCGACGGCCATCGGGTCGTTATGGCCGTAGACCACGTCGATGTGGGGCTGTGCCCGCAGGACTTCGGTCATGCGATCCTTCGCCTTGGCCTGAATCCAATCGGCCACGGGATCGGCGACGATGCGGATATCGGGATAGCGGTCGAAGATCTCTTTCGCTCCGCGGTCGCGGCTGATCTCGCCTTCGACGCCCAGCAGGCCGCGAATGGCCACCACGTTGCCCTTCGGCTTGCCGTACTTTTTCTGCAACTGATCGACGATGAATTGGCCCGCCAGCCGCCCGATCGCCACATTGTCGCTGTGGATGTAAGTGCGATAGTTGGGTTGCAGGATGTCGCGCTCCAGGCAGATCACCGGAATGCCGGCGGCCATGGCCTCGCCCATGACCGCGGTGAGCGCGGCGCGCTCGTTGGGCGCGACGATCAACAGACTGGGCTTCTGGCGGATGAACGTCTCCACCTGCGCCACCTGCCGGCTGTTATCCTGCTGCGCGTCGGAGATCGCCAGGCGAACGGCTTTGTCCTCCGCGAACAGCTTCGTCATCAGCCCGTTCTGAGCCGCGCGGTAGGGCTCCGCATTGTTGGCCTGGCTGAAAGCGACGACCAATTGTCTTGTGCCGCCGCCGCATCCGCCGCCGGCGAGCGCGGCCGCGCAGACGGCCCCGATTATGACGCCTCGCGTCATCCGTTTTTCTCCCTTTGGACCGCTACCGCGAGCACAATGATCACGGCTTTGATCATCATCTCCACGTTGCTGTCCACATTATTCAACCGCAGCATGTTGGTGAGCACGCCCATGATCAGCGTGCCCACAATGGTACCGGAAATCGACCCTTTGCCGCCCGAAAGGCGCGTGCCGCCGATCACCACCGCGGCGATGGCGTCCAACTCGTACGCCACACCGGCGTTGGGATTGCCCTGGTGGTTTTCGGCGGCGTACAGAACTCCCGCGACGCCCGACAGCAGCCCCGTGAGCGAGTACGCCCAGATTTTGGTGCGGCGGATGGGCAGCCCGGCGTATTCCGCGGCCTTCGGGTTATCGCCGATGGCGCGGACGTAGCGGCCGAACACCGTGCGCTCGAGCAGTGTCCAAAAGATCGCGGCCGCGCCGGCGAAGGTTCCGATGACGATGGCTTTGGCGCGATAGATTTCCGCGAAGCGCGCGGCGACGTCCTGCCCGAATCCGATATCGATGTTCTCGTTATTGGTGAGCCATTTCGCCAGGCCGCGGAGGCCGATCATCGAGGCCAAGGTCACGATGAACGGCTGGACGTCGAGGGTGGCGATGGCGACGCCGTTGAGCGCGCCGGCGAGCGCGGATATGGCAGCCGCGGCGGCAATCGCCATGGCGATGCGGGTGCCGTAAGATGCGGCGGGCCACGCGCGCGTCAGAAACATGGCGGTGAGCGATGTGGCAAGCGCCAGGATGCTGCCCACGCTGAGATCGATTCCGCCGGTCAGGATCACAAAGGTCATCGCCAGCGAGATCATGCCGATCAGCGAAATCTGCCGCAGGATATCGGTGAGATTGCCGGCTTCGAGGAAGATACGCGAGCCTCCGGACGAGACCGGGCTGACGATCACCGCCAGGACGACGATAGCGGCGAGCGCCAACGAAGTTTTCCATGCCGCGCTCTGCCCCTTCCGCAAAAAGGCAGGCATCAGGCGCGCGCCTCCGCCAGAGTGGCCGCGGCCATGATCTTTTCCTGCGTCGCCCCGGCGGCGTCGAAAGTTGCCGTCACGCGGCCTTCGCGCAGCACCAGAATCCGGTGGCAGCAGCGCAGCAGTTCGGGAAGCTCCGAACTCACCAGGATTACGGCCTTTCCCGCGGCCGAGAGCTCCTCGATGAGACGATAAATATCCTGCTTGGCGGAGACGTCGATGCCGCGGGTCGGGTCATCGAGGAACAAAATGCCGGGATGGAGAAGCAGCCATCGCGCCAGCAGCACCTTTTGCTGGTTGCCACCGCTGAGATGGCTGACGCAGGTATCGGACGAGGGGCATCGAAGGGCGACCCTTTGCGATACGGCTGCGAGCTCGCGGCGTTCCCGGGACTGAGCGAGGAAGCCCAGGCTCGCGAAGCGGCCGAGCGCCGCCAAAGTCGCGTTTTCACGCACGCTCATGCTCATCATCAGACCCTCGGCGCGGCGGTCTTCGGGCACCAGGCCGACGCCGCGCCGCATGGCCTCGCGCGGCGATCGCGGGTGGTAATCCGCGCCGCCAACGCGGATGCGGCCGCCGCGAAGAGGGTCGAGCCCGAAGAGCGCGGCGCCGAGTTCGCTGCGGCCAGCGCCCACGAGGCCGGCCACTCCCAGCACTTCCCCGCGATGGAGGGCGAACGAAACATCGCGCAGGCGGCCGGTGGAAATGTTTTGCGCCTGGAGCACGGCATCGCCGGGCGGACCCTCGCGCGGACCGGCAGTGAAATTCAGATCGCGCCCAACCATCAGGCGGATCAACCCGGCGGCATCGGTGGACGAGGCATCGCGTGTGCCCACCGTGCGACCGTCCCGCAGCACCGTGACGCGATCGCAGATGCGAAAGATCTCGTCCATCTTGTGGGAGACGTAGACCACTGAAACGCCGCGCGAGCGCAAGTCGCGGATGAGCGCGAAGAGGCGCTCCACGGCGTCGTCGAAGAGAGAGCTGGTGGGCTCGTCCATCAGGAGCAGGCGCGCGTTCATGCTGAGCGCCCGGGCAATCGCCAGCAGCTGCCGCTGGGCAATCGACAGCGAGGCAGCCGGTTCGTGGATATCGCAGACGAGGCCCACCTCACGGAAATAGGGCCGGCAAAACTCTTCCATCCGGCGGAAGCGCGTCCACGCTCCTTCGTGAAAACGGAGATTGCCGATGACCAGGTTTTCGCCAGCGGTGAGATTCGGGAACAGATCGAGCTCCTGGTGAATAATGCCGATGCCGAGGCGCTGGGCATCGAGCGGGCTCGCGATCGTCACCGCGCGGCCTTCGAAGTGCATGACCGCGGCATCGGCGCGCACGATGCCGGCAACGACGCGGGCGAGAGTGCTCTTCCCCGCCCCGTTCTCACCCATGAGCGCGTGGACCTCTCCGCTGCGCACCTCAAGCGATGCCGCGCGCAGCGCCGCCACGCCGCCAAAATGCTTGTCTACTCCGCTGACTTCGAGCAGGCTCCCGGACATCAATGCTCTAGCCTACCGCCAATTCACGCGCTAAATTGGGCGAAGGTGACGATATGGCCGGCGGGGTCCTTCACGCCGAATTCCCGCGAGCCATAGAACGTGGTCCGCTCAGGTATCACGATTTCCGCTCCCGCGCTTGCGGCCTTCACGGCGGCGAGATCGTCCACTTCGACATAAAGAAAAGTGGGGCCCTTGCGCGCCAGCATATCGGGGTGAGGGTTGTCCTTCTCCACGCTGGCGTAGCTCTGGTACATGATCTCGGTGCCGTTTTTGGCGAGGATGGCGAAGGCGAGCTTTGCGCCGTCGGGCACTTCGGCCGTCTTTTCGAACCCCAGGCGTCCGGTCCAGAACCTCACGCAGGGTTCCACTTCTTCCGCCAAAAGCACGGCGGTAATCTTCTTGACGTTCATGGTAGTCTAAATTAGACTAGAATGACCTTCGAGTCAAGGAGAATTTTCATGATTGCCGAACAGCGACGAGTCCGCGATCTGGTCTCGGTGGGACCAAAAATCGTACACGATTTGAAAATGTTGGGCGTGCGGGGAGTACCGTACCTCGCGCTCCAGGATCCCGACCGCCTCTACGAGAAGCTTTGCCGCCTCACGGGCAAGCGGCAGGATCCCTGTGTGCTGGATGTCTTCCGGGCCGCGATAGCGCAGGCGCGCGACCCGCGCCTTCCGGCCGAGCAATGCCAGTGGTGGTACTGGAGCCGCAAACGCAAGGCGGGTGGCCGCCGGTGAAAGCCAGCCGCCCACTGACCATCCCCGATCTGGTGCTCTTGAGCCTGCTCGCGGAGCGCCCCATGCACGGGTACGAGGCGAACCTCGAGCTGGAAAGGCGCCAGGTGCGGGATTGGGCGGGGGTTTCTCGCCCCCAGGTCTACTACTCGCTCGAAAAACTGGCCGGAGCGGGACTGATTCGCTCCGGGGTGGACGATTTGCCGGCGGCGGGGCCCGACCGCTCTATCTATAAGACCACCGCAAAAGGCCGCGCCGCGCTGGCCGAAGCCCTGGAGCGCGAGGACTGGACCACAAGCCGCGATCGCCCTGCTTTTCTTACCTGGCTGGCGCTTTCCTGGCAGGCGACTCCGGCGGCGGTACAAATGCAGGTTGCGCGACGGCGCGAGTTTCTGGAGATGGAACTGGTCCGAGAGCGGGCGACGCTGCGCGCCATCCGCCAGGAGGTGGGCCATGACTATCATGAGGCGGTGTGGATGGTGACCCTTACCATGGCGCAATTCCGACTGGAACTACGCTGGCTGCAAAGACTTGCCGCCGAACTCGAGCGCCGGGCCCCGGCACTCAATCGGCCGGAGTAAGCATCAGTTTCCGCCGCCGAATCCCGCCCCCGGGGTAACCGTTCCGTTCGGGGGAACGAACGGCGCCGTCTGTATCCCCTGACCGGGCTGGCTGGGCTGCTGCAATCTCAGCTTTTGCCGGTCGAGTTGCTGTTTCAAGAGCACTTCCATCGGCATGCTGTCCACCGGTGGAATCACGGGGACAGGCCCGGTTTGGTCCATTCCGGGTTGATGGAGGATAGCCGAGCCGGGAGCCAGTTGCGGATAGGCGAAGCTCAGCGCCGGCACGGGTTTGCCGGCGGGGACCGGACGCACGATCTCGGGAGTGATGATCACGAGCAACTCCGTATGATTCCGCGAGAGCGACTTCGATTGGAAGAGTTTGCCGAGGATGGGGATGTCGCCGATTCCCGGCACCTTGGAAAGATTCTCCGTGGTCTGATTGTTGAGCAGACCTGCTATGACGAAGCTCTGGCCGTTATCGAGCTCCACTTCCGTCTGCACGCGTCTCATGGATGTTCCCGGTACCGTAGTTCCGGCGATGGTGACGGAATTGGTGTAATCGAGAGAGCTTACTTCCGGCGTAACCTCCATCCGGATGGTGCCGCGCGGAGTGATCAACGGCAAAAATCCGAGCTTGATGCCATACTCTTTAAACGCAATCGACACGGAGTTCGACCCGGTGCCGGGCTGCACCATAGGGTAGGGAAATTCTCCACCAGCCAGAAAATGCGCCGCCGTGCCGTTGACCACGAGCAGATTCGGTTCGGCCAGCGTTTCGAGCAGGTTCTTGTTCTGCAACGCCTGGATTGCCAGACCGAGATTCAAGTCTTTACGGAACAGGAAGAGATTGATGGCATTGCTGAGGGAGAAAGTGCGCGCGCCATCGGTGCTGATGGGCGACCCGGCGCCGAGCGCGGCCGTGGTATTAAAGGCTCCGCTGGCGAGGGCGCTCGAGAGTTCCGTACTGGCGCCGCGCTCGACGTCGGCAAAGCGAACGCGCAGGAGGATTTGCGGCTCCTCCGGCGGGATCGCCACGCGCAGCAGATTCACTACCTTGCCCAAGGTGGCAGCCATCGCGAGAATTCGCTCGCCCATGGCCATGCTTTTTACCAGCCCGCGAACAAAGACGATATCGTTGGCGGCCGCAAGATCGATCTTCGCGCCCGGAAACTCGATCTCGATTTGATCCCGCACCGCTTCAACTTTCAGGGTGCTGGGACGCACAAGCAAGTCGTAAGCCACCCGAATGTTACCCTCCTGCCAGATCAGGAGCGACGTTTCTCCGGGAGCGAGGCCGTTGATCAGGACCTCCCTCGGCCCGATGACTACGGTCTCGGCCAAGGCGGTGTTGGCAATCGCCACGCGTTTAATCGTGACCGGGCTGTCGATGCTGAGCGACTTGCCCACGGTGACCACGAGGCGTTCGGGCAGCTTGGCTTCTAAGGCCAGCCCTGACGTACAGAGGATGGCGATGCCGGCGATCACCTTCAAAACCTGTTTCCCGCACACAGCAAGAAAATCGGCGGGACCGGGCGCGAACATTAGAGCCGCAGTCCTCTAAAGTCACGCCCGCCGGCTGCCGATCTCTCAAATGTGGCATCGAACCATGCAGTCCCGATCCTGCTTTGGACCCAGCAGCCGTTCGTCGGCCGAGGTTTGGCCGAGGTGATGCGCGGACAACCCGAATACCGGCTGGTAGACTGTTGCGACAGCCTGCCGTCGGCGCTCGCGGGCATTACAGCCGCGCAGCCGGCCCTGGTGCTGGTCTATCTGACGGCGCGCATCAGCCTGTCGGAAATCCGCGCATTGCGCTCCGCCGGCGACCGCGCGCAGATCATACTCTGGGGCGAAGGTCTGAACGGCGAGTTTGCGTTTCAGGCGATGCAACTGGGCGTGCGCGGCATCCTGGCGAGTACGGTTTCCATCGATGGCCTGTTAGCGGCGCTCGGCAATGTGCAGCGCGGCGTCCTGTGTTTTGAACGGGGATTGATGGACTCCATGCTGGCGCAGACGCGCGTGATGCTTACCAAACGTCAGGGCCAGATCGTCTCACTGGTGGCGCAAGGCCTCAAAAACAAGGAAATTGCCAATGCCATGGGAATCACGGAAGGAACCGTCAAGGTGTACCTTTATAAGCTCTTTCGCAAACTCGGTATGAACGACCGACTGGATATGGCCTTATATGGCCGGAAGAACCTGCTCGTCACGGAAGATGGCGCCGCCGATTCGTTCGGCCCGCGGTCGCTTCCAGCGCAGGCTCGCGACCGGCCCAATCTGCAGGCATTGAACTGAACCCTATGTCCAGCCGCAAAGCCGCTCGATCTCCGCGGCCGATCCGTCGCGAAGCCAGGCGTCCAGTTGCGCCGGCTCCTTTAACTGCTGCCCGCGGACTCGCGGCACGACAACGTAACGGCAGGCCACATCGGCCAGCGACGTCATGTCGCCCCAGAGCTTTTCGAACTGCGTCACCGGAAAGACGTCCTCCTGGCCATTGCCCCAGCGCTTTTTCACGTCCTTGAGCGTGATGTAGGACGGCATGCGCGCTGCCAGCCGCCGGGTGGCGTCCATCACATTCTCGGCATTGCCGAGATCGCCGCGCGTGAGCCCTGCCACGGCCAGCAACTGGTCGACATCCACCCAATACGTCGCACTGTTGTAGTAGGAAAGCAGCGATTCCACGTCTTCATGCGGCAGGGCCATTCCTTCAACCAGCCGCAGGCGGCCATTGACGCGCGCCAGCCCGCCGCCGCGATCCTCCAGGTGCCGGACGATCACTTCCGTGGTCAGAGCGGCGCCTTCATCGATATGGAGGCCGAGCAGCGCCGGATCGATGGCGGCTCCGGCGGTGTCGATGTTATGCACCAGCAGGTAATTCAAGCGCGGGTTGGCGCCGATCAGGCGCGACAGGGTGCCATTGCGCAGCAGGTTCGCGATTTCATACCAGTGCCCCACGGGATGCAGACACTGTAGGGGGAGATTGTCGGTGTAGTCGCTTCCCTCTCCGGCTTGCCGCGCCCACTCGATCAGGGTGTGATGAAGGCTCTGGCGCACTTTCTGCGCCTGCTCGTCGAGGAGTTGTTGCGGCATTTCTTCCCACGCAAACCGGAGGTCGCGTTCCATGGGAATCATGCGCAGACCGATGCTCCGCCCGGGCGACAGCAGCACCGTACCGGGATAGCCGTAGTTGGCACGATCACGCAAATGCTCCTCGATGGCGCGATGGGTCAAATAGCTAGTGGTGAAGACATGCGGCAGCGGCGCGCCGGCCAGTTCGCCCGACCGCCGGCTCTTGGCCAAATGCAGTTCCAGAAAGCTGCGATGCCGGGCGCCCAACCGGCAGAACGGATTGAGCGCTTTGACCACGCCCGCGCCCTTGGTCCACCGGCTGCCCGTACCGCCCGCGAGTGTCACCACCGCGACGGCGCCGCGGGCCAGCGCTTCCAGACCAATCTCGCGATAACGTGCCGGCAAGCCGGCAGCCTCCACCACATCGCCGGCGCGCACATCGGCGATTTCGGTATTGGCCGGAAGCCGGTTCTGCGCCAGGCCGATGCGCCCGCTCCGCAGGTCCGCCTGAATCTGCTGATGCTGGGTGGCGTCGAAGCCGTAGGCTTCGAGCAGCGCCGACAGCGAGCGGCCGCCCCCGGACTCGCGCTCCGCGCTGCGCGGCAAGAGATGGTCGAACATCTGCTGCACCATACCTGAAAACTCGCTGCGGTCGCGGCACGCGGCCGCAAACCGGTCGAGTTCCGCCCGGCGCGCCGGCGATAGCAGCCGCGCCTCGGTGCGCACGAGCGGCGGTACCGCGAGGGTGTAATATTCGGCCGGGAGCAATGCTTCCCCGGCGCGCAGAAGTTCCGCCACGCTGCCGCGCTCATTGATGGCGAAATCGTAGACCACCGGCTCCATGGCGAACGGCAGCGCGTGCTCCATGCGCTGCTTGGCGGCGGGCATGATCCGCTGCAAGCGGTCGAGCGCCTCGGATTTCCGGCGGGGGTCGAACAGGAAACCCATTCCTCCGCCGGACATCCCGCCGAGCATCCAGAAGCCCCAGAAGTCCTCGCCCATTTCCGCGCGCACCTCCTGGATCAGGGTCGCGGTGTACAGATTCCCGGCCCATGGAATGATGGTCTGGATGGGGCCGTTGAAATTGCGATCGGTAGACGCACCGATAGCCCGCACATCGCCCGCGCGCAACTGGTCGAGGACATCGTCAAGGATCGCCATCGCCTCGCGCCGCGCGGCCCACTCTTTTTCGGAGCGCAGCAGGTACCGTTCCGTGACCATTTCGAGAATCGGGCCGACGTCCTGGGCCATCCCGCCGTGCACCAGCACCAGACTCGATTGCAGCAACTGCCGCGTCCCGGCGGAGATTTCGCCGGGCCCAAAAATGCGATGCCGCGGCAGCAGGCAGCCGCGACTCAGGCCGAACTCGGGATCGCCTTCGGCCGCGGTCACGCCGTGAATCAACTTGATGCCTGGCCAGACGCCGCCGGAATCCTGCCAGCCGCCGCCCGAACCGCCCAGCCATTCGCCCAGGATCGCGCGCGCGGCCACCAGGCGCCGTTCGTCTTCGCTCAAGCCGCCTTCGAGCGATGCCACCTGGCCGGTCGCGCGCATGCACGCGGCAATCAGGCTCGCGAGCAGCGTGGTGGATACCGCCAGCCGCGATCCTTTGGGGATGCCGTTCACCTTGCTGACGATTTCGATTCCCAGGCCGCGCGCGCCGGTGAGCCGCTCGAGGATGTGCGCCAGCGGCTGCGCCGCGCCTTCCATTCCCGGCGGCACCAAGCCGGAAGCGATCACAGCGGCCTTCAGCAGGGAGAGATAATCGCGCGCGAAATCGAAGATCTCCTCGATGGACGAAATCTCGGCCGTAGTTTTCAGATCGACGCTCGTCAATCGCAGCACGGGCTGGTCGATGACGCGCAAGTAAGCCTCGACGGGAGGCTTGGGCACGCCGGCAGCGGCGGTGCCGCGGACCGCCAGGTCCACCGATATATTAATGACGCGGGCGCCTTCCGGGAAATCCATTCCCAGAAAAAAAATGTCGCTCCAGCCGCTGTGCGTGAGATCCATGCGGACCGGCGTGGATTCCTTCAGCAGCGGGAACATTCCGCCGTCCGAGCGCAGCAACTCGGGGCGGAGGCGCAGCGGGTAATCCGCCGGATGGCCGATGCGGAACATCCACTGGTTGCCGCGCACAGACCGCACGCTGTGGCGGACCTGCCCGGCGAGCGTCTGGAATCCGAGGCCGCGGTAAGCCGCCGCCAGCGCGCTGGAAATCGCGGCACCCGAGGCCGCCGCCTGGGCTGCCAGAAAGATGTCGATCGCCTCTTCGAAACGGCGCTTGAGCAGGTTGGCGTAGCCAGCGAACGGAATGGCGGTGGGGCGCGCGGCGGTATCGTGCAGGGGAACGTGGAAGCGGTGAATGGCGTAAAGGAAAAAGAGCGCGCGAACACGCTGGTAGAGATTGGGGCAGGCGCGCCGGAAGCGGTCAAGCGCCGCGCATTCCGCCAGCAGTTCCGCCAGCGACAGCCCGCGGCACACGGCATCGAGCGAGCGGTCGCGCACCTGCGGATCGTCCGCGGCGATCACCTCGAGGAGGTGGCTCACTCCCCCGACCCCGCCGTCATTTCGCGGTCCGCGAGCAGTTCCACCAGGTGTGCCAGCACCTCGGAACGGTCGCGCCCGTGGAGCGCCAGGGCGAGCTGCGATACCAGCAATCCGTAGCGCGACCCCACGTTGTATCTGCGCCCGCCGTTTTCCACCGCCAGATACTGTTCGCGCCGCGCCACTTCGGCCAAAACGCCCGATAGCGTCACGGATTTGGACGGCGCATCGGCCAGCGCCTTGCCCAGCAGGTCCATCACCGTGGGCGTGAGGGCGTGGATGCCGAAGAAGCAGAGATAATACCCGGCCCGAATTCCGGAGACCACCAGGCGCTGTTCGGCCTCCGTGGGGGTGGGCTTTTCGATCACCGTGTCGACCCGGTACAATCCGCGGCGCCCTTCGAGACGCCGGCCGGCCACCGCGCCATATTGCGCCAGCAGCGATTCGCGCGTGGCTTGCACGCCGGATACCGAGCACTCCTCCGCCTGCGCGATCTCCACTACCTGCGCGGCGCTGGCTTTCCCGGCGCTGACGTAAAGATGGTCGCCCACCATGTGGAGGAACGGATCGCTGCCGACGAAATCGCGCGCGCAATAGATCGCGTGGCCGTATCCGAGCGGTTGCGGTTGCGGGACGAAGCGGACCATGCCGGCGTAACTGCCGGCGGCTTGAATGTACCGGCCCTCATCGCCCGGCCAGACCACGACGCAGACCTCTTCCACCTTCGCCGCGAGGGCCTGCTCGATCAAAATCGCGAGCACCGACTTCTCCTGGCCATCGCGATCCACCAACGTCTGCAATGGAAGCGCGCGCTGATCCCGTCCGGCAGCTGTGACCACCGCTTTCTGAAATCGCAAGTTTCGGTTCTCCTGGAAAATCAGTGTAGCGCGAGTGCGCGATTTCGATCGCGGCGCCGGTTTCAAGAGTACCGCTCCCCCGCGGTCGCGCCGGCTACCGCACGGCGCCTTTCCGGATACCGCGGTTCACGCAGGCTACCGCACGGCGGCTTTCCGCGGTCGTGCCGGCTATCGCACGGCGCCTTTCCGGATACCGCGGTTCGCGCCGGCTACCGCACGGCGCCTTTCCGGGACACCCGCGGTCATGCCGGCTACCGCACGGCGCCTTTCCGGGACAGCCGCGATCATGCCGGCTATCGCACGGCGTCTTTCCGGGACACCCGCGGTCATGCGGCTATCGCACGGCGCCTTTCCGTGACACCCGCGGTCGCGCCGGCTACCGCACGGCGCCTTTCCGGATACCGCGGTTCGCGCCGGCTACCGCACGGCGCCTTTCCGGGACACACGCGGTTCAGGCCGGGCGCAGTGGGATCCTGGCGGCGATTTCACCGGCGCATGCGGTTCAATCGCAGCAGAATATTCAGAATGGCGACAAACACGTTGAACAGTCCCGCGAAGAGGAACACCGCGCCGGGGATCGGACTGTCAGCGGCTGGATTGTGCAACACGTCGCTCGTGGCGTAGACCAGGATGCACACGCCGAGCACTCCGATTCCGAGGGCGATCAGGATTCCCAGCACTCCGATATTCAGGAAGGCATTCAAAACGATGGCGCCGACGAGGCTCGCCGAAATACCCAACATCAGCCCTCGGGGCGCGGAGAACGTCCGCCCGGATGCCATCACAAACAGCGTCACCACACCGAAGACGACCAAGGTCATCACCATGGCGATCTGGATGGTTCCCGGAGCGAAGCGGCTCGCGAACCGCAGGATGGGCGCCAGCACGAGTCCGGAAATGAACCCATCGCCGAGGAGCGCCGTCACACCCAGGACGGGATCGTGCCGGGCCGCGATGGCCACGCGCGGAATCACATTCAGGAGCAGCATGGCGAGGATCCACCCGATCCAGCCCGTGAAGAGGTTGGCCAGCGTGTCCGACTGCGAGCCCAGGTAGCCGCCCACGAGCGCGCCCGCCACGCTGAGCCCCAGAAGCAGGTAAGTTTTCTTGATGGCTTCCGCGCGCGCTTCGCTGAGCGGGGTGCTCCCGAACAAGTTATCGACAGCATTCATGTCTGGAGGATACCATTTCACGCCGCCGCGTTCCCCCTTTGGACACCCTCTCCTTGGGGCGGTGTCGCGCGCCGGGTATCGCCGGAGCATACCCAACCGCGTGAAATTCTTCGTAATGGCCATCCCGAGGCAAGGCCTCGCGAGCCGAAGGCTGCTTACTGCTGTGCAGGCAGGAAAGGCACCACTATCTGCCGGCTCCACGACGCGCCGCTGGCATCGCGTCCGGTGAATACGACCGGCACTTGGGCCGGCGGAGTAATATTTCCGGCGTTCAGGTTGGCGGTGAGCGAACCGTGCGCCGCGAGTGACGCGGTTCCGAAAAACGCGGCCATCGAACCGGCGAAGCTCATCCCGTCGAAGGTAAAGCCGGTCAGGGTGGTGCCGACGCCGGCGGTTTCCTGCAATTGAACGGTGAACGAGAACGTCGCTCCGTTGGCGCCAGGCGCATGCTGGTAAACGGGATTCGGCGTCACGGACACGGTCACGGCTGAGGTAGCCGGTGCGCCCAGAGTCAGGGTGGTAGCAGCCGAAGACGCGGTAAAGATCGGGCTGCCGCTATAAGAAGCCGAAATCGTATTACTGGCCGCCAGAAATTGCGCTCCGAACACGGTAAGAGACGCGGTGGCCGTGGCACCCGACCCGGAGAGCGCCGCCGACCCCAACAACGTGCCGCCCATCGCGAACTGTACCTGTCCCGCCGGGGTCCGCGAGCCGCTGGCCGCGGTTACCGTGGCCGTAATCACCGCCGAACCACCGGGCGAAATCGCCGGCACGCTGGCAGCAAGCGTCATCGAGGTATCCACCACCGGAATGCCGGACCAGACGGTGACTAAGTTGTAAGCATCCACCGTTCCCAGCCCGGTTACCAAGTCGTACCCCGTTCCGGCGCTGTATCCGAACTGGCCGTTGTCGCAATCCGGCGACTTTGCCGCGCAGGGAACGATATTACTGCCCGTGGTGACATCGTGGAATACACCCGGAGCATTACCGACCGCCATGCCGTACAACTTTACGTTGATGTTACCCAAGCCGGGCGCGGATTGCACCTGGTTCTCCACCAGATATTGATTGAGGACCGCGACCATCGCGGCAAACGACGGCGCGGCGGCTGACGTTCCCCCCACCAGGAACGACCCGCCCTCGGAGATCACCCAATAGGGATCGTGCTGGTTGGATGCATCGAGTGCCACATCCGGCACGTCGCGCACACCATCGTCCGGAACACCAGGGCCGGTCTGCCATGCGGGCTTGGTATAGACGGAGCTTTTGCCTCCGCCGCTCGCCGCCAACCCACCGCTCTCGAGCGTATCGTTCCAGGAGGTCTCGGGAATATACGAAATCGCCGATCCGCCGTACGGTCCGTTTACGGCACTCCAGTAGCTCAAACCGGCTTCGTTGAATTCCGTCCCACCCACGGCGGTAACTTCGGGGATGCTGGCCGGAAGGCTGACCCCCAGCCCCTGCGTGGCGACGGAGACATCGTAATCGCATCCAGCCGCCCCGGAATCGCCCGACGACACTACCCAGGTAATTCCCATACTGGCGCCCTTCTGCGCTTCCACGCGGTAGTTATATAATCCCAGCCGGTTGGACGCCACGATATACTCACACAGCCCGAAGCTCTCGCTAATCACCGGCGCCATGTTATTGTCGATGGCGACAAAAGCCGAATAATCCGCATCCTCGCTGACGACATAAATAAGGTTGGCGTTGCGCGCCACGGCACCTGCCCATTCCAGATCCAGGTCCGCTTCGATTTCATCCCCGGTAACACCGGGGTAGACGCCAACCGGAACCACCTCGAGGTTCGCGGGCGCGAGGCCGAAAGCGGCGCGAAACGTCGCGATGTCGTCGGGGTCGATATCGCTTTGTCCCACGATGGCAATGTTCTGGCCGGCGCCGGTAAAGCCGAACTGATACAAGCGTTCGAGATCGTAAATGGTGGCGTAGTCATCGGGCACCAGATAATTGTTGCCGCCGCCATCGGTGAAGCTTGGCGTGATCCGCTTGTGGGGCGCTTTGGGGTGAAAATCGTGCAGCCCCAGAACGCCCGCTACCATCGGCGCGATGGCCAAGGGCAGAGAAATATCCGTGGCGTTGGCGTAATGCAGAGCGCCCTCCGTATGGAAGCGATGGATCTCGGTTTGAAAGGCCGATTGCGCCTGGCCCGCGGTCCCGCTGAAGCTGATGAAATCGCGCCCCCGCGCGGTGTACTTCACGGTGAATCCCTGGGATTCGAGCCAACCGGCGATCTTCTCCAGATCCGCTTTGCTCGCTCCGAAACGATCGGCATAGGCTTCGGGCGTGAGCCACTGATGATAGTTGGGCGACGACGGGTCCTGCTGCTCCGCCAATAGCTGGTCAAGCTCCGCCTGTTGCGCCGGCGACGGTTTCAACACCAGGGTGATGTTGCCCAACGGAAAGCTGCCGGCGACGGCTCCACGGTCGGTTTCCGGCCGCGCCTGGCTGGGCACGCTCCCGCGAATGGTGACAAATCCGCGCCCGTCGACCGGACCAGGAATGCGCGCCGTCTGCGCGGTCAAAGCGGAAGCCGAAAGGCAAGCGAAGAGGGTGGCGCGAACACTGCGGGACGATAGCATGGCTCCTTATACCGCCGGTCCGGAAGACCGGTCCATTAGCGGAAGGTTGGTTACCGTAGGTTAGCGGAATGGGCGCCGGCGGGGCAGGCGGCTGACTGCCGCTGGGGATCAATCGAAGGCAGGGTCATGGTACCGCCTTTCACATTCCTACCTGTTTATGCGGGGTGCGAATCGACACAGCTTCGGTATAGTGGCTGCAAGGACGCGATTTCGGAGGAATTGCGTTTCTCAATGCAGTTGTCGCCCTTTGGAATTGACGGCTTGTGGCGGTCCTGGAGCCGCTGCAAGCCGCAACCAACTTGAGTTGCGGTCTGAAACCGGACCCACCCGGCAACCCCTCGGCTCCGGCTATCCCATTGATTCAATTACCTTGCAACGTTTGGCACCAGTTGCGGCTTGAAGTCATTCCGGCTACTCCGGCAGCGGCGCAGACCGTAACGGTGACGCAATCCGCCGGCACCATCGCCGCGCGGCCGGGAACTCGGATGGCAGCCTTAACGTGATCGACGTTCAGAGCGCTATTGGGCACCGGTGTGAGATGTAGCGCGGCGCTACTGGACCGCAAAACTCAACGGCGGCGACTGGACGCCATTCACGGTTGCAACCAGGTTGTAGGTCCCGCCCGGGAGGCTGGCGGGGACCTGAATGGCCACCTGATAGAGGCCGGCTAAACCGGGCGCGAGGGCCGTTCCATACACCTGCGCGGGAGTGTTCCCGATGGTGACGCTCACGCCGGAGACGGCATACGACGAGGGTGGCACTTCCTGCCCGACCGGGGCCAGCGGAGTGGTATTGCCGAAGCCGGTGCCCCACAGGACAATAGTCTCTCCCGGGCTCGCCGGCTTCGTGGTCACGCTGAAGGTTCCATTCGGAACGGCGTAGGAGTAATCGAGGTGTGTGGCAACTGCAAAACCGCCGGGCCAGGGAAAGAACGCCGGCTGGGCGTTGGCTGCCGTGATGGAGAACGGGGCGCTGTTCCCGGCCGAAGTGGTGACCACCACCTGCGCGGGTCCGGGCGTCAGTAACGGCGCAACCGCGTTGATCTGGGTTGGGGAAGCATAATAAAGGTACGCCGCCTGTCCGCCGATGGTGACACTAATCCCGCCGAGACTCGCCGGCAGGTTCCCGTTCACGATCCATCCGCTCCAGAAGGTGGGCGCGGCATTTGCCGGCAGGAAGCTATTGCCGTAGATCGAGAAATAGGAGCCCGATGCCGCGCCCGCCTGATACCCGGCCGAATTCGAAACGCTGCTGATGGTTGGCAGCGTGGGCGGAGGAGGCGGAGTGGTAACAGGAGCGGCGCGCAGATTGTCGATGTAATCCGTGCCGATATTGGGCAGCCAGACGTAAAGTGCGGTGACGTCGGAAAGAGTCGGCGAGCCGGTCGAAGGAAAGCACTGAAGCTGCGACGCCTGGAGCTGAAGCGTCACGGTGGTGGTGGTGTTTGCCGGGACGGTCGGAAGGGTGGCATTCTGGCACCATACGGCTCCCGCGCCGGACTGAAAGGCAATGCCGGAGAGTCCCGCGGCCGAAAGTTGAACGTCCACGGACATCGAGGGCCTGCCGGTAAGATCCACCGGAGAAGACAGCTGCGCTCCGAACCAGCCCTTCTGCGTCACGTTTGCGGCAAGCCCATAACTGCCATCGGTGTGGAACGCGGTGGTTTGCGACACTGTCCCGATTGCATAGCTCTCAGCCAACGCGCCCCAGCCGTCGGTACCGGTTTCGAAGGACTCCAGTTCGGCGGTACCGGTCGGGCTGGCGGGTACCGTCACGATCAAATACGCCACATTCGAAACGCTGCCCTTGGTGTCGGACAAGGTGTACGGACAGATGGAGACGCCGTTGAAGCCTGACGATGGCGTGAACTGCACGCTCTGACCTACCACCGCAAACGTTCCGGCATAAACAGAGATGCTGGATTGCACGCCGGGCGTGTTGGGATCGAGGTCGATGGTCTTGGGATCGATGCTGGCGCCGCCGAATGCGACCGCATTGCCCATCGGATTGAGGGTCACGGGATCGCCGAAAACGCCTTGGGCCCATTGATCGCCGGCGACGGGCGGAAATGCCGTTCCCTGCCCCGCCATGGTCTGCGCGAAATTGCCGACGGTAGACAGAATCGGGCTTCCCGCTTCGAGGTCGAACGAGCTGAGAGCTTCGGAGTTGGCAGGCGATGGCTGGCCGGCCAACAAGTCCCAGAACAGCGCGCCGCTGCCGCCGTTTTGGAGGATCAAATTGGTGTAATCGTCATATAGGCTGTTGCGGATGTTGCCTTCCAGGATTCCGAATTCGCCCATGTAGACCGGCTTGCCGACGGCTTTGGCGGAAACGATGTGCTGGGTGATGTACTGCTCGCCCCAGGCGGCAGTCTGACTCCAGGTATCGGGGTAAAGGTGGAAGCCGACAACGTCCACGCCCGGCACCTGCGAGAATGCCACACTGTCCACGCCGGCGTAACAGATGTTGAGGCTCGCGGGCACGCCGGCACTGTTGCAGAAAAAGCCTTCGTCGCCGATCGCCACCAGATGATTGCTGTCGATGCTTTTCAGAAACGCCGATACGGTGGAAATCCACGAGACGATGGATTGCGGGTTGCAGGTTCCCGATGAAGGCAATCCCCCCGACGCTGTTCCCGATCCCTGGCAGCGGGGCTCATTTGCCAGTTCCCAAATCATGATGGTGGGGTCGTTCTTGTAAGCCACACCGGAGATGGTATTGACATGGTTCAAAACGTGGCTCACCCAGTTTTCGTACCACTGGATGACGGTGGGATCGGTATAGAACTGGTCGTGATACTGGAGGCCGCGCGCTTCGCTATAGGTATCCATGCCGCCGTAGTCGGTCCAGTTGTTGGTCAGGGTGACAATGAGCTTAAGCCCGAGTTGTCCCGCCTTGTAGATGGCATAGTCCACGTTGGCGAGCCCGTTGACGCCATCATTAAATTGCGGGGAGCCGCCGGAGAAATTCTGGAGGTAAAAAGACGTATTGGCGCTGCTCGCAACGTCGGTGAAGCCCCACATCCGGAGGCCGGTGAAGTGGTTCGCCGCCGCCGTCCCGAGCACCTGTTCCACGACGGTTTGGGACTCCTGCATCAGCGCATAGGAATTGGTGCCGCCGAAGCGGAAGGGAGCATTATTGAGCGTCAACGCTCCGTTTGCGACGCCCACGAATCCGCCCGAGCCCTGGGCGGAAGAAATCGCCGCGCTTGCAAGCGCAATCGCAGTTAAAAGTGCCGTCTTCCTCATGTATGGACCCCTTCTTCACGCCGTGAGGAGCACTTTCAGCGTGCCCGGCGACGCGGCACGCGCGAAAGCCTCCACGGCCTCCCGCAAAGGATAGCGCGCGGCAACCATCGATTCCAGCCGTATGCCCTCGTGGGCGAGAAGCGGAAGAGCGGCTTCGAACCGCCCGCAGCGCGAACCCACGAGCGTGATCTCATTGACGATGAGCGGAGCGGTATCGATTGCCGCCAACCCGTGCACCGTGGATTTCATAATCACGGTCCCGCGCGGGCGCACCATCGCTGCCGCCGCACGCAATCCCTCCGCGCTGCCCGTGGCATCCACGACCCAACCATATTCCGCGGACGGTGTACAATTGGCCGCGAGTCCGGTCTCGATTCCGGCGCCGGCGGCGATGGCCAGTTTCTCGGCGTGCCGTCCGAATTGGCGCACACGGCAGCCGTGCGTGCGCAGCACCATGGCGATCAGCAGTCCCAATTTGCCATCTCCCAGAACGGCCACCGTATCGCCCGGCGGGATAGCAACCTGGTCGAGAATTTCGCAAGCGGCGGCCAATGGCTCGGTGAATACCGCGCGCGGGTTGGCGATTCCTTCGGGGACGAAGTGCAGATTCCGCTCCGGCAGCAAAAAATACTCCTGGAACGCGCCGGGATGCCGGACGATTCCGAGCACGGTGCGATGCGGGCAGTGGCGGGCCAGGCCGCGCGCGCACCATTCGCAGGCATGGCACGCAAGGTTGATTTCGCCGACCACGCGCCTTCCGACGAGCGAGGGTGTGCCGGCAGCCGCCACTTCCGCCACGAATTCGTGCCCGGGGATGCCGGCGAATCCGTAATATCCGCGCTGCAATTCCAGGTCGGTATTGCAAATTCCCGCGACCATCAGCCGCAGCAAGGCAAATCCGGGAGGCCGCACGGGAATGGGAATCTCGCGCACCGAAACGGCGCCATTTTCGAGATGCACGGCGAGCATAAGCACCATTCTAGTGCTGTTCCAACCGCGGCCCGCAGCGGAGGCGCCTGCCCGCACCTGGTGCAAAGACCGCACGAACCATTTCGTCGCGTCTCGAAGCATTGCCCTTGCCAGGCCTTGCCTCGGGATGGCCATTACGAAGACTTTCGAGCGGTCCGGTACTTAGCCTTCGCGGGTGTAATCGAGGGCGCGCACCCAGCCGAGATTGAACGGCAACTCCGTCAGCGGACCCTGCCATTTGAGTTCGCGTTCGATATCGGGGTGCATGCGATAGGCTTTCTTCACATCGGCAACCTTGGCTCCGACGATTTCGATTTTCAAGGGGTCGAACTGGCCCAGGCCGACCTGGCCGCAGTATTTCACGTAACCGAGCCACTCGGGGTCAATTCCCATGGTTTCGGCGGCGACGCGGTCGGCGGCAACAAAATCGGTGGAAGCCAGCGCGATGCGGGAGGCGACCGGCGTACCCGAATTGGGGCCATTGCCTTCCATACCCTCATAGCCGTCGATGACGGAGGCGCCCCAGTTGAGCCGCTGGGCGGTGACCATCATGTTGTAGTGCGTCTGACGGAGGCCGACGTGGAATTTGCGTTTCTCGTTCCAGCGCGGAGTTTCCCCGGTAGCCTGATGCAGGGGCGCCCCGAGCACCATATTCTTGATGGAGAGAGAGGCGATGACGGTGTTGTGGGTCTTGAGCATGCAGGCGGAGATCACGAACGCTTCGGGGTCGAGCAGGCGGGCGGCGATGCGGCACGGCACGATGTGCAGGTCCTGATCGAGAAGCGCCACGCGCTCGAACTTAGCTTCGTCGTTCAGGTCGATGAGCTTGACCTGCTGGCGGCGATATTCCGAAGTCAAAGCGTGGTACTTGTAGTTGTCGTACGCGTCCTTAGTATCGCCGGCGGAGGACTCGGCGACGACGGCGGGGCCCTTGAAGCTTTCGGAGAGATAGTCGAGGATGCCGCGGACGGCGTCGGCGTGGAGGGCAGCAAGCTGGTTCGTGGTGTTGACGAAGTTGGGCTTGATCACCACGTATTTTTTGCCCTTCATCTTCGCCTGGAGTTGCGGGTCAATGGACTTGAGAGCGTTGTAAACGTTCTGGCGGCGTTGGGCGCCGTGGGCGATGGCGACGGTGGAACGGAAGTCGGGCGCGGGAAAGGACTCGGGATGGCCGCCGAAATTCATTGGAAACCGGGGAGGCCGGTTGGAGGGCGGCTGCGCCTGCTGCGCGCCCGCCACTTTGCTGCGCAGGAGTGCGGCTGCTCCCGCCAGTTGAAAGAGACTTCTTCGATTGACGCCGTTGGCCATGGGGAACCCTCCTTGGCAATTTGAGAGTTTACGTCCTGATTATATCTAAATAGTGCGAGATGAGGACAAGAATCGGAACGGGGCCCGGCGGCCGCCCCTGCGGCAGTCAGATTGAGGTATAGTTTTCATAAGGTTGGGTGGGGAGGATATGGTGAAAATCCCTGTCGCAACCGCTTTGTTTTTGCTGCTGGCGCCAGTGGCCGCCGAGGGGTCGGGAACGCCGGAACCCCGGCTGATGGACCTCAACGTCATCGCGCTCGACAATCGCGGACAACCGGTCACGGATTTGACCGCCGCCGATTTTCAGGTATCGGACGCCGGCAAACCACAGACAATTTCGTTTTTCCGCGCGAACCGCGCGGGCAAACATCGGGAGCCGGCCAACACCGTCGGACCGCATGACTTCTCCAACCGGGTCGCCGGGCAGCCTCGCGGCGCGACCATTATCTTGCTCGACATGCTCAATATGGGATTTGGCGCCCGGGGGTACGCGGCGAACCAACTGGAGCGCGATCTTCCCCAGATCGAGGACGCCAGTTCGGTCTATTTGTACGTCATGTCCAACGACGGCTCGATTTTCCCGGTTCACGATGTCCGGCCTCCGGAAGCACCGGACGACGGGCAGGCGTCCGAACCCGAACCGGCTTCGGGCCGCTGGAACCAGCGCGCCAAGCCGATGCTCGACAGTGCCATCAAGGCCGTGACGAGGTCGCGGCCCGTGGATATCGACGTTTTTGGACGCATCCTGCTGACATTCCAAGCGCTGGAATCACTGGGCGCCCGGGTAGCGGCCGTTCCGGGACGGAAAAACATCATTTGGGTGACGGACGGAGTGCCCGACTTTCTGGGCGAAATCCGTTCGGATATCGGCCAGCCGATCGACTTTACGCCTGAAATCCGCAAATTGTCGGAAGCTTTGGACCGGTCCTACGTTGCGCTCTACCCGGTTCGGGAGATCATGATGGGAAGGTCCGACAATATTGGGGCGACTTCCGATGGAAATGGGGCTACCGGCGGCGGGGGGACGGGGATGTCGGAGATTGAAACCATGAACCTGCTGGCCGATCTGACGGGCGGACGGCGGAGCAGCGATAAGGTCATCGGATCGGCAATTCAACAATCGATTCGCGATTTGAATTTTTCTTACCAGATCGGATATTTCCCGTCCAACACGAATTTCGACGACAAGTTCCACAAGCTGCGTATCACCACCACGCGCAAAGGTGTCCGGATACAGGCCAAGACGGGATACTATGCCTGGAAGATGGAGGCCGGAAGCCGGTCTTCCGACGCGTTCCGCGCGACCGCCGGTGCGGTGCTCGACGCGGCGGAAATCGGGCTGCGGGCCAATGTTTCGCCGGATCCCACCAAGGCCGGCGGATCGATCGTCACGCTGAGAGTCAACGCCGGAGACGTCTCGCTGGTGCCGGAAGGCGATCGATTCACCGGTCAATTGCGCCTGATGGCGGTGGGGTATTCGGAAAAGGGAGCCGTATCCTCAACTCCCGCGGCGCCGCTGGATATTAACTTTACGGCCGCCGAGCGGGATGCCGCGCTCAAGGACGGAATCCGGATCACCGAAAGAGTGCCATCCGGCCAGAGAATGGCGCGGCTCAGGATGATGGTGTTCGACCGGGGGTCAAATGGAATCGGCTCGATCACGATTCCATGGGCGGCATTCGGGGAGCAATAGGTACCTGATGGCGTGAAAATCGCCGTAATGGCTATCCCGAGGCAAGGCCGTGCAAGGGGCAATGCTTCGAGACGCGAGGAAATCGATCAGGCGGCCGCGGCACTAGAAAGATCCCAATTCTTCCAGCGACCAGACGGGAACGCCTCCCCGACGGCTGGCGACCAACGCGCCGAGGCGGTTGGCGAAATCAGCGACTTCGCGCGCAGGCCATGCGGATTGGATGCCGTGGACGAGAGCGGCGGCGAACGCATCGCCGGCGCCGACAGTATCGGCTACGGTGACGCGATAGCCGGAAAGTTCGAGGTACTCTCCGCGGAGCAGGAGGGCACATCCGTCACTGCCGCGGGTGACGCAGACCGCATGCCAACCGAAGCGGGCTGAATATTCGCGGCAGAAAGCTTCGAGGCCGCGGGGTGAAGCGCCGAGCATTTCCCCGACGGTGGCGACTTCCGCGTCATTGAGTTTCACCACGTGAGCGCTGGCGAGGAGGCTTTTTACGAGTTCGGGAGTGTAGGAATCGCGGCGCAGATTGACGTCGTAGAAGCGGCGGGCGTTGGGGAAATGCCCGATTACAGTTTGCACCAGTTGCCGCGCGCCGGGATGCATGGAGTGGAGCGTGCCGAAAGCGATCCAATCGGGCGGAGGTGAGGCGAGCGAGGCGAAATCCGGGTCGTTGAGCGCAGCGAAATCGTAGGCGGCGGGGCGGTGGATGACGTAGGACGGCTGTCCGCCGGCATCCACCGTGACGGTGACAATGCCGGTGGGGTGATCGGAGACGGTGCGGATGAAACGTGTCGGAAGTCCCAGGTGGCGTGCTTGGGCGAGGGCGCGGCGGCCGCGGCTGTCCTCGCCGACGGCGCTGACGAGAGATACCTGGTGTCCCAGGCGGGTCAATTGAACGGAGAAGTTGAGGACGGCGCCGCCGAGATATTCGGAGTCGCCAATCAGGTCCCAGAGGATTTCACCAACGCTGACGCAGTGCATGGAATGAGCGGCTTTCTTCGGGCGAAAGCCAAGAACGATTTTCTCGCAAAGCCGCCACGGGTGGGGCGGCGCAGCCGGCAAGCCCAGCGCTTACTTTCGCGCGGGCACGGGTGGTGGTATGGTAATTTGCATGCAAGTTGCGAAAGCGCATACATTGGGGCGGCTGACACTGGTTTGTGGATTGGCGATTCCGGCCCTGGCCCAGGTCAAGACGGAAGTGCCTCCGGTAGTGCCGGGGGCCAAGCCGGTCACGGTCGAGCACATCAAGATTCACGGCGCCGCGCTGGAGAACAATCTGGAGGGCGACGCCGTTGAACGCGACGTCCTGGTGTTCCTGCCGCCAGGATATGCGACGGCGAAGAACCGGCGCTATCCCACGGTGTACGCACTGCACGGATACTCGATCGGCGCCGAGCAGTGGTCGAAGGAAATCCATGTACCGCAGACGATCGAGGGCGCTTTCGCGCAGGGAGCGCAGGACATGATTGTGGTGCTGCCGGATTCGAAAACGGTACACAACGGATCGATGTACTCGAGTTCGGCAACTACCGGCGATTTCGAGAAGTTCATTGCGCACGACGTGGTGGCATACATCGACGCCCACTACCGGACCATTGCGCGGCGGACGAGCCGCGGGCTGGTGGGCCACTCGATGGGCGGATATGGCGCCAGCCGGATCGGCATGAAGCATCCGGATGTTTTCGGCAGCCTGTACATCATGAGCCCGTGCTGCCTGTCGGCGCGCGGCGCCGGACCCGCCAATCCCGAAGCCGAGAAGGCGCTGGAGGCGGTGAAGACGGAGGCGGATTCCGCCAAGCTGTCGTTCGGACTGCGCGCCCAGCTTGCATCGGCCGCGGCGTGGTCGCCCGATCCGAAAAATCCGCCGCTGTATCTGGATCTGCCGACCAAAGACGGCGTGGTGCAGCAGGATGTGCTGGCGAAATGGGCGGCGAACGCGCCGCTGGCGTTCGTGGACCAGTACATCGGGAATCTGCGGCAGTATCGCGCCATCGCCATGGATGTCGGCGATCAGGACGGCTTGCGGTTCGATGCCGGCAAGCTGCACCAGGTGCTGGACAATTACGGTATCGCCAACAGCTTCGAGATTTATCCGGGGACGCACACCAGCGCCGTGGCCGATCGCTTTCAGAACCATGTGCTGCCCTTTTTCAGCAAGAATCTATGCTCGGGCAAGAACTGCATGTGAGCTTGCCCTGATTTTCTCCGCCTCCGCACCGGCGGCCGGCCGCCCCTTTGGCATGCGCGGGACTGTTTGATTTGGGCCGGAATACCGGCTGGAAGACGGCAGGAATGTTTACGGCCAGGGGAGCCCGGTGCCGAGTTTCCGCAATCACTGGTGGGATAAGCGGCAAGACGACGCAGATGGTTCGCACTCGTATGAGGCGCAGAGTCGGGGTTTCATTTCAAGGTCACGAGGTAAGCCGTGAGATCGTGCATGTCCTTGTCGGTATATTTGGCGAGTAACTCCCGATGGGCGGCCAATCTGTCCTCGATTTGTACTTTGACGGAATCGCGGGGCCAGGAATGATAGTTGCCTTGGGCATCGTAGAGCGAAATATTGAAGTCGTCCTGGCGCTTCAGGGTGCCGGTGATGGTCTCGCCGGATGGCAGTGTAACGGTCACTTTTTGCGGGGAGGCGCGCCCTCCGCCGAAGCCGCTCGCGCCGGGCCAGATGAAACGGGTCTGCAACTGGTCGGGCTGGTAGCGCGAACCGATATGGGCCAGATCGCCACTCGGGGAGTGGCAGGTGTTGCAGGCGCCGGGGCCATTGAAATAGGCTTCGCCGGCTTTGGCATCGCCGGTAACCACGTTGAGACGCTTGTAAATCCCGCGATTGGCCACTAACTCGACCTGCATATGCAGGAACTCGGCGATATCGTACAGCTGATCCTTGGTGAACTGGGCGAACGCCGGCATTCCCTTATCGGGGCGTCCCTGGGAAACCACGGCCCCAATCTGTTCGCCCTTTTCGTCGTGCAGCACAACTTCGGAGCGGACGAGGTTCGGACCGGAAGCGCCGTGAGCCTTATCGCCGTGGCAGAATCCGCAACTGGGGGCATATAGCTTTTCGCCGCGCGCCGCGGCGGCGGCGTCCGGCGCGGGGCCGAGTCCCAGGAATTCACGCGTGCTGGCGCCCCGGCCGGCAGGGCCGCGACCGGCGCGCGGGGCGGGCGGCATATCCTCCTGCGCGAGAAGCGGTAACACGGAAACGGCCAGCAGGCAGGCGAAAAGTCTCTTGGTAAGATACATGGCGACCACGTCTTATTGTGTCCGTGCCCATAGGGCGCGCGGCGCTTTCGAGCGGGTTGATGGAAAGGCCCGCGTTGAGGGGACCGAGCCGGGATTGGCTGGCCCGCAACGCCGGCTGATTCGGCGCTGGCGGGCAGGCAATTCCGCGCCAGGATCGAGTTTCCGGCCCTTATTCGGCACCCACCAGGATATATCACAGCTTCGAGGGTTCCGGGGCGGGCGGTTTCACTGCTCCGGCTGGACGGCAACGGACGAACTTTTCAGCGGCGGACGCGGCTTGAGCGGCGCTCCCACGAAAGCCATGAGATCGGGGTCATCGTCTTCTTCCGGTTTTCGGGTGATCAGACTCCGGACCTTGTTCTT
>DATJMA010000121.1:0-124836 GCA_035509055.1 Bryobacteraceae bacterium | reverse complement strand
AGGCCGCTATAGCGGGCGATGGTCCCATTGATCTGCCACCCGCCGATGATTGCGGCCGCGGCGCCTTTGTTGAACAGGGTGTGACCCTTGCCGAACGGCAGGTTGTACACCCAGTAAATGCTGAGCGTCTGCTGCCGGTTGATGCCCGACAGGGCCTTGTCGAGTGAGTACGATAGCGGGTAGGTGCGCCACACGGTGCCGTCGTCGTTGTCGCCGTTGTAGTTGTCGATGGCCTTGGAAAACGCATAGCTGGCGCCGAATATGGATGCGCCGATGCGTTTCCGGACGGTCGCCTGCAATCCCTCATACGTCATGGCGCCGAAAGGCTTCACCGAGTTGAGGTCGGTATCGAGATTCGGGTAGAACTGCCTGCCGGCGGTGCCGGTGCCTGGTGCCGAGCCGTTGATGTTGACGTAGTTGTCGATCCGGACTCCATGCGTGCCGACATAACCTACTTGCGCCGTCAGAGTCGGAGAGAACTCGCGTTGCACGAAGAAGTTCCACGTCTGGTAATAGCCTCGGTCGAAGTTCTGCGGGAAGGTTACGGTGCTGATGTTGGGCAGGTAGGTGGTGGCGGAAGCGCCGGACGCCGGCTTGATCACACCCTGACTGATGGAGGGGAAGGTTGCCGTGGGGATACCGTCGGTGAGGTTGACCTGTGTGGCTCCGTCGGAGTTGGGAACTCCGGCGTAGCTGACGAATTCGTAGGCCAGCGGCTGCTGGTAGAAGTTATTCACCACCGAGGGGTACTGATTGCGCTGGTTGCGCATGTTGTCGGGGTCTACGCTCATGCCGTAGCCGCTGCGGATCACCGTCTTTTCGTTCAATCGGTAAGCCAGTCCGATGCGCGGGGCGAAACCCTTTTTAGAGGCAGTGGCGCCGGCGTCCCACGGGGTGCCACCTTCGCCGCCGACGTAGATAAATTCGGTGGCGGGATCGAAGCGGACAGCACCGAAGTAGTCGTGCGAGTAAATCGGGTAATATTCCCACCGGAGGCCGTAATCGACGGTGACCTTCGGGGAAATCTGCCACTGATCGCGAGCGTAGAGCGCCCAGTTGGAGAAGCGCAATGCATTGGGGTTGTTGAACTGCGTCACTTTGCCGGTTTCATCGGGATACCCGAGCAGGAACTGCGCCCACGAGTTGGAAGGCGTGCCGGCGTTGATAGCGGCGCCGCCGGCCGAGGTTGGAAGTGCGGCCAGCGAGCCATTGAAGTCGAACGTGCCGCGGGCGGTGCCGAAGGTTCCACCTTGCGGCTGAAAGTGATTCAGGGCGTACTTGTCGTACTCCCAGCCGAAGCGCAGGTTGTGCGTGCCCTTGGTCTTCGACAGGTTGAGGACGGCGGTATATTGATTGTCGCGGAACTCGAACGGGCTGCCGGTGTTGGTGTTGCCAATATTGGCAATACCGGCCGTCTGGAAGCCGGGAATGCCCATGTAGTTCGGACCGATCCCGTTGGTGCCCGGAATGTGCAGCGTATTCAAACCATAGTCGCCGTCTATCTGGTCGCCATTGGCGCCGATGTGCTGGCGCGTGTAGCCGGCATTGCCGTCGAGCACCAGAGTGGGAGACAGGGCATAGGTCATGCCCGCGGCAGCCACCTGCACGCGGCCGCCGGCATTGATGGGATTGCCTCCGCTAAAGGCGTCGCCGGCATCTTTACCCAGCACGAACGGGTCGATGATGTTCATCGGCGAAACGCTGTACCGGCCCCAAATCGCAGCCTTCTCGTTGGGATTGTAGTTGGCCTTCCAATCCCAGCGATTGACGATGTAGTGCGTGTCGCCGTAAGCATCGAAGTTGGTCAGATACTGGTTCGGCCGGGTCAGGGCGGGAAGCTGAGAAGCCAGTATCTGGGAGGCGGCGGCGATGCGGTTCGACGGGATCACGTTGCCGGCGAATGGCTGGCGGCCGGTGCCATTGGCGGCTCCAGTTAGTGGATCGTAAATGGTGGTTCCGGTGGCGCTGAAATCGCCCGTGCGCATGGCGGCCGTGGGCAGGGTCAGGTTCACATCGCTGGAGTATTGGGCCTGGCGGGTGCTCTCGTAATCCATGAACCAGAAAAGCTTGTTTTTGCCGTGAATGATTTTGGGAATCCAGACCGGTCCGCCGATGGCGAAGCCGAACTGGTTTTGAATATTCTTGGAAAGGCGCCCGGGATGGCTGAAGTAGTTGTTGACGGCCGTAATGTCGTTGTTGGTGTTACGTTCGAACGCCACACCATGGAGGTCGTTGGTCCCGGATTTGATGGTGACGTTGATCGCCGCGCCTCCGGCCGAACCCTGCTCGGCATCGAACGCATTAGCGCTGACGCTGACGGTATCGATGGCCTCCGGCGACGGAATGTAGGCTACATTGACGGGCAGCCAGGGATAAGCGTCGGTGGCGCCGTCGAGGCGGGTATTGTTGGCCTGAGAAGATATGCCGTTCTGGGAGACGGTGATGGCGCGCTGCGGGTTGCCGGCGGCGGAATTGGCCTCGCCGGTTCCGGCGGTGGTGTTGGCGCCGGGTTGCAAGAGCAGAAGCGCCTGGAAGTTCTTGCCCTCAGTCCCGTTATAGGGCAGGTTTTCGATCTCGCTGGGAGTGATTTCGGTGTGGATATCGGCCTTATCGGTTTGGAGCACGACCGAGTCGGCGGAGATCTGGACGGAGTCAGTGGTAGCGGAAATCGTAAGTTGTACATCCACGCGGCGGACACCCGATACCTGCACCTCGACGTCGGTCTCGACGAAGGTCCGGAATGATTTGGCGGTCACTGTCACCTTGTAGAATCCCGACAACAGGTCGGTGAAACGATATACGCCGTGCGAGTCGGTATCGAGTTCACTGGTGAAGTTCGTGGCCTGGTTGATGGCTACGACATGGGCGCCCGGAATGGCTGCGCCCGTCGGATCGGTAACGTTGCCGGTCAGCGACCCGTAGAGGACTTGGGCGTGAACGAGACGCCCGCTTAATGCAACCAAAGCGAGGATGCATAGGATCAAACAAAGACCCCATCGTTTCATAACTTGGACTTACCTCCCGAAGCAAGCTGCTCTCACCCAAAAAACCGTTAATTTCGGATTCCAAACTATATTATTATGCAATTTAGTTGTATATCAGAACAAAATTGGTGTCAAGGAGGAAAGGGAGGTAGCTTGGGCGGTCAATCCTCGCTTGCGGGATGGCCACTCCACACGGACCTGTCGATGCCGCCGAAGTTGCCGTGGTTCCGGCGCATCTCGCGTGGCGAAATTTTCCCTTCTTGCGTCCCAAGCTGCAATCCAGGTATAGTTTGGTTCCGCAACGAAGGCGTTTAGCCACATGAAAAAGCCATCTTCGAAAGTCCCGGCGTATCGTAATCCGGCGCTTGCGCCCGCCAAACGAGTGAAGGACCTCCTGGCTCGCATGACGCTCGAGGAAAAAGCCGCCCAAATGATGTGCGTCTGGCAAAAAAAGGCCGAGACGCTAGTTGACGACAAGGGCAATTTCGACGCCGCCAAGGCGAAAAAGGCCTTTCGTCATGGCCGCGGGCTCGGGCAGGTTGGCCGTCCGAGCGATGCCGGCGGGCCGCGCGATTCAGCCGATAACCGGACGGCGCGCACAATGGCGGAGTTGACCAACGCCATCCAAAAATTCTTTTTGGAGAAGAGCCGGCTCGGTATACCGGTGATTTTTCACGAGGAATGCCTGCACGGCCACGCGGCGATCGGGGGGACCAGCTTCCCGCAGCCCATCGGGCTGGCCGCCACGTTCAATCCGGAGCTGGTGAAGTCGCTTTTTGCCATGACGGCGGCGGAGGCGCGGTCCCGGGGTGCGCACCAGGCCTTGACGCCGGTGGTGGATGTGGCTCGCGACCCACGCTGGGGGCGGGTGGAAGAGACTTACGGCGAAGATCCCTTCCTGGTTTCGCGCATGGGAATCGCGGCCGTGCGCGGATTTCAGGGCGACGCCACTTTCAAAGACAAAAAGCACGTGATCGCCACGCTGAAGCATTTTGCGGCGCACGGACAACCGGAATCGGGCACGAATTGCGCTCCGGTGAACGTATCCGAGCGGGTGCTGCGGGAAACCTTTTTATATACCTTCCAGGAAGCCATCAAAAAGGGCGGCGCCATGAGCGTCATGGCTTCGTATAACGAGATCGACGGCATTCCCTCGCACGCCAACCGCTGGCTGCTCCGCGATGTGCTCCGTAAGGAGTGGGGCTTCAAAGGTTTCGTGGTCTCCGACTATTACGCCATTCTCGAGCTGAAATCGCGCAAGGATGTGGGCGGACACGGCGTGGCGCCCGATTTAAAGGAAGCCTGCCGGCTGGCGGTGGAGGCGGGTGTCAACATCGAGCTGCCGGAGCCGGAATGCTATCTGCACCTGGTGGAACTGGTGCGCAAGGGCAAGCTGAAGGAAAAGCAGCTCGATGAGCTGGTGGCCCCGATGCTGCACGCCAAGTTTCAGTTGGGGCTTTTCGACGATCCGTATGTCGATCCCGATTACGCCGACCGGCTGGTGGGTTGCGACGAACATCGCCAGCTCGCGCTGGAAGCGGCGCGGCAAACCATCACCCTGCTCAAGAACGAGAACCAGACCGTGCCCCTTTCGCTGAACCGGCTTCAGACGATTGCTGTGATCGGGCCGAACGCCAATCGCAGCATGCTGGGCGGATACAGCGGCATCCCCAAGCACGATGTGAGTGTCCTCGAGGGGATCAAAGCCAGGGTGGGCGGCCGCGCTAAGGTGCTCTACAGCGAGGGCTGCAAGATTACCGTGGGCGGATCCTGGGTACAGGACGAGGTGGTGGCGCCCGACCCGGCGGAAGATCGCAAGCAGATCGCCGAAGCGGTGAAAGTGGCGGAGCAGGCGGACGTGATCGTGCTGGCGATCGGCGGAAACGAACAGACTTCGCGCGAGGCATGGGCTTTCTGGCATTTGGGCGACCGGCCGAGCCTCCATCTGGTAGGGCGCCAGGAAGAACTGGTGCGCGCGATGCTCGCGACCGGGAAACCGGTGATCGTATTTCTGTTCAACGGGCGGCCGCTTTCCATCAACCTGCTGGCGCGCGAAGTGCCGGCCATTTTCGAATGCTGGTACCTCGGGCAGGAGACGGGACACGCCGTGGCCGAGGTGCTGTTCGGCGACTGCAATCCCGGGGGAAAGCTGCCGATCACGATTCCGCGATCATCCGGCCATATTCCGGCATTCTACAATCACAAACCGACGGCCCGGCGCGGCTATCTTTTCGACGACGTGACCCCGCTTTATCCGTTCGGCTTCGGCCTGAGCTACACTACCTTCAAAATCGACAACGTGCGCCTGGATAAGAAAACCATCGGGAACGGCGCGTCCGCGCGGGTATCTGCCGATGTGGCGAACACGGGCGGGCGGGCGGGCAGCGAGACGGTGCAGATGTACATTCGCGATGTGTTCAGTTCGGCTACGCGCCCGGTCAAGGAGCTGAAGGGATTCCAGCGAGTGGCGCTCGAACCCGGCGAAAAACGGACGGTAACCTTTGACATCACGCCCGAACTGCTGGCGTTCTACAATGCCAACATGAAGCACACCGTGGAGTCCGGAGATTTCGAGATTATGATCGGCAACTCCTCGCGCGATGCCGACTTGCAGAAAGTAACGCTGGCGGTGAAATGAGCGAACCAAGGGTCCAAAAGCTTTCGTTCCTGGAGAAGGCGGGCTACAGCCTTGGCGACGGCGCGGCCAACTTCGTCTTTCAGACGATGATCCTGTTCCAGTTGAATTTCTACACCGACACCATGGGAATTGTGGCGGCGGTGGCCGGATCGCTTCTGCTGGTGGGGCGGCTCTGGGACGCTTTCTTCGATCCTCTAATGGGCGTGACGGCGGATCGCACCAACACACGCTGGGGAAAGTTTCGTCCTTGGGTGTTGTGGACGGCCCTGCCGTGGGGCGTGGTGATGGTGATCGCCTATACTACGCCGAATTTCTCCGCCGCCGGAAAAATCGTCTACGCGTGCGTCACCAACATCATGCTGATGACGCTCTATTCGGCCAATAACACGCCGTATTCCGCGCTCACCGGAGTGATGACGGGCGATGTGAATGAGCGCACGAGCCTCTCGTCCTACCGCTTCGTGGCGGCGATGGTCGCGCAGTTGCTGGTGGGCGGATTCACGCTGCCGCTGGTCGCGAAATTCGGGCACGGAGACAATGCCAGGGGCTGGCAGATGACGATGGGATTGTGGGCATCGGTCTGCGTGGTGCTCTTTCTGATCACCTTCGCGACGACGCGCGAGCGCATCCAGCCCGATCCGAAGCAAAAATCGGACGCCAAAAAGGATTTTCGAACGCTGCTCGCAACCGGGCCGTGGGTGGCGATGTTCATTCTGACGCTGGCGCATTTCTCGGTGCTGGCGATGCGCGGCGGAACGCTTTCGTATTATTTTCAGTACTACGTGAACCACGACCGGTTGTTCGACCTTCTGGCGGATGTCGGTCTGGCGAATCCTTCGGGACACGGACTCTGGCCGTACCTGTTGAATACCTTCGGACTGATCGTGGACCCCAACCGCACGAATGTGGCTTCTGTGGGTTTCAGCTTCTTCAATATGTCGAGCCAGTTTGTCACCGTGATCGGCGTGCTCTGCTCGACGTATCTTTCGACGAAGTTCGGCAAGAAAGCCGTCGCGATTACGGGATTCTCGCTGACCACGATTTTCATGGCGCTGTTTGCGCTTCTGCCGCGCGAGGCGGTCGGTTCGATTTTCCTGCTCGAGTATATCCGGGCGCTGAGCTATGCGCCAACGATTCCGTTGATCTGGTCGATGTATGCCGATGTGGTGGATTACTCGGAGTGGAAGACCGGGCGGCGGATCACCGGCGTGATTTATGCCACCATCATTTTCGGTTTGAAGGCCGGTTTGAGCCTGGGCGGCGCGATGGCCGGCTGGCTGCTTTCCGGCTTCGGATATCGCGCCAACGCGGTGCAGTCGGCCGGCGCGCTAAGCGGCATCCGCTTGACGATCAGCCTCTTTCCGACGGTGCTGTTCGTGGTTGTGATCGTTTGCCTGATCTGCTATCGAATCGGACAGAAGCTGAACATCCAGATCCAGGACGAATTAGCGGACCGGCGGAAGGGATTCTCACCGGCAATATAGGAATAAGACCATGGGAAACACGAGCATCGGGTTGGTGTGTCTGGCTGTTCTGAGTACGGGTGCGGTGCAAGCCCAGCCGACTACATTGAAGGAAGCGTTTCGCGGCATATTCCGGATTGGCTCGGCGGTCAATCAGGCCGACGTCGATGGAAAGGACGAACGCGACGCCGCCATCGTCGCGGCGCAATTCGACAGTATTTCACCGGAGAATGCGCTGAAGTGGGGGTCGATTCATCCACGCGTGGATGGATACAATTTCGGGCCTGCCGATCAATATGTGGCGTTCGGCGAGAAGCACAAAATGTTCATTGTCGGCCACAATCTGGTGTGGCACAGCCAGACCCCGGGCTGGGTGTTCAAAGACGATAAAGGCCTGCCCCTCACGCGCGACGCGCTGCTCGAACGCATGCACGATCATATCCGGACGGTGGTGGGCCGCTACCGGGGCCGCATTGGCGGGTGGGACGTGGTGAACGAAGCGCTCAACGACGACGGCACGCTGCGGAAATCGCCCTGGCTGAATATTATCGGGGACGACTACATCGCTAAGGCGTTTCAGTTCGCGCACGAGGCAGACCCGGCGGCGGAGCTTTACTATAACGACTACTCGCTGGAGAACGAACCGAAGCGCAGCGGAGCGGTGGAACTCGTCAAGAAGCTCAAGGCGCAGGGAATTCCAATCACGGCGGTGGGATTGCAGGGGCACGATCAGCTCACGTGGCCCACGCCGCAACAGCAAGCCGATACCATTGAGGCGTTTGCGGCGCTGGGCGTCAAGGTGTGCATCACCGAACTCGATGTGGACGTGCTGCCACGCCGGGCGCCGGGGACTTCGGCCGATATTTCGGCGGTCTCGGCGGGCGGAGCGGAGCTCAATCCTTACGTGAATGGGCTTCCGGAGGCCAGGCAGAAGGAACTGGCGCAGCGCTACGCGGAGCTGTTCGAGGTATTCGTGAAGCACCGCGCAACGGTCAGCCGGGTGACCTTCTGGGGTGTCACGGACGCCACGTCGTGGCTGAATTACTTCCCGGTACGGGGGCGGACGAACTATCCGCTGCTGTTCGATCGCGAGGGAAAGCCGAAGGCGGCATTCTTTGCGGTGATCGGAACGGCGGGAAAGTAAAGCCCACTTGCGCGTCCGGGGCCGCGGCGCGATAAGGCGGCGCTATGAATCGCCGCCCACCAGCGGTTTCGATTGACAGAGGGGCAGAGAAAAAACCGGAGAACGAATTTCCGCTCTACGGGAACTCAAAATCAATCCTGGCGGCGCTAATATAAGCGGTGCGGATAACCACTTTTGCTGATTCGAAAGGAGAAAGCCATTTATCCACCGCTTAACTTAAGCGGCGGACGGCCTGAGGCACGGGGTTCCTGTCCCGGCGCGAAGAGCAAAAACGGCATCCACCATCAACGCCAAACGGCCCCCAATTCGGCGGAAAGATTCTTCCTCGAGAGCACTGGCAAGGCCACCACGGGAGATCATCGGTTGAGATTCGGCGCCTTCCGCCATCGAAGCCCGGCCTATTCCACCCATCCACACGCGGCGTCGCAGAAAAAGATTCGCGAATCGGCGGGGTGATGTGCTTTGGTCCATTGGCGGCCGTTAACGAAATACGGCTTGGCCCAGGCTTCACTGTCGATGGTGCGCGGTGCGACCACGGAAACCGATACCGTTCCCTGGGCGGGATAGCCGGTGCGCGGGTCCATGATGTGGGAGTATGTGCGGCCGCCTGCCTGAAAGAACTTCTCGTAGCTACCCGACGTGGAAAGCGACATATCCTTCAGGTAGACTTCCGCCGCGGATTGGCGGGAGTTGCGGGGATCGCGAATGCTTACCAGCCAGCCGCGGGGCTCGCCGGGCGGCGCGCCGAGGCCGTAGATGCTGCTGTCGGACCCGGCTACCAGGGCGCGATCGACGCCTCTCCGCCGCAGAATTTCCACCATGCGGTCGACGGCGTACCCCTTGCCGATGCCTCCCGGGTCGAGTTCCACGCCGGCGGTGTCGAACGACACAGTCTGCGCTGCCGGATCGAGGTGAAGATGGCGGTATCCGACGGTTTTCAGGACGGCATCCACTTCCGATGGCGGCGCGAGGCGGCCGGCGCTTTTATAGAATCCCCAGATCTTCATGACGGGACCGACGGTGATGTCAAAGGCTCCCTGGCTTGCGCGGCTGTATTCCAGGCACGCCGAAAGCAAGCCGAACAACTCGGCGGAGACGCGTACCGGGTGGCTCGCGGCCGTGCGATTGAGTCTGCTCCATTCGCTCTCCGGTCGGTAGTTGGAAAGCAGCGCGTCGAGCCGCTGCGCTTCGGCGAGTGTGGCATCGATGGAGCCCTCCATTTTGGCGCGATCGGCGCCGTAGACCGCGACGGTAAACGTCGCGCCCATGGCGTCGGCGCTTTTTTCCATGCGGTAGAGATCTTGCGCGTACGCGATCGAGGCGAAGAGCAGGAATCGGAGGGCCGCGCGCAATCTATCCCCGCATTCCCAGGGGACGTTCCGGCAGGCGATCCCGCTCCCTGCGGAGCGCCGCGAAATCGAAGCGAACCTCCGCGATTTTGGGACCAATCACCTCAATGCGGCCGAGATTCCGCGTGCCCAGACCCACGTCCTCGGCGAGCTTGAGGGTGCTATCGCAGCGCTCGAAGGGTGGCGTGCCGCGATCGGCCATGGGATCGAAGCCCATTACCGCCATGGCGACCGCATCGGTACTTACGGGATTGAGACCCGCCACCAGAACGCCCGGCTCGACCGGCTTTTGGTACGGGCTTACCCACGGGCCCTCGCCGCCGGTCATGGTTTTTATGCCTTCCACGATGGCCAGGTGAATGGGACGCGCGGAGACGAGATCCACCACGGTTCGCGGAACTCGCCAGGTATCGAGGCGCGGCGATTGGGGGTCTTTTTCCTGCGGCGCGCTCTTCGAGGGCCCGCGATTGCCCGCGTGAATCGGGCTGCGGCCGCCTTTGGGCAGGAGGGAGGGCTCATCCACGCCCGCGCCTTCGCCGTAAATTGTGCAGGGAGTAATGCCGAAGCAATTCTTCATGCAAAGGGTGATGCCGGCGGTAGCGTGCTCCTTCATCTTGGCGATGCTGACGAAGACTTCGCAGTCTTCATAAGAGTGATTGAGGTCGAAGGCTGGAAAAACGTATCCGCCGGAGGGCACGCGAACCCGCGCATATTTTTTGGCGAAGCCCAGGTAGTTGGTATTTTCGAACTCGACGTTCGGCGCGGCGCGGAGAATGTCGCGCGGCTCGATATTGGCTTGCAGGAGGTATTCTTCCACGGGATCGGCCGTGGCCCAGGGGCTTTCCAGGATCCGAATGCGCCGCGCTCCGGCTCTGCCCAGCAACTGCACGGTGGCCGCGATCACGGCGGGGTGGGTGTAGTGGGTGTTTTCGAGAGGTTCGTATCCCAGGCGGTAGGTCGGCGATCCGGTGAGATTGATCTTGATCGCCACGGTCTTGCCTTTGACGAGCTTGCCGAGCCCCCCAAGCCGGTCGAACATGCCGCGGAGCGCGGGCGTCAACTCAGCCGGCTGGTAGGTTTTGCATCGCGCCAGCGCGACCCGCCCGGCGGGTGCTTCCGCGGCGCGAGCCAGCCGCGGACTGGCCACATAAGCCCCCGAGACCGCCGCGGCGGCGGTGCGTAACCAGTCTCTGCGTGTGTGATTCCTGATCATCCCGGCCCCCTCGTTAGACGTCGAGTTCCAGCACCACGTACTGCGATACCTGCGGCAAATGCACCTCCACGCCATCTCCTTGCGGCGCGAGTGCGAGGTTTTTCAACTTCGGATCGTCGATGGTGGCGGCGTGCGCGGCGCGATAGCGGCCCGCCACCCGGACCGTCGCGGAATCCGGTCCGCGATCGGCGTAGAACAGCAGGTGGACCAGTGCCCGTTTGCGGTCCGGGGACAGGGTGTAGAAGGAGCGGACAGCGCCGCTATTCCAGAATCGCACCAGGTCGTAACGATGGCTCACCAGGAGGGCCGCATCGGCGGCCCACGCATAAGGATCGGATGGGGCGTCGTTCGCCAGCGCGACCCTTCCCTTGCCGGCGGCTCGCAGATTGTATCCGGCGGGCTGGAAGCCGGCGACCGGCGCGCCGGCCACCTCGCCCCAGGCCGGAGCGGCGATCAGCAGTCCCCCGGATTCGACGAATTGCAAAATCCTGCGACGAAGTTCGGGGGTGGGAGGCGCGGCGTCGGTATAGCTTACGGCGCGGAGGGATTCGAACGACGCGGTGGAGACGCGGTCTTTGAGGAGGATCCGGTAGTGCAGGCCGGCGCGACCCATGAGGTTGAGCAATTCACGGCTGAAAAATTCGTTCTCCCCGGCGAAATCGGAAATCACGCCGGCGACGCCGACCGCCGAATAATCGCGCCACGTCTCGTGGGCGGCGAAGAATGCCGCGGTAGCTGTGAGGCGCTTCCAGATGGCGAGCGAGCCCGCGTCCGGGGCCAGCAGACTCTTCGCCAACGGAAGATCGAGATCGATGATCCAGCGCCCTCCGTGAGAAGCGCTGTCGGCCGAGGCGATCAGGTAAGCGTCGGCGGTGATGAAGGTTTTTGCCGGAGGCGGCGCATCGACCCAGACCATGGAATCGGGATGCTGGGCGCGATTCAGGCGAATCAGCCAGCCGTTGGAATCGACCCATGGGACGCCGGTGGGACCGGCGCCGGCGCCGCTCGTGGGCCACTGGACGCCCGGCCAAACACCTTTGACGATCTCGATGCCGGGTGGGAGCGGTCCGAACTCGATGCCGAGTTGCCGCGCGCGAGCCCCCACGGCTGAGAATGCAAATTCGCCGGGGACGATGAGGTAGTCGATCGCGGTGCCGTTCAGGAGGTCCAACGTGGCGGGGTTTTTCCAGCCAGCGGGCCACCGCATAGGGGTCCGGAGGGTCACAGGCGCATTCCTAGGATTTCCAATACGGCACTCCGTGCTCGTCGCGGAGGTAGACGGTGGTGGCTTCGAGACGCACCTCGCGAGCCAGCACCGCCGGGAGACCATTGAATTTGACCTTGGACCCTTTCACCTGAATGCGGTCGCCCTTGGCGAAATGGCAGCCGAAATCCTTCAGGTAGTCGTCCGGCGCGAGATAAACATCGATGGTTTCGGAGTTGTTTTTCGAGCTTTCCGGCCGCACGATCAGGTGGGTTCCGTTGAGGGGATTGCCCACGGGGACATCTTTCACTTCCACAACCACAACCAGGAGATCCACGTTGGTGGCAGTGTCATACTTCGGCTCGGCCGGCGCCGCGTCTTTCTGATTTCCGGAAGCTGCCCGCGCCAAAAGCAGAGGCGCCAGACAGATGAACACTAGCGAGGTCATGAACCTCATGGTCATGCCGCCTTTCCATCCACCACCCGGGGCGATCACCCTGTAGCCCCGACTCGGGGGCCGCTGCTTGCAGTATAGTTCCCTTCACCCGGCATCACAAGCGCGGAGCCGGGGTTCCGGTGGTTAAGTCGCAATTCCCAAAGCACCTTGGGGATTACGAATGCGGAAGGGCTTCGAAGAGGTTCAACCGGTAGGCCCGCAAGACATTGGGAGCGAGCGCCGCCAACAGGCGGATGCTGGCGCGGGCGAACAGGGGCAGGCGCGACCACCAGGGATCGCGAATGTCGTCGAGCCCGCGCGATTCGACCACGCGCAGGCCGATTTGCCAGTTCTCGATGCTCCGCGGATCTTCGCAGGCCCAGGCGAAGCGAGCCGCCATTTTACGGCGAACAAAGTCTTTGTTGCCGGATTCGATCACGCGGCGGCTGCCGGTGTCCAATGCGAGGTTAGCGCCGGGAAAGTTGTGGGCGATTTGCGCCAGCGCCGCCTTCACGTCGGACTCCGGCAGATAAATCAGCACGGTTTCGGCCACAAAGAAATAGGGGGCGGGAGCGCGGCGAACCGCGGCGATCCAATCGCCCTCCAGGATGGACGAGGCGAGCAACGTTCGCCGGGCGGAATCGGGGAAATACTTGCGGCGAAGATCGGCGACGGCGGGAAGTTCTACGTCGAACCATCTGAGGGATTGGTTGTCGAGGCGTTCGAAACGGGTATTGAGGCCGGCTCCGATCTCGACTACCGTGCCGGCAGGATGCCGCCGCAGAAACTCCCGGACCAACTCATCGAACATTACGGTGCGGATTACGCACCCGATAACCCGCTTCCGCTGGTTGAACCGGGTAAAGTCCCAATCGACGGTTTCGGCTATTCCGACGGCCCGGGGATCCACGAGGATGGGGCGCTTTCTGGTACTCTCGACGGCGCGGGCAAAGAGCGGGACCAGCATCGTCTCCTCGACGGGAGAGAGCCGGACTGGATGCTTAACCGGCATAGCGTCTAGACTGAAATTAAATGGACGAGTGGCATTTTATCGCCGAGCGCAAAATCCGGGAAGCCATGCAGGAAGGCGCCTTCGAAAATCTGGTTGGCACGGGCGAGCCGGTGGATTTGCGGGAGAATCCGTTCGAAGATCCGGCGCAGCGTATGGCGCACCGCCTCCTGCGCAATAACGGGTTCGCGCCGGCGTGGATCGAGGAGGGTCGCGAAATCGATGCCGAGATCCGATACCTGAAGGCGAATATCGAGCGTCTGAACTGCCCGGAGCGGGAACGGCGGATGTGGGCGCTGAACCGGCGAATCGCGGCGTACAATTTGAAAACTCCCGTGGCCAGCACGCAGAAGCTGCGATTTTGCCGCTAGAACTGCGCCGTTTCGATCGCACTTGGCAAGCTGGGATTGTGGCACACTAATTAGGTCGCCGGGGGACATCTTTTTTTATGATCGGCCGCACGTTCTCGCATTACACCGTTCTCCAGAAGCTGGGCGCTGGAGGCATGGGTGAAATTTATAAAGCACAGGACACCCGCCTCAATCGGTTTGTGGCCATGAAGGTGCTTTCCACGGCGAATGCCGGCGATGTGGAACGGCGCCGGCGCTTCGTGCAGGAGGCGCAGGCGGCATCGGCGCTGAATCACCCCAACATCATCACCATTCACGACGTGCTTTCCACCGAGGGCTTCGAGTTCATGGTAATGGAGTTCGTGAGCGGGGTGACGCTGGACGACCTGATTCCCAAGCACGGCCTCAACGTACAGAAAACTCTCGATGTCGCGGTGCAAATTGCGGATGCTCTACAAACTGCGCATGCCGCCGGAATCGTGCACCGCGATCTCAAACCGGCCAACGTGATGGTTACGGGCACAGGGCTGGTGAAAATCCTCGATTTCGGAATCGCGAAGCTTACTGGTCCGGCGCCTTCCGGCGGAAGCACGGATGAGACCCTGCCCATCGACTCGCCCATGACAGTGGAGGGCTCGATCCTGGGGACCGTCTGCTACATGTCACCGGAGCAGGCGCAAGCCAAGGCGGTGGATCCCCGGTCGGACATCTTCTCGTTCGGCCTGGTGATGTATGAAATGCTGACCGGGCAAAAGGCGTTTTCGGGCGACACCGCGCTTTCGACGCTTTCGTCCATTCTGCGCGACGAAGCCAAACCGATCGGCGACCTGGTGCAGGGAGTGCCGCCAGAGTTGGAACAGATTGTGCACCGGGCGATGCGCAAGTCGCCGGACGAGCGCTGGCAGAGCATGCAGGAAATGCGATCGGCGCTGATCGTGCTGAAGCAGAAGGCTGATTCCGGCGTGCTGCACACGCAGTTGGCCGCCGCACCGGTGACCACGGCAAAGAAGAAAACGAACCCCATGATCCTGCTCGTTGCGGCCTCCGCAGTGGTGGTGCTGGCGGCGGGCGGAGGCGGAACCTGGTGGTGGATGACACACCGTCAGCCGCCGAAGCCGCCTGCGACGCAAGCGGCTCCCGCTCCCGTGGCTCCGCCTGTGGCGGAAATCCAGCCGCCGGCGGAAACGGCGCCGCCGGCCGATCAGGGCATGACCAATCAGGATGTGCTCGGACTGGTCGGCGCCAAGGTGCCCCAAGTGACGATCGTCAACCAGATCCGGGCGGCCGGGAAAACTAACTTCGATCTATCGACCAATGGGGTGATCGACCTGACGAAGGGAGGAGTTCCGCCCCAGATTATCGAGGTCATGCGCAATCCCAAGGCCGCGCCCCCCTCGGCGCCGGTGACCGCGGTCGCGCGCCCAACCCCGGCAGCCCAGCCGGCTCCGAATAAGCAGACGCCTTCTCCCGCGTTAATCACTCCGCCGCCAGCGGCAGCGGCCCCCGCCACTCCGCCACCGGCTCCCACGCAACCCGCTCCCGCGGCGGCGCCGCCGGTCGCGCAGGTGAAGACTACCTTGGTGGTGGTTCCCGACGGGAAACCATTCAACCTGACGCTGGCTGCCGATGTACCGGTGAAGATCACGACAGGCCAGAAAATCAATTTCACGATCACCAACGATGTCAAGATCGGGGATGTCGTCGTCATCGCCAAGGGAACTCCGGTAACGGGCGAGGTCGTCGATGCCGGAGACGCAAAAAAGGTGCTGGGAATCATCGGGAGCAGGAAGGCGACGTTCAAGCTAAGCACGGTGGCATCGGCCGGCGGCGGTAAGGTGGCGATTCGGGCCACTCCGGCTCACAGCGACAAGTCCGATCATCCGATCGAATTGCCAGGCACCAAGAGCAAAGACGTCTGGGCGCACTCCGGCGCAGAGTATATGGCCTACATCGACGGTGAGCAGACGGTGACGATCAGGCACTGACCCGGCAGCGGCGCACGGCCGCAGGCATACCCCGTAATCTAGATGTGGTATAGTGCCTTTGAGGAAACTTGCCATGCGACTCCTGGCGGCCGGTCTGTTATTCGCCTCTTTTGCCGCGGCGCAACCACCCGCCGGCCTGTGGGATGCCACGCTGGCGGTAAACAATCTCGAAATCCCATTTCGTTTCGAGATTTCCGGGGCAGCGCCGAATCTTCGGGGCAACTTCTTTAATGGGGATGAGAAGATTTCGTCCACCGGCGGCAAATTCGCGGACAGCACTCTGGTGCTGACTTTCGATCAGTACGCCTCGAAACTGGAAGCGTTGTGGAAGGACGGCGCACTGGACGGCAAATACGAGCGGTCGAACCGCACGTATGCTTTCCGCGCCGTTCCAGCGGCAGCCCGGCCCGCTGCCGCCGAGACGGCACCCTCGATCGGCGGCCAATGGGAGTTCGCCGCGTCGAGTTCCAAAGGCGAGTCGGCCTGGCGGTTGATTGTGCGGCAATCGGGTGCGCACGTAACGGCGGCTATTCTGAGAGTGGATGGCGATACTGGGGCGCTGGAAGGGACGTATCGCGACGGCAAGTTTGTGCTCAGCCATTTCGATGGGGCGCGGCCGATGCTGCTGGAAGTGACACCCGCCGCCGATGGCACATTGGAATTGATACAGAACGGACGCCAGAAATATACCGCGGTGCGAGCGGGTGAAGCACGCGCGCGCAACATGCCGGCGCCGACGGATCCCGCCACGCACACCTCCGTGAAAGACGCATCCGAGCCGTTCCACTTCAGCTTCCGCGACCTCAACGGCAACCTGGTTTCCGATACCGACTCCCGCTTTCGCGACAAGGTGGTCATTGTGGCGATTGGCGGGAGTTGGTGCCCGAACTGCCACGACGAGGCTCCATTCCTGGAAGATCTGTACCGGAAATATCACGCTCGGGGGCTCGAAATTGTCGGGTTGTTCTTCGAGGATTCCGACCAGTTGAAGGATCCGGCGCGCGTGCGGGCGTTCGTCAAGCAGTACGGAATCGAGTATCCGATGCTTCTGGCTGGGGAAACCGGTGAACTCCACGACAAGGTGCCGCAAGCGGTGAACCTGGATTGCTGGCCTACGACGTTTTTCCTGGGCCGCGATGGCCGCGTGCGCGCGGTGCATGCGGGCTATGCCGCGCCGGCAAGCGGCGTCTATCACGCCGAACTGGAAAAGGACGTGAACGAGTTACTGGAGCGCCTCTTGAACGAGACCTACACGGCGGAACGCTAACCTGGGCGAGGGCGCGGGCCGAACACTGTCGGCGAGGCGGCCTGCGCAGCTTGGCGGAAGTTCCCGCCCGGCCATTCGCCGGTCCTATTCTCTAACGATTGTTATTGCCGTACTATAACCCAATTCCAGCGTTGCCTCGTTTCCATCGCCCACCTATAGTAAGTCCAGGCGGAAAACGTCGTTATTTCTTCGGTCGAACTGTTCGGCCTGCGCATAGTTCACCGGAAGAGAACGTACCTCTCGCGTCGAGGTGCGAATAGACCGGGCGCCCACTCGGTATCGCCAAAGACCGAGCCGGGCGCCCGGAAGACAATCCCATAAAATAAAAGATAGTGTCCGCCCCTTATCGTTCGTACGTCCTGGTTTCCCGGGAACAGATTGCCCGCAATTATCGCGCCGTGAGAGCCGTGGTCGGTCCGGGCGTGGAAGTTGCCGCCGTGGTCAAGGCCGATGCCTATGGCCATGGCGCGCTGGAAGTTTCGCGGATTGTCATCGCCGAGGGCGCGAAGTGGCTGGCGGTGAGTTCGGTGGAGGAAGGCATCACCCTGCGCCAGAACGGCATCGGCGCACGCATTCTGGTGATGGGCGGGTTCCTGCCGCACGAAAGCGATGCGATCACGGAATTCGAGCTTACTCCGGCCCTCCACTCGCTCGAGCAGATGGCACAAGTGGACCGGCTCGCGGAGCGCTCGGCGAATCGGATCCGCTACCATTTGAAAATCGATTCCGGAATGGGCCGGCTGGGGACGCGCGCCCCGGCTGAAGAAATTCTGGCGGCGCTAGCAAAGGCCCCGCACGCGCATTTCGAGGGGCTGATGACGCATTTCGCGTCGGCGGCAGATTACAACAAAAGCCAAACCGAGGAGCAGTTGGCGTATTTCGAAGCGATTGGCGCGCGCCTGCGGCAGTCGGGGATCACTCCGGAGATTCTGCACACTTCGAGCACGATCGCAGTGGGATACGGACGGAAGGCCGGATGGCACGAGATGGTGCGCGCGGGTCACGCGCTTTATGGCTACGTTTCGCCGCCTCGCGGAAATGCTCCGCCGCAACTGCTCCATGTGAAGCCGGCGCTCACGTGGAAGGCCAAGCTGATCGCGGTGAAAGATCTGCCGGAGGGCGCGTTGGTCGGCTACGGCGGCACGTTCCGGACGCCGCGCCCCATGCGGATCGGCGTGCTGGGAGCGGGATATGCAGACGGCGTCTTCCACCGCCTGTCGAATCGCGGCAAGGTGATTGCCGACGGCCAAATCACCTCGATTCTCGGCGCCATCTCGATGGACCTGACTACCATCGATCTTAGCCACACCACAGCGCTCGCGCCCGGTGACGATGTCACGCTGCTGGGCACCGAAGGCGACGCCCGCCTGGAAGCGCCGGAGATCGCGCGCGTGGCGGGAACTATTTCCTATAACATCCTGTGCAGCATCAGCGCACGGGTGAAGCGCGTGTACGTGTAGGAATGCCGGATCTCCGCAAACAATGGCGCACGTACGTCTGCCTGTTGGCGATGGCGGTCCTGACCGAGGCGGTGTATCTCCGGCCGTCGATTCTGAGCGGCCAGATGGCGATGGCCGGCAGCGACTATCTGCAGTTGCACAAGGCGCGCATGGCATTCGCCGAGGAGAGCCTGTTCGGTCCGCGGCATACGCTGCCGGCGTGGTACCCGCACGAACTCCTGGGCTCGCCCTTCGCCGCGAACATGCAGAGCTTTCCGTGGATTCCGACGCGACTGCTGCTGCTTTGCCTGTTCAGTCCGGAGATGGCATATGCTCCGGGCGTGCTTATGGCAGCACTGTTGGCCTCGATTTTCACTTTTCTGTTCTGCCGGCGCGCGGGCCTGTCGGACATCGGCGCCGCGGCGGCGGGTTGGACCTTCGCCAGCGCCGGATACTTCGCCTCGCGCGTGATGGCGGGACATTTGCCGCTGCTCGAGGCGTATCCAGCCCTGCCGCTGCTACTCTGGCTGGCAGATCGCGCGCTCGACCCGGCGCGAGCGGCGCGCCACCGCCGGGACGTAGGTTGGCTCGCGGTGGCGACCCTGTGTGTGGTGCTGGCCGGCCATCCACAGATTCCGGCGTATGCCGCCGGGGCCACGATTCTGTATGTGATTTGGCGGGGACGCGGCTGGCTGCGGGTGCGGCTGGCGGCCGCGATGGGACTAGGCGCCGCGATGGCATTGGCGGCGTGGTGGCCGATGCTGTTGCTGATTCAGAAGAGCACGCGCATCCTCGACTTGAATCCGCCGGATAACGATGTGGTATTTCCGTACCGGCGCATTCTGGCCCTGTTCATTCCCGGAATCGACGGTTGGCCGGCCGGGTTCGGCCGGGAGGTGTTCCATGGATATCCCAACGGATCGTACCTGTTCGATACGGCTTCCTACATTGGGCTGGCGCCGATTATCGCGGCGGCGCCACTGCTCGCGGTGTGCGTGGTACGCAAGCGGCGGCCGGAAGGGCGATTTATATTTTTGGCAGTGCTCGGGATCGCGGCGTTTCTGGGAGCCCTGCCGATCGCCGACTTCCTCCGCCACATTTCATCCGCCGTAATTTTCCGCAGTCCGGCGCGATTGCTTTACCTCACCACGTTCTCATTGGCGGTGGCTCTCGGGGCTGGGACCGATGCCGTGCTCGCGCTCAAAGCCCGCACCAGGCTGGCATACGCGGCAGTAGCGGTGGGGTTGGGATTGCACTTCTTCGATCTGGCCGGGTTCTCGCACCTCTTCGTGATCCCGATTCCGCGCCAGGATGCTCTGGGACTACAGGACCAGACGCTTGGAAAGGCGGTCGGCAACGGCCGTCTCGCGACCGACTTTATCATCTGGTCTTCGCGCCGGCGCTTCGACGATATCGGCACGTTCGATTCGCTGATTCTGGCGCGGCCTTATCGCGCGCTTCTCGATCTGAGCCGCGCGCCCGCAGGCACCAATTTGCAGATCGTAAACGGCGCGGCCCTTCCTGTGCCTGCACTGCAGGCGGGCGCGGCGGTCCTGGTGCTGACACCGAAAACCCGGCCCGATCTGCAATTTCTGGCCAAGCGAAACGACCTGAACATCTACGGCGTGCCCGATCCCGCTCCGCGGGCGGGTTTTTATGGTCCGCAATCGATCAAATTCTTACCCGAAGACACCATCCCCGGCGCTCTGAGGTCGCACGTTTTCGAGACGGACCTGATTCTTCTGCCGCTCGTGAGCCGGTATGCGTTGGGGCCTTCCGCGAACGCTAGCAGCAGCGGGACGGTGGAATACCGGCGTCCCTCGAGCGACGAAATCGTTCTCGATGTTTCGGCCGGCGGCGCCGGCTTCGTGAATGTCGTCGAGTCTTTCGACCCCGGATGGTCGGCGGAGGTGGATGGTCAACCCGTCCCGATCTTCGCCGCGAACGGATTCTCGCTGGCGGCGCCGGTGGGAGCGGGGAAACACACGGTTCGCTTCCTGTACGAAACGCCGGGGCGGGGGACGGGGATCGCGCTCTCATTCCTCGCCGCCGGATTGTGCGCGCTTCTGGTCTGGAAATCGCGATTCGTCGTGCCGGCAGCTACGGGCGTACCGCCCAAGCCATCCCGTCCGGCTCGTCGCCGGTCTCGATCCGCGCGATGAGGTCGAACGTCCGCAGATTGACGATGGCCACGTTGTTGTCGCCGGTGACCGCCACGTAAGCGCGCGAACTATCCGGGGATACAAGAATGCCTGCGGGCCGACGGCCGAGATTGATCCGCTTCAGCTCTTTGCACGTGGTGCGATCGAGCACCAGCAGCGTGCCGCCGTCAAAATCGCTGATCAGCACCAGGCGGCCGTCGGGTGTGAATTTCAGGCGATTGGAACGCCGGGTCTGGACGCGGAGGGTGCGGACTACGCGCTTGTCGAAGACATTGATCACGGAAATATTGCCGTCGCGCGACTGAGCGGTCCACAGTTCCTTTCCGTCCGGGGTGATATCGAACCCTTCCGGACCTTTACCGACGGGAATAACGGTCTGATTCCAGGTCTGTGGACCATCGCGCTCGAAAAGGCTGATGCTGTTCGATCCGATGTTGGATGTGAAGACCATATTGAGATTGGCGGCCACCGCGATCATGTGGGTGGTGTTCTGACCGGTGCCCTGGATCCACTCGATGCGACCGGCGGCCGGATCATAGATGCCGAAGACCTGGTTGCGTTCGGCGGTGAAGTACAGTTTGCCGCCCGCGAACGCGAGGCCGTGCGGAGCCTGCAAAAGGCCGAGATCGATGCGGCGAACCTCGCGGCGGGCGTCGAGGTCGATTTCCGATATGCTGTTGCCCGGCGCGGTGCCGCTCCCGTAGTTGCTGACGAAGGCCAGTTTGCCGCCGGGCGATGCCACCACTTCATGCGGACCATCGCCCGTGCGGACGGTAGCAACGACAGCGTTCGACGCGGGATCGACAATTGCCATCGAACCTTCCTTGTTGACCACGAGAAGCTCCGGCGGCGCGCCGAAGGCCAGCGCGGTCAGGAAACATACTATCGGGAAGCGAACCCTCATAGTGGTATCGTGATCGGGTGCGCGCGCAAACGCAAGAGCGAACGGTATGGGCTCCCGGGCGGGTGAACCTGATCGGTGAGCATATCGACTATCACGGGCTGCCGGTTCTTCCGATGGCGCTGCGGCGGCGCGTGGAGGTGACGTACCGTCCGCGTTCGGACCGGCGAATCGCCGCGGAGAGTACGCCGTACGGGCGGCGCGAATTCGAGTGGACCGAAAATCTCATCCCGGTGGGGGCGGGCGACTGGGAGAATTACCTGCGCGCGGCGGCGCAGGCAATCACCGGCAAGTGGGGAGCGATGCACGGAATCGATGCGACGTTGACCTCCGACCTGCCGGCCGCCGCGGGGCTTTCGTCTTCCTCGGCTCTGTTGGTGGCATTCACGCTGGCGCTGCTCGAAGCGAACGGGAGGACGGCATCGTTCGAAGAGTTGATGGAAATACTGCCGGATGGCGAGCAGTTCGTCGGCACGCGCGGCGGAGGGATGGATCATGCGGCGGCATTGGCATCGAAGGCCGGCCACGCCACGTTGGTAAACTTCGTGCCGCTCGGCGTACGACACGTTCCGGTGCCGCGCGACTGGCATTTCCTGGTGGCGCACAGCCTTCAGACCGCGGAAAAATCGGGCGCGGCGCGCGCGGAGTACAATTTGCGGCGTGCCGCCGGCGATGCCGCGCTGGCGCGGCTGGGACGGACGAGCTATCGCGATTTTCCGCCATCTTCCCCCTACCTCACGGCGCTCGATCTCCCCGGCCCGGAGCGCGACAGCTTCCGGCACACCACCAGCGAAGCGCTACGCGTGCAAGCCGCCGCCGAGGCTATGCTGCGCGGCGATATCGAGGCGTTCGGCGAACTGTTGCTGGAGTCTCATGCGAGCCTGCGCGATCGCTTGGGCGTGAGTTGCCCGGCTCTCGACCGCCTGGTGGGGGCCGCAGTGGAGTCGGGCGCCGTGGGTGCGCGGCTCACTGGCGCGGGGTTCGGCGGATGCGCCGTGGTGCTGTGCGGCCGCGCGGATGCCGCCGCGGTCCGGCGCGGGATCGTCGAGCGCTTCTACGCCAGCCGCGCCGAGTTCGACGAAAGCCGCCACCTGATCGATGCCGAACCTGGCCCCGGCGCACTCTATCCTGAAACGCAGTAAACTCTTGAGTTCATGCAACTGCACACGATCGATTGGGTGGTAGCGCTGATCGCGGTACTCATCTGCTTTGCGCCTGCGCTGTTCCTGGGGAAGCGGTCGGGGAAGAGCACGGCGGAGTTCTTCGCCTCGGGCCGCTCGGTGCCCTGGTGGCTGGCGGGGCTTTCGATGGTGGCCACGACGTTTTCGAGCGATACTCCGAACCTGGTCGCCAACCTGGTGCGAACCGAAGGAGTGGCCGGGAACTGGCGTTGGTGGGCGCTGACACTGACAGGCGTCTCGACGGTATTCTTCTACGCGCGCATGTGGCGCCGGTCGGGCGTGCTGACCGATCTCGAATTTTACGAACTACGCTACTCCGGCAAGGCCGCCAGCGCGGTGCGGGGATTCCGGTCGGTCTATCTCGGGCTGCTGTTCAATTGCATCATCATGGCGACGGTGAATCTGGCCGCCTGCAAAATCGCGGCGATTCTGTTCGGGTTCGAGCGCTGGCAAACCCTCCTCTTTGTGGGCTTGCTGAACGTGGTGTTCGCTACGCATTCCGGCCTGTGGGGAGTGCTGGTGATCGACATGGTGCAGTTCTTCATCAAGATGTCGGCGGTGATCGCGGCGGCGTATTTCGCGGTGGAACTGCCGCAGGTGGGCGGGCTGAGCGGGCTGGTTTCGAAGCTTTCTCACTTACGCGGGCCGAACGGTTTGCACTACCTCAACATGCTGCCCGATTTCAAAAGCAACTGGGATCTGGCCATGGCGGTCTTCATCATTCCGATCTCCGTGCAATGGTGGGCGGCGTGGTATCCGGGGGCCGAACCTGGCGGCGGCAGCTACATCGCGCAGAGAATGCTGGCGTCGAAAACGGAAAAGGACGCGCTCGGCAGCACGCTTTTCTTTAACCTTGCACATTACGTGCTGCGGCCCTGGCCGTGGATCATCACCGCGCTGGCTTCGCTGATTGTCTATCCCACGCTCGGCGACATCCAGACCGCCTTCCCGCACCTCGATCCCAAGTTGCTGGGCCACGATATCGCGTTCCCGGCGATGCTGCGATTTCTGCCCGCGGGCTGGATGGGCCTGATGCTTGGCGGCCTGGTGGCGGCCAATTCGTCCACCATCCTGACCCATCTGAACTGGGGCGCGTCTTACCTGGTGCACGATTTTTACCGCCGCTTCCTGAAGACCGGCATGCCGGAAAAACACTACGTGCGCGCCGGCCGGGTGGCGACTGTCATTCTCTTCGTGGCATCCTCCTCGCTGGTTTTTGCGCTCGATACCGCCGCCGACAGTTTCAACGTGATTATGCAGGTGGGAGCGGGTACCGGACTGCTTTACCTGACGCGTTGGTTCTGGTGGCGGGTAACGGCGTGGTGCGAGATCGTCGCCATGATCAGCTCGTTCGGCATTTCGATCCTGTTTCTGATTCTGAACAAGATGGGCGAAGCTCCCGGCGTGTATCAACAACTTGTGATCACGGTCGCGTGCACTACCGTGCTGTGGGTGGCAACCGCATATTGGGGGCCGCAAACCGACCCGGAGGCGCTGATTGGTTTTTACCACAAAGTTCGGCCGGCGGGACCGGGGTGGGCTTACGTTCGCGGGCTGGCCGGGGTGACGGCGGCGGAAGCGGAAGCAGACAGCGAGGCGATGAATTTTCCGATGTCGCTGCTCGGCTGGTTTGCAGGGTGCATCACCATCTGGTCGGCGCTGTTCACTGTGGGCAATTATCTCTACGGCCGAATGGAGCTGTTCTGGGTGATGCTCGCGATCTCTGTGGTGAGCGGCACGATCCTGATTCGCGTGGTGAACCGGCTTTGGAAGTAGACCGTCACTATCTGCCGACTCTCGACGGCTGGCGGGCGGTGGCCATTCTCGCCGTCTTGTGCTGCCATGCGGGCTGGCCGAACGCGGCGGTGGCACCTTACGGTGCGATGGGCGTGCCGGTGTTTTTCGCCCTCAGCGGGTTTCTGATCACGCGCCGGCTGATGGATGCCGGCCGCGTGGATCTCGCCAGCTTTTATCGCCGGCGCGCATTTCGGATCCTGCCGCCGATTCTGGTTTATCTCGGGGTGGTGGGTCTCATCGGGTTGGGGTTTGGCTCGATTCCAATGGATCGGGGCCAACTGCTGGCGAGCTTGTTCTTCTATCGCAATTACCTCACGGCGCCGCCGTCCCAAGCATGGTACACGGGCCACTTCTGGTCTCTGGCAGTGGAAGAGCATTTCTATTTGTTCTGGCCGGCCTTGTTGTGGATGGCAGGGTTCAGGCGCGCGCGTTGGATTGCGCCGGCGCTGGCGCTGGCGATTGCGGTGTGGCGGGGGGCGGATGCGCGCTTCGACTGGATTGGACGAATGAACCCGGCGCTGCGCGGATCGGTGGCGCGCACCGACTACCGGCTGGATATCCTGCTGTTCGGATGTGCGCTGGCGCTCATCTGGGACCATCCGCGGGCGCGCGCGGTGTTCCAGCGAACGGGCGGGACCTGGATGGCGACCGGCGCGGCGCTCGCAGCCATCTGTTGCCAGGTGTGGACCCCGCCGGGCTATCTCACGATGGTCGCGATTTCGATGGCGCTGCTCCCCGCCGCCACGGTGGCGAATCCGCGGACCTGGGCCGGCCGCGTACTCGAGATCCCGGCGATCGCATGGATCGGGCGCATATCGTACAGCTTGTATATCTGGCAGCAGCTGTTTCTGGCGCCGCGGCCGGTTGGCCGCTGGCAGCAAATTCCGTGGAATCTGGCGGCCGTTTTCGCTTGCGCGGCCGCCAGCTATTACCTGGTCGAACGGCCGGCGATCGCGTTCGGGCGCCGGCTCAAAGCGCGGTGCGTCACCGTTTCAGCGCCGGCGCCTGGATCGCCGGCACGTTGGAATCGTGAATCAGCTTATTGAATGCCGCGAGGTCGCTGGTCAGCAGCGTGTCGAGCGTCTTCAACTGCGCGTTGACACGCGTGGCAACATCCTCATAGACCATGTAAGACTGCTGGGTGGGCTGATTGTCGGAGCCCTCCACCACCCCCAGGACGTGGGCCAGTTTGTTGTTGAGCTTGATGGGAAAGTTCAAGGGATCTTCGCTGGCCCGGTTCTTGGTCTGGTATAGCTCCTCTTCTACCTTTGTCAGCTTTTCGGTGAGCGCTTTCGCCGCGTCCGCCACGCGCTTGTCGTCGCGGTTGGTGTAGTCTTCGAGCTGCTTGCGAATTTCGCGGATGCGGATCACGCCCTCGTTGGTTTCCGTGAGCTTATCGCGGATCTGGAGGGCGAGCGAGACTTGCTTGGCGTAGTCCTCCGGAGTGGTGGAAAGGCGCGGGTCTTTTTTCACTTCGAAGGTCTGGGTTTGGGTCTTGCCGTCGGCCGTGAGCTTCACGGTGTACACGCCGGGCGCGATGGTGGGCCCGGTCAGGCCGCCGGCCCACATGATGAGGCCAGGGAAACCTGTAGCGTCGGGATAGCGCAGGTTCCAGACGAAGCGATTCAGACCGAGGTTGGTGGCGACGCGCGGGGGTGGTCCGCCGCGCGGCGGGCCTTCTTCGAATTCGGGAGCGGTTGGTTCGGCCACCCGGGCGGGCGGACGGCTGGAATATTGATTCACGGATTTGCCGGCGCTGTCCAGGAACTCGATGGTGACGTCGCCCCGGGGCTTGCTCTTGAGCGAGTAATAGATCACGGCGCCGCCGGCGGGGTTTTCGCCCACTCCAATCGGACCGCCGCGTCCGCCGCCGCGCCCGCCGCCGATGCCGAAGCGGTATGTGTCCTTGGGCTTGAACAGGTGAACATCTTCGTTGGCCACGGTGTCGTTCAACTGATAGAGCACCGGCAGGTCGTCGAACACGTAGAAGGCGCGGCCCTGGGTGGCCACTACGAGATCGTCGTCGCGCTTCTGGAAAGCGACGTCGGTGATCGGCGTGACCGGAATATTGAGGTTGAACGGCTTCCAGTTGGCGCCGTCATCGTATGAAATGTAGAGGCCGAATTCCGTACCGGCGACCAGCAGGCCCTTGTGATTGGGATCTTCGCGTACCACGCGTGTGAAATGATCGGCGGGAATACCGTTCACGATCTTGGTCCAGGTTTTGCCATAGTCGGTGGTCTTGTAGAGGTAGGGACGGAAGTCGTCGGACTTATACATGGTGGCGGCAACGTAGGCCGTCCCCGCGTCAAAGGGAGAAGCATCGATGGCGTTGATCTGGATCCACTCGGGCATGTCTTTGGGAGTGACGTCGGTCCAGTTCTTACCTCCATCGCGGGTGACGTGTACCAACCCGTCGTCCGACCCGGTCCAGATCACGCCGGCTGTGACCGGCGATTCCTCGAAAGTGAAAATCGTGCAGTAATACTCGATGCTGGTATTGTCCTGGGTGATCGGGCCGCCGGAAGTGCCCATTTTCGACTTATCGTTGCGGGTGAGGTCGGGGCTGATGACTTGCCAGCTCTGCCCTTCGTTGGTAGTTTTCAGCAGGACATTGGCGCCGATGTACAGGGTTTTCGGATCGTGCGGCGAGAAGGCGATGGGATAGCTCCACTGGAAGCGATACTTCATGGCTTCGACGCCGTAGCCCATGGTGTTATCGGGCCAGGCGTTGATGTCGCGGCTTTGCCCGGTGCGATGGTCCTGCCGCGTGATGAGCCCGTCGTACGAGCCGGCGTAGACGATTTCGGAATCGCGCGGATCGGGGGCGATCCAGCCGCTTTCGCCGCCTCCCACGTCATACCAGTCGCGTTCGGTAATCCCGCCGAAGGCGGTGCGGCTGGCGGTGCGCACCGTGGTATTGTCCTGCTGTGCGCCATAGATGTTGTAGGGGAAATCGTTGTCGAGCACCACGCGATAGAACTGTGCGGTCGGCTGATTCATAATGCTCGACCAGGTGCGTCCGCCGTCATACGTAATATTCGCGCCGCCGTCGTTGCTCTCGATCATGCGCTGCGTGTCGTTGGGAGAGATCCAGAGATCGTGATTGTCGCCGTGAGGAGTGCGGATGGGAGCGAAGGTATGGCCGCCGTCGATGGAGCGGTACATGCCGGTGTTGAGGGCGTAGACTTCGTCGGCATTCTGCGGATCGGCGAAGATGTGGCTGTAATACCAGGCGCGCTGGCGGAGAATGTTCTGGTCGTTGACCTTGGTCCAGGTGCGGCCGCCGTTGTCGGAGCGGAAAACGCCGCCTTCAGCAGCTTCCACGAGCGCCCACACGCGCTCCGGGTTCGCCGGCGATACGGTCACGCCGATGCGGCCCAGCACCGTGCGCGGCATGCCGGGCGCGTGCGAGATATCGGTCCAGGTATCGCCGCCATCGATGGATTTGAACAGGCCGCTGCCGGGGCCACCGCTATCGAAGTGATAGGGATTGCGGCGCACCTGCCAGAAGCTGGCGTAGAGCACGCGCGGGTTCGACGGATCCATGGCAAGATCGACCGCGCCGGCATCGGGACCGCGCGTGAAAACCTGCTTCCAGGTGGCGCCGCCATCGGTCGTGCGATAGACACCGCGCATTTCGTTCGGTCCCCAAAGGTGGCCGAGCGCGGCGACGTAGGCGATATCGGGATTCTTGGGATGGATGCGGACGGCGCCGATGGTCTGGCTGTCCTGCAGTCCGACATTGCGCCAGGTTTTGCCGCCGTCCACGGATTTGTAGACGCCGTCCCCGTTGGAGGCATTGCCGCGCACGCAGGATTCACCCATGCCGACGTAGACGATGTTCGGATCGGAATCGGCGACGGCGATGGCGCCCACGGAGCTGGTTTTGAGCTGGCCGTCGGTGATCGGAAGCCACGAGTTGCCTCCGTCGGTGGTCTTCCAGACTCCACCGCCCACGCCGCCGAAGTAAAAGACGTTGGGCTGCGAGGGAACTCCGGTGACGGCGACCACCCGGCCGCCGCGGAAAGGACCTGCGAGGCGAAAACGGAGCGATTGGGAAAGATCCGGCGGCTGCGCGCAGAGGAGCGCGGGAAGTGCAAATACTACCGCCAATCGAAGAAGCTTCATAGTGTGGAATGGTATCAGAAAACCGGAGCGGCACGAGAGGATGGAGGGGCGGGGGAGGATGGGCCTTCCGGCGACGGACTTGTCCGCAGGCCGCGGGAAGGGTTGAGAAATTTAAAGTGAGGGTTTAAATTTATCGATGGTGGGGCAAGGTGAGGGAGGGGAGATGGCGGAAAGGTAGTGTTGATAAATTTAAAGTGGTGGTTTAAAATTATCATATGAGCTTTGTGCCTCGCGCCATCCTGCCGCAAGTGGCGGCCGCGGCGCGCCACTATCCGGCGATCGTAATCACCGGGCCGCGCAGAGCGGGGAAGACTTTCCTGTTGCGGCATGCTTTTCGCCAGGCCCGGTACATTTTGCTGGAGGACCCGGATTTGCAGGCACGGGCGCGGGCCGACCCTCGCGGCTTCCTGGATCAACTCCGGCCGCCGGTATTGTTCGACGAGATCCAGAACGTGCCGGAGTTGTTCGATTATGTCCGCACGCGGATCGATCAGGCTCCGCGAAAAATGGGCCAGTGGTTGTTCACAGGTTCGCAGGAAGCGCCTCTGATGCGGGGCGTGAGCGAGTCGATGGCGGGGCGCGCGGCCATTCTGCAATTGCTGCCGTTCAGCGTGTCCGAGAGCCCGCGCGTCACTCTCCTGCTGGGCGGACACCCGGAAGTAGTGGCGCACCCGAAAGGGCGGACGCTATGGTTTGCATCCTACATTCAAACGTACCTCGAGCGCGACGTGCGCGGCGTGCTCAACATTCGCGATCCGGCGGCCTTCCGGAGGTTCCTCGCGCTGCTGGCAAGCCGCCACGGACAAGTCCTGAACCGAAGCGATCTGGCCGCTCCGCTCGGCGTCACGGTGCCTACGATAGGCGAGTGGCTGCAAGTTCTCGAAATCACCGGACAGGTGATGATCGTGCCGCCCTATTTCGAAAATTTCGGCAAGCGCCTGATCAAATCGCCGAAAATCTACTTGGGAGATTCGGGGCTCGCATGCCACCTGCTCGGAATCCACTCCCAGGCGGAGTTGGAACGGTCGCCGTTCCTGGGCGCTTTGTGGGAAGGATTCGTGGCCGCGGAAATTCTCAAGAGCCAGGTCAATCAGGGACGGACCAAGGAACTGTACTATTTCCGCGACCAGCAGGGCCTCGAAATCGACTTTCTGTTTCCCCACGGGGGCGGGGTCTGGATGGTGGAATCCAAAGCGTCCCGGACGGTGCAGCCTGCGATGGCGCGGCCGATGCTGTCTTTACGGGAAGCCATGGGCAGCCGGCCGCCCCGCCGGCTCTCGGTGGTACACCGGTCTTCGCCCAGCCAGCCCGCCACGCGCGCGCTCGCCCCCGGCGTGGACGCCCTCCCGCTGGAAGATTTCGTTCGCCAACTGTCCCCCCAGAAACAGGCGCGATCCTAGGGCCGGTTTCGGTTCGATCCAACACGTTGGGAGCCCGGTTGCACGTTCTTTCATCAGGAGGACGCGATGCTGGCACGAGCAGAAACCTATGCGCGTAATTTGTCCTCCGGCTTCTGTGAACAAAAATATCGCCTGCTGGACGATTTCCTCGATGCCGTTCGCGAACTGAACCTCCTGCACACCCAGCAAACACAGGCAGTAATCGCCGGGGACCGTGATTTTACGCGATTCGACATTTTGATCTTCATGGCTCAAGAAAAGAAAGAAAGCGCAAAATATGCATGGATCGCGCATATCGAGAGCCATCGATGCGAGGACGAACTATGGCGCTTAGCCGAGCCGAAAGAGAACGAATATCAGACAATCGATTGAAAATCCGGTCGGTATCCAACTCCCTGGCGCACCTGGACCCGTCAAAAATTGCCGATTTTGAAGCAATTCAGGACTGCCTGGAGGATGCGGAGAAAAATCTGGCGGGAGCGCTGGAAGGTTCCGAAACGCCCGGCGGGAGCAAACCGGAAAATTGAGACCACCTATCCCACGGATTCGGCCTTACCTGCCGATCCCACCGCGCGAGCCACTGCTTCCTCCACCTCGCGCCGGTACTCCTGAAGCAGTTCCCTGGTTTCCGCTTCAAAACGCATGACCAGCACCGGCTGGGTGTTGGAGGCGCGGACCAATCCCCATCCCCGGCCGAACAAAACCCGTACCCCGTCTACATCCAGCACTTTATGGCGTCCCCGCAACTCTTCGGTGGCGCGGCGGACCACGGCGAATTTGAGCTCGTCGGGACAATCGAAGCGGATCTCCGGCGTGGTCACGGTTTTGGGCAAATCGGCGAGCTGCGCCGAGAGCGGCTGCCCGGAGTCAGCGACGATCTCCATCAGCCGGCAAGCCGCATAAATCGCGTCATCGAACCCATAGTAGCGGTCGGCGAAGAACATGTGGCCGCTCATTTCACCGGCGAGCTCGGCGCGCGTTTCCTGCATCTTCGATTTGATCAGCGAGTGTCCGGTTTTCCACATAATGGGGTTGCCGCCACGCGCCGCGAGATCGTCGTACATGAGCTGCGAGCACTTCACTTCGCCAATGAACGCGGCTCCAGGTTTGCGCTTCAGGATCTCCCGCCCATAAATGATCATTAACTGGTCGCCATAGATAACCGTGCCTTTTTCGTCGACCGCGCCGATACGGTCGGTGTCGCCGTCGAAGGCAATGCCCAGGTCGGCGCGCGTCTCGCGCACTTTCGCGATCAGGGCATCGAGATTCTCCGGCACGGTCGGATCGGGATGGTGATTGGGGAAGCGCCCGTCCATGTCGAAAAACATGTCGGTAGAATCTACATTGAGGCGGTGCAAAATCGGACCCATCACCGGCCCCCCCGTCCCATTGCCCGCATCCACCACTACCCGGATGCGGCGCGGAAACTGGAACTGCGACGAGACTTCGTCGATATACGGCGTGACGACGTCGGCAGTTTGCCGGCTGCCTTCGCCGCGGTCGAGGTCGCCGGTCTCGATCATGCGCCGGATTTCCTGGATGGCCTCTCCGTGGATGGTGGAAGCGCCGCAGACTACCTTGAAACCGTTAAATTCCGGGGGATTATGGCTACCGGTGATCATCACCCCGCCGTCCGCGTGCAAATGGAAAACCGAGTAGTAAAGCACCGGCGTGGGCGCCACGCCGAGATCGGTGACGTGGCAGCCGCTGGCGACCAGGCCCCGGAGCAGCGCGTCGTGCAGTCGCGGCGAGCTGAGCCGGGTATCGCGGCACAGGTTGATGTTTCTGCCGCCGTGTCTGGCGAGATACGTCCCGAAAGCCCGCCCCAGCGTCTCGATGTCGACGCTGAGGAGTTCGGCGTCGGCCACTCCGCGGATATCGTATTCGCGAAAAATCGTCGGTTTTAGCACGCGCCTGTGGCTCCCGGGGCGGGTATAAGATAAAAACGGTAATTCATGAAGACCGCCGAACGCCAGTTTACGACAATTAGCGGGGTCCCGATTGAGCCGCTCTACGGACCGGAAAAGCTCGCCGGGGCCGATCTGGCGCACGAGACCCCTCCGCCCGGAGACTTTCCGTATACGCGCGGCATTCACGCCGACATGTATCGCGGCAGGCTGTGGACGATGCGGCAATTCTCGGGTTTCGCCACGCCGGAAGAAACCAACCGCCGCTATCATTACCTGCTGGAGCAGGGGCAGACCGGTCTTTCGGTGGCGTTCGACCTGCCAACGCTGATGGGCTACGACGCCGACCACCCTCTCAGCGAAGGCGAAGTCGGAAAGTGCGGAGCGGCAATCTCCTCGCTCGAGGACATGGAGATTCTCTTCCGCGGGATCCCGCTGGGCGACGTTACGGTCTCGATGACGATTAATTCGCCGGCCGCGGTGCTGTGGGCGATGTACCTGGTGGTTGCCGAGCAGCAGGGAGTCGACTGGACGCAGCTCTCGGGCACGCTCCAGAACGACATCCTGAAAGAGTACATCGCGCAGAAGGAATATATCTTCCCGCCGCAGCCATCCATGCGGCTGGTTACCGATACCATTGAATTCGGTGCGCGCCATACGCCGCGCTTCAATCCCATCTCTATCAGCGGATACCACATCCGCGAGGCCGGGTCGACGGCTGTGCAGGAACTGGCGTTCACGCTGCGCGACGGCATGGAATATGTCGATTGGGCTCTCGACCGGGGCCTCAAAATCGACGAATTCGCGCCGCGGCTGAGTTTCTTCTTTAACGCCCACAGCGATTTCTTCGAAGAGATCGCCAAGTACCGCGCGGCCCGCAAGATTTGGGCGCGGGCTATGCGCGAGCGGTACGGCGCGGCGAGCGAGCGCAGCATGAAACTGCGCTTTCACGCTCAGACGGCCGGTTGTTCGCTTACCTGGCAGCAGCCGTACAACAACGTAGTGCGCACGGCGCTGCAGGCGATGTCCGCGGTGCTGGGCGGCGCGCAGTCGCTGCACACCAACTCGCTCGACGAAGCCTACGCGCTCCCCAGCGAGCAGGCCGTCACCATCGCGCTGCGCACCCAGCAGATATTGGCTTATGAGAGCGGCGTGGCGAACACGCCCGATCCGCTGGGCGGAAGCTACTTTCTCGAAAAACTGACGCTCGATACCGAAGCCGCCGCCAACGATTACATCCGCCGCATCGACCAAATGGGCGGCATGGTCGCAGCCATCGAAGCCGGGTTCCCGCAATCCGAGATCGCCGCCGCCAGCTACCGGTATCAATGCGAGGTGGAATCGGGCGAGCGGACCATCGTAGGCGTGAACCGCTTTCAATCCGACGATCAGCCGATCGAGTTGTTGCAAATTGACGAGGCCAGCGCTCGCCATCAATGCGCCAAGCTGGATGCTCTGCGCGCCCGGCGCGACCAGACTCGCGTGCGCCAGACCCTGGATGCGCTCCAGCGGGCCGCGGAGGGTTCGGAAAACACCATGCCGGGAATTCTAGACGCCGTCCGGGCCTATGCGACTCTGGGCGAGATTTGCGACGCGCTGCGCGCCGTCTTCGGCACTTACCAGGAGACGACTCACCTTTAAGCCATGCCAATTCCGATTCGAGTACTGGTGGCAAAACCCGGGCTGGATGGGCACGACCGCGGCGCCAAGGTGGTCGCACGAGCTTTGCGCGATGCGGGGATGGAAGTGATCTACACCGGCCTGCGGCAGACCCCCGAGATGATTGTCAATGCCGCCCTCCAGGAAGATGCGCAGGTGATCGGGCTATCGATTCTCTCCGGCGCGCATAACGCGATCGTTCCCCGGGTGATGGAGTTGTTGCGCGAGAAGGACATGGCCGATGTGCGCGTGATTGTAGGCGGCATCGTTCCGGACGAAGATGCCGAGGCGCTCAAGAAACAGGGTGTGGCTGCCGTGTTTCAGCCCGGCGCGTCGCTCGATGCGATTGTCGATTTTATCCGCCAGAACGTGCGCGAGCGCCAGGTTTTGCCATAGCGACCGCAGCCGCTAAATCCCTCTACGGCCTGTGGAAAACTGTGCCCACACGTCACACCTGTAGCCTGCTACACTCGTTGTTGCCCGCTTCGAAGATCCGCTAAAATGTTGGCTTAATTGTCTTCGGTCGTGGAACTGCCGAGTGGAATAATTCCTGTGTGTCAATATGATCGGATGGCTCGCCCATGGGTGGCTCGCCGCGGCGAGAGCGCAAACCGGAAAGGTATGCTGGCATGAAGTCGGTCAGGCTCGTTTGTAGCGGTGTCCTGTCAGTATATTTGTGCGCCACGTGCGTGCCGCAGTTGCGAGCGCAAACGCCTCAGCAACAAACCAAGCCGCAGACGCCTCCTCAAACCCCTCCGGCACAGCCCCCCAAGCCTGCGCCCGGCGGATTCGAGAACGTCCCCACCCAACAAACTCCGCAGCAACCGCGGCTCGAGCCGCCCAGGCAGGCGCCGACCACTCCGCAGCCCACCAGCGGCAGAGTCATCGCGGGAATCGAATTTCGCGGCGCGCGCCGCACGCCGCAGGATACTTTGAAGGCGCAGATCGAGCCCTACGTGCGAAGCGGGGACATCTATAACGAGGATGCGCTGCGGCGCGCGTACATGGTGTTGTGGAACACGGGTAAATTCGACGACATCACGCTCGAGACCGAAGATACGCCGGATGGGCTCGTAGTACGCTTCATGCTGACGGAGCGTCGCGTGATCCGCTCCATCCACTACACCGGGAATAAATCCATCAGCGAATCGGAAATCCTCGATCGCTTCAAGGAGCGCAAGGTCGGTCTGACCGTCGAACAGCAGTACGATCCCGGCCGCGTGCAGCACGCCGCCACCGTCATCAAGGAGTACGAAGCGGAGCGCGGTCATCAGTACGCCACCGTGGATCCGCAGGTCGAGCAGCAGCCTCCCAGTTCCCTGGCGCTGACGTTTGTCGTCAATGAGGGGCCCAAGGTGAAGGTAGGCGAAATCAATGTCACCGGCAACAGCTCTTTCAGCAAGCGGTGGGTCATCGAGCAGATGAAAGAGTCGCACCCGTATGGCATCCCGCACTCCATCTTCCTGGAGGGCCTCTTCGCCAAAACGTTCGATACCGATAAGCTGGATTACGACATCGAAAAACTCCGCGAGGCGTATAACGATAAGGGCTACTTTAAGGCGACAATTTTAGACCCCACCGTCAAGATCGTGCAGAAGGGCGGGCACGGATGGCGGCTGCCGCTGATCAAGCCCAATAATCTGGGCATTTTTGCGGATATTCACGTGCCTATCGAAGAAGGCCGGCTTTATCATTTGCGCAACGCCAATTTCGTGGGCGTCAAGCTGTTCCGCGATCCGCAGGCGCTGCTGCCGCTGTTCGGCATGCGCATTGGCGACGTATTCTCCACCGAAAAGCTGCGCAAAGGGCTGGAGAATTTGCGCAAGTATTACGGCATTCTGGGTTATTGGGACTTTTCGCCGGAGCCCGACGTGGAGGCGATCCCGGACACCGACCAGGTGGATCTCACCATTACCGCCGACGAAGGTCACCAGTTCTTTGTGCGCCGCATCGATTTCGTTGGGAACACCACCACGCGCGACAAGGTCATTCGCCGCGAATTCCTCCTCGACGAAGGCGACATCTTCAACAAGAACCTTCTGGATATGACGGTGATGCGCCTCAACCAGTTGGGCTACTTCGAAATGATGAAGGTGGAGGACGCCGTCGATATCAAGCGCAACCCGCAGGGCGATACCGTGGATATCACGTTGAAGGTGAAAGAGCGCGGCAAGAATTCCATCGGCTTGAACGGCGGAGTTTCGGGAATTGCGGGCAGTTTCGTGGGCTTCAATTATTCCACCAACAACTTCCTGGGACTGGGCGAGACCCTGTCGCTCAACGCACAGGTCGGAACCATCCAGGACAACGTCGCTTTGGGTTTCACGGAACCCTTCTTCATGGACCGGCCGATGCAGGTGGGCTTCACGGTTTACTATCGCCGGTTTTCCTTCGACCAAGCGCGCGAAGCATCGATCCTGGAGGGGCAGGATCTCACCGCCTTGTATACGCAACTCGGACAGCAGAACCTGTTGAACTACATTCAAGACAGCCGCGGCGTGACGATTTCGGCAAGCTATCCGCTGCGCCGCCATTTCGCGCGGTTGGGACTCACTCTGGGCTACGACATCTCGAACGTCAAGACGCTGACTACCGCGGCCGACAATTATTTCCAGTACCTTAATTTCAGCGGCGCGTACGGGCCCAACTCGCTGAATGGCATTCGCACCGCGACCATCACGCCATCGTACTTATATAACACCGTCAATCACCCCATCAATCCGACCGGCGGCCACAGCATTTATCTCGGAATGGGTTTCGCTGCCACATTCCTGGGCGGCAATGTAAATCTACTGACTCCCACGGCGGACATAAAGTACTTCCACTTGAGCCCGATCGGTAAGAAGCACGGCGACGTCCTAGCATTCCACCTGCTCGCCACATTGTCGACCGGCTTCAGCGGCAAGAATGTTCCGCCGTTCGACCGCGGATTCATTGGCGGCGAACAGGATGTTCGCGGCTTCCAGATCATGGGTATCACGCCGATCGGCTGGGTTCCTTCTTCCACCCAGGTAGCCGTCTACAATTCCGCCGGACAGCCGGTCACGACGCCCGTGGTCAGCAACGGCGCCATCACGCAAGCTCCGGTGAGCATGAACATCCCCATATACCAGCTCGTGACGCCTGGTGGAGACACGCGCATTATCGGCAACTTCGAGCATCGCATTCCGATTATTCCCAATGTAGTCACGCTGGCTCCGTTCTTCGATGTGGGCGTCGACAAGATCCTGTTCCCGCACCAACTGGTCCTGGACCCGACGAGGACGCAGGATTTGAACACGGCGTTCCCGGAGGCCGACTTCAGCGGCAAGATCCTGATCGCGCCGGGCACGGACAAGGTCCGCACTTCGACGGGACTGGAGTTGCAGGTGATGCTGCCGGTGGTGAACGCGCCGTTCCGCGTGTACTTCGCCTACAATCCCACGAACGTCCGCGAATACTTGCAACCGCCGATCGTGGCGGATCCGTCGTTATTCCCCAACAATGCGACGTTCCAGGCGACGAAGAGCCTGTTTAACGAGGCGAATTTTCCGTTTTTCGAGCAAAACACCACTTTTCGCTTCACCGTCGGCAGGACATTTTAGCCCGCGGGTGCATATGGTATTTTCACACTTAGGAGTAGCAGCTTGAAGAAGAACTCAGCAGTCATCACCGCAGTGCTTTACGGCGTCGCCGCTGGAGCGCTGGCACACGCGCAGGCCCCGGCGGTTGGCGGCGGACCCGTCCCGACGAAGATCGCCGTCATTAACCTTTCGGAAGCCATGGCGCGCACCAAGGAAGGTCAGTTGGTCGCCAAGCAAATCAACGACAAGTTCGGCCCGAAGAAGGCCGACTTCGATAAGCGTCAGCAGGAGATCGACCAGCTTACCGATAAGTTGAACAAGGGCCGCGCCACCATGAGCCAGGACGCGCAGAACACGCTGGCCGCCGAGATTCAGAAGAAGGGCACCGAATTGAAGCGGTTCGGCGAGGATTCCCAGTCCGAAATGGATAACGACGAAGCCAGGGCCACCCAGGAACTCCAGAGCAAAATGGGGCCGATCCTGCAGAATTACGCCATCCAAAACAATTTCGCAATTGTGATCGATGTCGGCCAGCAGTCGCCGGTGCTGTGGTACGCCTCGGCCACGAATGTCACGGACGTGATGGTGGCGCTCTATGACCAGGCTCATCCGGTAGCGACCTCGGTGGCGCCCGGAGCTCCGAAAACCGCGCCAATCTCCGCTCCTGCTCCGCCTACCAAGAAACAGTAGCGGTCTTGCTCCAGTCCATGAGGAGAGCGCCGGTTATCTCCGCTTTTTGGCTAGGTGCGTTCTGGCTGGGGGCCACGGGGATTGTGTCCGCACAGGAACAACTGCCGACCCCGGTAGTGGTGGCTCCCACGAACGGACCTTCGCCAGTGAAGGTGGCCACCATATTTGCCCAGAACGCCATTTTGAATACCCAGGAGGGGCAACAGGCGAGCGCAACGCTTACCAGGAAGTTCGGACCCAAACGAGATCAATTCGCGCGCAAACAGACGGAACTCCAGGCTCTGCGCGACCAGTTGAAAAAAGGCCAGGCGACCATGAGCGCGGATGCCAGGGCGAACCTGAGTCAGGCGATCGATGCCAAGAATCGCGAGGTGCAACGTCTGGGACAGGACAGCCAGGCAGAGTTGGAGCAGGAGGAGGGTGGCCTGATGCAACAACTGGGCGATAAGCTGATGGCCGTCATCCGCGATTATGCCTCGCGCAATGGATACGCCTTTGTGATCGATGTCAGCGTTCCCAACGGACCGGTGCTTTGGGCTTCCCCGTCGATCGACATCACTAACGAGATTGTGCGACTGTACGATCAAGCCCATCCCGTGGTGGTGGCCACTCCTCCCGCGAGTCCGCCAAAGAAATAGCCCTCCCGAGGCAGGTATCTCCCCGGGGTTTAGGCGTTATAATCTTGGCAGGAGTGTGCGGCCCATGCGGAACGGTCCCGGGTTCGGTTTGGTATTTTTGCTGGCTTCGGCTTTGAGCGCGCAGCCACGTCCCGCGGGAGGCGTCGTAAATCCCGGCGGCGGACTTGGTCTTCCCGGCGTCACACGGTCTCTTGGAAGCGTGGTCAATCCGGCGCAAGGCGGGCTTCGCGTGCCCGGCAGCCGCGGCGGAACTGGATATTATGGCGGCCGGGTGGTTGGCGCCTATCCGGTGTTCATCGGCGGCTACTCCTACCCCGTTCCGTACGCGGTACCCGCTGATGCGGCTCTTCCAGTTGACCCGTCAGCCGGATACGCTCCCGCGCCGTCGAACACCACAGTCGTGGTGCCACCGCAGCAGCCGGTGACACCCGTCGTCATCAACTTCAACTATGGCACCCCACCCCCGCCCACCGCTTCCGCACCGGTGCCCGTTCCGGTTCCGAATCAGGATGGCAATCAAGTCCAGACCAGCGGATCGGACGACAACGCCTCCGGGCCGTCGCATTACCTCATCGCTTTCAAGGACCACACGATTTATGCGGCGACGGCGTATTGGGTGGATGGCGACACCCTCCACTACTTTACCGACGGAAACGTACACAATCAGGCTTCGCTGGCTCTGGTGGATCGCGATTTTACCCAGCGGCTCAACAAAGAAGCCGGGCTCGATGTAAGATTGCCGGCGCCGTCGAAACAGTAGCCTACTCCCACTCGATCGTGCCGGGCGGCTTGTGGGTGAGATCGTAAAACACTCCAGCGACCCCGTCGATTTCCATAATTTCACGGCGCATTTGCCGCAGAAGGGAGTCATCCATAACCACCGATTGCGCCGTCATTCCGTCGACCGAATCGACCGGTCTCAGCACGACCGAATCGGGCGCTTCGGCCGTGCCCAGCGGAATCAGGATCACCGGGAATTGCCAGACCTTGCCGTCGAAGCCGCTCTCGTGCGAGAGGCGCCGGGCGACGGCGTCGGCTCGCCGTAATCGGGTCAGGCGATCGGCGGTGAGCGAACACGCGCGTACCCGCATGTGGCTCCACGGCGCGCGCATTTCCAGGGGTGCGATTACGCGATTCACGGTGGTCAGGAGGTTGGTCAATTCGGTGGCGCGCCGCGGGTCGAGCGACTCGATCACCAGGACGGGAGCGTAGGTGCGGGAATCTCCCTGCACGCCAACCGACCGCACCGGGATGATGTGGCCTTCGGCGCTCGCGGCGATTTCCGCATCGTTCGGCGCGCACAGGCAGCGGATTGCCAAGCCGGGACCGGGGAATGGGTGGCGGTCGAGCAGCTCCGCGGGCAATCCGAGTTCCCGTCCCACCTCGCGCACTTCGTCCTTATAAAACGAGCGCAGCGGCTCCACGATGCGCCCGCTCGCGATCAGCTTCTGAATTCCCGCCACACGGTTGTGATGGGTTTTGATGAGCGCGGCTTTCGCCGTGCCGCCCGATTCGATGGTGTCGGGATAGATGGTGCCCTGGCCCAGCATCCAGTCGTGGCCCATCAGCCCCTCGCGTTCGATTACCCGTTCCTGCACGAGAACGAACTCTTCTCCGATGATGTGGCGCTTCTGCTCCGGATCGGTGACGCCGGCGAGCGCTGTCAGAAACTTGTTTTCGGCGTGCTCGACGGCGAGGCCGCGGGCGCGGCGGACGAAATCGGTTTCGCCCTCACGCATCAGCCCGGTATCGACGTAGACACCTCGCACGCGGTCCTCGCCCAGAGCGCGAGTCGCCAGCGCAAAAGCCACGCTCGAATCCACGCCGCCGCTCACAAAGAAGAAAACCTTCCGGCCCCCGACGCAATCGCGGATTTCCTGCTCGATGAGCGGGACGCGGTGGCGCGGATCCCAATCGCGCACGCAGCCGCAGACCTTGAGCACGAAATTCGCCAGGTACTCAAGCCCGTGGGCGGTGTGAACCACCTCGGGATGAAACTGCACACCGTAGAGACGGCGCGCGCGGTCGGCGATCGCCGCCACGGCGCAGGTATCGGTCCGCGCGGCGATCGAAAAGCCCTCGGGAACGCGTCTCACCAGGTCGCGATGGCTCATCCAGATCTGTTGGGTGCCGCTTAAACCGGCGAACATCGGGTCTTCGGTCTCGTCGAGGTGCAGGGTCGCCATCCCATATTCGCCCTTCTCGCCGCGGCGGACTTCGCCTCCGAGAATGTGAGCCATGATTTGCAGGCCGTAACAGATCCCGAGCACCGCCTGGCCGTTGGCGAAGATTGCCGGGTCAACCGTGGCGCTGCCGGCGTCGTAAACGCTGCTCGGTCCGCCGGAAATAATCAGCCCGCGAGCGCCGCTCAGTTCTTCGGCCGGAGTCTCACTCGGGCGGACTTCGGCGTACACACCGAGATCTCTGACTTTGCGCGCCTCCAGGTGGCAATACTGCCCCCCGGCGTCGAGGACGATGATTTGCGGGTTGGGGTTCAAGTAACGATGTTAGCAGGAGCGGAAAGGCCGGCGGAAATCCGACGTAGTGCTGTTGGCTTAATGCGCCGGCCCCTTGGGAGCCATCCGCTCGCCCACGATTCTACGGGCATTTGCCGTCAATGTGGCGGCCTGCGGCATCGCGTTCACCGCTTGCGCGACTTCGGGGTCCATCTGCGCGAAGACCCGGTCGCTTTCATCTTTATTGAACGCCCATACGTACATTTCACGGGTGAGGTAGCGCTTGATCCAATCCTGGTCCATGGCCCATTCGTTCACGGTGAACTTATATCCGTTGCCCAGGAGATAGGCATGCAGGTCGTCGAGCACCTGGTCGCCGGGCATCCAGCCTTCGGGGAGGTGAATCGAGTGTCCGGCGAAGTAACTCCGGGTGAAATTGAACAGACCGTCCCGGAAGAGGCGCGATTCGAGCTGGTCCATCGGTTCCGCCTTGTAGGTTACGTCCGGCGTGATCCCCCCACCGCCGTACACTGTGCGGCCGCTGTCGGTCATCTTCATGTCCTGTGGATTTCTCTCATTGGGGGTACGCACGTTGTAGTAATCAAAATACGATTCGTGGCTGTAGTCGCGCTGGATCAAGCGGCCGCTGGGTGTGTAGAAATGCGCCGTAGTGAGCGCCAGCGCGGTATGGTCGGGCAAAGGGAACACCGTCTGCACCAAACCCTTGCCGAAGGTTACTTCGCCAAGAATCAAAGCCCGATCGTGATCCTGCAGCGCGCCGGAGACGATCTCCGCCGCCGACGCCGACATGCGGTCCACCAGCACGACCATGGGATAGTCGCGCCCGTGATTCCCGTTGTAAGCGGTGTAAACTTTCTTGGGAGAAGACCGGCCCCACTGCGAAACCACCACGGCACCTTTGGGGAGAAAATGGTCCGCCACTTCCACCGCGGTATTGAGCAGCCCGCCGGGATTGCCGCGCAGATCGAGCACCAACCCTTTGAGATTGCTTTCCCCTAACTGCGCCAGTGTCGAGTCGAGTTCCTGGCCGGTATTGTCCCCGAAGTTCAGAATCTTCACGTAGGCGATACCGGGCTGGAGCCAGAACGCGTCCTGCACGCTCTTGCGGCTGATTTCCTCGCGCACCAGCGAGAACGAAAGGTAGTCCGCGTTTCCTTCGCGCGATACCTCTACTTTCACGTGCGAACCGCGCGGGCCCTTGAGCATGTCGGCGACTTCGGTGGTGGTAAGCCCCTCGGTCGACTTGTCGTTCACGAACGCGATCACGTCGCCGGGCCGCAACCCCGCGCGCCACGCCGGTGAGCCGGGAAATGGCGAGGTCACCACGGTTTTGTTGCCTTCCTGCCTGACCTCCATCCCGATCCCGGAATAGCGGCCTTCCTGATCCTCGAGAATCAGAGCATATTCCTTGGGGTCGAAGAAATTGGAGTGCGGATCGAGGGTCCGCATCATGCCCGGAAGCGCGCCATCGTAAATTGCCTTGTCCAGCGTGACCTTCTCCGCCTCGTTCGATTGCACCAGCACCAAAGCCTTGGTGAAACGCTCGGTAAGCTGGCGGAGCTTCGCATCGTCGGCGGAGGCCGAAAAGGCACTCGCCTTCGGACCGAAAAGGCCGCCCAAAAGAGCGAAAAACAATACGATTAACGGAACTGTAAGCAGGGGTCGCCGCTGACGGGCCATCGAGGGATTTCCTTCTCTCCTGAAAAGTATAGCGTACCTATAAACATAGACGTATCCGGCGCTTTCCCGTTCCACCGTCAACGATCTGTAGTTCGGTGGTCATCATCCATTAACAGTTGCAGTGCTAGATTCCGGTGATGATCAAAACAATCTCGCTGGTTGTGGCCGTTTGGGCCACGGCTTTCCTGGGGTATGCCCAAGTGGGAACCTCCGAAGTGCTTGGCACGGTCCGCGATGCGTCGCAGTCGGCGGTTCCGAAGGCTTCCGTCACGCTAACCAGCAAGGAGACGGGCATTGCGCTCAAGACCGCCACCGATAGTAATGGAGAATACGACTTTCTGAATGTGAAAGTCGGCCATTATACCCTCGACGTGGAGGTGGCCGGGTTCGCGAAATCCACCGCGGACGTCAACGTCGACGTCGAAGCGCGCCAGCGCGCCGATATTGCATTGCAGGTAGGGGTGGTCAGCGATTCGGTCACAGTCGCCGGGGCGGCCACAAGCCTCGATACCGACAACAGCGAACACAGCCAGGTCATACCGACGCCAGCCGTCGCCGAATTGCCGCTCAATGGCCGAAATTATGCCGATTTGGCGTTGCTTTCGACCAACGCGGTCAAGAGTCCGATCGCGGTTTCTTTTTCCGCCAGCGGGACGCCACGAGAAGGATCGTTCAATGTGAACGGCATGCGCAGCACCTACAATAATTTCCTCCTGGATGGCGTGGACAACAACTCATATGGCACGAGCAATCAGGGATATTCGTCGCAATTGGTGCAGCCTTCGCCGGATGCCGTATCGGAATTCAAGGTGATCACGGGAAGCTTCAGCGCCGAGTACGGACGGGTGGGCGGCGCCATCGTCAATGCTGCCATGAAATCGGGAACCAACCAGTTCCACGGAGCGGCATGGGAGTTTCTGCGCAACACCGATTTGAATGCCACGGGATTTCTGTTCAGCCCGTCCGTGTTCGTGAAACCGACCTTACAGCGCAACCAGTTCGGCGCCGCCATCGGCGGGCCTATCGTTCAGAACAAGCTGTTTTTCTTCGGCGACTACGAAGGCTACCGCCAGTTGCAGCGCTATCTCAATTTCGACTCTATCCCCGACGCTACCGATCGTCTCGGAATCCTGCCCGTCGCGGTGACCAATCCGCTCACCGGCATCACTTACCCGGCCAACACGCAGATTCCCATCCAGCAATTGAATCCCTTCGCATATTACGCGTTGAGCAACCTGCCGGCGACCAACAATGCCGGATGCTCCGCGCCCGCCAGCGGCGCCCTCCCTATTTCCTGCCGCACCAACAACGACGAAGCCCTGCTTCTCATCCGCGATTACAGCGACAAGTACGATGCAAAGCTGGACGAGCAGATTAACGACCACATGAGCGCCTTCCTCCGCTGGAGCCAGCGCAAAGATCTCCAATACTACGCGCCCGATCTTACCGGTCCATCCGGCGGCGACGGCAACGGTTATATTCACACCATCGACCAGGATGCGTCTCTCGGCTATACCTGGTCCGTCACGCCGGACTCGATCCTCGAGGCGCGCCTGAGCTTTACCCATATGGTTGCCGGCAAGGAACCGCCGTACGTAGGAGGGCCGAGCCTGGCATCGATATTCGGCGGGTTTCAGGGTTTGCCGACTACTTCCAGCCTCACTGGCGGACTCAACACCCAAACGATCACCGGACTGACGGCCCTGGGACGGCAGACCAGCAACCCGCAATTCCAAAACCCCAGTTTGTGGATCCCGCAGCTCAGCTATTCGAAGATCCTGAACAAGCACTCGTTGAAGTTCGGTTATCAGTACATGAACATCCGCACCGAAATCCTGGACACCAACCCGCTCTACGGCCAGGACACTTATGCCGGCGGATTCAGCAAACCATCGGGCGGCCCCAGCGACGCCACCAGCTACAGCATCGCGGATTTCATCTTCGGCCTTCCCAACCAGGTCAACCAGGGCAGCTACACGGTGGTCAACCTGCGTCAATTCGTCCACTCGCTGTATGCGCAGGACGACTATCGCATTACCCCGAAGCTGACTCTCAACCTGGGACTGCGCTGGGAATTCGCTTCGCCCCTCTATGAGCGAGACAACAACTATTCGAATTTCGACCCGATTACCGATACCATGTTGATCGCGCACGGCGGCAGCCTGTACAACCGCGCGCTGGTGCATCCGAACTACGGCGATTTCGGGCCGCGCGTCGGCATGGCTTACAACTTCGATTCGAAGACGGTGATTCGCAGCGGGTACGGCATCAGCTACACGTTCTTCAACCGGCCGGGAAGCGCTGAGGAGGGGATCAATGCTCCGCAAGCCCTTTTCGGCGTCATCACACAGTCGAATCCCAAGTCGGCTACATTTCTCACCACGCTCAACAGCTTTACCGATAACATCGCCAGCCCGGCGGCATTCAACCCGGCGCTGTCCAACGTGGTCTACACTCCGCCGGACAGCCCGTGGCCGATGATTCAGAACTGGATGCTTTCGGTGGAACGGCAATTGCGCGGGGACACGGTTTTGGAAGTGTCTTACAACGGGAACCAGAGCACCCACCTGCCGATCATTGCCGATTACAACCAGGCAGCGCCGAATCCCGCGGGGCAAACCATCGCCTACACCGCGCGCGTGCCGATACCGACATTCGGGCCCATCACCTGGCTCGACCCGGCGGGCGTGAACCACTACAACGGCCTCGCCGTCCGCCTGGAGCACCACTTCACCAAAGGTCTATACGTACTCAATGCGTTCACCTGGGGCAAAGGCATGGGCGACTCCGAGCAGGCACTGGAATATTACGCCGGCTATGTCGAGGCCAATCCACAGAACATTTACGACCTGGCGGGAGAAAAAGGACCTTCCAGCTTCGACGTGAAGCTCAATAACGTAACCAGCATCGTTTACAAGCTCCCATTTGGCAAAGGGCGCCAGTTCGGCTCCAATATGAACCCGGTACTGGATGCCATTCTGGGCGGATGGGAGCTGAATGCCATCAACACCGCGCATACCGGCACGCCGCTGAACGTGTATTACAACGCTACCGGGGCCAACCAGATCAGTTCGCTTTCCAACGATTATCGCGGCGAACCGTTCCCGCGTCCCAACGTCGGCGGCGCGGCGGCCAGCCAGAGCCGTTCGCAAATGCTGAACACTTTCTTCTCCGGGTACACATTCACCACCCCATCGCCCAGCCAGGAATTCGGCGATTTAGGCCGCAACGCGTTCCGCGCTCCCGGCTTCTGGCAGTGGGACAACGGGATCGATAAAAGCTTCCGCGTGAGCGAAGGCGTGAACCTGCAATTCCGTTCGGAGTTCTTCAATATCCTGAATCACACGAATTTCGGAATCCCGGACACCAAGACCAGCGACGCTGCGTTCGGAACGATCCGATCCACTTACCCGTCGCGGCAGATTCAATTCGCGCTGAAGGTGACGTTCTAAGGGAGTGTTGCGGGGCAGGCAATCTTAGGATTGGCTGCCCCGCAGACTTACTTCTTCTTCAAAACTTCCACCAGCTCCTGCACGGCGTCGGCGCTCTTCTTCAGCATCGCCTGCTCGCCGGCGGTGAGCTTGATCTCGTAGATCTTCTCGATGCCTCCGGCGCCTAATTTCACGGGGACTCCGACGAACAGCCCGTGGATGCCATATTCGCCTTCCAGGTACGCCGCGCACGGCAGCACCTTCTTCTTGTCTTTCAGGATGGATTCCGCCATTTCCACCGCGGCGGCCGACGGCGCATAATAGGCGCTGCCGGTCTTGAGGTACTTCACGATCTCCGCGCCGCCATTACGGGTGCGGTCGACAATTTTGTCGATGGTGGCCTGATCCATGAGTTCCGTCAGCGGGATTCCGGAAACGCCGCTCAAACGCACCAGCGGGACCATGGTATCGCCGTGGCCGCCCATGACCACCGCCGTGACGTTCTCCGCCGAAACTTTCAGTTCAGACGCGATGAAGGTGCGGAACCGGGCGCTATCGAGCACACCAGCCATGCCGACCACGCGGTTTTTGGGGAACTTCGAGATCCAGTAGGCCGCCTGCGTCATGGCGTCCAGCGGGTTCGTCACCACAATAATGATGCAATTCGGCGAATGCTTGACCACCTGTTCGGTGGCGATGCGGATCACGTCGTAATTCGCCAGCAAAAGATCATCGCGGCTCATACCCGGCTTGCGGGGAAAGCCGGCGGTGATGATGGCGATATCGGAATTGGCCGTCAGTTCATAATCGTTCGCGCCGGCAATTTCGATATCGTACCCCTGCACCGGACCGGACTGCAGGATATCCAACCCTTTGCCCTGTGGGACGCCTTCCACTACGTCCACCAGGACCACATCGGCGAGTTCCTTATCGGCAATTCGCAGGGCACAATTGGCGCCGACGTTCCCGGCGCCTACAACAGTAACTTTCTTTCGCAAGCTGCTACTCCTTCTTGGGGGTTGAGTGCAACTCGATTATAACGTCTGGCAGGGCGCCTACGGCTTGCCCAGAGAGCAAAGCGGATCGCCCAACACCACGCTTTGCCAGCTTAGAAACGCGATCCCCGAATAGAAGCTCTCGGCCAGATTACGGCCGGAGAAGTACGCCGGCAGCACATAATCGGGGCGCGCGCATCCGATCAGGAAAGGCTCCGCCACACTTCCTTCCGCGCCGGTAGCGCCTTCGTGGATCAGGTCCGCGGCCAGCCCCTGCGGCGAATCGGCCCACAGGTGCTCGTGGTCCTGCCAGGTGGTGTAGGTCCAGTTGTCCGGGGGTTGTCTCAGGGTGCGCATATTGGTGGAGACAAACTCAATGGCGATCGCGCCCGGAAGCCATCGAAAACCGAGCCACCGGCGATTCCGGTTGTGGTCGTTCGACCCCCACGAAGCGTAACCGATCACGTCTGTCTGGTTGTACAGCACGCGCTCTGTTTCGTCGAGGATGACGCGATTGCCGGGCAGCAGGAGGCTGGTGTCGCGCAGCCAGTCGTTGCCGGATTCGTCACTGGCGCTCTTGAGATCGATTACGAACTTGCCTCGATTCCGCGCCGCGAGCGACCGGTCGATCATGCCTTTCACGTCGGCCCAATCGTATGCCGCAAGGCGCGTGACGAGGTAAATGGGGTAGTTCGGATGCCGGAAAGGGGCGTCCACTTTGGTGAAAAACGGGTTGTGGACCGTTCCTTTCCGCGTGAACTTCAGGCCCTGCAATTTCTGATACAGCAGCGTCAGTTCGGAATCCACGGAGCTCACTTCCGAATCTTCAATGGTTGTGCCTGTCCCGGCGATTCGCAAGGGGATTCCCGCGGTGAGCACGATGTACCAGACCTTTTCGCGAAGGCCGGCTTTGGTAAGGCAATTGGCGACCGGCGCTTCGATGGTCTTCTGATAGGTGGCCCAGTCGATCTCGTCACCGCTGCCGCTTTCGAGGTAGCACACATTCGCGGCGGGAACCGATCGCAGCGGGCGGTAGTAGCCGGCAATCTGCAACGAGAGCGGGCTGTTGCGGTTGGCTACGAGGAGGACGTTCTCACCGTTCTGCGCGCAGAGGGGAAAGGCGAACGTAAGGAGGGTGAGCAAGCCACCCGAAAGGCGGCTGCGGCCAGGATATGCCGCCCCACATGACTCGCATCTCTTCACGGCTGAACCGATTATTTCACGTTCTTCCGGTAATCGCCCCCGCTGAAGTACTTTTCCAGCCAGCAGTACAGCGCGATGAAGAGATAGCGGCTCCCCATCTCGCGAATTTTCAGCTTGGAAATACCGGAGCGCCGGTTGCGCCAGGTGATCGGCATCACGGTCCAGGAATATCCCCGCACGACGATCTTCAGCGGGAGTTCCACGGTGAGATTGAAATGCGGCGAAAGGAACGGACGGCAGCCTTCGAGCGCTTTGCGGCGGTAGGCTTTGAATGCATTAGTGAAATCGTTCAGCGGTACGTGGAACAGCAGGCGCAGAAAGAGATTCGCCATGCGGTTGATCAGCAGTTTGTGGGCGGGATAATCGATCACGCCGCCGCCGCGCACGAAGCGGGACCCGAAAACCGCGTCGTACCCTTCATCCAGCAATTGCCAGTAACGCGCCACGTCGCGGCAGTCGTCCGATTCGTCGGCCATCATCACCACCACGGCGTCGCCCCGGCTGTGATCGATTCCATAGACCACCGCGCGTCCAAACCCGTGCTCGCCATCGTTCCGTACCGGGCGGAGCGTAGGGACGCTGTCCGCTACCTTCTGCATGACCGCCCAGGTGGAATCGGTACTGCCGTCGTCTACCGTGACGATCTCGTGTTCCACGCCATGCAGGCGCAGTTCGACGTGCAGGTGTTCCACGGTGGACGCGATGGCGCCTTCCTCATTGCGGCACGGGATGACAACCGAGAGAAGTTGGAGGGGTTCCTGGCTGCCCGGCTGGGGAGCCTTCACAGGCCGCTCCGCTCGAGCCAATCCTCGTGCTGCTCGGCGTGAAGCGCGATCTCGTCCAGCAGCGCCGCCAGCGGCGTATCCGGCTGCCATCCGAAATGCCGCTCGCAATCGGCATTATCCATCACGACCCAGGGAATGTCATACGGCCGCTCATTCTCATCGGCCGTGACCGCCAATGCGCCGAATCGGGCATCACACCACGCCGTCAGTTGCGCCAGCGACATAGCGTTCTCCGGTCCGCCGCCGGCGGTGTAGATACGCTGGCCTCCCGCCCGCTCGCGGCGCATCTGGAGATCGAGCAGTTCGGCCAGGTCTCGGGGATGTAGAACGTCGCGCACTTGCCTGCCAGTACCTTCGAAGCCGATATAGCGCAGAGGGCGGCGCCGCAGGTGGGCATTGATCCAATAGGCGAAAATCCCCTGCTCGGGTGTGCCGAACTGTCCCGGGCCGGCGAGGACGCCGCAGCGGTCGATCCATACCGGAAACCCGAACGCTTCGCCATATTCGAGCGCCATGGCTTCGCATGCCAGCTTGGTGGCGCCATAGAGAGACACCGGAGCGCTGGTGGAAAAACCGGCTCCGATGCCGCGGACGGAGACGCCAGGGGGCAGGCCGGCGGCTTGATCCAGGGAAAAAGCGTCCCAGTTGTGTTTGAGCGGCAGCGACTTCAGCGCCGGGATCGAGTAAACGCGGCTGCTCGAAACGAGCAGGAGGCCGGCGCGATGGCGTTTGCAGTACTCCAAAACGTTCACGATGCTGGCGAGATTGTGCTCGAAAAGCTGCCGGCTGCTGACATTACCGGGCAAGCCGGCGAGAACGCTGGGATTGGCAGCGGCGTCGATCACCCAATCGGCCGCGGGCAGTAGTTCGAAGTCGCTGGCCAGACGAATGTCGCCCTGGATGAATTTCACGCCCCGCTTGCGCAAGCGCAGACGATTGATTTCGGAGCCGGGACGGTGGAGATTGTCGATTCCCGCGACCGTTAGGCCCTCCCGCCGTTCCAGCAGCGCCTCGGCGATCGCGCTGCCCGCAAACCCGCAAATTCCGGTGATCAGAATTTTCATCGAACTGCCTGTTGCGCCAGCCGCAGCGTCCAACTCTCGGCGATTTCCTGAAAAATCGCTTCCAGCGGCTTGCTGATATTCCAGTTGGGATAGTGCGCCCGCATCTTTTGCAGGTCGCTGTAGTAACAGATATGGTCGCCGATCCGATTTTCGTCTACATAGCACCAGCGCATCGGTTTACCCGTAGCTGCTCCGGCCATGCGGAAGGCTTCGAGAACCGAACACGCGTTAGACTTTCCGCCGCCCAGGTTGTAGACTTCAGCCACGCGGGGAGCCTTGGCGAACTCGAACATGAAATGCGCCACGTCCTCGGAGTGGATATTATCGCGGACCTGTTTTCCTTTGTATCCGAACACCCGGTACTCGCGGCCTTCGAGATTGCATTTCATCAGGTAACTGAGGAACCCGTGCAACTCCACACCGGAATGGTTCGGCCCGGTGAGACATCCTCCGCGCAGGCAGCACGTAGGCATGTTGAAGTAGCGTCCGTACTCCTGTACCATCACATCGCCGGCCACCTTCGAAGCGCCGAACAGCGAATGCTTGGATTGGTCGATCGGAAAATCTTCGGGGATGCCGTTTTCGAAGGCAGGGTCGGCATAATCCCAGCGGGTTTCGAGTTCCCTCAAAGGAATGGTGTTGGGCCGGTCGCCGTAAACCTTGTTGGTGGACATGTGGATGAACGGCGATTCCGGGCAGAATTGACGCGCCGCCTCCAGCAGATGCAGAGTGCCCAGGGCATTCACTTCGAAGTCGAGGAACGGGATGGCTGCCGCCTTGTCATGGGAAGGCTGCGCCGCTGTATGGACGATCAGATGAGGCCGGAGTTGGCGGATCAAGGCCAGGACGCCCTCGCGGTCACGGATATCGAGCGCCTCATGGCGATAACCCGGAATCTCGCGGCGCAACCGGTCGAGCACCCAACTGGTATCCCCCTCCGGTCCGAAAAACACGGCGCGATGGTTGCTGTCGATTCCGAATACGTCAAATCCCTGCCGCGAGAAAAAGACCGAAACTTCCGATCCAATCAAGCCGCACGAGCCGGTCACTAAGACTATGTGGTTCGCCATGCAAAACCCGATTATAGCCCCGTGCATTTAAAGGCACCGCTCCCTTGGGGTTGCAGGTTACTAACGCACCGTCACTGGCGATTTGGGGAGTAAAGGAAAGCGATCGCCTTACTGCAATCGCGGGCGCATGGCCTCGTTGGAGATAAGGCCGTCGAAGATCGCCAGCACCTGTTTGCGATAGGCGTAAACGCGATGCAGGTTTTCCACGAAGCTGGCCTCGAAGTCCCGCGCGCGTAGCCACTTATCGAGCATGGTGCGGGGCACGTCGATGTCCTGGCGCAGGGTTTCGACATCGTGGCCCCGTAGAAAGAGGCCATAAAAGAAAGCGGCTTCCCGTTGGGGCGCCAAGGGGTCAAAATCGTCTCTCGCCAACATAAAAACAAGCAGCGAAAAATCAGTATACCGACGGCCCCGCGCGGAGGGCAAGTCCGAAATCGTGGTGAATTGGTACCATGTCGCCATGCCAACTCTAATTCCCGCCCCTACGCGGGTGGAAGCAGCTGGAAATAAACCAAAGTTAATAGACGAGTACATCGGAAGGGTAAACTCCGCCGAGAACCGGGTGAGCGTGGCGCACATGCGCAGCCCGGAAGGATGGCTGGAACCCGGCCAAAAGCCCGAGTTCGACGAGTTTACGATTGTGCTCCGCGGCATGTTGCGTATGGAGCACAGCGGTGGAGCGATGGATCTTCATGCAGGACAGGCTGTGGTAGCGCATGCCGGCGAATGGGTACGGTATAGCACGCCATTCGCAGGCGGCGCCGAATACATCGCCGTCTGCCTGCCGGCGTTTTCGCCCGCGACCGTGCACCGGGATGACTGAACCGTTACGAAGCCGTCGAAACGCTGACCGCCGCGCTACCACGGGTACGGAATTCGTAGCGCTGGATCTTCACCGCCGCGCGATGACTCTCCGACCGGACAACGCGGCCGGTGGCTACAAATTGTAACGGGCATTTACCGCCAAGCAACGCGGGCCACGCCACGGAAAGTTCCACCGTGCGGCCCAACGGCAAACGATCTTCCGTAGTAAACAAAAGGCCGCCGCTGCCGAAATTGAGCGTTTTTCCCGAACCTCTGATCCTGAGAGCCTTGGAATGGATTACGGTGTATTTCACGTCTTCCGTAACAGGAAAACGGCTAGTCTCGCGCCGATCCGTCTTACCTCCGAAGCCTGCACTTCCTTCTTGAGTGCTTTCTTCCATGCTAATTCCATCATGCGAATTATTACTCTCCACCAACAATAGAACAATCGTTCCATTCATGTCGCTACAGCAATGGTACTTTTAGTGAAAATACTTACGTCCGGCTCACAACACGGGCTCTGATATTCTGACCTCATGGATCAGGAGCAACTCCGTGGCTTGTTCGAGCAGGTTCGCGACGGCGTGATGGGCATCGACGCGGCGATGGTGAGGATGCGGCATATGCCGTTCGAGGATCTGGGCTTTGCCAAGGTCGATCACCATCGCGCCCTTCGCCACGGCATCCCGGAGGTGGTATTCGCCAAGGGAAAGACCGCCGAGCAGGTGGTGGCTATCGCCGGCAAGCTCCTGGAGAACGCGCAGAATGTCCTCATCACGCGCGCCGACGCCGAGTGCGCAAAGGCCGTGACCACAGCGCTTTCCGGGGCTGAATATTCGCCCCTCTCCGGCGCTATCCGCTTCTGGCGCGACCACACCGTGTTCGGCAAGGGCAAGATCGCCGTGGTCTGCGCCGGGACGAGCGATATGCCGGTGGCGGAAGAGGCCCGATTCACCGCCGAAGTGATGGGGAATGAAGTGGAAACCATATTCGATATCGGCGTGGCCGGCATCCATCGGCTGATGAGCAATCGCGAGCGGCTCGACGAGGCGCGCGTCATCGTAGTGTGTGCCGGGATGGAAGGAGCGCTGCCGAGCGCGGTTGGCGGCATGGTTTCCTGCCCTGTGATTGCTGTGCCCACCAGCGTGGGATATGGCGCCAGTTTCCACGGATTGGCCGCCCTGCTGGGAATGCTCAACAGCTGCGCCAGCAATGTGACCGTTGTGAATATCGACAACGGTTTCGGGGCGGGCTACGTGGCGAGCCTGATTAATCGGCTGTAGCTTTGGCTTTCCGCGGGCTGAGGGCGAAGTGGCTCAGCCAATATGCCGGCACGCCGGCGAAGACCAGAATGGCTCCCAGTTCCAGGGCGTTCAGAGGTCCGATTTGCTCAACCTGATTGCGCACCATCGCCAATACCAGGAGCGCGAGCGGGAGCAATCCGGCTGCGATCGTCCCGGGGATTCCTCCCGGAATGCGGTATGGCCGCGCCAGTTCCGGTTCGCGAATGCGCAGCGCCACCAGCGCCGCAAATTCCAGCAGCAGACTCAGCCCGGTGAGCAGCACATCCAGCACCACCAGTTTGACGAAGCTCAGCTTCAGACACAGCATCCACGCCGCCGCGCAGGAAACCAGCGCCACGGTCGGCGCTCCGCTTACAGGATGGCGGCGGGAGAAAATGCGGGGCAGGAGGCCATCGTCGGCCATCACGGCGGGCAGGCGCGAATACTGCATGGTCTGCGCATTGAGCGTACCCCAAGCTCCCAACACGCCGCCCACGGTGATCAGTACGGCGATTACTTCCCCTACGCTCGCGCCGGGAATTACGGCTTTCGCCACCACGGCCCATCCGCCGGTACCCCACCGGTTGGGATCGAGCCCGGTGACTGCGATGGCAGCAATCGGCAGCACATAGGTGAGCGCGACCAGCGTCACCGCGCCTGCCATGGCCAGCGGATAGGTACGCTGCGGACGATCGACCTCGTCGGCGACGGTAGAGGCATAATCCCAGCCCATGTAATTCCAGAGTGCCACGAGGACGCCGCCCAATAGATCGATGTGCGCCAGCGGAACGGCGCCGGCGGCGGGCGCGCCGCGATGAAAGAAGCCGTATACCGTCAGGATGGCGAATGGAGCCAGGAGAATCAGCCCCATTGCCACGCAACTATCGCCCACCGATTTCGCGCCCAACAAATTCCAGGCCGCGGCGGCAGCGACCAGGGCGATTTCCAGAACAATTCCGCGGCTGCCGGCGGTCGTCCAGGGGATCAGGTGGCCGAGGTAGCTGACAAAAAGCGTCGGATAGATGGCGACGTCGAACACGCTTCCCATGAGTGAAAGCCAAGCCTCCTGGTATCCCCAGAAGCGGCCCATCCCGCGGCTCACCCAGACGTAATACCCGCCCTGATCGGGCAGGGCGCTGGAAAGCTCGCTCACCATCAGAGCGGTCGGGATCGCCCAGACCACTGGCGTGATGAGGAGGATGAGAATCGCGCCGGCATATCCCGATTTGGAGACGATGTCTTCCAGCCCGAACGGTCCGCCGGCAACGAGAAAATAAATCGCCGCAATCAGCGGGATCAGGGTCATCTTACGGCGGGCGGGCACTGTCTATAGGGTACAGGAATCGCGGAGGGCACGGAGCGTAATCTCCGCCGTCTTCCGCCACGAGAATTCGGCCGCGCGACGCGGGCCGGCGGCGGCGAGACGGCGCCGCAATGCCTCGTCGTCGACTATGCGGCGGAGGGCATCGGCCATCGCCGCGGGATCGCGCGGATCGAAGCGCAATGCGCCATCGCCGACATTGCTCGCGACCGGCTCGATATCGGAACAGGCCGTAGGCACCCCGGCGGCCATCGCCTCGAGAGGCGGGATGCCGAAGCCTTCAAAGAGCGACGGATAAATGAATGCCCAGGCCCGCGAGTAGAGATCGTGGAGTTCCTGGCGCGGAATCCATCCGGGAAAATCCACGGCATCCGCGATTCCCAACTGCGCGCGCAAATCATGCAGTGGACCGGTGAAAAACCCGTGCAGTCCGCAGACCGTGAGGCGGAACTGCGGATGGCACCGGCGGAATTCGGCGAACGCGCGCAGGAGGCCGTCGAGATTCTTGTGGGGATGCAGCGTGGAAACGGCCAGCAGGAACGGTTCCGGCCGGCGGTGTTTCGCCAGTTCGAAGAACGCCTCATCGCCGGCGAGCAGCGCCACCCGTACTTTCGATTCGGGCAAGCGGTAATGCCTCACGAGGTCGCGCCCGGTGGCGGGGGAATCGGCCAGCAGCAGGCGGGAGACCTGCGCGGAGCCGAAGAGCAGCGTGCGCCAGAATGGCAAATCGAACCAGCGAAAGTACTCGGGATGGCGCACATGCTGCAGATCGTGAAAGACGGTGACTTGCGGGCATCCGGCGAAGACCGGCGCGGTGAACCCGGGGTTCAACATGGCATCCAACCGGAGCCGCGCGGCATGGACCGGCAGCGCGATCTGCTCCCACAGAATGCGGGCCGGGCGAGAGGCGGCGCGGACGGGTTGCGGCAGCGAAGTGAAATTGGGCTGTGCCGGCGTGAGTTCCCGATCGGTCTCACGGTTAGTGAAAACGAAATATTGATTGACCCCGTCGATCTCCGCCAGCGCGGCAAGCAGGCCGCGCAGGTAGATCTCGGTGCCGCCCACCCCGCCCGGGATGAGATAGAGAGCGTTGATGCCGATACGCAGCGGGGCGGTCACTTGTTGGGCGGATTGGCGCGCATCTGGTTGACGACGGCCCGAAGGTCGTACCGCGCGTCGGCGTTGTTTGGGTCGAGTTGCAGCGCGTGCTGATAGTCCTGGAGGGCGGCCATCAACTGGTTGGTCTTGAAATGCACCTTGCCCAGATAGACGTAGGTATCGGGAAAATTGGGATTGAGCTGCTGCGCTTTGGCGAGCGCGGCGAGCGATGCAGGCCAGTTTTCCAGTTTCCCGTAGACCATGCCGATCTGCGAGTAGACGTGGGCCGTGGGATGCAGGGCGGCGGATTCTTCGAGCTTCTCCAGCGCCGGCTGGAGTTGATTCAGGCTGTCGTAGGTGAGCCCCCAATCGAGCCGGATGTCCGCGTCAGTGGGATTGAGTTGGGCCGCTCTTTCGAATTGCTGGAGGGCGAGGTCGTAGCGCTGCGCCTTGTAATACGCGAAGGCGAGTTGGAAGTGCGGCCTCCACGCATCGGGCGATTTGCGCGCGGTATCTTCCCAGATGGAAACTTCGTCGGACCAGACTTCGGCGCGCGCATGGGTGACGATGGCCGCCAGCAGCACCACCGCCAGAGCTCCCGCCGCCAGCGCCCGGCGCTCGATTTTCAGGCGGGAGAGCAGGTCGACCGCGATCAGGAGCAGTCCCAGAACGGCGAAATACAGGCGGCGTTCGGCGACGGGATCTTTAATCGGCAGGATGGATGATGTGGGCGCCAGCAGAATGAGAAAAACGAAAAAGCCGTAGGCTGCCAGCGGATAACGGCGCCGGAAGATCCAGGCGGTCGCGACGAGCGCGCAAAGGACGACGAGCCAAACGATGGCGCCGTGCTCCAGCACAGTATGCGAAATGCGGAAATCCCAGTCGAGCGTGAGGTTCGCCGGCCAGAGGAATGTGCCCAGGTAGACGAAAATCGCGCGCCATTCGGTGAAGAAATACTGATACCACGTGAACTCCCTGAGGCCGAAGCCGGCGGTGGTGGCGTGAGTGATCAGCTTCCAGAACAGCGCCACTCCTACGAACGCCGCGGCGATCATGGGCAGATAGATTTTCCAGTTCCGCCGCACGCTTTGCCATGGCGATCCCTTGCTCCACCACAGATCGGTCAGCAGTAGCAATCCAGGCAGCGCGATCGTGTCTTCTTTCGCGAGAAGCGCGGCGCCGAACAGCACGAGCACCACGACCGCCGTTTTCCAGCCGGCGGCTCCCTCGCGGCGATACAGGAAAACCGCGAACGCCGCGAACGCCAGCATCACACTGAGGGCGTCCGACCGCCCGGCGACGTAGGCCACCGCCTCCGTCTGCGCGGGATGCAGCAGGAACAACGCCGCCGCGAAACCGGCCAGCAGGCCGCGGCGCGATTCGCCGACATGCGACCATTCCAGCAGCCGCCGGACGATGAAAAATACCAGGACGGCCGTGATGCAATGGATCAGAATGTTGAGGCCGTGGAACCACAACGTGTCGTTCGGGGAAAGGCGCGCGCTCAGCCAATAGGTCGCCATCAGAAGCGGCCGCTGCCCATGGAGGAACGCCGATAGCGGCTGCACGGAAATATTGGAGACGGCGAACGGCAGGAAGTTATCGTCGAACAGGAACGGGCCATTCATCGCCGGCCAGTAGGCCCACAGCAGGACGATTCCGGCGAGGAACGCTCCCAGCGCGAAGTATTGCCAGTGCGGGTGTGGCGCCGCCGGGGCGGCGGGGGCTGCCGGATGTCCGCCGCTCCTGCGATTTTCGCGCTTTTCGCGCTTCTTAGCGTTCATGGTTCTCCAGGCTGTGGATGTGGTACTCCAGGATGGCCACGCGCTGCGCCAGCGCCACGTTGTCATCGCGCAGGTGGGAAATAATCACGGAAAAACGAAAGAACATCACCAGAAAGAGCGCGCCGGAGATCAAAAAGAGGGTGAGCGGAGTATCGGGCACACCGGCCCATCGGGTGATGAGATCGAGCACCGGCCGGCTGCGCGAGAGCAGGAGCATGGCCACGCCTGTGAGCAGCCAGCTCACCGAGTATTCCACCCGGATGTGCGCGCGGCGAACGGAAACCAGCACCATGATGAGCAGCAGGATGCTCAAGACGGTGGTGACATTCAAGAGACGGTCCATCTAAGTCGCTCCGCCGCCGGAGCCGGCGTTCGCCCGGCGAAACCGGCGGTCATATTTCAGGATATTCACGAAAACGCCCAGCAGGACGTGGGCCATGTAGTAGAAGGAGACGCGAGCGGTGATGGTAGACCGGCCGGTAAGGCGCGGCCGCATCTTCACCGGCAGTTCTTCGAAACGGAAGCGGCGACGCTGCAGCACCACCAACGCCTCGATTTCGGGATATTCCAAAGGGAAACTGCGGCTGAAAACGGCCAGCGCCCGGCGGTTCACACCCACAAAGCCGGAAGTCGGGTCGAAGACGGGCTTGCCGAGAATGGGGCGGAGAATCAGCCGGAAAAAATGAATTCCCAACGAGCGAGCCGCGCCCGTGTGCGACCCATTTTTCTCGACGAAGCGGGACCCGATGACCATTTCGCAGCCTGACGTCTTCAGCCGCTCGAGAACGCGCGGGATGTCGTTCGCGTCGTGCTGTCCGTCGCCATCCACGCGGATGACGTACTGGAATCCCAGCGAATAGGCCAGCTTGTAGCCGGCTTGCACGCAGCCGCCCAACCCCAGGTGGTGGGGCAGCGGCAGCACTTCAGCGCCGGCGGCGCGAGCCGCGGCGATGGTGTCGTCCAACGAGCAATCGTCGATCACCAGCACCGGCACACCCGGCAGGCCGCGCTTGACGGAGCGAACCACATCGCCGACGGCCCCCACTTCGTTGAACGCGGGAATAATGACCAGCAGGGAGTCACGGCCTTCGGCGCGGATCATAGCGCGGCCACCTTTCGGACGCCGATGGAATGAGTTCCGACGATGTGCCGGAAGATAGCCGGCGTGATCCGCGCGTGGCGACGGATCTCGCGGCGCTGGCGCCACAGGCGCGGCAGATGTCCCACCAGGGCTGCGTGAGCGCGAACGATGTACCAGATCATCTTCGGCCCGGCGTGTCCTTCGGCGCGAAAACGGGCGGCGCTGCCGCGGCCTTCGAGAAGATACCAAGCATGCCACAAGTATCGCGCGAGAGTGGCGAAGGGCGCTCGCGCCAGCATTCCGGCGGGAAAATTCTTCACCAGCACGAACAGGCGATTGCGCTCCACGTAATAGGCCTTCAGCGGGGACGTGCCGCCGGCCGAATGCGAATAGTGATGCTCCACCACCGCCTCCGGAACATAGAGACATTTCCATCCCGCCCAGCGGGCGCGCAGTCCGAGATCGGTATCCTCGCAGTAAAGAAAAAACCGGCCGTCAAACCCTCCGATGGAATCGAGCATCGCGCGCCGGTAGAGGGCGGCCGATCCGCTGGGGAACAGCCCCTCTTCGGCAACCGGGAAATCTTCCGGCGGACGGCCATGCCCGCGCTGTTTGCTCGATCCGTCGGGCGCCACGAGCATGCCGGCGGAATCCAGGCGATGCTCGCCGAAAAGCCGCACTTGGGAAGCGCACATGCCGGCATCGGGGCGGTTGTCGATGGCGCTCACGAGCGCATCGAGCCATTGGGGGTGCGCGGCGGCATCGTCGTTCAGCGTGGCGAGGTAAGGGGCGGCGGAAATTTCGAAAGCTTGATTGATGGCCGCGCCGAAGCCCAGGTTAGCCGCATTTTCGATCACGCGGGCGCTCCCGCCGATGCTCCTGCCACGCACCAGTCCTTTACCACTGTTGTCGACCACGATCACTTCGAAATCCCGCCGCGTCTGGCGATCGAGCGATTCCAGACACTCCACGAGCCGGGAGTCCGCCGCCAGGGTGGGAATCACCACCGATACCCGGATGTCAGACAAGATTCGATTTTAGCGTGGCGGAGGATGGGGGTGTAGTGATGCAAGCGTACGTTCGGCTCGGTCGAATCGTACCTACGATAGGATGCGACTAGGAAATACCCATGGCTATCACCGCGTCTAAACTACGGGGAAATGTCTACCGGATCCCGGACGAGTCGATCGAGACGGGCAGACCCGTAGACCTGATTCGCAAGGCGTCACATTGACCATTGTGCCGCCGAAGCGCGTCTCGAAATTGGCCAAGACGAAGAAGCGGCCGGGCGACTTTGTGGGAGACGTTGAGAACACCATACACATCGATTGACTCAAGGAGTGGTCGAATTGAAGCGACGGTTTACCTCGACACTCATCTACTGGTCTCGCAGGCCGTGTGCTGGAAATGGAGTTGCTCCAGGCCGTTCATGAAAAATGGACTCGCGATCTGTTCGACCGCCTCATCGTAGCCAACGCAAAGGCAGCGGGTGCACTGCTGATTTCCAAGGACGAGCGCATTCACAAGCACTACCGCGACACGATTAGGCGATCCTCACACCGCCCGCAGCCGTTCAGCCGCCGTTTCCGCGGTGATATCGCGCTGGGGCGTCGCCAGCATCTCATACCCCACGAGAAACTTGCGCACCGTCGCGGACCGTAGCAGCGGCGGCAGGAAATGCGCGTGGAGATGCCACTCGTCGTGCGGGGAGCCATCAGTCGGGCGTTGGTGAAAACCGAACGAATAGGGAAAGGACATCTGGAACAGCCGGTCGTACCGGGCGGTGGTGCGCTTCAGGATGTCCGCCAGGGCGTCGCGCTCGGCGTCTTCCATGCCATCGAGTCCTGTCATGTGGCGCCTCGGCAGCACCATAATTTCGAACGGCCAAATCGCCCAGAACGGCACCAGTGCGAGGAAGTGGCGGTTCTCATCGACCGTGCGTTCGGCGGCGGATTCTTCCAAACGGACGTAATCGCATAAAAGGCATCGTGAGCGGCCCCGCCATTCCGCCTGCGCCGCGGTTTCCTTCGCGACTTCGTTCGGGATAGCGTAGTTCGCCCAGATCTGGCAATGTGGATGGGGATTGCTGGCGCCCATCATGGCGCCGCGATTCTCGAAGATCTGAACGTGGTTGATGAAGGGCATCGCTCCCAACTCGCGGAACTGCTCGGTCCACACCTCCACAACGCGCCGCAGATCGCCCAGTTCCATGTTGGCGACCGTCAAATCGTGGCGCGGCGAAAAGCACACCACGCGGCAGATGCCCGGTTCGCCCACCGCGATTATCAGACCGTCCTGTTCGAAGCGGCCGAGCGGAGTGTCCGGCTTCAGGGCCGCGAAATCGTTATCGAAAACGAACGTCGCAGGATACGGTGGATTCCGCTTGCCGCCCGCGCGGGCGTTACCAGGACAGAGATAGCATTGCGGGTCGTACTGCGGCTGTCCCACGGGCGCGCTTTCTTCCATCTGGCCCTGCCAGGGCCGGGCAGTGCGGTGCGGAGACACCAGCACCCATTCACGCAGCAGCGGATTGAAGCGACGGTGCGGTTCGCGTTTCCAGTCGAGCATGCTCTTCCATGGTAATGCTATCGTTATGGGGCAAACGGCGTTTCTGGTGGCGCTGCTGGCGGCAATTCTGTCGCTGCTCGCTCCCGGCCTGCAACAACTCCTGCGAACGGTTTTCAAACGCCGCCCCGCGGCCATATGGGGCGCGCCGGTTCTGTTGACGGCCGTCTTCGCGGCCGCATCATGGATGGCCGGCCCGTTCCGTTTGCTTCTTGTCCTGCTGGTGTTGATCTACACGCTGGCGCCGGTTCTTCTGGCGTTCATCCAAGGACCGGCCGTTGCGCCGCGGCCCACCACGCTCGATTTCCTCGCCATCCTGGTCCTCTGGCTGCCGATCGAATTTGCCGCCGGCGCCTCGCTGGTGCCGCGCCCCGCGCAAGGCTTCCTGCATAGCGTGGCGTACGGCATAGCGATTCTGCTGGGCCTCGTCATGTGGACCGGATTCCGCTCGTTCAGCGGCATGAAATACAATCCGCCGCGAGAACGGCGCGATTTCTGGCTGCCGCTCGCCGGCTTTGTCCTGGTGGCGCCGGTGCTGGCGGTAGTAGGAATTGCGCTCGGATTCATTCCCCCTCCGCATTTGCCCGTCCAAAGCGCCGGCCGAATGGCCGCCGCGGTGGGTATCATCTACGTGGGAACGGCCCTGCCGGAAGAAATCTTGTTCCGCGCGCTCATTCAGAATCTGTTGATGCAACGCTTCGGCTCGGGCGCGCGAACGCTGCTGATCGCCAGTTTCATCTTCGGATGCGCGCACCTGGACAACGGTCCCCAGCCGCTGCCCAACTGGCGGTACATGATTCTCGCCACCATTGCCGGATTGGCTTACGGAAAAGTATTCCAAAAGGCCTCCACAGTGCTTTCGTCGGCCGGTCTGCACATGTTGGTAGATTGGACCAAGCACTTCTTCTTCTGATGGGGGGCCTCCGTAAACTCGCTGCATTCGAACCGGCCGCTCTGTTTTTTCTCGTGATGGGCTACATCTGGATCTGGCGCCGATCCCACCCCTATTGGTGGATCGCGATTCTGGCGTGCCTGCTGCTCTCGCATGTGCTGCATCGCGAAAGTGCGCGCCAGTTGGGTTTCGGCCGCCAAAGCCTGGAAGAGTGCGCGCATCGCTTCGCGCCGCTGCTCATTGTCCTCGCGCTCGCCATGTTCGGCGGCGGGTTGCTGCTCAATACCACGCGCCGCATCCCTACCGACCAGGCATTTCTGGCGCTGTTCGCCTATCTTCCCTGGGGTTTGTTGCAGCAATACATGCTTAACGGCTATTTCCTGCGCGGCTTCGACCGCGCCTTTCCTCCGCGGGAATCGGAGTGGCTCACGGCGGTGCTTTTCGGCGTGGCCCATACGCCGAACTGGTTCCTGATGACGGTGGCTCTCACAGGCGGATGGTGCGCCATCAAGGTCTATCGCCGGCATCGGAATTTATATTTTCTGGGCATTGCCCACGCCACCATCGGATTCCTGCTCTATGTCACTGTGCCCGATTCCATCAGCCACCATTTGGAGGTCGGGCCGGGCATGCTGCACCGGCACGTCGTTCGCGCTATAAAATAGACCCCATGACAAATCGCATTTCAGCCGCAATCGCGACCGTAGCATTCCTGTGTGCCGGGCCTCTCGCAGCCCAGCAGGGCGGGGGACGCGGAGGCGCCGGAGCAACCGCGGGACCGCCTCCGACCATCGAATACCGCACCAACGGAATGCGGAAGATCGACGGCTACTTCCCGCTCTATTGGGACGAGCGCACGGGAAGCCTCTTCCTGGAGATTCCGCGCTTCGATAGCGATTTCCTCTACGTCACCGGCCTTGCCGCTGGCCTCGGTTCGAACGACATCGGGCTCGATCGCGGTATCGAAGGCCAGGGGCATCTAGTCTCGTTCCAACGGATCGGGCCGAAAGTGCTGCTGATGCAGGGGAACGAATCGTTCCGATCTTCCAGCAGCAATTCGGCCGAGCAGCGATCGGTGGCGGATTCGTTCGCCAAGTCCGTGCTCTGGGGATTCACCGTGGCAGCCGAAAGCAATGGCCGCGTGCTGGTGGATGCGAGCGATTTCTTCCTGCGCGATGGCCAGGGCGCCGCCGCGGCCCTTCGGCCCGGCAATTACCGCGTGGACCGTACGCGCAGCGCCTTTTATCTGGACCGCACGAAGGCATTCCCCAAGAACAGTGAAATCGAAGTCACGCTCACGTTCGTCAACGAGGCACCGGGCGGCCGCGGCGGTGGCGGCGGCGGACCTGCGCAGGGCCCTCCGGCGATCGGCGCGGGCGGCGGTGGGGCCGCTGGCGGGCGAGGTGGCGGGCTGTTTTCCGGCACCGTGGCAAGTGTGACGCCGGTGGCGGAAGATGTGACGCTGCGGGAGCATTATTCGCTGGTCGAATTGCCGGACGACAACTACACGCCACGGCTCGACGATCCGCGCGCGGGATACAGCGGCTTCGAATACGTCGACTACAGCGTGCCCATCGGCGAACCCATGGTGAAGCATTACATTCACCGTCATCGCATCGTGAAGAAGGACCCGAGCGCCGCCATCAGCGATCCGGTCGAGCCTATCCGGTATTGGGTGGACCCCGGCGCTCCTCCCGACGTGCAGAAGGCGCTGATTGAAGGCGCAAGCTGGTGGAATCAGGCCTTCGAAGCCGCGGGATTCCGCAACGGATTTCAAGTGGCCGTGCTGCCGCCTGGCGCCGACCCCATGGACATCCGCTACAACATGATCAACTGGGTACACCGCTCCACGCGCGGCTGGAGCATGGGTGGGACGGTGAGCGATCCGCGCACCGGCGAAATCATCAAAGGTACGGTCACGCTCGGTTCTCTTCGCGACCGGCAGGACTACATGATCTTCGAGGGCCTGCTTTCGCCGTACAAGAACGGAACCGAGAAGCCCGACATCCTTTACCAGACGGCGCTGGCGCGCATCCGCCAGTTGGCGGCGCACGAAGTGGGCCACACGCTAGGGCTCGGACACAACTATTACGACAGCAGCAGGGGCTGGATTTCGGTCATGGACTATCCGCACCCGTTAGAGGAATTGCGCGCCGATGGCACGATCGACATTTCGCATGCCTACCCCGCGCGCATCGGCGATTGGGACAAGGTGTCCATCAACTACGGTTATCGCCAAGTTCCCAAAGGCGACGAACAGGCGGCGCTCACCCGGATTCTGGATGAAGCGTGGGCGCAGGATCTGCGCTACCTCACCAACCAGGATCTCGACGCGCATCCGAAGGTGGACCAGTGGTCCAACGGCGTCAACCAGGCGGACGAGCTGAACCGGATCATGAAAATCCGCCGCGCCGCGCTCGATAAACTCGGTGAACACACCATCCGCAACGGCGCGCCGATGGCCACTATCGAGGAGCCGCTGGTGCCGATCTTCATGTACCACCGCTATTCGGTGGAAGCGGCATCGCACATGATTGCCGGCCAGGATTACATCTATGCGATGCGCGGCGATGGCCGCACACCCACGAAATGGGAGGACGCGGCCGACCAGCGCAAGGCGCTCGAAGCGCTTGCGGCAACGCTCAAGCCATCGGAGCTGACCGTGCCGAAGCAGATCCTTGACGCGATTCCCCCGCGGCCGCCGGGGTTCGGCCGCCACCGCGAGTTGTTCCCGCGCACCACAGGTACGACATTCGACCCGCTCAGTCCGGCGACGGTGGCGGCGGATGTGACGATCGGTTTCGTTCTGCAACTCGACCGCGCCTCGCGCATGGTAGCGCAGCACGCCGAAGATCCCTCTCTGCCGGGATTGGAAGAAGTGATCGACCGCCTCGCGAAAGCGACATTCGATGTTGCGGCCGCGACTCCGTACGAACAGGAAGTCCGGCGCGCCGAAGAGAGAGTGCTGGTGGATCGCGTGATGTGGCTGGCGAGCGGATCGCCCAATCCGCAGGTGCGGGCCGAAGCGTCGCTGAAACTTCAGGGGTTGGCAGCGCGGCAGGTGGCCACGCCGGAAGCCGAACGGGCGCAGCGAATTCTCCTGGCCGCCGACATCAAACGCTTCCTGGAACGGCCCGCCGATCCGGCCAAGCCGATTTACGCGCCGGAAGCGCCTCCCGGAGCGCCCATCGGAGGCGATACCGGTATGGATTGGCTGGCGGCGGCGCCATTCTGCACCTGGAGTCCCGACCATTCCGATTGGTGGACGGAATCGCCCTGGCCAATGTAGTGTGTCCGAAGACCGCTACTTCGAGCCGTTCTTCATTTTCCGCGCGATAAGGAAGGACAGTTCGAGAGTTTGATCGTAATTCAGGCGCGGATCGACTTCCGATTCGTAGGCGCGCGCAAGGTCCGCTTCACTCGGACCGTGCGAGCCTCCTACACATTCGGTGACATTTTCGCCGGTGACCTCGATATGCACGCCGCCGAGCTTCTGGCCCATGGCCTCGTGGATCTCGAACGCCTGTTCCACTTCGCCGTGAATATCCTCGAAATTGCGGGTCTTCACGCCGCTCGCGGTGGTATGCGTGTTGCCGTGCATCGGATCGCAGATCCATACCACCTGCCCACCCTCGGCGCGCACCGCTTCTACCAATGGCGGCAACGCGTCGGCGATACGATTTACGCCGAAGCGGTGGATCAGCGTCAAGCGTCCCGGTTGGCGCTGGGGGTCGAGAATCTCCATCCAGCGCGCGATCTGATCGCGGCCCGATTCATGACCAACCTTGATGCCGATCGGGTTCTCGATGCCGCGCAGGAACTCCACGTGCGCGTCGTCCGGATGATTCGTGCGTAGCCCTACCCATGGAAAATGCGTGGTGAGGTTGAAATACCCCGGCCGCCGCGGTACCCGGCGCGTCTGCGCCGATTCATACCCCAGGTGCAGCGCTTCATGCGCCGTGAAGAAGTCGATCAGGTCGCTGTCGCCGGCCCGCACGCCGAGCACGTTTTCCATGAATTGCAAGGCCTCGCGGATGGTCCGCGCCATGTGATGGTAATCGTCGGCAAGAGGCGAGTGCTGCACCCAATCCAGGTCGAAATATTCCGGGTGGTGCAGGTCGGCGAATCCACCCTTCACCAGCGCGCGAACGAAATTCAGGGTCATGGAGGCGCGCTCGTATCCACGCAGAAGAAGCTGCGGGTCGGGCGTCCGCGCCTCCAACGTGAATTCCGGCCGGTTGATGTTGTCCCCGCGGTAGCTCGGAAGCGACAAGCCGCCGCGCGTCTCTTCGTTTGACGAGCGCGGTTTGGCGTACTGCCCGGCGAACCTGCCGATGCGCGTGACGGGTTTTTTCGCGCCCACCACCAGCACCAGGCTCGCCTGGATCAGCACCTTGAGCATGTTGGTGATGCGGTTCGGCGTGCAGGTGTCGAAGCGCTCGGCGCAGTCGCCGGCTTGCAGGACGAAGCGCTTGCCGGCCGCCGCCTGCGCCAGTTGCTGCCTCAGGTTCACGATTTCCCAACTGGTCACCAGCGGGGGAAGCGTGCGCAGTTCGGCGAGCACGCGGTCGAGCGCGGCATTGTCGGGATAATCGGGTTGTTGCAGAGCGCGCCGCTGGCGCCACGACTCCGGTGTCCAGACGGGTACTTCCGCGCTGCTTTCAATCGCCATGAAGCTTTCAAGTTAGCACAGGCTGCCGGTATGCCCATTGAAGACGCAAACCACGTAGAATAAGAGTCCGATGCCTTCCCGACGCGACTTTTTGCAGACCGCCGCGCTCGCGGCCCTATCCACCACCGCCCGCGCCATGCAGCTAAAAGCCATCGGCGTGCAACTCTACACCGTACGCGATGTGCTGCCGCAGAAACCCGCGGAAACCTTGAACGCGATCCGCGCCATCGGCTATCAGGAGGTAGAGGCCACGTGGGCCGGCTATGACAAGCTCCGGCCGATGGTGGAAGCGAGCGGTCTCAAAGCGGTCAGCATCCATATCGACACCGCGATCGTGAGCAAGGACGACGGCGAAATGAGCCGCGCGGTGGACCAGGCGAAGAACTGGGGCTTTCAATATCTCGTTTACCCGTACGTCAATCCTAACGAGCGCGGCGGGGCCGACGTGATGAAAGCCTTTGCCGCGAAATTGAACCGGTTCGGTGAGAAGGTTCACGCCGCGGGAATGGAATTCGCGTACCACAATCACGCGTTCGAATCGACTCCCGTCGGGGACAAGACGCTGTTCCAGATCCTGATCGATAATACCGATAAGAAATACGTCGGTTTCGAGCTCGATTGCTTCTGGCTGGCAGTTTCCGGCAACGACCCCGCGGAATTCATCAGAAAACTAAGCGGGCGCGTACACCTGCTGCACTGCAAAGACGTGGATCGCGGTACCGAGCGCCGGTTTAACGAAGGGGTGCCGCGAACGGCTTTCAAGGAAGTGGGCAGCGGCATACTCGATTGGCCGGTCATCCTTCACGCCGCGAACAGCGAAGGCGTAAAGCACTACTTCGTCGAGCAGGATCAAACTCCCGGCGATCCGCTGAATAGTTTGCGGATGAGTTACAAATATCTCTCCACTCTGAATTTCTGATGGCCGGCCGGCGCGCTACCGGCCGTGGTCCACAATCGCCTCCGGCTGGTGTTCGGAATCGCGCCGGTGGCGGCGATGCTGTCCGGTTGTGGGACCGAGCCACCAAAAAGGAACACCCCGGCCGCGGGTCTGCCGCGTAGTTTCAGTGGCATAACGATGGCATCGGGCGTGCCACCACTTTGCCATGACGCTTTGGTCCGATCTCCGCTACGGAGCACGCCTGCTCCGCAAATCGCCCGGGTCCACCGCTATTTCCGTGGTCACCCTGGCTTTTGGGATTGGCGTCACCACCGCGACCTTCAGCACCGCCGACGGAATGATGTGGAAGCCCATCCCACTGCGCGACATCGGGCAAATGGCGGTCGTGCTGCAGCGCGTTGCCGGTGAGCCCGATAATTACAACTGGAACGCCCTGGGCGATTTGAGCGATATCCAGAAGCGCACCCACGCTTTCACCAGTATGGCGTGGTGGGTTGATGGCCGGGCCAATATCGTGGGCGCAGGCGGCGAGCCGGAGCGAGTTTCGCAGTATCTGGTCTCCCCCAACTTTTTCGACGTGATGGAACAGCAGCCCGCCATCGGCCGCGGCTTCCTGCCCGGCGAAGACGAACCTGGCCGGGACCGCGAAACGATTCTCAGCGACGCTCTCTGGCGGCGCCGCTTCGGTGCCGATCCCGCCATCGTCGGCCAAAATATCCGCATGGACGATGCCAGCTTCCTGGTGGTTGGCGTGATGCCGCCGAAGTTCGAGTTCCCGAAGACGGCCGAGCTTTGGACGCCGCTGGCGCTCAAGCCCGAAGACCGGCAGGTCCGCGACCACACACAGGTGATGGTGGTGGGGCGCCTGCGCCCCGGCTACACGGCGGCCGCGGCGGACGCCGAAGTGGCCGGAATTTCGGCGCAGCTCGAACGGGAATATCCCGCCACCAACAAGGGCCGGCGCTACGGCGTGATGGCCGTGCAGGATTTCCTGGTGGGTTACTACAACCGCCAATATCTCAACCTTCTGCTGGGCGCCGTGGTGTTTGTACTGCTGATCGCCTGCGCCAACGTGGCCAGTCTGCAATTGGCGCGGGCGCTCGGGCGCGGCCGCGAGATCGCGCTGCGGACGGCGGTGGGCGCGGCACGCGGGCGCCTGGTACGGCAGCTTCTGACCGAGAGCGTGATGGTGGCCGTGGCCGGCGGCTTGTTCGGCTTGCTGGTGGCGAGTTGGAGCCTCCAGGCAATCCTCGGGGCCATGCCGCCGGACGTGGCGCGGTATGTCTCGGGCTGGAACGAGATTCGTCTCGACGGCCGCGCGTTGGGAATGACGCTGGCGGCTTCGCTCCTGGCCGGCATCCTGGCGGGCCTGGCGCCGGCTTTCCAGTGCTCACGCCCGAATCTGGCGGAGACCCTGAAAGAGGGTGGCCGAGGCAACTCCTCGAGTCGCGGACGGCATCGGTTGCGCGCCATTCTGGTGGCTGCGGAGATGGCCATGGCGGTGGTGTTGCTCGTGGGAGCAGGCCTGATGGCGCGCACTTTCCGCTCCGTGGCAAACGCCAGCGCCTCGCTCGAACCGAAATCGCTGCTGACGCTGCGCCTGGCTATTACGGAGACGAAGTACCACGAGAAGGTCGCGGAGTCCGCCTTCTACCGCGAGGTGCTGGACCGGATCGCCGCGCTGCCGGGTGTCCGGATGGCGGCCGCGGCGAGTGCGATGCCGTACACTCAGCACAGCATCGGATACCGCTACGAGATCGAGGGGCAGCCCGGCGATCCAGCCCACCTGCCCGAGGGAGAGTACGAGGCGGTGAGCCCGAGCTATTTCGCGACTGTGCGGGTACCCCTGCGGAATGGCCGGCTGCTGCAGATTTCAGACGGACGCGAAGCGGCGCCGGTAGCGGTGATCGATGAGTTGGCGGCGCGGCGCTGGTTTCCCAATGCCGACCCGGTAGGGCGGCGTATAAGACAAAGCGGCGACAAGGACGCCAGGTGGATGACCATCGTGGGCGTGGTCGGCAACACTGTGCAAAGCGTCTACGACCGCGGCCCCCGCGCGATGCTCTTCGTCCCGTTCGAGCAGCAGCCGCACACCTGGATGGATCTGGCGGTGCGCACGGCCGGCAACCCGCTCGTCCTGGCGCCTTCGGTCACGGCGGCGGTGCGCGCGGTGGATCGCGAGCAGCCCGTGACCGATGTTGCCACCATGCAGACCCTTGTCGAGCACGAATCCACCGGGATCCTGTATGTTGCCGGCATGCTCGCGGTGTTCGGCATACTGGCCCTTGGGCTCGCCGCCATCGCGGTCTATGGCATGATGGCGTACCTGGTGAACGAGCAAACCCAGGAGATCGGCATCCGCATGGCGTTGGGAGCGCCGCGCAACTCGGTGCTTCTGATCGTCTTCCGGCGCGGGCTGGCGATGACGCTCGCCGGCATCGCCATCGGCATCGTGTTGGCCTTTGGGATGGCCCGGCTGATGGCCGCCCTGTTTTGGGGTGTTTCGGCCAGCGATCCCCTGACCTTCGTGGGCATTCCGCTAGTGCTGATCGCAGCCGCGTGCTTCGCCATTTACGTTCCCGCGCGGCGAGCGGTGCATACCGACCCGATGGTGGCACTCCGCTACGATTGAGCGCGGGCGCCTTTAGCTGCTTACGACAGTTGCTTGCGCTCACCCGCGGCGAGTTTGGCCGCGCTTTTCCCCACCGGCTGCCGGCGCGATTCTTCTTTCATAATCCGCATGCGTTCCGTGACCGCGTGCGGCAATTCGGCCGGATCTCTGATTTCCAACGGCGGGACCACGGTCAGGAGCGCGATCCGGTTGGCTAACGAAACCCGCTGCTCGTCGCTGCCGACATTCACCGGTCAGACGATCCGCCATGTCCCTTACCCCAGATTGAACGGACGGCGGCACCACCACTTGCCGGTAAGGGGGAATCAGGTGGATTCTGGAAGCAACATGAGCTACCAGATCGTCGAAGGGAATCGGACCGCTCCAGAGGGAGAGCGTCCTTGGCCGGGAGGCGCCGGCTCAGTGGATGCCCGGGGTTCACAGGCAACTGGCGTGGCCGGCGACTTCGCCGGCCCCATCTTCGGAAACTGCAACTTGCGGCAGGCTTCCGCGTTGCCAGAGTTTAACAGCGATGCGATCCATGAGGTGAGTGTCAATGGCAGGACTGGCTGGCAATCCTGAATGGTTCGAAACGCTGGCGGCTTCCGTCGCCATCGGCCCTGGGCATCATGACCGGCTGGAAGTGCGGGCGCCTTACACGGGAGAGACGCTCGGCGCCCTGCCGGCCGCGCGGGCCGAGGACGTCGAGTCAGCTATGCGTGTGGCGCGCCCGGCTCAGGCGAAATGGGCCGAACTCTCCTTCCGCGAGCGGGCGCGCATCTTCCTGCGCTTTCACGACCTGCTCCTGGAGCGGCAGGAGCAGGCGCTGGATTTGATCCAGATGGAAAGTGGCAAGGCGCGGGCGCACGCCTTCGAGGAGATTCTGGATACCGCCGTGGTCGCGCGCTATTACGCCCGGCGGGCGCGGAAATTCCTGCGCCCGCGGCGAAGAAAAGGCGCGTTGCCGCTGTTGACCTACACGCAGGAGCGGCGCGTGCCGTTTGGCGTGGTCGGTTTCATCACGCCCTGGAATTTCCCGCTCACGCTGGGAATCACCGACGCCATCGCGGCGCTCTTGGCCGGCAATGCCGCCATTGTCAAGCCAGATCCACAGGCCAGTTTCACGGTGCTCTGGGCCGCGAACCTCCTGCGCCGGGCCGGGCTTCCGGAGAATGTGCTTTCCATCATTACCGGAGACGGCGCCGTGGCGGGCCAGGCGCTGGTAGAACGCGCGGATTACATCGCGTTCACCGGCAGCAATCGGGTCGGACGGATGATCGCGGCGAGAGCGGGAGAGAGGCTCGCCGGCTGTGCGCTGGAATTGGGCGGCAAGAATCCGCTGGTGGTGCTGCGCGATGCCCATTTGCGGAAATCCGTGGAAGGCGCCGTGCACGCGTGCTTCGTGGGCGCCGGACAAGTGTGCATCTCGACGGAGCGCATCTATGTGGAGGAACCGGTATTTGCGTCCTTCCTCGAGGCCTTCGCCGCGCGGACGCGCCGGCTCGCATTGGGCGCGGCCTTCGACTACTCCATGGAGATCGGATCGCTGACCACGGCCGCGCAGCTCGCCCGAGTGGAGGAGCACGTTCGCGACGCCGTCGATAAAGGGGCGCGCATCGTGGTTGGCGGCCGCCGGCGTCCCGATCTCGGACCCTTATTCTTCGAGCCGACCGTGCTCACGGGAGTCCGCGAAGGCATGAAGGTCTTCGCCGGGGAAACATTCGGTCCGGTGGTGTCGGTCTGGCCGGTGGCAGACGAAAAAGAAGCCATCGAGCGCGCCAACGCCACCGATTTCGGGCTGAGCGCGAGCGTCTGGACGCGCGACGCACGAAAAGGCGCGCGGATCGCACGAGCCATCCGCGCCGGAAGCGTGAACGTCAATGAAGGCTACTCGGCAGCGTGGGGTTCCGTCGATTCGCCGATCGGCGGAATGAAGGAATCGGGTCTTCACCCGCGCCACGGCGCGGAAGGAATCCTGAAATTCACCGAATCGCAGACCATCGCGGTCCAGCGATTCATGCCGATCACGCCCTCGTTGGGGATGTCGCAGGCATTCTTCGCGCGCTGGATGACGCGGATGCTGCGGGTACTCAGATGGACTCCGTGGTTGGGGTGAACGCCAGTCACAGCTTGATTTCGGCGGCCGGAGCGGAAGGCGCCACTCGCGCCAGGCGGTTCAACCCGTCGATGAATGCCCTCGCGCTGGCTTCGATCACGTCCGTCGAGACGGCGCGGCCCAAAACTTTGCGGCCGCCATCCACCAGCTGCACCGTGACTTCACCCATTGCTTCGGTCCCGCTGGTGACGCCGCGGATTTCGTAGCGATCCATTCGGGCCGAGGTTCCCGTCACCGCCGAGATCGCCTTGCATACGGCGTCCACGGGGCCATCGCCAATCGCCGGGCCTTCGCGCGTGGCATCGCCGATGCGGAGCCGCACCGTCGCGGTCGGGATAACCGAAGTCCCGCTGTAAATCTGGAGGTATTCGAGCGCGTAGAACTCGGGCTCGGAGCGGACGTCGCCGTGAAGGATGGCGATGAGATCCTCGTCGAAAACTTCCTGCTTCTTGTCGGCCACTACCAGGAATTTCTGATACGCCTGATTCAGTTCGGCATCCGGGAGCGCGTACCCGAGCTTCTTCAAGCGGCTGCGCAGTCCATGCCTGCCGGTGCGCGCCGTCAGCACCACGCGGCTTTCGCCCAACCCCACGTCTTCCGGGCGCATGATCTCGTAAGTTTCGCGCTCCTTCAGGAATCCATCCACATGAATGCCCGAGCTGTGCGAGAAGGCATTTGTCCCGACCACCGCTTTATTGGCAGGCACCGGAAAGCCGAGCAGATCCGCCACCAGACGGCTGGTGCGGTGCAGTTCGCGCGTTTCAATGCCGGTATGGACGTGGAAGTAGTCGGCGCGCGTGCGGAGGGCCATCACCACCTCTTCGAGCGCCGCGTTCCCTGCGCGCTCACCGATGCCGTTGATGGTGGTTTCCACCTGCCGGGCGCCATTCAGGACGCCGTAGAGCGTATTGGTGACCGCCATTCCGAGGTCGTCGTGACAGTGCACGCTGATGGTGGCACGCGTCACGTTGGGTACCGATTCGCGGATGTGGCGGATCAATCCGCCATACTGCTCCGGGACGGAATAGCCGGTAGTGTCGGGAATGTTGATCACTGTTGCGCCGGCATCGATGGCGGCGTGGAGCATCTCGGTCAGGTACGGCCGGTCCGCGCGTCCGGCGTCTTCGGCGTAGAACTCCACGTCATCGGCATGTTGCCGGGCAAGTTTGACGGCGTCTGCGGCCATGCGGAGGATCGTGATTTTCTTTTGGCCCAAGGTCGTGCCGTAGCGCTCATCTCGGAATTTGCCGTTGATGTGGATATCCGACGCGCCGATGCCGGTGTGAATGCGCGGCCGTCCGGCCTTTGCCAAGGCTTTGCCGCATGCTTCGATATCGGCAGGCACCGCGCGCGACAGCGCGCAGATGGATGGGCCATCAATTTCCTTGCAAACCAACGCAACCGCCGCGAAGTCTTCGGGGGACGACGCCGGATAGCCCGCCTCGATGACGTCCACACCCAACTGTGCCAGTTGGCGGGCGATCATTAGCTTCTCGCGGCTGCCCAGTCGCGTGCCAGCGGCTTGCTCGCCATCGCGCAGGGTCGTATCGAAGACGGCCACTTTTTCGGAAGGAGCCTTCATTGGATCTCTCCCACAGATTGTAAGATGCGGCACACCTGCTTGGGCAAAGCGGCGAGCTTCGCCACCCGATTCGACTATTTTTCCCCTGCCGGTACGGCATCTAAAGCGAAAGCGGTCACGCTATCGTCCGTCACCGGATTATTGAAAAACCCCCCGCCGGTAGCGGTAATTACGACATATTGCCGGCCGTCGCGCCCGTCGTAAGTAATGGGAGTCGCCTCTGCCGCGCCGCCGAGCTTGAACGTCCAAAGTTCCTTTCCGTCCCTGGCATCGAAGGCGCGGAAGCGGCTGTCGTCTGTCGCGCCCACAAAGACCAACCCTCCGGCAGTCGCGATGGTGCCGCCATTACCTGGACGACCGGTCTTCTGTTTGCCGGCGGGCAAGCTGTCAGTCACGCCGAGCGGCACCCGCCACGCAAATTCGCCGGTATTCACGTTGACGGCGGTCAATTCGCCCCACGGCGGCTGCTGGCAAGGAAGCTGCTGCGGGGAATCGGCCCCCGGTATGCTGAGCCTTCCGCCGCCAGGAACACCCTCGACAGGTCCACCCGGATCGACGCGATTGCCCACGCCTTTCGCCATCGCCCGCCCGGTCTTTGGGTCGTGATCTTTCTGTCCCGAAAGCTGCCCCAGTTCGTTGGTATTGACAAACAAATAGCCGAGTTCCGGATTGAACGACGTGCCGCCCCAATTCACGCCGCCGTGATTTCCCGGAAACTGCACGCGCAGCCGGTTGTACGCCGGCGGAAGATACGGCCCGCCCAATTCCACACCTTGAAGCAGCTTCCGGCACGCCGTTTCCAATTCCGGCGTCACCGTCGCCACGTCAGCCATGGTCATCGACATGCGCGCCAGCGGCGGCGGTTTGAGCGGGAACGGCTGGGTCTTCGACGCATGTTCCGACGGGACTTCGCTCGCGGGCACGGCCCGCTCCTCGACGCCGTAGATGGGTTTGCCGGTAACGCGGTCGAGCAGGAAGAGCAAACCCACCTTGTTGATCGCCGCCACGGCAGGAATCGTCCTATTGCCCTGTTTCACCCCGATCAGTGCGGGAGCGCCGGTGAGGTCGGCGTCCCAAAGGTCGTGATGCACGACCTGGAAATGCCAGAGATATTTTCCGGTGTTCGCGTCCACGGCCACCAGGCTGTTGCCGAAAAGATTGTCGCCGGGCCGGTCGCCGCCATATTGATCCACCGATGGCGCTCCGAACGGCATGTACAAGATGCCGCGTTCGCGATCGATGGTGAGAAAGCCCCACACATTCACGCCCGACCGGTTCTTCCAACTGTCGCCGCCCCAGGTATCGTGGAACTTTTCGCCGGTGCGCGGAACCGAATGGAACGTCCACACAAGCTTGCCTGTGTGCATGTCCCAGGCGCGCACATCGCCCGCCGGACCGAGCGCCGGCATTTCCTGCGTGGTACCGCCGGCGATTACCAGGTTCTTATAAACAACCGGCGGCGAACTCAGGCCGTTCCGTCCCGTCAGTCCCTGCATGATGTCGGGCGTGTTCAAATTGACGATGCCATTGTCGCCGAACGCGTCGTTCAGGTTACCGGTTTTGGCGTTGAGCGAGTACAGCTTACCGTCGCTCGATCCGAAGACAATCTGCGGCGGAGTCTCCGCGTCGCCGCCCCAATATTCCACTCCGCGAGTGGAGGGCGAACTCGCGGGAAGGTGGAACGCCCAGATTTCCTTGCCGGTAACCGGATCGAGGGCCACCACGCGCGCGTAGGGCGTGGAGAGATACATGACTCCGTCCACCACCAGCGGCGTGGCTTCGCTGGGCAGGAAGCGCGAGCCGGCCGGGGAATCGGCCGGCCGCATGTGATAAACCCACGCGACTTTCAGGCGCGCAACATTCCCGGGATTGATCGCGGTCAGCGGCGAGAAGCGCATTCCGCCGGGATCGTGTCCGTAAGTAGGCCATTCCTTTGCGGATTGTGCGGCCGCGCACGCCGCCACGCCCAAAAAAATAAAGATGCGACACAATTCCCTCATACTGGCCGAAGCATATCATAGGCGTCATTGTGGGGCGGCGAATCGGGACATCCCGAGCAGGCACCCACCGAAAATCCACCTTCGGGAAAACTATGCGGCACGGCCGGAATTGGCCGCCGTACAACTTCTCGCAAACTACGGGTCACCGGGCAGCTTATCCCGTCTGCCGGCGCTGAATGTGGCAAGCTGGGAACATGATCCGCTGGATGCTGTTGGCGATTCCCGTTTCTCTCTCCATCGTTCTCCTTTCCGCGCAAAGCGACAACCTGCCCGAAGGGAAAGGCAAGGAGGCGCTGGAAAAGGTTTGCACCAACTGCCATGGGCTTGACCAGGTAACCAGCCAGCGATATTCCAAAAGCTACTGGGAAACCGTGGTGGACGACATGGTGTCGCGCGGCGCAACGGCATCGGATGACGATTTGAACGCCATCGTCAGCTACCTGGGACGCAATTTCGGCAAACCGGTGAACATCAACACCGCCACTGCGAAGGAGATCGAGAACGGCCTTTCGTTTACTCCCGCCGCGGCGGAGATCGTGGTCAAATATCGCGCCGATAATGGCCCGATCAAGTCGTTCGAGGAGCTTCAAAAGGTCCCCGGCCTCGATCGCGATCTACTCGATGAGCAGAAAAAGAACATCGTGTTCTGAAGCGTTACTGGCGATTCTTTTTGCGTTCCGCTGGTAATACTGCACAAATACGTGGATCTGTTACGGGCGGCCCGGACAGGGAAAGAATCCGCCTTTCTGCCGTTTTACGATGACCAACTATTGGCCATTGTTCGGGTTTGCATGTCGCTCGACCGGTCGTCGATTCGTCCGAGGATTGATCAGACCGGGCTCGCCGGCCGGTACAAGGTGCATTTGGAGTTCGTCTGCGAAAGCGCTCCCTCCGGTCCGACGATCGTCATCGCCCTTGAAGAACACTTCGGGCTGATCGCCCCGAAAAACCTTCAGCCAATTGATTCGGCCGAGAGCCGGAATTACGGCCGAGTGCAAACCGCAGGAAAGCTCCGTCCGCATTGGTGGGGCAGGCTGGAGCTGCGGCCTTGTCCGCGTGCCCCGCATCGGAGCAGTTCCGCGATCTCCTCGACCTGCCACGCTAGTCGGAGGCTCTCCGTTACCTCTTCACATACTTCTTGACGTCTTTCGGCCCCACTTCGGCGCCATAGATATTGCCGTCGGCATCCGCCGTGACGCCTTCCGCGGCGCTGGTGATTGCCGTTCCCGGTGAAGGGTCGGGAATAAATGCCGTCACCGAACCGTCTTTGGCGCTGCCAACCCGGATTCCGCGTTTCCAGCCGGGATTGTTGCCGTAACCCTCCTTGTCGGTCGATTCCGAATCGGCCACATAGATTACGTCGTTCCGATCGATGTAGATCCCGCTCGGACGGCTGAATTGCTTCCACTCGGCGAGAAAATTGCCCTCCTGATCGAAAATCTGAATGCGATTGTTGCCGCGGTCGGCCACGAACAACCGCCCTTTGGAGTCGAACGCCAAAGCATGCGGCATCTCGAACTGTCCCGGGCCCGATCCGTGCCCGCCCCACTGCTTGATGAACTTGCCTTCCGGGGTGAATTTGATCACGCGGGCGTTGCCGCGCCCCACGTTGTGGCCATCGGAAACGAAGATATCGCCGTTGGGAGCGATCGCCACGGAATTCGGCTGATTGAACGTGTCCGGTCCGTCCCCCGCCACCCCGGGTTTGCCCAAAGTCATCAGAACCTTGCCGTCGGGGCTGAATTTCACCACCACGTTCCCTCTATTGCTGCCGGGGCGCGCCTGGTCGGCGATCCAGAAATTGCCGTCCTTGTCGAAAGTGATGCTGTGCGGGAAAGCGAACATGCCCGCGCCGAAATTGCGCAGCAGCTTGCCCGTGGGGGCGAATTCGAAAACGGGCGCGAGGCCGGATGCCGAACAGTTATTGGCGCCACAGCGGTCCACCACCCAGATGTGACCGTCGGGCGTCACCGCCACTGAACTGCTCGAACCCATCGTCCGCCCTTCGGGAAGCTGATACCAGTGCTCCACGGTGCGATAAGGATTGGGCTGGGAATTGGGGGCGGGGGCGGGCTGCGCCAGCGCGGCGGCGGTACACAAGGCTGCAACGGAGAGCCAACGTAGAATCATGACAACATCTCCTGTGGAAGACGACGTGGGGTCGATTATACTAGCAACACGCCCGGCCTGCCACGTTAGCAGGCTGTGCGCCAAGGAGGGGTTCATGAGGAAGCGTCCGGGAGCCTGGTTTGCTCTCGTTGCCATTGCCGGCATCGCCACCGCGTTCGGCCAGACCAAAGATACGGAATGGCCGACCTACGGGGCCGATCTGGCCAACACGCGCTATCGCCCGCTCAACCAGATCAATGCCTCGAATTTCAGCTCGCTCGAACTCGCGTGGAGCTTTAAGACCGATAGTCTCGGTTCGCGGCCGGAATTTAAGCTCGAAGGCACGCCGCTCATGGTAAAGGGGGTGATCTACGCCACCGGTGGCACGCGCCGATCGGTAGTGGCGCTCGACGCGGGCACGGGTGAACTTCTCTGGGTGCACGGCGAGCACGAAGGCGAACGTGCCATGGCCGCGCCGCGCCAGCTTTCCGGACGCGGTCTGGCTTACTGGACGGATGGCAAGGAAGAACGCGTCCTCTACGTCACCCCCGGATACCGGCTGGTGGCCCTCGATGCCAAGACCGGCGCGCTGGTACACAGCTTTGGCGAAAACGGCCTGGTGGACCTGAAGCTCAATGACGATCAGACCATCCTCCCCGATCTCACCACCGGCGAAATCGGGCTGCAATCGGCGCCGGTGGTGGCCGGAAACACCGTGATCGTGGGCGCATCTTTCCGCGAGGGTATGACGCCCAAGAGCATGCGCAACAACAAAGGCTACGTCCGCGGCTTCGACGTCCGCACCGGCAAGCGACTCTGGATCTTCCACACCATCCCGCAGAAAAACGAGCCCGGATACGACACCTGGCTCAACGGATCGGCGGAATACACTGGCAATACCGGCGTGTGGACGCAGATCTCGGTTGACGAAAAGCGCGGCCTGGTCTACCTTCCGGTGGAATCGCCCACCGGGGATTACTACGGCGGCCACCGGCCCGGCAACGATCTCTACGGCGAGAGCCTGGTGTGCGTCGATCTGAAGACCGGCGAGCGCAAATGGTACTTCCAGCTTGTTCATCATCCACTGTGGGACATGGACATCTCTTCCGCACCGCTCCTCGCCGACATCAACGTGGATGGCCGCGCCATCGCGGCGGTGGCGCAGCCTACCAAGCAGGGCATCCTTTACGTTTTCGATCGCGTCACGGGCCAGCCGGTCTGGCCGATCGAGGAAAAACCTGCACCCAAGGGCGACACCCCCGGCGAGTGGTACTCTCCCACGCAACCGATTCCGACGAAGCCCGTCGCTTACGCGCGCAACGGCGTTACGGTGGACGATCTCATCGATTTCACCCCCGCGCTGCGCGACCAGGCGCTCACCCTGATTTCGAGATACAAGATCGGCCCCGTGTTTACTCCGCCGGTGGAGAGCAAAGAAGGCGGTCCGCTCGCGACGCTCACGCTCGGCACCGCCAGCGGCGGCACCAACTGGCCCGGCGGATCGTACGACCCCGAGACTCACACGGTTTTCGCGTACGCCTGCAATGCCTGCGTGACGCCCATCGGCCTGGTGCGACCGCCGAAGGAAATTTCGGACATGGATTTCGTCGCCGGGACCGCGGGCCAGGAAGTCCGCATGCGCACCGGTCCCGGCGAGAATGCCGGCGCCGATTCGCTGGTTTCGCGAGGAGGCGGAGGTCGCGGTCGCGGCCGCGGCGCCGCTTCCGGCATTGGCACGCCGCCTCGCGCGGGCGGAGGCGGTGGTGGGGGAATGACCGTGCAGGGATTGCCTCTCATCAAGCCGCCCTACGCGACGATCTCGGCGATCAATCTCGATCGCGGCGACATCGTCTGGCAGGTCGCGCACGGTGAAACGCCGGACCAGATCCGCAACAATCCGGCGCTGAAAGGCTTGAACATTCCGCGTACCGGGCAATCCGGCTACAACATCGGCACCCTCGTGACCAAGAGCCTGGTGGTTGCCGGAGATAGCCTGATTACCACGTCGCCCTCAGGCGCACGCGGCGCCATGCTGCGGGCATACGATAAGAACACAGGCAAGGAAGTGGGGAGCGTCCTGATGCCGGCGCCGCAAAGCGGTTCGCCCATGACTTATATGTGGCACGGCAAACAATACATCGTGGTCGCCATCAGCGGAGGCGCTTATTCGGGCGAATATCGCGCCTATCGCCTCCCCGACGAGCAATGATGAAGCGCGGGCCAATCCTGATCGCTTCCGCCGCGATGCTGCTGCTCGCGCAGACGACGCGCTCGGTCTGGGACGGCGTCTACACTGCCGATCAGGCCAAGCGCGGGCAGGATGTCTACGCAAAGGAATGCTCCTCCTGCCACGGCAGCGATCTTACCGGCGGCGAATCGGCGCCCGCGCTCGCCGGTCCGGGCTTTCTCTCCAATTGGACCGGCCTTACGGTGGGCGATCTCTTCGAGCGCACGCGCGTTTCGATGCCGGAAGACGATCCTGGCAAAGTGCCGCGCGCGCAACTCGCCGACGTGATCGCGTACCTGCTCTCCGCCAATCGCTTTCCCGAAGGCAAAACGGAGCTGGATAAGCAGGCGGAAGTGCTCAAGCAGATCCGCATCGACGCGGAGGCGCCGAAGAAGTAAGTGGGTCGCCATTCTTGGCAGCCGGCCTGCATTCTGCGCTCAACTTACCTGCCCGAGACGGTGGGACCGGGGCGCGCAGATGGCGAGACCTATGGGCATCACCACCATTACGGCGATATGGCCCTGACTTGCGCGGCTGGACGCGAACCAGTAAACTTCGCCGTAAGCTTTCAGGCGTCCGCTCGACGTCACTGGTTCGTATTCATTCGCAGAAAGACGCCTCGCGGTCTCATGGGTGGCACATAGCGCGTTGCTAACGGCAAGTCCGCAATATGCGGCAACTATACCGGCGGGTTACGCATCGCGCGCCCCCGCCGCACTTCGGCGATCACTACTGGAACTAACGCCGCGAGAGCGAGCAGACTGAGCAGTCCGCCCACCCACAAACTTCGCGGAGCGAAGCTGAAGACGACGCGGTGCTGTCCCGCCGGGACCATGATCGACTGGAATGCACCGTTCCAACGCTCCGTTGCGACAGCTTTCCCGTCTACCTTCGCTTTCCATCCGGGAAAGAACTGCTCCAGCAGTGCGAAGCGGCCGCCAGTTGCGGAGGTCACAAGGAGGTCGCGCCGCTCGGGCGTCCAGGAAACCACCTGTGTGCTCCCCATCGCGTCGTCCGCCCAGCGATAGGTCGGCTTAGCTTGCACATATCGGTAAATACGGTAAAAAGTGTCGCCCTTGCCGACTAATGCGAAGTCCGGACTCTTTGCCAGGAATGGCTCCTTGCCGGCGCCTTCGTGAGTAATCACGTATCCAACCCCGAACGCCTGCAGCATCCTTCCGTTCTCGACATCCATGTAGAAGATACGATTGGTGCGGAACTTTACCCACTTCTCCACCGCGTCGCGATATTGAATCGGCAGAAATGGATCGAAACCCTGGGGCGTGGTCAGCTCCCAGATGCGCAGGTCCGTGGAATAAGGAGAGGCATCCTCATCGCATGCGATTCGATAGAACGGTGTGGACGACAATAGGTTAAACGTAGCTTGATCGACGCCTGGCATGCCGGTGTTTACATATTTTGCGTCTTCGTCTCCTGTTACCGCGTTAAACCAACGGCCGGAGCCATAAACCTTGAAGTCGGTCCACACCAGAAGCAGAATCGCCGCACCCAGGACGGAACGCCGCCAGCCCAAACTGCTCCGGAATGCGACTAGCCCCAATGCGAAGAGTCCCACGGCGATCGCGGTGAAGACAATCGCGGCTGCATGGATCGCGAACTTACCGCCCTGAATCCATATCGCCAGTTGCCGCACCGACCAACCCGCGAGCGCGATGGCGACGACCGGCGCGGCCCACTGCGGGACCGCCAACTTGGCCTTTGCCTTCAAGAAACTGTGCACGCTCAGGGCGGTAATCAGTGCGCCCATGGGAGCGATTCCAGCGAGGAACTGAAACGGCGACATCGTGTTCTCCAGCGCCGGAATGCGGGCGACTGCCGCCAGCAGGATCCTGGCGGGATGGGCGAGCATGAGGGCCACCAATAAAACCAGCACCGGCTGAACGAACCGGCGCCACTGGCGTTGCCACATTGCCCACAGGACCGCAAAAACCGTGGGCAGACCAAGATACAGATAGACGCATCCTGGCTCGTAAGTGCCGGGGTGCCCGGGATTGAAGTCCCACCAATTGGGGACAAGCGAAGATAGAAGAATCGTGCCAAATCCCCATGCGCCCGGTCCGTATTTCGGCTCGATCATCATCATCGAGTGCGCATCCAGCGCGGGAAGCAATGCGACGGCACCCAGCCCACACGACACCCCGATGGCGATAGCCGCGCCGATAAAAGCGCGCCAATGTTCCCGGCTCCCGAGCGCGTAGGTCAAAATCACCGCGCAGACCACCATCCAAGCCGCCGGGTAACCCGCCAGAAGCGACAGCGCCGATCCCGCCGCCACTTTCCACAAGGGCCGCCAATCGCGCCTCTCGACAGCCTGGTCTATTCCCCAGAGCGCCAGAGGAATCCATGTCACGGTGCAAAGGACGCCGGTATGGAGAGTCTCCCACATCATGTAGCCCGAGAAGGCGAAGACACCGGCGCCCAACACCGCCGACATCTTGTCCGCCCTTTCGCGGAGCCATAAGTAGCACAGCCAGAAAGCTGCCCACACGTGGAGAAATGTGAACAGCTCGAGCATTTTGAAAGGCAGTTGGAACCATGGCGCGCCGCTGAGATACATCAGCCAGTTGGGCGGATACAGCAGCGCGGCCTGGATGTTTCCCGCAAACGAGATGCCGCTATAAATGCTGGGATCCCACAGCGGAAACCGACCTTCCTTGAGAGTTCGCAGCGCATAAACCTGCAGGGGGTAATGGTAGCCGGCGATGTCCGACCACAACTGCACGTGCTGAAACGGCGGGAGATACTCGATGAAAAAAGCGAGGGTGCAAAGCAAACCCAGTTTGCCGGCAGACTTGCGGTCAAGACGTGCCGATTTCTGGAACCAGTTATGAAACCGCTCCAGCGTGGAATCTGGTTCCGGCGGGGATTTGATTTCGGGCACCGCGATTCAGACCTTTCGAGTCGATGTTTCAATCAATGTTTTCCACCCGAACTTGGATGGGCGTTAGCCTGCGCGGAACTTGAGTCCGGCACTGAAATCTGCCCCACAGGAACCTTCAATTTAGCGTATTTTGCAATTTCTTTCGACGCCGGTGAGTTGACCCTCGTATCCGGCTCGAATTGGCTATGCCCGAACGTTCGAAAAGGCACAATCATCGCGGAACTCTTTCCCCCGCGAGGTGTAACTACACTCAGGTGCTTCTTGACACAATTCGCACTCGGGCCGAATGCTCGAAATCTGCGGCGCTTGAAACTTATCCGGCGGCATCGGGTTCCGTAAGATTTGGCTTATGCTGCACTGCTTGTTTCCCAAGACCGATCCATTCGCCGGTGCGGCATGGCCACTGTGAGGATGACTTATGATTCAGGCAAAGATAGCTTGCCGGATCTTCACTATCCCGTTCCTGTTCGCCACTTCGACTACTTACTTATCCGCCGCGAACGGCCAGGGGTTCTCGGCCGCCATATCGGCTTCAGCGATACCTCCGGCCACGGTGGGCTCCATCATCACCTGGAATGGGAGCGCGTCCGGTTCGTCGTCGGGTAATCTCTGGTATCGCTTCCGTGTGCGCGAGATGGCTCCCACATCGAACCACTGCCGTCCGATGGGTTTGAGGTATGTTCCTCCCTGCATTAGCAATAGTTTTTCGATTGTCCAGGACTTCGGTCCGGGAAACTCCGTGTCGTGGACGGCGAGCGACCACGAAGGTATCTATCAGATGGAAGTCTCCGCCCGGGATAATACGACAGGCGCCGTTTCGACCAGTACCTCCGACTTCGAATTTCTGCCCCGCGTCAATAGCGGCGTGCCGGTGATCAACCCCACCGCAAATCCCCTCGTCTTTCTCTATAGCGCCCCGGCTTGCCCCGCGGGCAGCACGATGTCGGTGCAGTTTCAGGCCCCAGGCGCCTTGAGCCAGAGCACCAATTCGAAATCCTGCGACGGCCGGACTTCCATGAACTTTTACATCGCGGGAATGTTGCCCCAGACGGTATACAGCATTCAACACGTCATCAAAACCGGAGCCAATACGGTAATGGGTCCGGTACTCACCCAATTGACCGGCGAGCCTGACTCGTCACTCGACTACGCCGCGCGCACCATCAATATTCCCCCACCCGCGGCGCTGCCGAATCCAGTCCTTCTACAGGCGCGGTTCGGCAACCCCGTCGCCACCGACCTCAATGGAAACATCCTCTGGTACTCGCTGCAAAACATTTCCTTTCTCGCCAGACCCGAACCAGACGGGCTGTTTTTGGGATGGCTCGAAGGCTCCACATTCGATACGGCACACCAGGCGATTGAAGAATTCGACCTGGCCGGAACGGTTCTCCGCCAGACCAATGCCGCCCGCGTGAACGAACAATTGGCCGCGATGGGTATGCACTCCATTAACTCATTCCATCATGACGTGCGTGCGATACCGGGGGGCGGGCTTCTGGCCCTTGCCGCGGAAGAGAGGATTCTGACCGACGTGCAAGGGCCAGGACCGGTCGACGTCCTCGGGGACATGATTATCGTGTTCGATCAGAATCTCCAGGTCCAGTGGGCGTGGGACACGTTCGACCACCTGGATACCTCCCGATTGGCCACGATGGGCGAAACCTGTACCGCCGTGACGGGCGGATGCCCTCCCATCCTGCTGGCTTCGCAAGCCAACGATTGGACCCATGGCAATTCGATTCAACTGACTCCCGACGGCGATATACTCTACTCCGCCCGCCACCAGGATTGGGTGTTCAAGATCGATTATCAGTATGGCCGGGGCACCGGCAACATCGTTTGGCGACTGGGCAAAGATGGGGATTTTCAGTTTCTTTCAAGCGACCCCTATCCCTGGTTTTCCCATCAGCACGACGCCAACATCGACGCCAACGGCATTGTCACGGTTTTTGACAACGGCAATCTCCGCCAGGCGGCCGATCCCAGCGCCGACAGCCGAGGGCAGGCGATCCAACTGGATCAGGTGAAGATGACCGCGACATTGCTGGTGAATGCCGACCTCGGGGATTTCTCCATTGCGCTCGGTTCCGCCCAAATGCTCCCTGACGGGAATTACCACTTCCATTTGGGGGATATTGTTGCAAAAAACAGCACTACCCGTGTGGTCGAGGTTGAGCCCGCCGGACAGATCGTGTACGATATGGGTATCGGGGAGATCATGTATCGTTCTTTTCGGATGCAGGATCTATATACCCCGCCAGATCTGTCTTCATGGGTAGAACCCTAACGGGCCGTCGAAGCTTCCTGAAATTGGGCGCCGCCTCAGTCGGAAGCGTTTTAGCCGCTCAGGAACGCGCGATTCAGTCGCGGTCGGACCTCCGATTACGGAGGCGGCCGAACATTATACTCATCTATGCCGATGACCTGGGGTCGGGCGACCTTGGTTGTTACGGCTCGAACCTTCTCACCCCCAACCTGGACAAAATGGCGGCGCAGGGCGTCGTCTTCCGGCAGTGCAGTTCTTCGAACGCGGTGTGCTCGCCGGCGCGGGCTGGACTTCTGACCGGCCGTTACCCCACCCGCGTGGGTGTCCCGGATGTGCTACAGCCAACCGATACCGGGGGACTGTCGCTCTCCGAGACCACCATGGCCGATATGCTCAAAGCTGCCGGTTATGCCACCATGTGCGTCGGGAAATGGCACTTGGGATCGGCGGCGCAATACATGCCGACGAACCGGGGATTCAATGGATTCTACGGCCTACCGTACAGCAACGACATGTCGCCGCTGCCGCTGATCCAGAACACCACGGTCATTCAAGAGCCCGCGGTTCTGAGTACCCTTACCCAGCGCTATACCGAGCAGGCGGTTTCCTTTATTGCCAACTCCAAGAATTCGCCCTTCTTCCTGTACATGCCCCATACCTTCCCACATATTCCGTTGGCGGCCTCGACACAATTCCTGGGGCAATCGGGGTTTGGACTGTACGGTGACACGCTGGCGGAAATCGACTGGAGCGTAGGCCAGGTGCTCACGGCAGTTCGCGACAACGGGATCGACGACGACACGCTGGTCATGTTTTCGAGCGATCATGGACCCTGGTTTCAGGGCAGCAACCGAGGCCTGCACGGGCGCAAAGGAGAAACCTGGGAAGGTGGCTTCCGCGTCCCGCTCCTGGCACGCTTCCCGGGACAGATTCCCGAGGGCCACGTTTGTACCAGCATGGCTACCACCATGGACATCCTGCCCACGGTTGCCAGGCTTTCCGGTGCGGCGCTGCCGAGCGCTCCGCTCGACGGCCATAACATCTGGCCGCTGATGACAGGCGATGGATCCACCATAGCCCGCGATGCGTTCCTGTATTTCGATTCCTGGAATCTGCAATGTGCCCGGCTCGGACCGTGGAAGCTGCATCTGGCCCGCTATAACGTGCCGCCGTGGATCCCTCTGCCCGCCAACTGGCGGATGAACCTGCCGCTGGCGGACCCCGAGTTGTACAACCTGGAAGAGGATCCCGCGGAGACTACGGACATGGCTCCGGCACACCCGGATATTGTGGCGTCCATCAGCGCGCGGGTTCAAGCCCTGCTTCCCACATTTCCGAGCCAGGTACAGGCGGCGTGGAAGAGCACGATGAGCCAGGCGCCGGTATGGTGTTCGCCGGGCGGCTGGCCGGCCGGACCGGGCCAGTAAACCTATTACCCGCTTTTTCGCAAACCCAGACTGATTAATTCTTTTTTGAGCGGCGCCAGCGACTTCGCAAAGATCATTTTGTAGGCTTTGCAGAAGTAGTCCAAGTCGGCGAACTGTCTCCGCGGGTCGAAGCGGTGTTTGGGGCATCCCCCGTGGCAAATGGACTGATACTCGCACGACTGGCACTCGGGATGGGCAATCGTCTTGTTGGCGGCAAATTGATACCTTCGCTGCCGCCGTGCGATTTCCGGCCAGGAATCGAGATTCACGTTCCCTAACTTCCAACTCTTATCGACGAAAAAATCGCACGGGTAGATGTCGCCGTTGTATTCCACCACTACATAGCTGTCGCAGGTTTCGTGCATGGTACACGTGCCCGGCCGCTGGCCCGCCAAAGCCTCGGCGATGTTTTCGAAATAGCGGATATGCACCCGGCGCCGGTCCGGCCACCACGCCTCGAAAGTCTCGCACAGGAACTGACCGTACTCCTCGGGCGTAATGGTAAACGGCATCGCCTGACCCGCACCATCGAACTCCGAGAGCGGGATGTACTGGATATGTTCCACCCCCAATCCGCGAAAGAACCGGTACAACTCTTGTGGCCGGGTTACATTGGTGCTGCTCACCACGCACAGCACGTTGAATTCGACCTGGTTCTTCTGAAGGCGTTCGACCGCCTCGATCACGGTCCGCCATGTACCCTTTCCCTGCCGGCTGACCCGGTATCGATCGTGCATCTCCTCGGTGCCGTCCAGGGAAATTCCTACCAGCCATCGATATTGCCGGAACAGTCCGCACCATGCGTCGTCGATCAGCAACCCGTTCGTCTGCATCGAGTTCGAGACGGCCTGTCCAGAGCGCCCGAATTGCTGCTGATAGTCCACCAGTTTCTGAAAAAAAGCCAGCCCGGCGAGCGTAGGCTCTCCACCCTGGAACGCGAACGCGCTTTGCGGGTAGGAGTAGAAGAGATATGTGTCCACGAGGCGCTCCAAAGTGTCGAGCGTCATCCTGCGGCCGGGTAGAGCCTTGTACGGATCGGCATCGCGATCCAGGTAAAAACAATAAGTGCAATCGATGTTGCAGACGGCCGACACAGGCTTGATGAGTAGCGATTGAATGCGCGGTACGGATCCCGACGTGTCGGTAACGATCGGAAATGCGCTCACCAGGAACCCTCGGACGGCACTTGTAGTGTAGGCCGGGGGCGCGGGGGAAAGCAAACCAGCCTGCGGTCCGAAGCAACCGGCCGTGCCCCCGGAAGCGATCGACTAACTCAGTTTATCCGAGCGCTTTAATCTGCGACAGCTTGGGCTGCATCTGGGCTTTCTGATCGGCCGTCAGATCGAGCTGCGGCGGGCGCACGTAGCTCTCGCGGAATCCGTAGGCCGTGAAAGCGAACTTGATACCCGCCGCGCCGCCGCCGCCCTTCACACGCGAGAGCGCGTTCCCTTCACGGAGCTTGGCATATGCCGCCGCCACGTCGCCACCCTTGCGATGCGCTTCGAAGCATGCCGATGCCTGCCGCGGAAAGAGGTTCGCGCTCACCAGGATCGCGCCTTTTCCCGCCGCCAGTGCCGCCACCAGATTTCCCTCCGTGCCGGTCATGATATTCAGCTTTGGGAACTCCTGCACCAGCCCGGCATATTCGTTGGGGTCGCCGGTCGAATCCTTGATACCGGCAAGGTTGGGATAGTGTTCCAGGCTGTGTAGCAGCGCCGGCGTGATCGGCACGGCGCTCATGGCCGGATAGTGATAGAGATTCACCGGAATTTTGGACGCTTCCAGCACCTGCGAGTAATACTTCGTCAACCCGGCCGTGCTGGGATTCTTAAAATAGAACGGCGGAATGCACAGCACCTGGTCGGCGCCATTGGCCTGCGCGTGACCGAGCAAGTCCAGCGTCTCGGGCAGATTGGGCGTGCCCACCTGGACGATCATCTCCAGGCCCGACCGGTGCTTGAGAGCCGTCTCGGCGATCTTTTTGCGCTCGGCCACCGAGAACGAGGCGAATTCACCCGTCGTGCCCAGTACCAGCACGCCATCCACGCCGCGCTCCTTGAAGAACGGCATCATGTCGCGATAAAGTCCGTCGTCAAATTTGCCGTGACTGTCGCATGGGGTCACGGCTGCCACGTAAAGTTGCGGGCCGGACGACGGGGTCGCGGTCTTCGCGTCGTGTGCCGCGGCCATCGCCGTAGCTGCCACGCCCACGGTTCCCAGAAAGTTACGTCGCGTAGTGTTCACAGGTCCCCCTCCTGGCGCAGATCAATCTTACACCTTGCCGCAATCTGGCGCCAGCCGCGCCGCTGGAACATTAGGTTCCACGTGCAAAATCTTCCTCAATGGAATCAACCGGTTAGAGATGTGCCGGGACAAAATGTGGCGGCGCGGGCCGGCTGAGGTGTTTTAACGCAATTCAATTGAGTCCACGTGGAGATCGTCCCCTTGCACGGCTCCTCGAATGATGGCCGTCACAGGCTTGGTTTCCACATCCGGATCGGTCGCGCGCAGGTTGTGTATGTAATCCGTCCACGCCCGGATTGCCTTGCGATTTCCAACTGCGTCCAGCTTCAACATCCGCCCGGAAATTTGCAGGCTGAAGGTTCCGGTCTGCGCCGTGGGATTGCAGTCCGCGTATCGGTTGATCTCCTGGCGCGTTTCCGCACAATGCAGATCGAAGAGTTGGCCGGTCCAAAGATCGGCCGTCGAAGAGGCCAAGGCGAAGGTAATGAGCAGCAACGACGGACGCATGTAGAAAGCGCCTCGTTGGTTGGATGGTTGCTGCCGGCCGGGCGTTTCCAGAAATGGTGTGCAAGCGTCCGGTGGAATGCGAGGTGCCACGCTCTTTCCCGTATGCGACATGCCCACTGTCTACTCATCCCCTTCGTGCTGACCTCGCTGTGGGCCCAGGACCAATCCGCTACTCCTCCCGCGACTACACCAAGCCAACCGGCTGCCCAGCAAGCCGCCGGCAGTCAAGAGAAAGACAAGTCCGCCGACCGCTCCAAAACCAAAGGGACGCAGAAGAAGACCTCGAACGACCGGCTCTTTTTCGCGCTTCCCAACTTCCTGACTTTAGAAAATGGCAGCAATGCCCCGCCATTAACGGCGGCAGAGAAATTTAAAGTCACGGCGCGCGACACCTTCGATCCGGTCGAATTCGCCTGGTATGGATTACAGGCCGGCATCAGCCAAGCCAGAGATCACGCCAACTATCTTTACGGTCAAGGGATGCGGGGGTTCGGCGAGCGTTTCGGGGTGGTGTTCGGCGACGGGACAATCGAGAACTTCTTCACCAAAGCCATTTTTCCCTCCGTCCTGCACCAGGACCCGCGCTACTTCCAGAAGGGAAAAGGCGGATTCTGGCGGCGCGCTTCTTATGCCGTGAGCCGGGTATTCATTACCCGTTCCGACTCCGGTCAGACGGAGGTCAATTTCTCGGAGTTGATCGGCAGCGCAACAGCGGCTGGCATCAGTGCTTACACTTACCATCCGCACTCCGACCGCAACGTGGGTGGCGTAATCGACACGTGGGGCACGCAGGTTGGGTTCGATGCGCTCAGTTATACGCTTAAGGAATTCTGGCCGGACCTCCGGCGCAAGATGTCGCATACGCCGCCCGCGAATACCGCCAGATAACAAAGACGAAAGAAGCGGACCGGCAACCCTTCGGCCACCGGTCCGCCCGGGATTTTCAGGTCCTCCAGGCCCGCTACTTACCGCCAATGACGGTGATAGTAGTGGTAATGGCCGTGACCCCATCCCCCACCGTATACATAACCGTAGGGGTAACCGTAATACGGGCCATAATAAGGATACGGGTAGGCAGGGTAAGCAGGCCCAACGCCTATACCGATACCGAAATGGACCCTTGCGTCAGCGGGGGTCGGACTGAAGAGCGCCATCATGCCTGCCAATGCTACCGCAGGAATTCCGAGTTTTCGAAAGAGCGACTTCATATTTCCACCTCCACTAGATTGGATGCGGACCTCGCGCGGGCATGGCGTAAATGTTGGTAACGGATCGGGGTATTCTGGCGTACAGTCGGACGGCCCACCCATTACCGGATCTTCCCGTCAAGAAATTGAGCTTGACCTGTCTAAAACTTACGGGTTGACACTGGATTCAGGACGATGCCGATGACGGTCACGAAGCTGGCGCGTGCCTGCAATTTATCCCGCAGCACGCTGCTGTATTACGAATCGATCGGTCTACTTCCCCGGCCCCGCCGTACGGCCGGGAACTATCGGGCGTACTCGCCGAAAGACGCCGACCGGTTGCGCCAGATCTGCGTTTACCGCGACGCCGGCGTTCCCCTATCCGGCATCCGCCGTCTGCTCGATGGCCCGCGCGACGATGCGGCATCGGTGCTGCGGCGGCGGTTGGTGGAACTCGGCGGCGAAGTCGAACGCCTGCGGGGCCAGCAGCGCAGCATCGCCCGTTTACTGGCAAGCGCACAAAAACTAAGGAGCATTCCCATGGTGACGAAAGATAAATGGGTGGCCATCATGCAAGCCGCCGGATTCAGTGAAGACGATATGCACCGCTGGCACGCCGAATTCGAAAAAGGCGCGCCCGCCGAACATCAGGAATTCCTCGAATTCCTCCACATCCCGCCAGATGAGCTGAAACGCATCCGCGCCTGGAGCCGCGGGGAGACCACGAGCAAAGCATGACGCCGGAGCGCAAAATCGCGATTGCGGAGTACGATCCGCGATGGCCGGAGCTGTTCCGGCGCGAAGCGGACCGGATTCAGGCGGCATTGGAAGACCGGGCACTGCTGGTCGAGCACACCGGCTCGACCGCGGTGCCGGGCCTCGCCGCCAAGCCGGTCATCGATATCACTCTGGCGGTGGCCGATTCCGGCGAAGAAGCCGCGTACGCACCGGCGCTTACGGGTGCCGGCTACGTGTTGCGTATCCGCGAGCCGGCATGGCACCAACACCGCATGTTCAAAGGGCCGGATACCGAGGTGAACCTGCATGTGTTTTCCGAAGGCTGCCCGGAAATCAGGCGCATTTTGCGCTTTCGCGATTGGCTGCGAAGTCATCCTTCCGACCGCGATCTGTACGCCCGCACCAAGCGCTCGCTCGCCCAACAGCCGTGGAAATCGGTCGACGAATATGCCATCGCCAAGACCGCGGTGATCGAGGAGATTCTGGCCAGAGCGCGCAACCCCTTATACTCGTAGCATGCTCGCTGAGGGAGCCGCACCGGCGCCCGCAATCCTGGTCCACGGCCTGCGGAAATACTACGGAGCCAAGGCCGCAGTCGACGGCGTCGATCTCGAGGTGCCGCGCGGTTCCTTCTTCGGATTTCTAGGGCCCAACGGAGCGGGCAAATCGACCACTATCCGCATTCTTACCGGCTTGATTCCCTACGATGGCGGCTCGGTCGAGCTACTGGGCTATCGGCTTCCGGAGCAGGACCTCGAAATCAAGCGCCGCATCGGCCTGGTTCCCGATGAATCGCTGCTTTTCGACCGCCTCACCGGCTTGGAATTTCTGGAATTCGTCGGCCGTATGTATGGCCTTACGCGTCCGGTCGCCATGGAGCGGGCTCACGGACTCATGGACTTGTTCCAGCTCCAGGCCGACCGCAAAATCATCGCCGAATACTCCAAGGGCATGCGCAAACGCGTCGCCATGGCCGCGTCGCTGATTCACCATCCCGAGCTTTTTCTCATGGACGAGCCGTTCGAGGGAGTGGATGCCGTGGGCGCGCGCATGATGAAGGATATTCTGATCGACCAAGTGCGCCGGGGCGCGACCATTTTTCTCACGTCGCACGTGCTCGAAGTGGTGGAGCGGCTGTGCGACCGCGTAGCGATCATCAATGACGGCAAGATTGCGGTCTGCCGGTCGATGGCGGAGTTGCGGGCGGGCGGCGAATCGCTGGAAGACGCGTTTGTTCGCATCGTGGGTGCGGAACACCGCATGGAGCGGCTGGACTGGTTATGATCGCGGCGATTCTGCGCGCGCAATTTCTGAGCATGCGGCCGGGGTCGAGCCGCGGCTTTGCATGGGGCGTGGTGAGCGCGGTCTTCTGGTACGGTTTCTGGCTGTTCGTTGCGTTTGTCGCCGGAGTTTTCGCCGCGCATGCCCCCGCCGATCTGTTGCGCTCCTCGCTCCCGCTGGGATTCCTGGGCGTTTGCCTTTACTGGCAGGCCATGCCGGTGCTTTCGGCTAGCATGGGGTCGTCGCTCGACCTGCGCAAGCTGCTGGTCTACCCCGCGCCCCATGAGAAGCTCTTCCAAATCGAGCTGCTGCTGCGCGTCGCCAACGCCATCGAGATGATCCTGGTGCTTGCCGGCGCGGTCGTGGGATTGCTGTGCAATGCGTCGGCTGGCGGACGGGCTATCTGGATCTCGCTCTCCGGCGCGACGCTGGTATTCACGCTGTTCAATGTCTTTCTGGCTTCTGGCGTGCGCAGTCTGCTGGAGCGGCTGCTCTCCCGCCGGAAAGTGCGCGAGCTGGTAGCGCTGGTGCTCGCGCTGATGTGGGTGGTGCCGCGCTTCCTGATGATGACCGGCGCGAAACCTTCCTGGATTACGCGGGCGAGTGTTGCCATGCGCTCGTTCGGATGGCCCTGGAGCGCCGCGGCTCACGCTGCCATTCCTTTCGGCGAACCGGCGGGTACGACCGCGCTGGCGTGGCTTTCGCTGTGCCTGTGGGTGGGGCTGGCCGCCTGGTTCGGGCGCACGCAGTTCGAGCGCCATCTCCGTTACGACTCGCTGGCCGCGCAAGCCACGCCGATGAGGTCGGTTTCGCGCCGCACGCGGCTCTGGAGCGAGCGTTTCTATCGCTTGCCGGCGCTCTTGTGGAGCGATCCGCTGGCCGCGATTGTGGAAAAGGAACTCCGCACCTTGATGCGGTCGCCCCGTTTCCGTCTGGTGTTCGTGATGGGGTTCACGTTCGGGCTGATGTTCTGGCTGCCGATGGTGCTGCGGCGAAACGCATCGCAATCAGGCTTTCTGGCCCGGAATTTTCTGGTGATCGTGTGCGTTTATGCCATGACGCTCATCGGCCAGGTGACCTATTGGAACTGCTTCGGCATCGACCGCTCGGCAGCCATCTTCTATTTCGCCGCCCCGCAGCCCATTTCGCGAACCCTGCTCGGCAAGAACATCGCCTGCCTGTTTTTTCTTTACTTGGAAGCCGCCGTGCTTACCGTGCTTACGTTCGCGGTACGCGTGAATTTCTCTCTTGGGCAGGCCGCCGAGACATTTGTGGTGATCGGGATTTGCGCTGCTTACGTAATGGCGCTGGGAAATATCAGCTCGGTGCATTACCCCCGCGCGCTGACTCCCGAGCGGGTCTCGCAGTCGGGAGGCGGCAATCGCGCGCAGGCGATGGTGGCGATGTTCTACCCGGTGGTCCTGCTGCCGGTCGGATTGGCCTACATTGCGCGCTATGCTCTCGAGAGCGAAGTGGCTTTCGCAGTGGTGTTGGCGATAGCCGCCCTAATCGCGGTTATTTTTTATTGGGTCGCCATGGATTCCGCGGTGAAAACCGCGGCGGTGCGCCGGCAGTTCATACTGGAAGAGCTGTCGCGGGGCGATGGGCCGGTGGGGTCGTAGTTTTATGGCGCGTCCGGCAATCCGTAAAGCGCGCGGGCGTTGTCGCGCAGTACCATTCTCGCCAGTTCCGATGCCCGGGCGCGCGAGATCTCGCCCGCGCGCATCATTTCCGTCAGCGTGATGGCGAGCGCCTGCCGGTTCCGGTTTGCGGCAATCACTCCCGATTCTTCCCAGCCCATTTCCGGGCTGTAAGGATAGGCGTCAGTCGCAAACATCACCTTCTCCGGGACCAACTCGAGCCACTCCCGAATCCACCCGGCCATAGTCTGCGGGCTGGCGAGGAATGCCTGCGCCGAAAAATCGAGGTAGGCGTTGGGTTTGGTGAGCAGGGCGCCGATTTCGCGCGTGAACGGCCAGCCGCCGTGGAGCATCACGAATTTCGTCTGCCGCAGTTCCGGCGCATTCAACACCGATTCGAGCAGCAGCGGATTCACGCCGGCAACATCGAAATACCCACCGGCGCCGGCATTGGTGTGGATGTGGACCGCCATCCCCAGCCGCCCGCACTCGGCGGCGATGTAGCGGAACAGGAAATCCTGGAGCGGCTTGTATTCCGCTTCCGAGGGAGCGCCCTTGCCGGCGAATTGGGTGTAAATGCGATCGGCGGCCGCGCGATTGACCTGGTCGAACTCCAGCGAGCGCAGATATGCCGACTCGAATTTTTCGGCCACCGCACCGCCGGCGCGCTGCCGCTCGAGAGTCGGAGTTACGACGAGCCTTAAGTAGTCGGCCAGAGAAAACGGGGGAGCCTGGAGGCCGACAGCGTCCAGATATTTGCGCCGAAGAATATCTTCCAAGGCAAAGAACGATTTGCGATCGGAGTTGGCGGCGGCCAGCCGCGAGTTGTCGAGCGGGAAAATAAGCGCATCGGCATACGGCACCCAGCGAAAACGCGGCGGCTGAATGCTGGGCCCCATGGAGACACGATTGGCGAGCATCACGGCCACGCCCATTTCGTCGAGCACCCAGGCGGGATACTGCTCACCCTTTTCGTGTTGGACGCGCTGTTTCAGCGCCTGCGCTGGCGCGAGACGACCGCCGTTGAGGTCCGGGCCATTGAATCCGTAGAGAGCATGCCAGGCGTCGAGTACTCCCGGCGCGCCGGGACGAAGGCCGATGGGATCCGACTGCGGTTCCATGTTGTCCACCGGCAGGGCATCGAAATCGCGGTCGGGCTGCTCGCCGGCAGCGGTCACTCGTACCGGGTGAGCATGGTTGTCGATGGCGCGGATGCCCGCGATCTCGGCGGCCAAACCGGCGTCGGCGAGCGGAAGCGGCGCTCGCGAGCAGGCCGCCAGCGTGAGCAAAGCTGCCCCAAGGGGCGCGAGGCATCGGAATCTCATGCGATCCTCAGTCCCTCGATAATACGCCATAACCCTGTACATGTCCGCTTCCGCCGATTTCCTGCTCACGTATGCCGGCTAAACTGCAAGGCGAGTCTGCTTCTCCTAAAGGCTGCCCGGCGAACCGACGCCTGAAGAGTTGACTCGCGACTTCCAGACCGCCGACCACAGCATCGTGGAACGCTGGCCCATATTTAGGCCGGCGACCGCATCTGGCTGGCGAGGCTCGGCCGCGGGCCCGCCGGGCCCTTCATCACCGATGAGCGCCCGTTCTCTTATACCGACTGGAAAGGCGGACACAGCCGGTCTGGCAGGTGGTGAAACACGTGGTCAATCACGGGACGCATCATCGCGGCCAGGTTTGCGGCTTTCTGCGCAGTTTAGGTCACACGCCGCCCGCTACGGACCTGCACTTCTATTACCGCCAGACGTAATGCAACGCAAAAACATTGGTATGATCTGAAATTCATGCGTCTTCTCTTGGGGTCGTTCATTCTAATGGGTGCCATAGCCTACGCGCAGGATCGTTCGCAAGCCCGGTCCATGGTGATCACCGACCGTGGGATTGTCGCCACCAGCCAGACGCTGGCATCGCAGGCGGGTGCGCAAGTCCTGGCGCGCGGCGGATCGGCCATGGACGCCGCCATAGCGGCCAACGCGGCTCTGGGGGTGGTCGAGCCGGAGAGCAACGGCATCGGTGGCGACCTGTTCGCGATTTATTGGGACGCCAAGACGGGGAAGCTGACGGCGATCAACGCCAGCGGGTGGGCGCCGACCGGGCTCACCATCGACTTTCTGAAATCGCAGGGAATTACGTCGATGCCGCAGAAGGGCATTCATTCGGTGACCGTGCCCGGCTGCGTGGATGGATGGGCCAAGCTGCACCAGCGCTTCGGCAAGCTCCCGTGGGCCGAGTTGTTCCAACCGGCGATCTACTTCGCCGTTCACGGTTATCCGGTGACGGAGATGATCGGCAACGCGTGGAAGTCGGAGGAAGAGAAACTCGGAAAGGACGAGAACGCTCGCCGCATTTTTCTGCGCGACGGGCACGCCCCGAAGATCGGCGAGATGTTTCGCGATCCCGAAATGGCGGCGGCGCTGAAGCTGATCGCGACGCAAGGTCCGTCGGCGTTCTATAAGGGCGCCATCGCGCAGGCCATTTTGAAAACCAGCCAGCGGCTGGGAGGCAAGATGACCGCCGCCGACCTGGCTGAATTTCAGTCGGAATGGGTCGAGCCGGTCTCCACCGAGTATCACGGTTGGAAGGTTTACGAACTGCCGCCCAACGGCCAGGGAATCGCGGCGCTCGAAATGTTGAATCTCTTCTCGCAGTTCCCCATGGCGGACTATCCGCCGCGTGGGGCGGGCGAGCTGCACACGCAGATCGAGGCACAGAAGCTGGCCTATGCCGATTTGCGCAAATATGTGGCCGATCCGCGTTTCAGCAAAATTCCCGTGGAGGGTTTGATTTCCATGGAGTACGCGCGCGAGCGCGCCAAGCTCATCGACCTCGGCCGAGCCAACTGCGAGGCGCCCGCCGGCATACCGCCGGCCATCCACGGCGAGACCATCTACATGTCGGTAGTGGATCGCGACGGCAACATCGTTTCGCTGATTCAGAGCCTCTACGACCATTTCGGATCGGCCGTGGTGGTGGATGGCTACGGCTTCGCCCTGCAAAATCGCGGCGGGCTCTTTCTGCTCGACCCCGCGCACCCGGACGCGCTGGCGCCGCGCAAGCGCCCGTTCCACACCATCATCCCGGCGTTCATGGAAAAGGACGACGTGCACATCGGATTCGGCATCATGGGCGGATTGAACCAGGCGCAGGCGCACGCGCAGTTCGTTTCCAATATCGTGGACCACGGGATGAACATTCAGATGGCGCTGGAAGCGCCGCGTTTCACCAAGAAGACGTTCGGAGGGTGCGACGTGGAGATCGAGAATCGCATTCCGCCGGAAGTTCGCGAGGCGCTCACGGCGCGCGGCCATCAATTGAAAGTCATGGGCGATTTTTCAAGCGATATGGGGGGCGGGCAGGTGGTGGTCCACAACAGCTCGACCGGAGTGAACTGGGGCGCGTCGGATCCGCGCAAGGATGGCGCCGCGGTGCCGGAGCCCGCGCCGTATTTTTCGCCGGCGAAGAAGTAGCCTTACTCGCTGCGCAGCGTGGTAATGGGGTCCTGACCGATGGCGCGCCGCGCGGGGAAGTACGCCGCGATTAGCGCCACCAGCACGACCAGCAGAGAACCGGACGCCATGGTGAGTGGATCGTGCGGCGTGACTCCGTAGAGCAGACTTTTCAGATACCGCGTGAGTAGCAGTCCACCCGCAATCCCGATCGCCGATCCGCAGATCGCCAGCCATAGCCCGCGGCGCATCACCAGACTGACGATCGCGAAGCGGCGCGCCCCCAGCGCCAGGCGGATGCCGATCTCGTGCGAGCGCCGCTCCACGGAGTAGACCAGCACGCTATAAACTCCCATCGCCGCGAGCGTGATGGCGACCCCGGCGAACAACGCGAGCAGGCGCATGACGAATACCTGCGAGGCGACCAGCGAAGCCATCTTGTCGCGCATGGTTTCGATATTCGCCGGCGGCAGGTCTTTATCGGAAGCGGCGATCCGGGCTCGCAGCCAGGGGATGAGTTGGCGAGGGTCGGAGGCTGTACGAATCGTCAGGTTCTGCACGCTGCCATTGTCGAACTGCGCCGCGGAGACGAAGATCTCGGGACGAGGTTCGCTAGCCAGACCGTTCTGTTTCAGATCTCCAACCACACCCACGATCTCGCGCCAATCGATCAGACCGTCCACTTTGATGCGCGCACCGATGGCGCCCCCCTTTGGGAAGAAACGGCGGCGCAAGGTCTCGTTGATCGCCACGACAGGCGGGCGACTGCCGCCATCGCTGGAGTCGACCGCCCGGCCCTCCAGAAGCGGAATTCTCAATGTACGGAAATAGTCACCGGCGATAGGGTTCACCACAACATGCGTGTCACTCGCATTCCCAGCCGGGTGCCCCTGGATTTGCAGCTCGCCGCCCATCATGAAACCGCCATAAGGCAGGCAACCCACTGCGCCCATGGAGTTCGCGTTCGCCCCGACTCTCTCGATGAGGCCGTCCCAGAACTCCTGGCGGAGTTGCGCGGTGGGATATTTCCAATAAGGGAGCGAGATCTGCGCGGTGACCACGTTGTCCGGTTGGAAACCGGGCGGGATCGACGTCAGTCCGGCAAAGGTGCGCAGCAGCAGTCCGGCGCCCGCCAGCAGAATCAGGGCGAACGCGGTCTCCGCAACGATGAGCAGGTTCTCCATGCGGCGATGCCCGCGGCTGCCGGTAGTGGATCGTGCCGTCTGTTTGAGCGCGGCTTCCGGATCGATGCCGGACACGCCTCGCAGGGGCGCAAGGCCGAAAAGAATGCCGCTCGCGAGCGCCAACGCCAGGTTGAAGGCCAGTACCGCGCCACTGATGTGGGCGTTGGCAATATGCGGGACATCCGCCGGTGAAATGGCGCGCAGCAATGCCACGCCTCCGAATGCCAACGCCAGACCGCCCGCTCCGCCCGCGCCGGCCAGCAGAACACCTTCGGTGAGCAACTGCCGCGCCACGCGGGCGCGGCCGGCGCCGAGAGCGATCCGCACCGCCATCTCTCTCTGCCGAGCGATGGCGCGCGCGAGCAGCAGATTGGAGATATTCACACAAACGATCAGCAGCACCAGCGCCACAGCTCCCGAAAGCACCAACAGGGCCGGGCGCACGTTGCCAATCAGCCGATCGTGCAAGGGAAGGATGGCAGCGTCCGCCCCGGAGCGGAGATTCGGCGGGAAAGAGGAAGCGATGCGCCGGTCGATCACGGCCAGTTCACCGGTCGCGCGCTTGAGGGTCACGTTCGGCTTGAGACGCGCGATGACGTTGTAAAAGTAGATGGCGTGGTTGGGTTCGGGCGGGCCCGGTTCGCGGAGCGCGATCAGCACGTCGGCGCCGGTGTTCTCGGGAAACTCGAATTCGCGCCGCAGGACTCCTCCGACGGTGTACAGCTTACCGTCCAGAATCATGCTTCGTGAAAGGATGCCGGGATCGCCGCCGAAGCGCCTCTGCCATAAACCGTAGCTGATCAACGCAACGCGTCCGCCGCGCGGCTCGGCATCGGCAGCCGAGAAATCGTGTCCCATCAGCGGAGTCAGCTGCAAGGCACGCAGGAATCCGGGAGTCACGGCATCGGCGTGCAGTTGTTCGGGATCGCCCATTCCCGTCAGCGTGAAGCGCCGGCCGCCGTAAGCGGCAATGCCGTCCCATATACCCGCCTGATCGCGCCACGCGGCGTACTGGAAATCGGCGACCACTGTCCCCATCATGGCGTCTTTCGAAGCGTTGAACGGAACCACGAGCCGTTCGGCATGCGGATACGGCAGAGGGTGCATCAGCACCGCGTACACCAAGCTGAAAATCGAGGTATTGGCGCCGATTCCGAGCGAGGCGGTGAGAACTGCCACCGTGGCGAACGCAGGACTGCGGCCGAAGGAGCGCGCTCCGTAGCGCAGGTCTTTGGCGAGCGCGTCCAGCCATGCGAATCTCCAAGCTTCGCGCGTGGCCTCGCGAATCAACGTGGTATTTCCGAGCGCACGGCGCGCCGCATTGCGGGCCTCCGGCGCATAAGTATAGTTCTCGCGCTGCTCCTCCGCCTCCAACTCCAGGTGGGCACTGAGTTCGCGCTCGAGCTCCTGCTCCCGCTGCCGGCGTCTCCAAAACATGGTAGAGATTCTACCTCCCATTCCGACCACAGGGTAGACGAACCACCTTCAGGATAGTTAGCAAGGATATATGGTAGATATCGAGAGTGGCCCAATTCCTCCTGCTGGCTCTGGCCTGGTTCTTTCAGCCAGCCCAAACGCCGGCGACCCCCTCGTTTAAGGCATTCTCGTACGACAGCGCGGTATTGGGCGGGGCACGCACATACCGTGTGATGGCGCCGCTCAATTACGGGCGATCGCATGACCGGTATCCGGTGGTGTACTGGCTGCACGGCGTCGAGCCCGTGCCCGAAGCCCAGGAAGCCAAGCTCGCCGCGTACGTCGCCTCACATAATCTGATTGTGGTGGATGGCGGGCCGGAAGAAGCCGGCGGGCAGGGGCCGTATTATTTTCCCGAACTAGTGGAACAGATCGACGGCACTACGCGAACCATCCCCGACCGCGGCCATCGCGCGCTGGTAGGAGTGGGAAAAGGCGGATTTGTAGCGCTCTTTTTGGCCGGAAAATATCCCGACCTGGTGGGCAGCGTTTCCAGTTTCGAAGGGACGACGGAAGCAATGGTCGGGCCGGAGAACTTCCCGGTGGATTGCAGCCTCGACGAACTCTACGGCAATTACGATGGCGTGCGCATTCGCCTCGCGCACAGTTCCGCCGATTCGCTGGCGTTCTATCACCGGCGCCTGGATTCCATCTGGAGCCAGACCCGATCGTCATTCGAGAGCAACACATTCCTCGCCGGACAAGACCTTGCCGAGATCGGCCGCACGCTCGATTTTCACATGGGCGCTTTCGCGCTGCCACTGCCCAAGCCCGCTGTTTTCGGCCACGCCGACGCGTCGCCGAATTTCACCGTGTGGGGATGGGAAGTGGTGTCGGACCGCAAGCAACCGGGCTTGACGGTGCTGGAAAACGTCACCAACACCGGGTTTCGGTCGGCAGTGCGGCAATATTTGCCGTCGGGCGCAATTATTCCGGAAGTCCACCTTTCGATCGGATCGCCGGCGATCTATCCTCCGGGCATTGTGCTCACGGTTACCTATATCCATCTGATCGATGGCAAAATGCACCGCAAGGACCAGCGCGTGGATGCGCACGGGCGGTTGAATTTCGAGCTCACCGGCGATGCCTGGGAGGTGGGCGTCTCCAACGGCCCGCTGCTGGCGGTGACGGGGTACAGCGTTGCCGACGCCAATTGGGCCACCGCCGGCCAGCCGGTGAATTTGAAGGTACATTTCGCCAACAAGGGCGGTGCCAGGACCCCGACATCGCTTCTTCGCTGGGAGAGTCCTAACCCGGGCGTGAAATTTGCCACTCCCGAAGGGAGGCTGTACTTTCTGGCGCCGGGCGAATCGGCCAGTTTGCCGGTGACGTTCACGGTGAGCGATCAGGAGCGCGCCATAGTGCGGCTGATTGCGGTCTTCGGCCCGAGCCGCATGGCGGTGGATGTGCCGCTGTTTCCTCCAGCCGGGGCATCCAAGGATTTTGAGATTGCCGATGGCCGGCCGGTCACGGTTTTTCAGCACGCCACGCAAAAGGAAAGCGTGCGGTACGGCGAAGGGAACGGAGACGGCCACGCGGCGCCGGGAGAAACCTTCGCGGTCCTGATTCCCGATGGCGGCGCGCTGCGTGCGGCGGAGATCTTCACCAACGATACCTGCGTCGAGAACACCACGCGCGGGCTGGATTCCTGGAACGATTACGATCACTCCCGCGCGTCGGCCAAATACTCGCTCCCGTCCATCCATATGGATTGCGATCCGGGCATTCCGATCCGCATGCTGGCGCGCATCCTGATTCCCGACGGCGCGGAAACGCACTACAAGTACTTGTCCGTGGAGTTTCCGGTGTGGTACCGGAACGAGGTCAAGATCCGCTGATCAGTTTTTGCGCAACGGGGGGCTCGCCGTGTCTTTTCTGCGGGCCGAAGCCGGTCCTGTGCCGATTCTCAGTACGGTAACGCGCACACGCTTGGTCCCGAACCGTTTGGCGTCGGCGGTGGATGGCATGTAGATGTCGATATGCATGCCTTTCACGTCAGCGCCGGTATCCGTAACGAGGTAAGTTCCGTTGAAGCCGGGTACTCCGGTGACGCGGATGCGCGACCCAAGCGGCAGAATTCTGGGGTCCGCGGCGACCGTCCCATCGTGCGCTTCCGTTCCCGCCGCGGTGGGTTCGGGCGCGCGGGAGAACGCCGTCGCTTCCATGAACAGTACCTTAGGGCTCGCCGCGCGAGTGGCGGACTGCGCGGAAACGTAAATGAGGGCGGACAAAGCGAGGACGAGGGCGTACTTCGACATGCCGGTCTCCCGAAAGCGCCATTACAATTCACGCGCCGTTGTGATGGATCTCCGGTCTTTGCGGTGACGCCGCCTGGTGACCGCCGTCCCCGACCATGTGGCGTCGATCGCGCAGATCTTGCTGTCGATCATGTCGTAGGAGCGCACCATTTCGCGGATGGAGGTAAGCGTCAGATCGCAAGGGATCGAAGATGCGCGCTTCGGCCAGCAGATCCAGAGGGTTTTACCGGGAGTAATTTGCGCGGACAGGCGCGGCAGGGCGCGTTCCAGTGCGGCACCCGATTTCACAAAGTACAGCGCGAGCTCCGCCGCGGCCATCTTTTTTGCAATCTGCACGCCCTTGGGAAGCGGGCCGAGAATCTGGCGAATGTTCTCGGGAGCGTCGAAGATGGCCAACACGGAGTTTTCCGCGATACGCAGCTTTTTCGCCAGCGGCGTGCCGGCGACGTCGGGAGCGGCGCCCTCGGCGGGGGCGCGCGCGATGGTGCGGAGGATCACCGGCGCGACATTGGGCCAGGTAGCGAACGCGGCGCCGGGCAGGACTTCGCGAACGCGCGCAGCTTTTTCGGGATCGCCCTTCAGAAACACCAGCGGGATGTTGCGCGTGCCTTTCTGTTCACGCAGCAGGACGCCCATGGTGCGGCCGTAGGAGGGAAGTTCGGTGAGGTCGATGAGGATGGCGTCGGGCGGATTGGCGCGAATTTCGCGAAATGCCCGGGGTCCGAGAGCGGGATAGGCGGAGGCCTCGAGGCCTTCGGCGGAAAGGCGCGCCGCGCGTTCGGCGGCCATCGCGGGCTTGCGATGGATCACCAGAACTCGCGGCACAGCGGTTATCCGCGAACCGCGCTCGCGGGAGTGAGCCGGCTGCGGATCTGGTTCATCACGTCGGACGCCAGGAACGGCTTGCGCAGCACAGGAAAATTATGCTCCTCGCAAAGCGCTTCCTCTTCCGGCGGCAGAATCGTGCCGGTCATCACGATCACCAGCATTTGCGGCACTGCCTGGAGGAACTCGACGCCAAGCTCCACGCCGTTGCCATCGGGCAGCATGTAATCGAGCAGGGCGGCGTTGGGCTTGTGGAGGAGCGCCAGGCGCTTGGCTTCGGTGGCGGATTCGGCGGTCAGCAAGGTCCAACCGGCATCGGCCATCAGCCGCTCCAGGAAATGAAGCAGGTCGCGGTTATCATCCACCAGCATCACGGTGGGATGCGCGGGCGCCGGCGCCGCGGCGGACTCCAGCGCGCGGATATTCAGCTTTTCGGGTGGATCGGCGACGTCGACGCGCACGCGCGCGCCGGGATTCACCTGGTTGGTGGCCACCAGGGTGGCAAGCGGCTGAGTGAGAAAGCGATGGATGGTGCGATTCAACTCGCGGGCACCGTATTCGGCGCTGGTGCCTTTCTGGAGCAGGAACTGGCGGGCCTCAAACGGCACTTCGAGCATAAACGACCGGTTGCCCAGGCGCGTATTGACGTGATTCTGGAGGTCGGTGATGTGGTGATCGAGGATTGCCGACAGAGCTTCGGGAGTCAGCGGCTGATAAGTAATAATGCAGTCGATGCGGTTGACGAATTCCGGCGAAAAGCGCTTGCGAACGGCTACCAGCCCGATGTTCTGGAGCTTGCCGGTGAGATCGGTGCGCTCGTTCACTCCCTGCCCCGACTGGAAACCGAAATCGGGATTGATTTCGCGCAACATTTCCCGCGCGCCCAAATTGCTGGTGAGGAATACCAGGCTCTTTTCGAAATTGACCGACGAGTTATCGCCCAGGCGCAGCACGCCTTTATCCAGGACGCCGAGAAGCAAACGCGTCATGGAGGGCGCGGCTTTTTCGATTTCGTCGAAAAGCACCAGCGACAGGTTGCATTTTTCGCTGGTGACGGCGTTCAGTTTCTGCTGTGTCAGCATGGGCTGGGTTTCCCGATGGCCCAGATATCCGGGAGGCGCGCCAATCAGCTTGGCGACCTCGTGCTCCATCTGGAACTCGCCGCAGTCCACTTTGAGGACATTTTTTTCACTACCGTGCAACACTTCGGCGAGCGCCTCCACGGTCTTGGTTTTACCCGTGCCGGTCGGTCCCAATAACAGGAACACGCCTACCGGCCGGCCTTCCGGCGCCAGACCCGCTTGAAACATCTGAATGTAAGGAACAATGACGCGGGTGGCGTTGGGTTGGCCTACTACTCGCTGAGACAAGATAGTCGTGAGATCTTCCACAGGATCCGCGGAAGCTTTCTTGGCCCGATTGGAGGAATTCTTTGGCTTTTCCATCCCGTACTCTGCTCTAATTATACCGGCCGACGGGTCCTTAGGACGGGTACGGCGGCGCATTCCGGGGTTGTTCGGCTCTTTCATGAAGCGCCCCTTCTACTAACAAAAGACAGCAGCTTAGCCGCGTGAACCGGTGCTGGTAAAAAAGTTCCGCGAGAAGTGAACGGCAAAGCCGATATTCCCTGATTATCACAACAGGAAGCTCGCTGGGGAAGTGAATTCTTTAACGTTGCAGTACCAAATCGCAAGATTCGGTGGATCGATCGGATTATCGATGACGGAACGTAATCCGGCCTTTGGTGAGATCGTAGGGGGAAAGTTCTAAGGTGACCTTGTCGCCCGCGAGAACGCGGATGCGATTGCGGCGGAGTCTGCCCGCGAGGTGGGCCAGCACAACCCGTTGGTGCTCCAATTGAACGCTAAACAGGCCGCTGGGAAACTTCTCTAAAACCGTTCCGGTAACTTCGATGCTGTCCTCTTTGCTCATAAACCTCCACTGCTCGGACGGCGGACCGGCCGGAGCGAATTCCGGCCGGCCCGCAAAACGCTTTAGGCCGCAGTGACGTTGGTCGCCTGCAGGCCCTTGGGCCCTTTCGTCACCTCAAATTCCACCTTGGCGCCTTCATCCAGGCTGCGGTAGCCCTGCGACTGAATCGCCGAGAAGTGCACGAAGACGTCTTCTCCGTTTTCTCGCTGAATAAATCCGTAGCCCTTGGCTGCGTTAAACCACTTCACTGTGCCTTTTTCTTTCATCTGCCTATATTCCTTCTCTACTGAAATGCACCCAACCTCGCCGCCCAACCCCCGAAAACAAGAAGAGGGGGATGCGGATGGACTCACGCAGCCCCCTCACAAATCTGTCACGAAGCGGAAAACAAGAGTCAAATGCCATACCATTATAGCAGGAGATTGGGACGGATTTTGAACACCAAATTCGAGTTCTTTCGGTTTCGATTCCATTTCAAGAGCCTGGAACCAGTCCACTTTCCGGCGGGCAAGAGCGGCAATGTCATCCGTGGCGCCCTGGGCCGGATCTTACGGGATACCGCATCTCCGGCGGCCTACGCGCGGCTGTTTGAGCCGGGAAACAAACTCGGGCGGACGCCGAGCGGGCTTGCCGATTGGCCCCGGCCTTTCATTTTGCGAGCCGGCGCACTCGATGGCCGCACCGTGGCGGAAGGCGACCGGTTTTGCTTCGACGTCCATATTTTCGATGTGCGCCCGGTAGTGCTCGCGTATTTCCACGAGGCGTTTGCCCATTTTGGCGGCCAAGGTATCGGGCCGGGACATGGGCGGGCAACCCTGGAGCATGCCGAGCAGATCGATTTGGAAGAGCGGGCGCGTCCCACCGGTGAACCGGCGCCGCTGTCGATCGATCTGGAACCCGGGGGAAAACCGGAGACGCATGTCCGGGTGCAATTCGTCAGCCCGACAGAGCTTAAGAGCGCCGGAACTTTGGCGCCGCGGCCGGAATTTGGGATCCTGTTCGCGCGTCTCCGCGATCGCGTGAGCACGCTTCGGGCGCTATACGGGTCCGGCCCGCTGGAAGTCGATTTTTGCGGGTTGGGGGAGCGCGCGGCGGCAATTCATATGTCCGGCTGCGAACTCCAATGGGAGAAAGTAGAGCGGAAATCGGGCCGGACGGGCCTGGTGCATCCGCTGGGAGGGTTTACCGGCTGGGCGGAATATAATGGTGAACTCGCGAAGTTTATTCCGTGGCTGCTGGCGGCGCGGTGGGTCGGAGTGGGGCGGCAGACGGTCTGGGGCAAGGGCGATGTCCGGGTGATATGAATGCGATTGGCCGCCCCAGGAATAGCCAAATGACTCGACGAGCGCAACCAGATGATTTGGAAGCCGTGGAGGCGATTCAAACCGCCTCGCCGGAGGCGGCGCGATGGCCGGCCGGCGACTATCTGGCTCACGAATTCACCATTGCGATTTACGACGGGGCGGTGGCCGGCTTCCTCGTCTGGCGATCTGTAGACGACGGCGAATGCGAAGTATTGAATCTGGCGATCGCGCCGGAATTCCGCCGCCGAGGCTTGGCTCGCGAACTCCTGAAACCTCTGCTGAATTTACGTAACACGCGAGTTTTCCTCGAGGTCCGGGAATCCAACCGGGGTGCGCGAATGTTCTACAAGTCCATGGGATTTCAGGAGGTTAGCATCCGACAAAAGTACTACGAAATGCCTTGTGAATCGGCTATTGTCATGAAGTTTCATTCATGTTAAGGTGCGAGTAGACGGCACTGCCGTCCATGCATTCAAGACGCGAGATTACCCACCGAGCCTGGTTCCGAACGACTCGGCGTGGCGACCTCACTGGGAGGATTTGCCAATGATGGAACGGAACGCGCAAGAGGACTTGAAAGCGCATCTGATAGCGACGAACGAGGAATACCGGCGGCTGTCTGGCCAGCACTCAGAATTTGCCAGAAAACTGGATGCCTTGGAGTCGCTTCCCCACCTGACTGATGAGGAGCAGTTGGAGGAAACCCGTCTGAAAAAACTGAAACTACGCTTAAAGGACCAGATGGAAGCGATCGTGGCCCAGAGCCGGGCTCACGTCGCTTAGTTATTGGATGCGCGCAGTCGCAATGGCGGTCGCCCGGTTGGCTTCGGCCAGCCGGGCTTTTTGATTTTAGTGGGTACAAATCCCGAGTCGGAACCAGTCCGAATTCCGATCACTGACGTTTTCGATTTGCATAGCGTGCCACCGCGCGATGTCCAAGCCGTGGTGGAGGAATATTTGCTGGAAGCGCGGGCGGCGGGATTTAGGGCCCTCCGCATCATTCACGGCCGGGGAATCGGCGTCCAGCGCGAGATTGTGCGGGCGGTGCTGGCGCGGACGCCATTTGTCGTATCGTATGGCGACGCGCCCGGCGAGGCTGGCGGCTGGGGCGCAACCGTCGTAACGCTGCGCTGAAACGGCGGCGCAATGTAAGAAAATTCACCGGCCAGTACCACTCCGGAGCCAGATAATTGCATTTTAGTCATTTCCGCTCAATAATATCGGGAGCGAATTGCCGACTCGGAGGAGCACCCGATGGTTCCAGGAAAATATCTGGCTTTCTGCCTGCCGCTGGTGATGGCGGCGGTAGTCCCTTTACACGCCCAGTTTGCGACCTACGGATGTCCCGCGGGCGATGACTCGGCGCAGATCAACGGATTCACCGCCGGAACGGCGGCGGACTCGCAGATTTGCCTTGTAGGTACGTTTCAGACCAGCGTGGTGTACCAGGTTACTCTCACCCGGACCGACACTAACGCTTCGCTAACGATCCAGGGGACTGCGTCCGGGAACCTGCTTTCGGTAACCGTGCCCGCCAGTTCCGGCTTTTATACATCCATGACCGGAACCCAACCGGTTCCCGTCAACATCAGTATTGACGCGCCGCAAGTGGGCGGTAATACCGCTCAGACCGGGACATTCCAGATCAATCCGCCGCTTGCCAACGGCGGTCCGGTGTTTGTGAGCGCCGTGAATATTCCCGTGACATGGACCTTGTTCACGGGCGGGACCGCACCCTATTCGGACGAGTACGTTCCTGGCAGCGTGCCCAACGGCATGGAGCAGTTCCCGGGCAGCACCAACTTTTGGTCGGGAACGCCATCGCAGACCGGCACATTCCAGTTCGGCACGATTCCCATCGACGCGTGGGGGAACGAAATCTCCAATCAGCTCGCAGCGTACATCGTCCCTACTCCGCTGATCACCAGCGTCACTCCGCCTTCGGCTCCGATTGGATCGAACACCCTCACCCTGACAATCACGGGGTCGGGCTTCGTCTCGCCAACGACTGTCCCCGTCGGCTCCGCGTCCATTCCCGAGCCGGGATCGACAATAATAGCGACAACGAGCAGCGGACCGATCACCCTGACTCCCACAAATATCGCGGCCAACCAACTGACTGTGGATCTGCCCTCCAGTGCGCTCTCCGGGGAAGGATTCGTTGCGTTGACGGTGAGCAACCTGGGGGTGACGACCTCACAGGCGTTCATCTTCTACGTGGAACCCGTCATCACGTCGCTGAGCACCACCGTCCGCACCGCGGGCGCGGCACCGTTTCCTTTGACCGTAACCGGAGCAGGCTTCGCGGCCGGCGCTCTCTTGCTGCTGAATGGAAACCAATTGGTGCCGAGTGCCCGAACGGGTACCAGCATGACCGTCACGGTTCCAACCTTAACGACACTCGGTCCGGTATCCATTGCGGTTCTGAACCCGGATGAAACCGTATCGAACACGGTGACTTTGACGGTGGTAGCGGCGCCGGTTCTTCTCTCCCTCAGTCCAAACTCGGCGACCGCCGGCGGACCGGGCTTCACGCTCACTGTCATGGGCGCGAATCTCCAGCAGGGGATGACACTGTTCTTCAACCACAACCCCATTGCTTCCACGGTCCTCCCGAGTCAGAACAATCAACTTATCGCCAGCATCGCGCCGATCGAAATACAGGCGGCCGGCTCGGCGCCGGTATGGGTGACCACCGCCGATGGCTACGTCAGCAACATTCTCTTTTTTACGATTAATCCCGCCGGGCCTCCGCCACTGCAGTTACTAACCACTTCGCCCCTGCCCTCGGGAGCGGTGAATTCTCCCTACAGTGCAACCTTTACAGCCAGCGGCGGGGCCGGCGGCAACATGTTCTCAATCACAGCGGGAACCTTGCCGACGGGGCTGCAACTGTCCCCTACAGGCGTTCTCAGCGGCACTCCGACGAATTACGGTTCGTTTCAATTTACGGTGGAGGTAACCGATTCCGCCGGCACTAGCGCCTTTCTGGGGTACGCGCTCAAAATCGCGCCCCTGCCGCTCACGCTCACCACCGGGCCGATTGCGAATGTCACCGTCAATACGCCCGTCAGCGTTCAGTTCGCGGGCTCTGGCGGCTTTCCGCCGTACACCTTTGTGGAATTCGGCGCGCTTCCGCCGGGAGTAACCATTACCGCTGCGGGACTGCTCAGTGGGACTCCGACGAAGACCGGGACCTATCCTTTCGTGGTGTTTATCGACGACTCCATGGGCACTTCGGTCAGCAAGAACTACAGTCTGAACGTCGCGCTTCCCGGATTGCTGATTACCACGCCTTCGCCGCTGCCGCCCGGGCAAATCAACGTGCCGTATACCACGCAATTATCGGCAACTGGCGGTGCGGGAGCCCCATATACATGGTCGGCTACAGGCCTGCCATCGGGCGTGACAATTGCCAATAACAGCGGATTGATCGCGGGAATTCCACGCGCGTCGGGGACGTTTATGGTCGCGGTCACTATCGGCGATTCAACCGGGACAACTGTCACGCAGAACTACACCTTGGTGATGGCGCCGGCCACCCTGCTCTTTTCGGGAGCGACCGTGGCGAACGGATCGGTAGGGATTGCCTATGAGTCGGTGGTATCGGTGACTGGCGGCCTCGGGCCGTACACTTACACGGCGACCGGCCTGCCGCCGGGACTGTCGCTGTCGCCAACCGGAACCCTGAGCGGCACTCCGACCACAGCCGGCCCTTTCACCATCATGGTGACAGCCACCGATGCCAGCGGCGCGACCGTTTCGGGATCTTATAAAGTTACCATCGCACCGCAATTGACGGTGACACCTTCATCGCTACCGAATGCGACTGCCGGCGTGGCGATTTCACCAGTCCAGTTGATGGCGACTGGCGGCACGCCGCCCTATCAATGGCAATCGGCGAATATTCCGGCGGGATTAAGTCTGTCGCTAAATGGGACGCTCTCGGGCACGCCGGCAGTCGGAGGAACCTTCTCATTTACGGTATACGTTGTGGATAGCAACGGCGTGCTGGCTAGCGGGACCGAACAACTGACTGTCGGGCTTCCGTCCCTCGCGTCGGGTTCGATCACCGGTTTGTCCTCTGCCGGCTCGGCGACCTCGCAGCAGTTCCTGAACGTTTCGCTTTCGACCGCGTATCCCGCTACCGTAACCGCGATTCTCACGCTGACCTTTACGCCCGCTTCGGGCGCGGACGACCCGATGGTGCGCTTTTCGAACGGCCAGCGGACCGCCCAGGTTGTGATTCCCGCGGGGAGTACTTCGGGAGTCGGCAACGTCGGAGTGCAGACGGGAACAGTAGCCGGCACAATCACCATTACGGCGCAGTTCCTGTCCGGGACCACCGATATCACGCCCACGCCGGCGCCGAGCGCCACCATCAACGTGCCGGCGGCAGGACCGGTCATAACAGCCGTGACGGCGCAGCGCACCGCTACCGGTTTCACGGTTTCGGTCACCGGTTTCGTCACCAATCGGGATGTGGAGTCGGCGATGTTCACCTTCACTCCGTCCGAGGGTTCGACGCTGGCAACGACGCAGTTGAGCCCGCCCGTCACATCGTTATTTACGACATACTACGGCGGGTCGAGTTCGGCGCAATTTGGCAGCGAATTCACGCTCACCCAACAGTTCACTACCGATAGCAGCTCCTCGACGGTGTTTTCGGTGAGCGTCACGCTGGGGAACCAGTTGGGCACATCGCCGGCGGCCTCGGCGGTATTACAATAGTGCGGCTACAATACCCGAAGAATGCTCTCTCTGAACCGCATGGCGATCGTGGTGATGGCCAAACGACCGTTCCTCGATTGGCTTCACGCTGTGGATCCGACCAGCTTCGGGCTCACACTTGACGATCTGAACCACGAACCGAATGTCTACCTTCTGCCGGAGGCAGGGAGCGATGACGAAGCTGTCCGGCAGGTCGGCCGGTTCTGCCCGCACATCGTGGAAGAGGAACTCGATGGCTGGTGGCGGGAGCGATCCGACTGGCCGGCGAAGCTGGACTTCGCGTTATTCGACGAGTGGTTCGAGTGGCGATGCCACTCGATGGTTCTGGATTTGGGGAAAGTTCCACTGGTTCGCGAGCAGGTTTAATCGGCGCCGCGCGGGCTCAATTCGACGCGTGCAGCGCCTGCATTACCATTTCGCGGGAGGCATCGGACACCACTAGCATATTTTGCGGGTAGCGCCGGTAACTTAGAATCTGGGAGTAGATAGGGCCTTCCAGGCTGTCGTTCAAAGCCAACCCCGCCATGTATTGCAGCCGCAGGTTGCCGTCGCGATTGATCTCGGCGCCTTCAAGCCACGGCATCAGGTCCTGGCGCTGACCGGCGTAGGTGGCGAGGACGTCGAGGACGGAGTTGAACCCGACATCTCGCATCGACTGAGCCACCCCGGCGTATTCCGGGCTCGTGAGGCGCCGCTCAATATCTTCGACGTCGATCTTCGGATCCTCCACCTGGCCGAGCACAGCCGTATCGTAGCCGACGCCGTTGTTGTCGTTGCCCCAAATGGAGCCGTTGGGGAAGGCGTCAAAAAACGTCGCTAATTCGCTCTTTACCGTGGGGGAATCGGTCTCGTAGAGCGGCACCCACTGGGTGACGATTCCGCCCGGGTTGAGGTGCCGCTTGACGAGGTCGAAATATTCCTTGGAATAGAGCGTGGCGCTCCCTTTCACCCACGGATGAATGGGGTCCGACGTGATGATGTCGAACTTCTCGTTGGTGGTGAGCACGAAGTGCCGGGCATCGTCATACACAATCTCAACCCGGGGGTCGTGCATCACGTTGTAATTCTCGCGGCTGAAATATTGCGTGGCAACGGGAGGAATCAGCGGCTCCATTTCGCAGATTACGATGCGTTGGATGCCGGGAAAGGGAACGAAGCTTCCCGCCGTAACGCCCGCGCCAAAGCCCACGATGAGGACCGAATGCACAGGGCCGTGATGGAACAGCGCGGGCAGGTCTCCCAGCATGCGCTGGAGGCGCATGTCGTACGGTTCGGTGGACGCTTCCACTTTTCCGCTCACATGGAACTGTATGGCTCCGTCGCTATTCCACTGCGTGATGGCGATGGAAGAGTTGATGCCCTCGCCGGTATAGAGAACCTTCGACGAGTTGGAATTGATCATGATGCGGCGGCCATAGGCGATCAGATTGCCAGGCACGCCGGAAACTTCGTGGGAGAACCATCCGGCGATGGCCAGGGCCGCGGCTAGCGCGACTGCGCCGGCCATGCTGCGCGCTTGTTGCACGACCGGCGCCAGAGCGAACAGCGCGCTTATCGCCGAAAGCACAATGAGCACTTGCTCGCATCCTTTGGTCCCAATCGCGGGGATGAGGATGAGGCTGAATGCCAGGGCGCCGAGAATCGCGCCGCCGGTATTGGCGGCATAGACTCCGCCGACCATGCGTCCTTGATCCTCGCCCCGGGCGGCGACGGCCGCCAGCGCGAACGGGAAACTTGCGCCCCAGAGCAGCGTTGCCGGCAGGATAGTCCACATCGTGCGCGCCAGATCCACTTGGAAGGTGAATGCGGGGCTGGTGGAAAGCAGTGGGTTGACGGGCCAGAACGGAAGGAAATCGGAAAGCATCCACGCAGTCCACGCGATTCCTCCCGCAAGCAGTAGCTGCGAGACTCCGATGGCCAACCGCGGGAGCAAACTGCCGCGCAGCAGCGCCGACGCGACCGCGCTGCCGATGCCGATGCCGACCAGGAACACTGCTAGAATAATCGAAAAAGTGTAAACTGTCGCGCCCAGCAGAAGTCCGAGGAGGCGCGTCCAAACCACTTCAGCGCCGAGCGCGGTGGCGCCGGAAATCGCGATGGTGACGTAGATTGGCCAGGGTCCCAGGGCGAGGACCGGGAGGGTATCGGGACCCCCGGCCGATGCCGCGGTTTTCTTCGACCAAGCGAACGCGGACAGGCCGACGACTCCATTGATGCCCGCAGCCACCAAGGTGGCCACGGTCAGATCGAACACGCGTAGCAGGTAAAAACCGGTCAGCAGACATCCCAAGACCGCGCCGGCGGTGTTGCCGCCATAAAGGATTCCGAGCCACGAGACGCCTTCCGGGGTGGATTCGACCCAACGAGCCGCGGCGGGCAGAGAAGCTCCCATCAGGATCGTGGGCGGCATCAGGCAGATCGCGCAGATGAGGGCGCGGAAAAGAATTGCCGGCATGCCGTGGCCGACCGCCTCCACGTAGGCGCGATCGAGTAGTGGAATCGCCGCCAGTGCCAGGATGCCGCAGGCGCCGATGCCCAGTTCGAGAAGCGCGTAGACACGCAGCGGGTGCATTCGGCGCGCGCGCGCCAGGCGGGGAAGTCCCACGCTGCCCACGCAAAGGCCTCCCATGAACGTAGCCAGCAAAACTCCGAGGGAGACCGCGGTAGACCCGATGACCAGCTGCAGGAGCTGATACCAGACAATTTCGTAGATAAGGGCGGAGCATCCGCTGGCTGCAAACAGCAGAAGCAAAACCGGCATCAAACTACGTCTGGCGCTGAATTTCTGTGGATCTTTCGCGGTCATTTTGGAGGGCCCTGGTTAAAAAAAGGTGAAAAGGCATGATACCGCAAGAGGAGAGGCCCTATTTTTTGTAGGAGAATCCCCCATGGCGGCGCGAACTGTAATATGATTTAGAATTCATAAGCATTTCGAAATCATTACAGGAGTCTCGGTTTGCCTGTTCGCCGTCTTTGTGCGTTGTTGTTTTGTTTGGCGGCCTGCACGTTACTTGCGGCCGCCGCCGCTCCGGATGACGATGACATCAGGAATCTTCCCGTTATCGATCGTTTGCTCATTCTCCAGCCGAGCCTGAATGTGATTGCATTCGACTCACCCAATCCCGGTTGCCGAGTTGCGGCGCTCCCGGATATCGACGATCCCGCCGCCGTCCGGCTGGAAACGGACGAAGGTCCCGACACCGAAGGGCTGCTTCCGGCGATGTCGGAAGCGCTGCAGAAGTTCCGCCGGCTGGTTACCTCCGCCGGTGGCACGTTCGACCTCAAATCGGCATACCGGCCGATGGCTTACCAGGAGCACTTACAGCAGGTCTGGTTCAAGTGGATGCGCGAATTGCGCTTCAACCGGCAGCCGGCCTGCCAGGCGCTGCGGGCGCAGGTGCAGGAAGAATTCACGCGCCACAAACTGATGCCGACGCAAATGCCCGTGACGGATTCCGACCACACGCGTGGCATGGCCTTCGATGCGGCCATTATGCTCCCGCGACTCATCCGCGTAGTGGCTGGGAGGAGACGCCGGGTGGGCCCGAGCGTTGACCGGTTGGCGCTGATGGCCGGGCTTAAGCGTCCGGATATCCGGCGCGATCCCGTGCACTACAAGCTGGTGATCGTAATTCCCGTCCACGCGCTGGTCAGTGAGTAGCGACCTTGCTGCGGTGGGACTGTCCCGGATTCTCGAACCCCCGGTATATCGACGGCGATCAGGTTCTACAGCCGTCCCGCGCCGCAGCCCTACGTTAAGATAGACATGGGCAGGAGTTTCGCCCTCAGCGGAAGCTTTCCATGGCCCAGTTCCCGCGATTTTTGCCGCTATTGCCGAACCTGACACTCCGCGGTTTGGTGGACATCCTCGTGGTGGCGTTCCTGGTTTACCAGGCCTTGATGGTCGTGCGCGGTACGCGCGCCGGCCATATCCTGGTCGGCATTTTCATTATGGTGTCGCTCTATGCCATCTCGGTGTGGGCTGGGTTGGAGGCTTTGCGGGCGGTGCTTTCGTTCATGGTACCGCTGGTGGGGCTGGCGATTGTGGTGCTGTTCCAATCGGAAATCAGGCGGACGCTGGCCAGGCTGGGACGAAAGCGCTGGCTGGGATTCGGCAGTGGATACCGTGCTCCCGAGGCCATTAACGAAATCCTCATGGCCGTTGAGGCTATGGCGCCGAAGCGGGTTGGCGCCCTGATCGTTCTGGAGCGCGACATCGGCCTGCGCACGTTTATCGAGAGCGGCGTGGCGCTCGATGCGCGCATCACCCGCGACCTGCTGCTCTCGATTTTCTCCCCGGGGCTGCCGCTGCACGATGGCGCGGTGATCATCCAGAAAGATCGCATTGCGGCGGCAGCCTGTTTCCTCCCCTTGACCACGACACCGGCGCTCGCGCGCGACCTGGGAACCCGCCACCGCGCGGCCATCGGTATCACAGAAGAGACCGATTGTCTTTCGCTGGTGGTTTCCGAAGAGACGGGCCGGATTTCGGTGGCAGCCTTCGGAGAACTGGTGCAGGGGCTGTCGCTCGCTGAAGCGCGCGAGCGCATCAATCGCCATTTCGAAGCGCTACATCCGGGATCGATTCGCGTGGAAGAGAGCACGGGCGATATTCCGCTGGCATCCGACGGATCGCACGGTGCCGAGGTCCGGCCGGCGGAGCGGGTGAAGCAGCCATGAAATGGGGAAAGATGTTGTTGGGTCTGGTGACCAGGAATCCCGGCTGGAAGCTGCTGTCGCTGGCGATTGCCGTCGTGGTCTGGGCGGTGGTAGCCAATGAGCCGGAACTTTCCACGTTTACCACGGCCGGAATCGAATACAAGAACCTGCCCGATAATCTCGAGATCAGCTCCGAGCCCGTCAGCACCGTCAAACTGGAACTCAGCGGGCCCTCGGGGCAACTGAGCAGCCTGGCGGACGGAGCGAGCCCGGAAGTGATTCTGGATATGACCGACGTGCGATCCGGAGAGCGCACCTTTCCCATCGGAAATGGAAACGTGAAGCTGGTACGCGGCGTCCACCTGGTGCGCGCTATCCCCGCGGAGGTCCGCCTGCGTTTTGAGCGGCACGCGGAACGAATGGTAAAAGTAGTTCCGCGTTTCCGAACCCGGGAAGGATATGATGTGGCGGCGTACACTGTGACTCCCGACTCGATCGAGATTGCCGGACCGGCGAGCCACGTCGCTCAGGTGGACACAGTCCAGACGGATGAAGTAAACATTCCGGCGCGCGCCGGCACATTCGACTATCCCGTGAACACCTATGTCGATGATCCCTACGTGCGCTTTCCGGACGTCTCCCGGGTGACCGTCTCAGCGACAATCAAGAAGAGATAGGACAATTCAAGCGTGGCAAAACAACTTTTCGGCACGGATGGCATTCGCGGTGTGGCGGGAGAGTACCCCCTGGACCCGGCGACGGTGTACGCATTCGGTGTGGCGTTAGGTCATGATGCGATTCGCGCGCGGCCCGACGCGGAGGTTCTGATCGGCACAGACACGCGCGAGTCGGGCCAATGGATCGCCGAGATGGCGGCGGGGGGTGTGAAAGCGGCCGGCGCCCGCGTGCGCTACGCGGGTGTGGTCACCACGCCGGGAGTGGCATATCTGACCCGCACCGGACCGTTCGTGGCGGGCGTGGTGATTTCCGCGTCTCACAACCCGTACCGGGACAATGGCCTTAAGGTCTTCGGCCATAACGGATTCAAGCTGCCGGACGAAGAAGAGGCGGCCATCGAGCGCGAAATTCTGCGGCTGCGGGAATCGGCTCTGGATCCGAAGCCGGCGCCTCTGGCCGCGGAAGACGAGTGGGCCGGCAAATACCTCGAGTTTCTGGTGTCGCTCGGCACCATGCGCCTGGGCGGAGTGAAGCTGGCGATGGATTGCGGCAACGGTGCCGCATACCGGTTGGGCCCGGAAGTATTTCGCAGGCTGGGCGCCGAAGTCATCGCGCTTTCGGCGGAGCCGAACGGGCGAAATATAAACCTGGAATGCGGCGCCCTTCATCCAGCGCGCCTGCAGACGGCGGTAGCTGCCGCGCACGCGGATTTCGGAGTGGCGTTCGATGGCGACGCCGACCGCGCCATCATGGTGTCCGCAAGCGGCAAAATCATCGACGGCGATTCGGTCATGCTGGTGCTGGCTCGCGCGATGAAAGCTTCGGGCCATCTCCAACAGGACGTCGTGGTATCCACCGTGATGTCCAATCTGGGGCTCGAGAAAGCGCTCGAAAGCGCTGGCATTCGAATGGTGCGGACGCCGGTGGGCGATAAATATGTATTGGAGGAAATGGTCCGGTTGGGCGCGTCCCTGGGCGGTGAACAATCGGGCCACGTGATCTTACGCGAGTTTGCCACCACCGGCGATGGCATTCTGACGGCGCTGCGCACCGTCGAGACGGCGCGCGCCGCCGGCGCGGGCTTAGACGAATTGACCGCGGATTTGCGGGTGTATCCGCAAAAACTGGTGAATGTGCGAGTGCGTGAGAAAAAATCTCTAAATGATGTTCCCGCCGTGGCGCGCGAGATTGCGCACGTGGAAACGGCATTCGCGGGTACCGGTCGCGTGCTGGTGCGTTTTTCCGGGACGGAGCCGCTGGCCCGCGTGATGGTCGAGGGCCTCGATGCGCAGCAGGTGGAAGATTTCAGCGCCCGCATCGCCGATGCCATCCGCCTGGCGATGGGCGCGTAGGATTCCCGGAAGCCCGGATTCCGCACACGTTAGGGGAATCCCCGATAAACTAGCAACTTTTCCGAGGGTCGTAACGTCATATTAATTGTCCAAGTTTGTTCCGTGGGCGTCTTTTGGATTTCCGCGGGACAGCCGGCGGGTGAAACCTCCGAGCACCCGCCGGCACTTCCAGATCCATCCAGAAGTCAAACCCGCTTTAAGACCAGCGCCGAGTTCTTGCTGCCGAATGCGATGCAGTTGGCGACGGCATTCTCGATGGCAACGCGCCGGCCGGGCGCGGGAATGTAATCAAGATCGCAATTGGGGTCCGGCTCCTCCAGGTTGATTGTGGGCGCCACCACGCCGTCACGCATGGCCAGAAGGGTTGCGGCTACGCCGGCTGCGCCGCATGCGCCCTGTGGATGTCCGATCAGGCTCTTCAGCGACGATCCGCACATTTTTTGCGCATGGCTGTTGAAGGCCAGTTTGACAGCGCGCGTTTCCACGCGGTCGTTGAGCTCGGTGGAAGTTCCGTGGTAGTTGATGTACTGAATCTCACTGGGCTCGGTTCCGGCCTCTTCCAATGCCATGCCGATAGCGCGCGCGGGCTCTTCGCCGCACTCTTCTAGGCGCACACGGTGATAAGCCTCACAAGTGGAGCCGTAGCCGGCAATTTCGCCGTAGATGTGAGCTCCTCGCTCCCGGGCGTGCTCCATTTCTTCCAGCACGAAAAACCATGCTCCTTCAGCAATCACGAAGCCATCGCGATCGCGGGAAAAAGGCCGCGATGCGCGCTGCGGCTCATCGTTCCAGCGGGTGCTCATGATGCGCATGAGCTGGAACCCGCGAATGATGAGCGGCGCGATGGGCGCATCCACGCCGCCGGCAATCATCGTAGCGAGGTGGCCCGACTGGATGGTACGGAATGCGTAGCCAATGGCATCGGTGGAGGAGGTGCAGCCCGTAGAGACGATGTGGCTCAATCCGCGGAAGCCGAATCGCATCGACACTTCGCTCGCGAGTGTCCCGATGGTGGAAGTAGGAATGGTATAAACGCTGCACTGTTTCGAATGGCCGGTGTAATAGAGGCGGTACTGCTCCTCGGAAAAATCCTGGGCGCCACCTCCGGAGCCGACGATGACACCGATGCCCCGCAATTCGTCGCGCGACAATCCGCTTGCGGCGATTCCAGCGTCCGCCAGAGCTTCGGCGACGGCGGCAACGGCCAACGGTGTCGCGCGGGAGACGTGCGGGCGATCTTTCACGTCCACGTATTGCTTTTCATCGAAGTCGTCCGGCACCTGGCCAGCGACGCGCACGGCGAATCCGCATGGATCGAAGCGCGTGATCGCGCGCACTCCGCTCTCGCCATTCACGGAGGCTTTCCAAAAGGCTTCCCGCCCGATACCGTTTGGGCTAATCGCACCAATCCCGGTTACCACTGTCCGAAGCATTGTTCGTATCACCCGATTTTTGCCTTTGACCTTACGTCAGTATAGGCTGAAGCTATGGATGCCGCCAGCGAACGCGAAGTCTCCAAATTGCGTCTGGCCACATTTCTAGCCGGTCTGGAAGGCGGGACGGTAGGCGTTTTGTGGATGGTGGCGTGGCTCGGCGTCAGCTCGCTGTGGCAGCAACGAAGCTTCTGGGCGGCCGAGAATCTGATGGCCACGGCGTTTGACCGCAATGCGAGCCTGGCGCCGGCGTTTACGTGGGCAACCTGCGGGGGATTGGCGCTTTACATCCTGATCTACAGTCTGCTCGGCGCGGCATTCTCTTCGTTGGTGCGCGACCGCGTACCGCAGACGCGCGTGATGCTGCTGGCGGTGATCGTCGCGCTGTGCTGGTATTACTTTTCATTTCAGTGGGCGTTCAAGCTGGTGCTGCCGCTGGTGGCGCTACTGCACGTGGAGCACGCCACGCTGGTGGGCCATTTGCTTTATGGGACAATGCTGGGGCGTTACCCGCTGTACGTGCATCGGCTGATGAACACCGCGCCGCCCGCGCCGGAGCCGGCTCCGGCAGAGGCGCCGTTGGTTGTGGCTCCCGCGGCGGTGGCGGAAGTTCCACAGTCGCAAGAGGGCTCCGCACCTGGTGACGCCGGCGCCTCATAGCCCATACAGCCACTCCTCTTGACGCTGGAGAAGGCGGAGCGCCTGTTCGATGGTGACTCGCTCGAATCTTACGCGATCCCGTGGCCGCAATTGTCCCAGCCGGCGGAAATCGGCTGAGATCACATTGGCCGGCTTGGGATAACCGCCGGTGGTCTGATGTTCCACGAAGAGAATGATGGGCTGTCCGTCGGGCGGCACCTGTACCGCGCCTAACGCCGCGCCTTCGGTCAGCATGTGGCCGGCGGATGCGGCAATCGCCTCGCCGCGCAGCCGCAGACCCATGCGATTGGATTCTTCCGTTACGGCATACTCGCCGGCGTATAGTTCCTCCCCAAAGCTTTCAGCCTGAGGGCCTTCGGTCGTGCGTAGAGCGCCGTCGGATATCGCCAGCACGTCCGCGGGCGCACGGCGAGGTCTGCGGATGGCTTCGTTGCCGACGGGAAGCATGTCGCCGGCGCGCAGGGGACGCCCGCCCACCCCGGTGATCACATGGGTGGACGCGCTGCCCATTACTTTCGCTACGCCGATGCCGCCGCGCACGCATAAATAGCAGCGCGCGCCGGTCAAGGAAGGTCCGCAACGGAGCGTTTGGCCCGCTTTCATCTCCACCGGTGTCCAAAGCGGCACCCCGCCGTCGAAATCCGACCCCGTAAGCGCGATGGTGGTGTTGGCTTCGAACTCGAAGGTGCCGCCCATCAGTGTCATCTCGAGCGCCGCGGCGTTCTCCGCGTTCCCGACCAGCAGATTGCCCGCGCGGAGGGCAAATGGATCGGCGGCGCCCGAGGCGGAGATGCCGAAGTGCGTCCAGCCGAAGCGGCCGAGATCCTGCACCGTGGTTTGCATTCCCGCCGACCGTACGCGGATGAAACTCACTCGCTGGCCTCCGGAACGAAGCGAACGTGGTCGCCCATGCGCAGCAAAGGCGGCGGTACGGCTTGCGGGTCGAACAGTGGCAGCGACGTGCGCCCGATGAGCCGCCAACCTCCGGGCGATGCCAGCGGATAGATTCCTGCCTGTTGCCCGCCAATCGCCACGCTGCCCCGCGGCACGTGCTTGCGCGGCGCGGAAAGCCGGGGCGTGGCGAGTTCCGGAGGCAGTCCGCCGAGATACGGGAAGCACGTCGAGAATCCCACGAAGTAGACCTCGTATTCAGCTCCGGTGAATCGTGCAATGACTTCATCGGACGAAAGACCGGTGAGCCGCGCCACGTCTTCGAGGTCCGGTCCGCACTCACCGCCGAATCCTACCGCGATTTCGACATGGTGCGGCTCGGACGACGGCGGCTCGGGCCCCTCCATGCAGGCACGCACCAGCGCCTCAATGCGCTCGTGCGTGTAGCGCCGCGGGTCGAAATCGATGAGCACCGAGGTGTATGCAGGGTGAAGGTTGAGGACCTCGCGCGCGCCCGTGAGTCCGTGGGTCAGGTGCGCGACGGCCGCGTAGGCCTCCGAAGACATCCGGTTGCCGAAGGTCACGTGAAGCGATCGGTCGCTGGCAGGCCGAATGGTCATACCGCAGTATGGTCCAATTTGGCGGGCGTGAGGTTAGGCGACAGGAGGTGAATGATCACCAACGCCACCAGATACGCCGAGCCGGCGTAAAGGAAGCACGGAAGGTAGCTCACTTTAACGATGTAGCCGGTGACCAATTGAGCCGTGAACCCGGTGACCGCGCCCGTCATGGCTCCAATTCCCGTGACGCTGCCCACCGCTGCCTTGGGAAACAGATCGGACGCCAGCGTAAAGACGTTGGCCGAAAATCCCTGATGAGCGGCGCCCGCCAAGCCGACCAGCGCCACAACTACCCACAGATTGTGCGCGTAAGGCGCATAGAGCACCGGCAGCACCGCCAGGGCGCAGACCAGCATCGCTGTCTTGCGCGCCGCGTTGACGCTCCTGCCCCGTTTCAGCATGGCGGACGAAATGTACCCGCCGTAAATGCTCCCCACGCTGCACGCTGCGTACACGCCCATGATGGGCAGGCTCGACTTTCCCAGCGTGAGATGGAACGTCCGCTGGAAATAGCCGGGCAGCCAGAAGGTCCAGAACCACCAGACGGGATCGCAGAGAAGTTTGCCGGTGGCGAAGGCCCAGGTCTCGCGCCGTCCGACGAGCGCCAGCCAGGGCACCGAATGCACGGTTTCCGGCGGATCGCTCTGAATCAGGCCCAATTCCTGGGGGGAAACGGAAGGGTGCTCCTCCGGCTGCCGGTACAGCCAGAGCCAGAAGACCAGCCAAACGATGCCCAGCGATCCGCCCACCACAAAAGCGCCGCGCCAAGTGAACAAAGCAATAGCGAACGGAACGATGGCGGGCACCACCATGTTGCCGACGTTGGCCCCGGAATTAAACAGCCCGGTAGCCAGGGCGCGCTCGCGCTTCGGAAACCACTCTGCCACGGTCTTAATGCAAACCGGGAAATTGGCCGACTCTCCGATGCCCAGAATGAACATCGCCAGGACCAGGGTGGGAACGGTGCGCGCCGCGCCGGGACCCATGGCGGCGACGCTCCAAAGGATCATCGCGATAGTGAACGCTTTGCGAGTTCCGATTTGGTCGGCCAACTTGCCGGCGATAAGGAATCCGAATGCGTAAGCCAATTGAAAGGCGCCGGTCATGTACCCGTATTCCACGGTGGTGAAACCGATGACATGCTCCAGGTCGCGTTCAATGAATCCCAGAATTCCGCGATCCACATAGGCGATCACCGTCGCCAGGAAAAGCATTCCGCAGATGACCCAGCGGAAAGACGACTTGGCAGGCCGCGCAGCAAGGGCGCTCATGGGAGCTTTGATTATAGCCCGCAGTCAGAATTACTTTATGCCCCACTTGTAAGTGGTGCTCATGAGCGATACAATCGTGCTTCGAGGGCGGGTTGAGCTTGTCGATCATCAGCGGCGGAATTTCCCGATCGATCGCGGAACAAATGGAGCGTTCGAGCTGGATCCGCCGCATGTTCGAGATCGGCCTGGAATTGCGCCGGGAACGCGGCGCCGAAAACGTCTTCGATTTCTCGCTGGGAAACCCCGAGGTAGAGCCACCCGCCGCGGTTCAGGATGCATTGCGGCGGGTGGTCTCGGAGGCGCGGCCGCACGGCCACGGCTATATGCCGAACGCCGGCTTCCCCGAAGTCCGCGCCGCCATCGCGCGACATCTGGCCGGCCGTACCGGCCTCCCATTCGGCGGCGAAGACATCCTGATGACCAATGGCGCCGCGGGCGCCATCAACACGGTGTTGAAAGCGGTACTCGATCCGGGCGACGAAGTGATCGTTCTCAATCCCTCTTTTCCGGAGTACCGCTTTTACATCGAGAACCACGGCGGCCGGATCGTGGTGGTGGAAACAGATGAGCGCTTTCAGCCCGATATCGTGGCTATCGCCGCGGCGATTACGCCGCGCACCAAAGCGTTGATCCTGAACTCGCCCAATAATCCCACGGGTGCGATCTACAGCGCCGGTATCCTGCGTCAACTGGACGCCGTGATTCCCGATTCGGCGCTGGTCGTCAGCGACGAACCGTACCGCCCGCTGACCTTCGACGGCCTGAAGCCGCCCGAGACTTTCGGCCTGCTCCGCCGCGCAGTGGTCGCCTGGAGTTGGTCGAAAGCCATGGCGATCCCCGGCGAGCGCATCGGCTACCTGGCAATCCCACCGACTCTCGCCGAGGCTCCCACCCTGCGCAACGCCTGCACATTCGCCAGTCGCATTCTGGGCTTCATCAATGCGCCAGCCATTTGGCAGCGGGTGGTGGCGCGCGTTCCCGATGCCGTGGTGGACGTCGCAGGATATCAGAAAAAGCGCGATCTGCTATGCGACGCGCTGAATGCCATGGGCTACGACGCGCCGCGCCCGCAAGGGTCGTTTTACGTCTTCCCGCGGACGCCGCTCGCCGACGATGTGGCCTTCATTCGCCTGCTGCAATCCGAAGGGATTCTGGCGGTGCCCGGTGTGGGCTTCGGACGGAGCGGGTACATGCGCCTCTCGCTGACGATTTCAGAGGACGACCTGGTGCGCTCGCTCCCGGGTTTTGAGCGAGCGATCGGGCGGGCTCTCAGGCTATGAACGGATTTCGGACCCGCACGCCCAGAATCTCCCGTCCGTCGTGCAGGTCTTCCGTATAAAGAATCGAAGCGCCGCTGCCACAACTAGAGCACGTCCCAAAACGAGAGACTGGCTCGGGCCGGAGGCTGGTGGCGGGCCAGGCAGCCAAGTTCTACAGAATGGCCAGGCATCAGGGACGGAATACCGGCGTTGGAGTAACGAATAACTCTTGTAGTATCCGGGTGCGCAATCGCCCGTTACCAACTGGCTGGCGGTCTGCTTTTTCGCAGATCCGCTCTTGTCAAACGCGCAAACCCGGACGTTCATGTCGACAAAGCACGGTTCTGTTCAGTGCGCGTAGAGGTTCCCGGCCCCCAGTTTTTTTCGCCAACGGC
>DATJMA010000120.1:0-2028 GCA_035509055.1 Bryobacteraceae bacterium | reverse complement strand
GCCTTTGGCGGTAAACTAGTAAGGTTTCGCGGCACGCGCCCAGAGCAATGGATTGTTCCGGTGTGACACCAACCCTGCCGTTCCGGCCCGCCCGCGAAGGAGAGAGACATGGCAACCGATGTAGTGATGCCCCAGATGGGTGAGAGCATCTTTGAAGGCACGATTACCAAGTGGCTGAAAAAGCCCGGTGACAAGGTCGAGCGCGATGAACCCCTGTTCGAAATTTCCACGGACAAGGTAGACGCCGAAATTCCTTCCCCCTCTGCCGGCGTGCTGAAAGAAATCAAGATTCCCGAAGGCCAGACCGTGCCAATCCAGACCGTGGTGGCCGTGATCGACGGCGCCACCGCCGCTGCGGCTTCTGCTCCCGCGCCTGCCCCGGCTCCCGCTCCGGCTGCGGCTAAACCTGCTCCGGCTCCAGCCGCCGCACCACAACCGGCCCCAGCACCGGCCAAACCTGCTGCTCCGGCTCCCGCAGCTGCTCCGGTCCCGGCGTCCGCTCCCGCGGCTTCCCCTGCTGCCACGCCCGCCACGGGCACCGAGCGCATTCACTCTTCGCCGCTGGTGCGCCGCATGGCCAAGGAACACGGCATCGATCTGGCTTCCCTCGAAGGCACCGGCGCCGCCGGCCGCATCACCAAGGACGACATCGAAGCGGCCATCGCCGCGCAGTCCGGCACCACCGCTCCGGTTGCGCCATCCACTTCGACGGCCGCCGCGCGTCCCACGCCTCCCCCTCCGGCGCCAGCCGCCGCTCCCGGTGCGCCGGCGGTGCACGGCAGCCAATTCGTTCCCGCGCTGCAACTCGGCGTTCCGCGCGAGCGCGTCTACTTCGGCAGTTACGAAGTGCAGCCGCTCAGCGTCATGCGCCAGAAAATCGCCGAGCACATGGTCGCTTCCAAACACGTTTCCCCGCACGTCTATTCCGTCGACGAAATCGACATGAGCAAGATCGCCGCGTTGCGCGCCAAGTCCAAGGACGAATTCGAAAAACGCTACGAAACCAAGCTCACCTTCATGCCCTTCTTCGTCAAGGCTGCGGTCGCCGGCCTGCGCGCCTATCCCACGCTCAACGCTTCGCTCGACGGCACCAACATCGTGCTGCACAAGGAAGTGAACATCGGCATCGCCGTGGCTCTCGACTGGGGCCTCATCGTTCCCATCATCAAGAACGCCGACGAGAAGAATTTCCTGGGCATCCAGCGCAACCTGAACGATCTGGCCGAGCGCGCCCGCACCAAGAAGCTCAAGCCCGAAGAAGTTCAGGAAGGCACCTTTTCCATCACCAATCCCGGGGTTTTCGGCGGGCTCTTTGGCCTGCCGGTGATCAGCCAGCCCAACGTCGGCATCCTCGGACTCGGCGCCATCGAGAAGCGCCCGGTGGTCATCAACGATTCCATCGCCATCCGTTCCATGTGCTATGTCACGCTGAGCTACGACCATCGCGTGGTCGACGGCGCCATCGCCCACCAGTTCCTGCACAAGATCAAGGAGACCCTGGAGAACTGGTCCGAGCCCCTGATTTGACATAGCAAGCCGGGATCACCGGCATCCGTTCAAGTAGTCAGCTGCCAGTAATCCATAATCGAGAAGACGGCGACCCGCGATCAGGAGACAGTCCTCTGCAACTTCTGCAGTAATCGCGGGCCTAACGCGGGGATCGTTCTTCCCTACTTAGGGCCGCCACTCTCGCCAACAACCATGACCGATCCGCATCAGTTCTTGGTTCCGGATCGCCGATCAATGATCTCTGGCACCGATTCACGAGCCACGCAAACATCGCCGCTTACCTCGGCGGTGATTTCCGTTCCTGCATGCAGCACCGCATCTTCGCCGCAATTCCGCACGTCCCGCAATCCGCCCCACAATCCGTAAGCCTCGGAGTTTCTGCTCCCTCGGCATGCTTCGGCAAGAGAAAGCGCAACAATCACACACAACTCATTGCAACCGGCGGCCCACAACGAAGTGGATCACCCCGCGGCGCCAACAAGAGTTCGATTGTCCGTTTTTAACCGCTTCGTGATCAGA
>DATJMA010000119.1:0-63980 GCA_035509055.1 Bryobacteraceae bacterium | reverse complement strand
CTCCGGTGGAGTCGATGACTTTGATGAGTTGGTTTTTGTCGTCGTAGATATACCGGAAGTTGGTGGTTTGGGCCAGACCGAGCCTATTGGCGACAGCGAGCAGCGCAAGCCACACAAAAAGAGTGCCGAAGTGCGCTGTATGCGGAATCGCTATCCTCACTCTGCCGTCCTCAAACTAAAGTCACTGAAAGCCGGAGGTACACTACCTCAACGCTCATTTACCAAAATAGACCGTGTCGCAGATGGGGGTGTCCTGGCCGGGGCATTGTTGACAATAGGTCTTGTAATCCGGCCCGCTAGCCACGACAATGATGTTACACTGCTCCACCTTACACGCCGACTGTTGCGTGCAGAGCTCAAAACACGCCAGGTTCACTCCCGGTCCGGCGACTTCTCCGCATAGCTCGCCGGCAAGTTCGCACTTGTCTTTACAATCTTCAAGACACGAGTCTTGGCCCGACGGGTCATTAAAACCAATCGGGTTATTACCGGTATACAAGTAACGATTGGCGCCTGTTAAGATGGACAGCGGATCTTCGCTTAGGAATGTTCCCGTCATCGAGTTATAGAACCTCGCCCGATAATAAAAAAGGCTTGGCGAAACCTGTGTGCGGCCCGTGTACTGGAAGGGATAAGCCCCGGTTGGGGTGGTTTGTCCGAACGGCTCATAAAAGAACTGGGCCTGCACCGTCCCGCCTTGATCGACGGCCGCGACCGTGCTGTTGATTCCGTCAGCCAACCTATACAGGGTCTGTCCGTTCGATTGGCTAATGGAGATATGGCTATCGATCGCGCGGCCGGCCAGCACCGAGTAGAATGTGCCGTCGCTGGCCGTTTCGTACGCGACATTGGTGAGGTCGTCCAGGACAAACGCTCTCGTCAGAGTTGAGGCGGGGCCGCTGTCCGACTGCGAAAGTAGATTCCCCGCGAAGTCGTAAACGAATGCCGTCAGTTGGCCGGCAGACGTCAAAATCGATTTCAGCCGGTCTCGCCCGTCCCAGGTGTACGTCGCCGCGTTTCCCTGCTGAGTAAGATTGCCATTCAGATCGAAGCTGTTCGCCGCAGCGCCAGATTTCGTCATCTGGTTGGCCGCGTTAAACGCATTCGTGGTCGCGGACGTGATGAGCGACTGTCCGACGCTGGTGGCCTGCGACAACCGGTTGCCTATCGGATCATACGCATAGCTGCCTGACGCCACAATCAAGGCTCCGTTGGTGTGCACAATTGTCAGTGGTCTCCCATCCGCATCGTAGCTGTATGTGGTGGTGACACCATTGGCTCGACGGGCAGTGGAGACCTGATTCCTCGGAGTATAGCTAAACGTTGCAGAGGCTAACGGCATGGACGCAGAGGTTAGATTTCCGGCCGGGTCGTAGCTATAGGACAACGCGGCCTGTCCGGCGACCTGCCGTGAAGCCATCGCCCCGCGCCCGTCATACGTGTAGTTCACTGCTCCATAGGGCGTAGTCGATCCGAGCAAGCGGCCGGCTAGATCGTAGCTGGAGGAGAACATCCCTCCTTGCGAGTCGTCCACCTGCTGGAGATGGCCGTAAATGTCATAACCGCGGACGACCGTGGCATCGGAGTATGTTTCCACTGAAAGGCGATTCAGGTTGTCGTACGTGTAATTGCTCGTCAGGCCCCGCCGATCGATGTACTGTCGCAGATTTCCGTCCGTGTCCCATGTTCGCGAATCCGCGTGGCCCAAGCCATCGGTGCGGCTGAGGATGCGGTTCAAGGGATCGTACGCAAACGAATTCGTGTTGCCATTCGCGTCGGTGATCGATGTGAGATTGCCGTTGGGATCGTATACCGACTTAGTCACGCCTCCAGCGGCATCGGTGGTGGTGAGCACGTGGTCGAGGCCGTCGTACGTGTACGAAGTCCGGCGGCCGAGAGGGTCGATGGTCTGGGTCAATCTCGAAACCTGGTCGTACACAAATGACGCTATATTACCCAAGGGGTCCGTTATCGCGATCGGGTTTCCAAGGCCGTCATACGAGATGCTGGTGGCCTGCTGGAGGGCGTCAATCAGCTTGGTGGGCAGAGCCGCCGAGTTGTATTGAAACGAAGTAACGTTGCCGTTCGCGTCGGTAGCTGTCAGCAGGTTCCCCTTGGAATCATAGACAAAGCTCGTTACATTACCCAACGGGTCGGTGTTGGATGTGATCCGGCTGAACACCGCGTCGTAGGTGAAACTGGTCGTAAGGCCAGTGGCATCGGTCCAGGTCCGGACATTTCCGTTCGAGTCGTAAGTATACGAAGTTGTGGCCTGCCCGAAGGTATCGGATAAGCGTAAGTTCGTGCCGGGCTGCAAGATGAAATGTTCGGTCTGGCCCTGTGTGTTGGTGATATCCGTGACGAAGCCATTCATATTGAATCGATAAGTGGTCTGAACGCCGAGCGAATCCGTCACTTGCGCGGTCATCATAGGGCTCACAGAGACCGAGAGGCTCGGGGCGCCCGCCACAAAGCTGGTTGATGCCACGGCCAGCGGGTTAGTGACGCTATAGGCAAAGGTGAGGACTCCACCGTCCGGCCGAACCTGTTGGATGACGCGACCGCTGGAGTCCAGGGTATTTTGTATTTGCACGGTGCCCCGTGGGTCGGTGATCCGGATCAGGTTATTGTTCGCGTCGTATTCATGCCTAGTGATGCCGCCGTTCGCGTCGGTGAACGTGGCCAGAGTTCCCTGCGCGTTGTAGCTGTAGTGGACAGTCCGTCCGATGGGATCGGTCACGGAGACGATGCGGCTGGAACTGTCATAAGCCAATGTCAGGCTGCGGCCCACCGGGTCGGTAATCTGCGTGATCTGAAGCGGTTGTGACGGATTTAGGGTGATGGTCGTGGTATTGCCGTTGGGATCCGTAATGCTGGTGAGATACGCCTCCAGCCCGCCCAGGGATGAGGTCCGAAAGCCATATATTAGGCCGTTCCTATATCGAAGGCTATAGACTCCTGTGGACGGATTGCTGAAAACCGCTCCGGCGAAGGCGGGAACCGAGGAATTTACGAAGGTGCCGGGCCCGGTCAGAGAGAACGGGAATTGATTGCCGTCCGGCCAGACCATGTAAATGATGCCGCTGCCATTGCGAACATAATCGGTGACGTTCAACTGAAGACTATAGTTGTGGCCTGTTCCAATACCGAACGGCCCCGGATTGCTCGTAAGGCTCCGATAGGTTCGCACCAGCGCAATGGAGCCGCGCGAACCGGCAAAAGCGATGTCCGTATTGGTGATGACCTGGATTCCCGACGATAGATCGACGGGGTCGCCAGCCTGGGCGGTTTCCTGCCCGGACATTCCGTCACGCGCCCCCGCCAGAAGCTTCGGGACGTCAAACGTCGATCCTGGAATTGTGGCGGTGCTCCCCCGGAGGGGACAGAATGGACCGGGCGGTGGTGCTGGGGGGAGCGGTGTGCCGCAACCGCCGGCTCCGTCACCTCCTCCCGGAGCACCGCCAGCACCACACGGACCCGGCCCGTTACCCGGAGGCCCCGGGTTCGTGACTGGCGGGGGAGGCGGCATCGGACCGTGCCAATCGAAGTGCATCAGCCCGTACAGGTGTCCCGGATGCGCTGGGTCGGCGTCCGGCGCGATCTGTGTGGCGTTCGACGAGACCGCGCCCGTACCGTAGGGCACCATCTGCCCATGCGTGGGGTCGAGCGTCATCAGCACCATGTCCGTTCCCGGCGGGGTGTTCAGCGTGTTGGGAAAATAAACTGCCACTGGCTGATTTGTGGTGGCGTTGGCCGGCTGAAAAGCTACGATGAAGGCCCGGATCATGGTAGGGACATTTGGCTTCAGATCCGGCAACCGGTCCACCGGCACCTGCACGGCCGCGAGAGGAAACGGGTTCGGCTGGGTGCCGTCCGGCGCAGTAAAGATCGTGCCTGCGTACACCGTCACGGATAGCCCCGGAATCGAGGTGAAGGAATAACTCTGATTAGCCGCGGCGTTTTGCGTCACATCGAACGTCTCCACGTTGTCGATGCGCGGCAGATGCACCAGCACCGGAGACGCAGTCACCTGGGCGGATACCAGTGTGTACATGATATTGACGCCCGCATAAGTGCCAGGAGGCGATGTGGCAGTCACGCCGTTGAATCCCACCAACTGCGGTCCGACACAAGCCGGGGGCAGATTCATCAAGGCGAAGTTGCCGGCTGCATCGGAAACCGCGCTGCCGGAACATCCGGTCGTATTGCCGTTTCCGTCTCTGCCGAGCATGCTCACTGTCACGCCGGCCAACGGGGTTTCCTGCGCGTTCGCAACCACTGTGCGCCCGATGAAGGATGTCGTTGGGGTAACGATGGCCAGCGACACCGGCGCGGATTCCGACATCGGAATACCTTCGACCGTGGCAGATGCTGTGATCGAGAGGCTCGCTGGGGCGACCGGCTGGTTGACGGGGGCCGTCAGAGTCAGAACTGAGGCCTGGCCGGCCGCAACCGACGGCGGAGCGAAACTGGCCGTGACGCCGGTCGGGAGTCCGGTAACACTGAGGGCGGCAGGCTGATTAAACCCGTCCGTGCTGTTCAATTGAACGGAATAAGCTACGCTCTGACCCTGAATCAGGTTCGCCGAGGATGGTGATGCCACAAGGCTGAACGTGTTCGCGGGAGTCACCGTGAACGAGGAATTCGTGCTGACCGCGGCTAAGCTATTGATCAGCGTTATGGGACCCGAAGCAGTGCCGGCCACAACCGCAAATGTCAGCGAGCCGGCGGACAGACCGGAAAGCGGCTGGGCAATGATTCCGCCCCCAAGCTTCGGCATGGAAATCTTAGGTGCAGACCCGAAATTGGCGCCGGTGACGGTTACCAAAGCTCCGATCGGCCCTGAGGCCGGACTAAAGCCGGTAATCGTGGGCGGTTCGGGACAGCCCAGGTTTAGTGCCGCGTCGATATCTATCTGGATGTCCTGGGCGTTTACAATGCCGTCCCCGTTCAGATCGTTGACCGCGCTGGCAATTCCCAGGGCTTGGTTGACGACCGTTTGAACGTCGGCGACGGTCGTGCTGCCGAAGTGATTGACGTCGCAAGGAGTGAATGTCGTCTGGCCGCGGCAAGGTACTATCAGTATTGCAACGAGTAGTAAGAAAAGACTTTTCCATACCATCGTCATGGATGCGCGAGTCCGCTCCTCTTCCGGTCGCTTGCCAAATCAAACATTTAGGCAAATGCTTCGAGCCAGGATTTCGGCTCGGTTCCGCGATGCTCTCTGAATTCGTGAGTGCCTCCTAGATTACACCAACTCCGATTGTCCGATCTAAATTTTTCGCTGTCGCATCAGCCAGCTACTTATTAGGAGCCCCGGAAACATACGATCAGGGAAGTGCCTTTAGGGAATTGACCCTAAGAGAGATAGGAGTCGCCGGCTTGCTCAGACGGTTTGAGAAGATCGCAAGATGAGGGACGTGGTCTACCACTCGGTTAGGGAGGTTTTTGAGACGAATGCGCGCCCTACAACACCCTGTTAGTCCGTGGCACTTTTTCGAACTCGCTCCGCCGCCGTCTACGGCATCGAAGCGCACGTGATCGACGTGGAAGTCGACATGTACAACGGCTCGGCGCGCGATTTCGTGACAGTCGGCATGCCGGACACAGCCGTGCGCGAGAGCCGCGAGCGCATCAAATCGGCGCTCCTCAATTCCGGGTTTGGCTATCCCAATAAGGCGGTGACCATCAACCTGGCGCCGGCGAATGTGCGCAAGGAGGGTGTGGGATTCGATCTGCCGATGGCGATCGGAATACTGGGCGCGATGGGGATGACCAAACCGGCTGACCAACACCTCTTCGTGGGAGAGTTGTCGCTCGACGGGACGCTGCGGCCGGTTCGCGGGGTCCTCTCCATAGCAGCCTGCGCCAGACAGCGCGGCATCGCGAATGTGATCGTGCCGGTGGATAATGCGGCCGAGGCGGGCGTTACCGAGGGTATCCAGGTATTCGGAATGCGGCATCTTGCCGAGGTGGTGGCTTTTTTGCGCGCGCCGGAGCAATTCCAGGCATTTGTTCCGGCAGTGCCGCCAGGTCAGCCGGCGGACACCACGGTCCCCGATTTTCGCGAGGTTCGCGGCCAGGCAACCGCGAAGCGGGCTCTCGAAGTAGCTGCCGCCGGTGGTCACAACGTGCTGATGATCGGCCCTCCGGGCTCCGGCAAGTCGATGTTGGCCAAGAGGTTCGCGGGTATCCTGCCACCTCTCACGTTTCCGGAAGCGTTGGAGACCACACAGATCCATAGCGTGGCAGGCTCCCTACCGAGAGGAGCAGGGCTACTGTCACAGCGCCCTTTTCGGGCTCCCCACCATACGGTATCCGATGCAGGACTCATCGGCGGCGGGGCGGGGATGCCCCGACCTGGCGAGGTGAGCCTGGCGCACAATGGAGTGCTGTTCCTAGACGAACTCCCGGAATTTGCCCGCAATGTCCTGGAGATGCTCAGGCAACCACTGGAAGATCGATCGGTCACCCTGGCACGAAGCACTATGACGTTATCGTTCCCGGCCAGCTTTATCCTTTTGGCCGCTCTTAATCCGTGCCCGTGCGGCTTTCTGGGCGACGCTTCCAGGGAATGCCGCTGCACGCCGGCCATCGTCCAACGCTATCTCGGCAAGCTCAGCGGACCGCTGCTCGACCGGATCGACCTGCATATCGAAGTGCCCGCCGTGCCTTATCGCGAATTGCGCGAAAAGAGCGACGGCATGTCGTCGGCCGAGATGCGGCAGCGGGTAGAGAACGCTCGCAGCATTCAGCAGCGGCGTGGGTTCTACAATGCCCATATGCCGTCGCGCCTGTTGAGGCAGTTGTGCGAATTAGACGATGCCGGCGAGCGTACGCTGGAAATGGCGATGCGCCGGCTGGGGCTTTCCGCGCGTGCGCACGACCGCATCCTCAAGGTGGCCCGGACCATCGCGGATATGGCCAGCGCCGAAAACATCGCGGCGAAGCACATTGCCGAGGCGGTGCAGTATCGCAGTCTGGACCGGAACTACTGGAGCTGAGGTTCGGCCGATCCGAAGCTTTAGAGGCGATATTCTCCCGCGCCGCCCACCCTTCTCACAATATTCACCGCTTACGCTGGAAGTTCGCCCGGCCGGCGAAGCCCTGGAAATCGAGTCTCGGCGCCGGCGAGCAACGCCAAGATCGTGTCTGCCATCAGCGCGCCCCACGATGCCGCCGCGAATTCCGGCCGTCCGTGCGCGAGATACGCGATGAATCGCCGAGGCCGCGCACGATCTCGCCCAGCTGCTCGAAGCAATCCGCCGATGCCTACAACGCTGGGCGCCAAATTCGGTCTCCCACGACTTCTCGCTGAACCCCGTGTCGCTGCGCTCCGCCGTATGCCTTGACGGGACGGCGAAACTGCGCCGGGCGAGCGCGGAGGAATACTCCACGATCGTGGAAGGCCCTCAACGCCCGACGGCGTCAGGCCAGATGACGCTGTTCCGCGGATGGCAGGTTGATTCCGTGCGAGTCCGATTCGGCTGCGCCGGAAGGCGACCGCACGCATATACCGGCGCGACGCCATTCGGCGGCTCGGGCGGGGAATTCTGCCTCCAGGGCAGGTTGCTGCAGTGCGCCTATCGCCGGCGAACATTTTGTGGCCGTGATCGGCCACTTCACCTCTGGGTGCCCGGCGGCACAAACTGGCGCACATAGGCGTGCGCCACGCGGAAGCCTTCTTTGAAGGCCTCGGTGAAATCGGTGCCGCTGTAGCTGGGGTAGTAAAACTCGTCCTCATTTTCAATGTTCATGCCACCGGTGTATCCGGCGTCGGCCAAGGCGGTGAAAAATCCCTTCCAATCGATCAGCCCGGAGCCCGGTAGCCGGAAGCGCCACCACTTGGCATTGTCGACGGGCTGTATACCACCGCGGCGCACGAGAGGCCAGAGGATTTCGGTGTCCTTGAGATGGACGTTAAAAATGTATGGAGCGAATTCGCGTGTGGCTTCGACAGGGTCGATCATCTGCCAGGCGAGATGCGACGGGTCCATCTGGATACCTACATACGGCGAGTCATTGAACGCACGGAGCAGCGCAGAGAAGGCCACCGGGCTAGTGGCGATATTGGCGGGATTGACGTAAGGCTCCCAAAGGATTCTGACCTTATACTTTTCGCAGGCGGGGAAGTATTGCGTTTCGTAAGCCTTGACGATGGCCTGCACCTGTTCCGCGAGCGGCCTGCCGGCGATCGCGCCAGATGACCCGCCAATGAACGAGACACCCAGGCGGCCGGCAAGCTCGATCATTTTCACGAACCGCTGCTGGGCCGCGGGCTCAAGATGGTTCCCGCCCCCATTCAGCGCGACCAGAGTAATTCCGCCAGCCGCCAGGGAACGTTTCACTTCGGCGATCTGCTGGTCGGTGGAGTCCGGTGAGATCGGACCGCCGGTGGCAAGTTGCACGCAGGTGAAACCCTCGCGCGCCGCGAAGTCGATATTGGCAGGCGAGTAACGGCAGAAGAGGCCGAGTTTAGGCTTCCAATGAGGAGTGGCAGCGGCGGCCGCAGCGACAGCGACAGCTGACTGGAGAATCGCGCGGCGAGTCGTGTGAGTGCGGGCGGATTTCACGAAGCCTCCGTTCTGGCCGGTTAACGGATGCATCATATCAGAACGTTCGCGCGAGCGACTATCCAGCGGAAGCGGTGTTACTCGACCCAGGCGGGTCTTCCCGACGTCTCTAGGTTTTGCCCAAGGCCCACCGATCCGGCTGCTACAGAAGCGCGAGACCGCGGCGATAATTCCCCGGCTCCCCGGCACGAGCGCCGGTCACAGCATTCCGCCATCGCGGCACAGCAGTGCGCGATGCGGCAGTCGAATTCGCACACCGAAATGTCTTCGGGCACCTCCTGGACAATCTGCTTAACGAACCATTTCCAAGCTGAGAGGGCAGAGTGCGACCAAGCGATTCTTGCCTTGTAGAGAGCCATCACGACACGATTGTGGAACGGCTGGCACATTCCTTCAAGGGAGAACATGCGGGCCAGGGTGGCCCCGTTTGAGGGTATTTAGCGGGCGCCCGCGCCGGCCGTTGACGACCACACGCTTCCAGCAGGTTCGGCTTTGGAAAGTGCCGCCGTCGACGATGGTGTCGGGGTTCAGACTGCGATAGCCGGAAGAGTAATTCTTGCGGGATGCCCGCGACTGTGGATGCCCAGCTGTGCTGTGGCGAACGGCGAAAGGGGTTTCCGCCGAGCACCGGTGGCTGAGCGAGGGCCGATCATCAGCACATTGTGACCGCCGCGGTTGGTTCGGACAGACCGTTCACTTTAAACTCAGAGAACGAGCGTCAGCCGGCGAAACTGACCGACGGCTGACGCCCGGCGCCCTTAGGGCTATCTCACTCTTCCAGCAACAGCGGAGCACCTTTCAGGATGATTTCGAGCGGACGCTCGGGGCGGTCGCGATGGACGAGTACGGTTGTGAGGATGCGGCCGGTCCAGGCGCGGTTTACGATTTTGAGGAGGGGCACTTCGTGGCTCACGAAGCGCCGGCGCTCGCCTTCAAAGGTTTCCAGGATGAAGGCTTCGAAGTCGCCGAAATGGTCGTAAATGATGCCGTCGATCTTGCCGGTGTAGGAGTGGCACTCGTGCCGGCCATGGCCCGGGCATGGTTCGTGCCCATGTCCGGGACCTTTGCCAGTGCCGCTTCCCGTTCCGAATCCAGGGAGTCCGGGCCAACTGCCGGTCTGCGAGGGCGGAACGGACGGGCCATCGCCGCCAAGCGCGGTGACCTTGCCTACCAGTTGGGCAATATAGCGCTGAAAGACGGGATACCAGCGGCTGGTCGCGGGGATCGTTTCCTGAATCCAGCGGAAAAAGGAAAGGTTGCGTTCTTCAGGAATGAGCATGTCGGACTTGACGCTGACGGGAATGTTGATCTGGAACGAGCCGTACACGAAGCGCTCCCGCACTCGCAATTCGGCCCTGGTGGAGACGGCGTTGGGGACGGGAGCGGGATTGGCGCCCGCGCCTTTCTGGTTTTCAAAGGAGCTGGTGATCTGGCGGACTACAATCCGGAACTCCTGGCCATGGCGTATGCCGAGCGGGAGTTGGACGGAGAAGAGGCCGGCGTAGTTGGGGCCGGAGCCTTGCGGGATGGGAATGTAGGTCGTGCCGCCGGTGTTGCACTGGAGGGTATGCGCGTCGGCCGCCGTAAGGTTGTGGACGGTGTACATGCGGTCGGCGAGCGAGAGCACGCCGGCCGCATCGACCGCGGGGAGATAGATGGAAGCGACACTGCCGGCGGGAACGTTGCCCCAATCGATCATGAGCTCGTCGGGACGCTCGTCGGAGTTGAGGGTAAACGGCGAAGGTCTGATCTCAAAGGTGTGCGTCGCGAGGCGCGAGTCCGTGAGGCCGGGGTTGGCGACGGTGGTAAAGGCCAGGTTGCGCTGGGCGATTTTATCGGCGCCGGGCGTGGTGTTGTTGAGGATGGGCGCGTCGTCGTCGACGATCTCGACGATGATGCACTGGTGCCCGCCCCGGTCGAGAACCTGGCTCAAGGTGTTGAGGGATCCCGAGAAGGGGCCGTCGGGATTCGCGCCGGGCGCGAAGGGAAAGATCTGCGCGTTTTGATTATTGTCGAGCCAGCAGCCGAAGTAAGCATAGACGGTTTGGCCGGGGATGGGGGTCATGGGCTGGACGTTTGGCGGGTCTGGCTGCGTGGTCATGTTGTTCGCCGCGGTGGTGTTGGGCTGGCGCGCCGTTGCGAAGCAAGGGACGGTGGTGTATTCCGAACCATCGGCGCTGATGCCGAGGAGGGGCGTTTTAAAACCGTCGGTGGTGCCGTCGGAAAACTGGCGGTACGCTCCGGTAGGTGCGGAAACTCCGGTGTTGTTCACCGGCGACTGATAAGGAACGGCGACGGACTGGCTCTGAAAGAGGCGGAAGAAGGCGCGCACCACTTTCGCTTTCTCCGATTCACCCGTGAGGCGGACACGGGCGAGAGCGAAGTTGAAAATCGCCTTGTGGGGCGGGTTCGTGGCGGTTGGCAGCAGGCTGAGCAGGGCCGATCCCTCCGCGGTCGGCAGGTCCTCGAAGGTATCGCCGTTGGGGCCGGTGCCCGCGGGTCCGGAGATATTATTGATGATCCACTGGATAAAGCTGATGGCATCCGCCGGCGTGCTGCCGAGGGCCGGCGCGCCAAAGAGGGTCGAGCCCTGCTCGGCGTAGAAGACGCGGATGTCCTCGCTCAGCCAGTAGAGGCCGCCATTGGACTCGCTGGAGAAGTAGGGATCGGCGGCGAGGATGAGCTCGATCGGTTGAGAGGCGGGCGGCACTCCGGTGCTGGCCGGGAGGCTTGCCGTCAGGATCAGGGTTTCGGGGAAATCGGCGGCAGGAGGGACGGTGAAGGCGGTCAGATCGGGGAACGTGACCGTGTAGGTGAAGGTGAAGAGCTGGACTTCGTCGGATAGGGACGGGTCATCGGACGACACGGCTGAAGGCGTGATGGTGATGTTGGTGGGGCCGGCGGGTCCGGTGGGGTCCGGAATGCTGGGCGCCCACGCGTTCAACTGTGCCTGGGTGGCCGAAAGCGTGGTGATGCCGCCGCCGGGGAAATCGCTGGGCCGGAGGCCGGCCACGGTGACGAAGAACGCCTGCAGGAAGACGCCATTCGAGGTGACTTCGTCCTTGCCGAAGGTGTCGCGCTGCATGATGAATGTCATGGATTTCTGGAAGAGCGTCTGCAGGTTGGAGAGCAACGCGCTTCCGTCGATGACGCCGAGTCCGGTGCAGGCATCCCAGCCCGGACCGGATTTGTAGCTGTGCGCAGCGTCGGCGGCTCCCGGGGACCATTGATTGCTCACGCCGTCGTTGATGTCGGTGAAGACTGGGGTAAAACCAGGTTGCTCGGCGAAGGCGTAGAGCGACGGATTGAGGAAGCCGACCTGCTGATTCAGATTGGCATTAATGACGGCGGTCAATCCGGCGTACAACGGCGCGACCTCGCTGGTGCCGCCGATGGGTCCGATGGGCATACCGGTATCCGGATTGGTGATGGCCGTAGTCAGCTTGCCATACATAGTGAGCACATAGCCGCTGTAGCCGCTGGCCTGGCCGGAGACGTCAGGAACGCCCCGTCCAACGCTGCCGTCGTTGACGGATTTGGGAACGTTGGCGTTCTGCTGCCAGAGAGGAAGCGCGGGCTGCGGCGGGAAAACCAGGGTGCTGACGCCTCCGCCGGTGGCGCCCGCGGGCTGGTCGTTTGGCGGCTGAGGGCCGCCGTCGTTCCAGGTTCCTTGCGAGAACGGACTGAGAACCGTGAAGGTGCCGCCGCATCCGGTGACGCCTGGATCGCTGGCCGGGTAAATCACGTGGGCCGAACCGTCAAACACTTCGCAATCGGATCCTTCGTCGCCGCTGGCGACGAAGACCGTGATGCCCTTGGCGGCGGCGTCGGCAATCGTCTGGTTCATGGTGGTTGCAGCCATGCCCGTCCAGCCGACTTCAGCACCGCCCCAACTGCAACTGATGACACTCGGCGAGGGCGGATCCCCCGCGCCGGGGTTGATGGCCGCGCTCATGGCGGCATTGAAACCGGCATCGCTGGGATCGCCGAAGTAAACCAGGATGTCGGCGTTCTGCGCAATTGCGGCGACAACGTCGATGTCGAGAGTCACTTCCAAATCGGCAGTGAGGGGATTAGTAAGGCTTCCAAGGGGCGTGTTGTTTTGAGTAACCGGAACGGGGGTAATGGTCGGCAGAGGCAGGCCCAGTGTACTCAGAAAGGCCTTGATGTCGCCCGATCCGTACCCGCCGTCCAACTCGATGATTCCGACGGTCTGGCCCGTGGCATCCAGCGAAGCCGGGAAGTTATAGGCAGTAGCTACCTGCAATGGGGTCAGAGCCACGGCTCCGGGAGGACCGCCAACGCCATGATGCCTGGCAACCCTACGATTGTCGAGCCCCAGAACGCTTTGCACGATGGGCTGGAGCGCGCGGGGAATATGAATTTGTCCCTCCCTGCCGCGATATTTCTGGTTGGGCGACTCGTACCGGCCGAGGTCCACCTTGAAGGCTTCATTCATCTGGGCCACGGTTCCGGAAAGAAGGACGTGGCGGCTCTCGGCGTTGGTCTCGACCACGGTCAAGCCATGCGATGCGGCGAACGTGTGGACCTTATTCAAATCCTCGGGTGAGGCTCCGTAGAGTTGCGCGAACTGATCCTTTGGCACATAGGTTCGCTGGCCCGGAGGAGTCTTCGCCCAATAGGCGTGATCGGGTAAGGGCGGCCCATCGGGGCGGCGGCGGACGTAAATCCGAACAGTGACTTTCTCATTCGGATCCGCGGGAGCCACCCGGGCGGCTCCCTTGGCTGGCGCACGATCACTGCCTTCCAGAGCAATGTAATCGTCGGGGATGTGGGTGTTTTGATGTTTCTTCTTGTCGGCCATGATTCCTCCTTAGATGGCAGTTAGCAGGTTAATCGGCTTGGGCGCCGCACAAGGGGCGCATATATCCTGATGGTGATTCGGAACACGCGAAGCGTTTCAGATGTTTCTCGAGTATCCGCGCTTCGACGCGGAAGTTTACACTCTCGGGGTGACTGACCGGGTAAAACTTTTCGTAATGGTGTTATGGAAGCGCGGCACTGGTTCGCGGCGCTCGCTTCCCATCGCCGCCGTCATTACCCGGGCAGTTCGCGATTTGCCGAGCCCATGGTGCCAGCCCGAAGGCGCTCTGGATGAGGGCGGGAGCCGCGGCGCCCGGTTGGGACCATCTTAATAGAGCGCCCGGGTAAAGCATTCGAAGGCGGCCCAGTAACGGGGCTTGCGATAGACACCTCCGGCGGCGATCAGGCGCAGTTTGGCGCTACGCAGCGCGCTCACCGGCGACGGTCCCGATGACAGTTCATCGTAGAAGCCCTTCATGAGCGCCGTGGTGGCACGGTCGTCCACGTCCCACAGTCCGGCTACCACGTTACGCGCTCCGGCGCTCAAGAATGCCCACGAGAACCCGGTCAATCCTTCACCATAGTAAGTCCGGCTGCCGGCCGTCTGGCACGCGGAAAGGGTCACGAGTTCCGCTGTAAGGGGATGTCCGAGAATCTCGCGGGCGTAAAGTTTGCGCCGGTCGGGGGTCCCGGCCAGCACGATCGCGGAGTCGAGTGGTGACTCGCGATTCGCCACCGCATGCGCCGCAAAATGCAAAGTGGAAAAGGCTTCCGGGTGAGAGGTGCGATAGGCAGCGGGAGTAGCCTGGGACGATACATAAACCTGCCGGTCGGGAAAATGATTTTCCACGGCCTGCAATTCGGCCTGCAAATTGGTGAGGTGCTGGAATTCCGTGCCGTCATATCCGGGATCTCCAAACGCCAGCAGCCGCCCTCCGGGTGCATACCGCGAGCGTTCCAGCAACGCTAACGAAGGGGCCACGGAGATTGTGGCATCGTGGATCCAATAATGGCCGTCATCTCCTGCCGGCAGGGTTTCGAAGTTGAGGCGATGCAGCGCGCCATCGGCTTCGATGACCACGTAACTGTTTTCAGGCAGGTGGTAATGGGCTCCCAGGAGGTTGGCGAACAGCCAGCGGCCGGCTTCATTGCCCGTGTGCGCCGGATCGTCGCCGCGCTGGATGGCGCTATTGTACGAATCGACCTGGGCGGCAATTTCCGATTCCGGCGGAAGTGGAAATGTGTGCAGGCCCGTGCCGTCGATGACCCAAAGCGTAGACCTGCGCGGAGCCAGCCAGTAGGACAGCAGAACGGCGCCGGAATCTCGCGCCTCCCGCTCCAGAACCTGCGATTCCGCGGATCGCATCCGGCCGGCGCCGTGCAGTTTCTCCTGCAGGACCCGGGCACGGCTTGACTCGGCAATGCGAAACGCGCCGTCTCCATCGCCTCGATCGATCAGGAAGTCGACGTAGTCCCGGTAAAACTGAACGAGCCCGCTGAGGAACGAGAATTTCGATTCGTCCTGAAGGGTAGAGTCGAGTTCGTCACTGGCAGCGAGGGCGGCGTGGAATTCGTAACCCGCCTTGGCCGTCGCGCCCGTCTGGCGGTAGAGCGCGGAGAGACCGGCATGGCTCTCGAAAGCATTCTCCGGGTCGTGCGCGCGCAGACTGGACGAGAGGGCCTGGCCGTACACGGTCTCAGCTTTGGTGTAATCGTGTCGCGCGACCGCGATGGCGGCTGACTGCACCTGGGCCGAAAGCAACGCCGGTGAGCTCTGCGACTGACGCGCCATCGCGGCGCTTTGTGCATTCATTTGGCCGGCAGATGTCAGATCGCCTCTCCGGAGGGCAAGCCCGGCAAGGTCATGAAAGACATTGGATAGCCACTCTTTGTCGCGTTCCGGATCGGCGAGCGCTTGCGCATTCCGGTATGAGGCCTCCGCTTTCACCACATCGCCCGATTCTTCCCACGTCTCGCCGAGGACGGTGAGCCATAGGATCTGATAATAATGATCGCGGAGGATATCGGCCAGGTGCGCCGCACTGGTCAGGCTCCCGGCCGCGCGTTCGAAATCACCCAAACTACTGTATGCGGCGCCGATGTTTCCTGTCGCCAGTTCCTCCGCGCGCCGTAAACCGTTGCGCGCCGCCAGATCTTTCGCCCGAGCGAGCCAGTAGAGGGCTTCATCATATTGGAAGCGTTGCAGTTTTAAGAACCCCAAGTCACTTAAGGCATACGCTTCCATTAACGAATCGGAGCCTTCGACGGTCGTGAGCGCATCGCGAAAGCTAGTCTCGGCGCTCTGCATTTGGCCAGCTTTCGTCTGTAACATGCCTTCCAGTATGTTGATTTTGGCGAGCGTCTCGGGGGAAGCAGCCGGGCCGAGGCGCGCGGCGGCGCCGGTAGATTGCCTGGCTAACTCGTACTGACCGCGACGATACTGAATCATCGCCAGATCTGACAGGCGGCGCGCCTCCAGACCTTGCCAAGGGGCGCTCGCTTCCAGCAGCGGGAGAGCACTCCCGGTATGATCAAGTTCGATCAGGGACTCCGCCAATGCCAGGCGGCACATCCAAAACTCTCGCGACTGAGGATGTGCCTGAGTTGCCCGATATCCAGTTTCCGCCTCCGCTCGTGCTTCTTCAAACGCACCATGATTGAGCCTGCGGACAGACCTGAGGTAAGTCCTTTCCCAGTGGAGGGTGGCTCCATCGCCGATGCTGCACAAGCAGCAGGCTAAGACAATAATTAGTTGCCAGGGGGCCATCCCGCGCCATCGCTCCCGCCAATGCCGGCACACACGCCGGCGCCCAAACCGCTGCCGAGAGCCAGGCGCAGCATCGTGAGTTGTTGTTGATGGTGTTCCCCGGGATGAACCCAGCTCCACTCGGCATAATAGATGGTTCCGAAATCGGGCACATAGATCGGATCGGGATAAAAACCAGGGCCCTCTATCCCGCCGGCGTCCCCGGCCGCGCGGTCATACACCGATTGGCCGGCGCCGAACGCCCTGGGAAAAGCGAGAGGGTGCTCCTGCCCATCGATTCTGAGATTCCTGATGATGCTCCCGGCCGGTGAAATTCGCGGATAGCATCTTTCCGGATAGTCGCGGCTGTCGTAGACCGATTGCAAACGGCAAGTCACCTCTTCCACCGTAAGCCGCGTCCCAACCTGCAACCCAAACACCTGCGAGGTAACCATGGTGGTGTAGGTACCGTCTTGCTCGCCGGCAACTATTTCGGTGCGGGCGGCGTCATACTGCAACTCCTGGCCGATCTTGAACCCTTCGGAGCGGAACTCGAGGCGGCAACTGGATCCGGCGTAAGTCATGGCCGGCAGATGCTCTCCCAAATCCTGAAAGTAAGGTTTGTGAATGCGTCCGCGCAGCGCAATAGCATTGGCCTTGTACAGGTACTTTTGCATTCTTGTGGGTGTCGCCATTTCTCTAATTATTGATAGCCATCCGCCGTTTGACAAGGCAAAAGAAAAATCCGGCGCTAATTCGGTTCCACGCGCAACCGGCAAGTGCCCAGGATTTCACTGCCGGATGCGCTGCTTCCGGTGAGAGTCACCCGGTATTCACCGGCCGCCAGTCGATCCGCCGGTATCTGAAGGCCCAGCGAGTCAGGCTGGCCCGCCGGCTTCACCTCGCCCGACATCACCGGGCGATCGCCTCGCGCGATCGTATACAGATAGTGCTGGTAGCTCTGCGGAAGATCGAATGTCAGGACCACCGGACGCCGGGGCGTTTGGTACACCAGTCCGGAACCCTCGCCGCGAGTGGCTCCGTGGACCGCGATTACGGCAACGCTCTGCGGCGCAGCAGAATTTGCGACGGCGACTGCCGCGGGCTGAACATGCCGCATCTGGTACCCCAGTCCCGCTACCAGCGCCAGATTGAGCGCGGCCGAGAACGCGAACGCGGGCGACAGGCGCCATGGAAACCAGAAAGACCGGCGGGGGACCTGGGCTGCCGCGGGCCTTTCGCGAAACACGGCGCGTGCATTCGCGGCCAGCGCCATCGATGTTTCCACGTCCTTCATACAGAAGGAGCAGTCCGCGAAATGCTCTTCAAACGAATCCCGTTCGCCGGCAGTCAATTCGCCCAGAGCGTATCGCATGGAAGCGTGAAGCTCGATAGCTTGCTGATGGTCCATGATGGCGATTCCTCTAATCGATAGTGAAGATCAGTACATTTTCGTTACAAGTTACGCGCCCGCCTGCCGGGACTGGCGGCGCTTTTCCAGGTACGCCCGGGCGAACTTTTCCTTGGCGCGATGCAGCAGAACCCGGAGGTAATCGCCGTGCACCCCGAGCTTTTCACAAATCTCCTGCCTCCCGGCCTCCTCGAAGAAGACCAGGCGCAAGATCTCGCGATCCTTAGTTCCTAAGCGGTCGAGAATCTCGGCCACCGCCTTTTTGCGCTCCTCGGTTACCAGAGAGGCGTTCAGATCGACTCTCTCGTCCACGGGCTCAGGCGCATTTTCCAAGTCGGAAAAACGGTGAGCTCCCTTGTGGATCAATTCCAGGAACACGTTATTGCAGACCGCATTGACGAAAGCCCCGAATCGTTCCGGCTGCGACACTCCCGAGCCCTGGCGCAGAGCCTTCAATACCCGCAGCATGGTTTCCTGCAGAATGTCCTCGGCCAGCGGCGGCGCGATGCGGCGCGCTCCCAGTTTCAGTGAAATGAAAGTCCGGAAGTAGGCGCTGAAATGAGACTCGGTTGTGGGGTCGCCCTCCGTCAGAAGCTTGACGTAGGAAGCGTCGAAGGTATGGAATTCCAATATTCGGCCACCCTCATCCCTCTTATTATATAGAGGTTGCGCCCGCCCGCCCGGGCGGCCTGGCCGCTTCCATTCGACAACCGCCGTGATCACTTACCAGATAGTGATCGACGCTTTGCCTCCGTTTCAGGCATAGAACCATATTTTGGCGTCACGGTGTAACGCTGCGCGCGCTCCGGCAACCATTACGCATGGCAACCCCCATACAACACGAGCCGCTGCAATACACCCGCCCGAGCTTTCCGATCCAGCTCCGGTTCTCGTACACCGCCGAGATGTACGATCAGGTCATTCAAAACGGGACGGGCGAAACCGTCGAGATCAGCAGCCGTCAGATACGAGTCCGTCCGATCACACTTTCTACCTGGGGCGCGGCCGATTTTGTGATGGCGCTCGATTGGCCCGCCACACTCGAGGATGGCACACGTCTTCAACTGGTGCTCCGGGCGCGTCCCATCGAGCCCGGGCCGACGATCACGAGACTTCAGATTGTGAAGCACGAATTCCGCACGAGGCGAACCTTGGAACGCCGGATGGTGGTTGATTTGCGCCTGGCGGCTTCCGCCGCCGGCTAGGCTATTCCTCGCGTAAGGCTTTCATCGGGTCGACCGATGCCGCGCGCCACGAGGGCGCCAGACCGCCGATCGCGCCCACCAGCAAAACGGCTATCGCCACCAACAGATACGTGATTCCATCCAAAGCGTGAACACCGTACAGGAAGCTTTCGATGAGATGTCCGCCTGCCAGGGCGACGACGATGCCCGCGGCGAGCCCTGGGACGAGTTTTGCGGATCCGAGAAGCAGAACGCGGATCAGGATGCTCTGCCGGGTCGCCCCCAAGGCGAGGCGAAGCCCGAACTCTTTGCGCCGGTAGCCGACAACTTGTCCCAAGACGCTGTAAAGACCCGCGATTACCATCAGGACCGCAAGACCGGCGAACGCCCCGATCAGCAGAAAGCCCAGGCGTGCTCCGAAGTTCGAGCGGTCCACCGCCTCCTGCATGGTTTGAAAGTCTTCCAGCGCCATGTCCGCCGCGGTCTGGTGAAATACTCCGCGGACCGCGGACGCGATCGTAACGCCGGCCTGTCCCCTCACCACAAAATGAACGGCCGTTTCGAGGAGAGCCGGATAGAAAACGGACGCCGCCGGAATTTGCCGATATGCCAGCGTCAGGGTTGGCTTGACTGGTTGTGCGGTGGAAGAATCCACCTGGTCGGCGATAATTCCGACGACGGTATAAGGCCGCAACATTCCGGTGGCCCGGCCTCCGAGATCGAGCCGTTGGCCCAACGCATCGCCGCCGGGGAAATACATTCGCGAGAATGTCTCGTTTACGGTGGCTACAAAAGGAGATCCGGCGTCGTCCTGGTCGCCGATGGCCCGGCCTTGGAGGATGGGAGTTCCCAACGCCCGCTCATACCCGCCGCTCAAGGCGGTCAGCTTGGCCTCAAACGGGTGTCTGGGATCGCGCTGCCGGCCGACAACGCGGAAACTGGTTTCGAGATCGACGCCCGAAAATGGCGGCGCTGTAGCCAACGCCGCGTCGCGTACCCCAGGAATGGACTGCAGGGCTTCGATGAGAGGCTTGTATACGGTAATGGCTACGGAAACCGGCTCCGTCCCAGGGGCGGAGACTGGCATGTCAGCGAAGCCGGTCGCGCCGGCCGGCATGGCAGTAAACGCGATTATGTTTGCGGTATCGAATCCCAGGCGCACGTGTTGCAAACCCCAAAGCGTGCGGAACAGCAATCCGGTGGCAATCAGGAGCAGCACCGCCAGAGAAACTTCACCGGCCACCAGCCAACCGCCGGCAGCGGCACTGACCGATCTGGCGCTGGCGCCGCGGGAAGCTCCGCGCAAAACTGCCTGCGGATCGGTCCGGGCCGCGAAGAGCGCGGGAATCACCGCCGAAAGTACGGTGCTCGCGAGAGCGATCGCGGCGAGCGCGCCGATGGCCGGCCAGTGGACCTGGATGTCGTTGCTGCGTGGAATCATTCCCTCCGGCAACTTGTGGACCGCCAGCGTGATCCAATAAGCGACCAGGCAACCAAGCGAGCATCCCAAAAGGCTCAACAGCGCCGCCTCGGCAAAGACCTGGCCGACCAGCCGGCCTGGTCCGGAGCCCAACGCGGCGTGGATCGCGAACTCATGCCGCCGCGCGAGCACGCCGGTGATCAGCAGATTCGAGACATTGGCGCAGGCGATCAGCAGGCAGAGCCCAAGGGCTGCAAGCAGAGCTAAAAAGACCGGGCGAACGGAACCGGTAACCGCCTCCAGGTAGGAGACCGCGGCGAAGTCTCCATTGGGGTCGGCATGCGGATCGGTGGCGTGGATTCGTCCGGCGATGGCATGAAGTTCGCGGGCGATCCGCGGAATGGCCGCCTGGGGCGCGGCTTTCGCCAAAATGGTGAAGAAGCGGTAGCCGCGGTCGGCGAGCATTTCGTTGGTGGGTTGCATCGGCAGCCAAAGCCCGGTCGCGATTCGCGGGCCCGCCGATTCCGGAAACCGGAAATCTTCGGGCATGACCCCCAGCACGGTCCGTTCCTGGCCGTTCACTCGCAATCTGCGGCCAACCGCCGCGTCATCGCCGAAAAGCCTCCGGCATAAGCCGGCCGACAGCACGACCACCAGCCCGCCGCCGGGACGTCCCTCCTCTTCCAGGAATGTGCGCCCGGTTGAAGGCGCTGTTCCGAGGATCGCGAACAAGTTCGGAGTCACCTCGGAGACCACTACGCCGAGCGGCGTGCCGCCCGCTTCCACCACACCGGTGTCGGTGGAGTACCCGGCGACGGAGGCCAGCAGATGAGATTGATTGCGAATATCGCGATAATCGGGCCAGGAAACGGAACCGGTCGATGCCGGGCCGGAAGCGCTGATATTTACCAGCCGGGCCGGATCGCGATAGGGAAGCCGGTGCAGCAGAACGCTCTCGGCAATGGTGAACATTGCGGCGTTGGCGCCGATTCCAAGCGCGAGCATGACCACCGCCAGCACGGTGGCTTCGCGAGAATGGCGCATCTGGCGCCAGGCATATTGCATGTAGCGCATGAAATTTGCTCCTTCATTTCCGGGATTTGCTATTCGCCCGGTAATCGACAAGCCCCACCGTTCAGCAGGCGCCGGGTTGGGTTTCGCGGCCGCCGATGGCTTGATCGCTGACGGCTCAAAGACCTTAGCGAAGCCGCGACACCCGCCCGCCGCGAACTTCGTAGACCATGTCGGACGCGGAAAGCAGTTGTGAACGGTGCGCCACCACGATCCGCGTGGGAGCCAGTTTAGCCAGCACATCGGCGATCTTGCGTTCGGAATCGGCGTCCAGATTGGCTGTTCCCTCGTCGAAAAGAATTAGAGCCGGCTTCCGGTACAAGGCGCGCGCGATCAGAATGCGCTGGCGCTGGCCGCCGGACACCTGCACTCCCATATCGCCGACCAGCGTTCCGTACTCCATGGGCATGGCTTCGATTTCGTCGTGAATGGCCGCGTCGCGCGCCGCCGCGCGGACGTCGTCCATTTCGATCCGGGGGTCGAAGAAGGCGATGTTTTCGGCGATCGATCCGGCAAGCAGGGTGTCGTCCTGCATCACGGTGCCGAAACGGTCGCGCCACGCCTGCCGGTTCGCCTGGCCGATGGAAACGCCATCGAGGAGCACTTTGCCTTGCTGCGGAGATTCGAGACCTAGCAGGAGTTTGATGAGCGTGGTTTTGCCACTGCCCGAAGGGCCCACGATGGCCACGCAGGCGCCGGCCGGAATGTCGACGGTCACGTTGTCGAGCACCAATGGCTCGGACGGTGCATACCGGAAGCTTACATTTTCCAGGCGGAGGTGTCCCGGGCCTCGGATCGGCACATGCCCGTCCGGCTGAGGTTCCGGTTCGGCGAGCATGAGGTCGTCGAGACGCCGTAAATGAACGGCGGCGAACTGGAGGGCCCAAACGCTATCGATCACGGCCGACAGCCGCTCGCGAAGCACTCCGCGATATGCCAGAAAACCGAACAGAACACCGGTGGACACAGGCGCGAAGCCCACTCCAAGCACTCCCACGGCGAGTACGCCGGCCCATTCGAGCGACGCGGCTGCCGAAGCGATTGCGCCGATGGTGGTGCGCTGGCGGCTCAGGCGGGTATTGGCGTTCAGTACGCGCACCAATTCGTTTTCCCAGACGGCAAAGCGCTGCGCTTCGCGGCCCGCCAGTTTGATGGCCTGAATGGCGCGCAGGGTTTCGAGCAGCCGGGAAACCTCTTTTCCCTCGGCGTGCAGCAGGTCTTCAGCGAGTTCGCGCTGGCGCCGCATGCCGGCGAACCGGACGCCGATTTCGATGCCGAGACCGGCCACGACAATCATTGCCAGGCGCGGACTGAAGGCGACCATCAAGACGGCGGTTACAGAGCCCACCAACAGGTCGACTACAAACGGAGCGGCCTGTTCGGTGACAAAGCGCCGGATCGCATCCACCGAACGGACACGCGAGAGGATGTCCCCCAGCATCTGCTTCTGGAAGAAAGCCACCGGAAGGGTGAAAAGCCGGCCGACCAGATGCGTTGCCACACGATGAACAAACAAACTGCTCAGTCGCGCGATGACCATCCCGCGGCACCACGACGAACCGGCCTGTACGGCCATGAGCAGCGCGATTCCCCAAAAGATCCACTGCGGACCACCTGCCGTGCCGCGCCCTTTATCGATTACATTCCGATAAGCGAACGGCAGCGCGACGATGGCGACTTGCAGCAGCACCGTCAGCCACAACATCCGGAAGGCTGAAGCGCGCAATTCCCGGTCGTCGACCCAGGCGCGGCGAAAGCTGCGTGAAAGACGCAGAGCGCCGGGGTAGAAGGCGCTGGTGGGCGTAAACTCGACCGCCACTCCCGTAAAGTGGGGCGAGATTGCGTCTAGCGGCATCTGCATCCGCCCGCGCGCCGGGTCGACTATGGTGGCGACATCCCCCTTTACCCGCTCGAGCACGACGAAGTGGTCCATGTTCCAATGCAGGATGGCGGGAAGCCGTAATTCTTTCAACCGCCGCAGCCCAATGCGGACCGGCCGGGCCGCCAGTCCGATGCCGGCGGCAAGGTTCATCAAAGTTCGTAAATTGACACCGCGGGGGGTAGCCGATACCCTGGCGCGAAACGCCGCCAGGTCGGCCTTCAGACCCCACGCGCCGGCGATCATGGCGAGGCTGGCGATGGCGCACTCGCTGATTTCGCCCTGAAGGATCAGCGGCACACGGTGCGGAGCAGCGGTTACAACGGGAGCGGCGGCCATATTAACGGCTCCCGAGGATCAGGAACATCAATCCCGAAGTTGCCAAGAGGGTAAGCGCCGCCACGATCCAGTTTTCACCGCGCAAGCGGGCAATCCAGGCATCGCCGGCCCGGCGGGTGGCGTATGCCTCGACCGCCTCGGCGCGAAAGACACGGTGATTGTCTAGCCGGGTAACTTTGCCGGTCATTGCCGCATCGCCTCGTCCACCGCCCGGCAAAGGCTTGTCCAGAGCAGCCGGCCTGCCGGTGTCAGGCTTTGGCTTGCATCGAGCGCCGGACGATAATCTTCCTGGAACCATTTGTGGTGGCGCTCGAACCGCTCTTGTGACGCCCGGTCGAGCGGGACCGATTGCCGCACCGTGGCATAGTAGCGGACCATGTTTCCCACCGCGTGGGCGCCGGTCAGAACACGGTCGATGGACCGGGTGGCGCGCTTGATGGGCGAATAATATGTCTCCCGACTCCCGCGCTCCACCAGCGGCGCGACCATCGAGTAGATGAGCAGTTGCTGGTGCGAGCACTCATGCACCAGGATTTCGCCGCAGAAGAACGGACATTCCGGCGGCTCGATGGCAATCAGGCCGGGGTGGTCGTAAGAGCTGCCGGACTGTGCGGAATGGGTGCCGCTGGGCTCGATGAGCAAACAGCCGCAGGCGGTGTCGGCCACCCATCCGCCGAACAGCGGCGCATGGGTCAGGATCGTGCGCCACCCGTTCGCGATGTTGGCGATGCGGCGCGCGGGGACGGAGCGCGGCGGCCAACCCGAATCGGTAGAGCCGGAGACCGTGCCCGAAATCCAGGGAAATCCCTCCACAGAATGCCGCAACCCGGTTGCCGTCACGTATCGCGGCGCGAGTCCACCGCTGGCGAAGACGGCCCAGGGGCCGGGCTTCGTCTGCACGGACTCCCAGCGATTCTCGGCGGTGAGCCGGAATGCGGTGCTGCCGCAATTGGTTTCGACCACGACGAGATCGCCGTCGGCGATCAGGCCGCATTCGCCGGTCAAGGGGACCAGGGAGCCGTCCAGGTAGAGCCATTGTGGAGTATCGAGGCGAGCCATCATGCTGCCGCGGCCGCCCATGCTGGCGCAGGCCGCGGCCCACTGCAAGGCGGCGAAGGTGTGTTGGCGGTTGCGGTATGCCAGCAGGGCGAGCCCGGTTTCGGGCCTCCAAGCCGTCGCTCCGCCTGGAGTGAAATCGCGGAGGCTGTCCGCCAGCAGATCCAGATGGGATTCCGCCAGCGCGCCCACAATTCGCGCTCGCGTGCTGTTCAGCCGTGCCAGGGCGAGCCCGCGCACGGCGGCGAGAGTACCAGCGCCCTGTGGCGTGGCGAAAAGAGCTGCGTGAGGGGTGAAGTCTTTCATGGGGTCTCCTAGGTCGCAAGCCGTTGCGCGAGTTCCGGCAAGGGCGTTCCATTGCGGACGAGAAAGGCGGCGATTTCGGTATACATGTCCTGCAATCCGGCGCAGTAGATGGAGTGATTGGAAAAACCGCGGGATTTGGAATAGCGGTTGATTGGCCGTCCAGCCCTGCAGATTTTCCACCAGCCGCAATCTTTGCAGCCTTCCGGCCGGATGGTGGCGGCATCGGCCTGCTCGCGCCACGCGTCCGATTCCACCAGGTTGCGCAGGTCATGGGTCGCGACGTTCAGGCCCATGGAGGCGAAGCGTGGATCGAGCGTGCGCAGCGTGTCCTCCGGGCCGAGGTCACCATTTGACGAAACGGAAATGATGTTGCGGTAATCGTCGCGGTAGGTCTGGACCGCTTCCATTGCATGGGGATCGATCATGGCGGCGAGTAATTCCGAAAAAACCCGGATACGGATTTGGGAATTCCTGTCGGCCAGCCAGGCGCGCAAAGACTCCAGCAGGAAGCGCTCGACCCCGCGGATCACGGCCTCGCCGGCCACCGAATCCCAGGTATAATCCGGCGTCAGGAAACTCAGGCGGCGCACGCCCAGATCGTGGACGAAATGCCGATAGACCTGAGCGCCATCCGCGAACGGATTGATCACCGAGAGCAAGCCCGGTTGCGGGATTCTACGCTGGGCAGCAGCCGCCTGCATGAGGCGTAATCCGGCGACGGTGCCGTCATAGGAGCTGCGGCCTTTGAGGTCGAGACGGTGGAGATCGTTCACCGGCGGTGGTCCGTCGAGTGAAATGCCTGCCGATATGTGGAAGCGTTCGAACAAATCGATCCAGCCGCCGTCGATCAGCACGCCATTGGTCTGCAATCCGAAATTGAACTGAAAGCCATCCTGGCGAGCCTGGAGGGTTTCGCACATTTCGGCGAAGCGCGGTTGGCTCATCAGCAGCGGTTCACCGCCGTGGAAGATGAGCTGAATCTTTTCCAGCCGATGATCGCGGGCGGCGCGCGCCGCGAAGGAGCCGAGGTCTTCGACGACTTTTCGGGACACCAGGGGCGGATGCTTTTTCCAGGTTTCATCGCCGCCGAAGAAGAAGTAGCAGTAGTCGCACTTGAGATTGCACCGCTCACTGATCTTGAAAACGATGTTGAGATTTTGAATTGGCATGGACGTCACCCGGAATCAAGAGAACCGAAGGATGCGGACCCTGCTGCCTCCGAGCCGGCAGAATCCGCACCCTCCGGAGATGGACCTGACTAATAGCGAAGGATCGGCTTCGGATCGGGAACGGGGTCGGTGAACTGGATGTGCAGGCTGAAACCGCCGCCACTTACCTCGTCGATATGAGCCTCAATCAAGTCCTGGGCGCCTTCGAGATCCGCATTGCTGGCGGCGCGATCGGCGATCTTTTTTTCGAGTTCAGACATATTCGTTTCCTTTATTTTTTTGTCAAGTAGCCGTCACTCTGTCCGGCTCTGTGGATGTAGTGAATCGCCACGCGCGATCGTTTCACCCGTCTCCCGGCTCGAGTACGGGGTGCGATTCGACGATGAGGGGGAACTTTCGTTCCATATCCAAGGCGGTGGAGCAGGGTTGTCTTTAGCAAACACGAGGTCCCATACCGTTTGCCGTCTTGCCCGGGAGGAGACAAAGCCAGCAATCTGGAACCGGAGGACCCTACTTTGCCGACGATGAAGGAGAACCTGGTTGTCGCCCGACAGCGATTTCAGTTTGGCGTTCATGCGCTGGTCTCGGGTTTTGGGTACGGACTCGTCAGCTACCATGGGCGGGAAGCGGCGTTCGAGGAAGTTCGCCGGCTGCGCCGCGAGCGCCGGATGCTGCTCACACCAGTGGAAGCCCACCAGATTTTCTCGCTGGTTAAGAATCTGCACAAGATTCCCGGAGAGCTTGCCGAAGTGGGGGTGTTTCAGGGCGCTTCGGCGAGGCTTATTCATGAGGCCAGCGACGGACGCCCGCTGCACCTGTTCGACACGTTTGAAGGGCTCCCCTTACCGAGCCGTAGCGACCTCCTGTCCGACGGCTCGGAGTGTGACGCTCTGGGCGAAGGCTGGTTGCGAGCGGACTACGAGAAAGTGCTGCCTTATCTCGCCGGGCTCGACAACGTCCATCTGTACAAAGGAATCTTCCCGGAAACCTCCGGTCCGGTTGCCAACAGGCAGTTTTCGTTCGTCCACCTCGACATGGACCTCTACGAGGGGACTTTGGCGGCACTGGAGTTTTTCTATCCGCGTATGGCAAAAGGCGGAGTGATTCTCTCGCACGACTACGTCATCCTACCCGGACCGACGAGGGCGTTTCAGGAGTATTTCGCCGAGCTGCCGAGTCCGATCCTCGAGCTTCCCGGCGCGCAGTGCATGGCCGTCAAGATTTAAACGGGCGGCCGTCTTTACCACGCTTCCTCGCCCGCAGGATATACAGACTCGGCAAACCGAGCGCCAGCGTGGCGGCATATCCGCCGGTTTGCATCAGCAGGATGAAGGCCAGGGCTGAAGACTTGGAGATGCCGAAAGGCGCCAGCACCGTGACGGCGACGAACTGGTAGATGCCTATATAGCCCGGCGTGGAGGGCAGTCCGCTGCCCAAGCCGAGGCCGGTAAGCAACAGAATGGCCGTGGAAAACGAGACAGCCAATCCGACCGAGTGAGTCCACGCCATCACACCCAGCGCATCGCTGATCCAGATCGCCACGGTGAAGCCGGAAAAACCGAAAAAACGGGCGGGGTTGTGGAACGCCCGCATCCCGCGCAGCACCTGATCGGCCAGGGCGCTCACGCGATGGCTAAGCGCCGGGGGTAGCGGGACACGGCGCAGCAGACTCTGGCAGAGGCCGCCGGTGTGTGGAAGAACGGCGATGGCGACGGCGCCAAGAAGAGCGATTATCGCCATGGTGCGTGCCACGGCGCCCATCCACTCGGGCTTCTGGCGCACGCCCAGCAAGACCAGCGAGGACCACAGGACCAGGGCGATGACGTCCATCAGGCGCTCGCTGAGGGCGGTTGTAAGGACGTAAGTCTTGCTTAGCGAGGAGCGGCCGCTTACCACCAGGGTGCGCACCATCTCGCCGGCGCGCGCGGGTAGGAAGGCATTGCCCATGTAGCCCGCCATGGTGGCGCAGAAGACCTCGCCCACGGGAAGCGTTTCTTCGGCATTCAGCAGAATCCGCCAGCGGAGCGCACGCAGGAAAAAGGAAAGGAACACCAACCCGAAGGCCTCCGCAATCAAGCCCCACCGGGCCCCGGACAGGGTTTTCCAAACGAGCTCCCAATCGACTCCGCGGAGCGACCAGTAGAGGAGAAACGCCGCCAAGGGAACGGCGACGAGCCAAGTCCAGAAACGCCTTCTGGAGCCGCCGCTCATCGCCCGGGCAACCACGGGCCGATGGCCACCGCGCATCTTGGATTGGCAGGAAATGACATGCGGAACAGGGACTTCACCATTATGACGCCGATCCGCGGATAGCGTCCGGGCCCTAACCAAGGCGAACTTGATTCAAGCGTTCATTGCCGCCATGCTTTGTCAGAGGGCGATAACGCCACCAGTCCATAAGTGGGAGGAAAGCGCCGATGCGGTTCGGAACCACCAATCTGCTGAACTTCAAACAGGCTTCTCAATTCAGCCTGCAAAGCCCGAAGATGGCCGTGAACCGCCTCCACGATCTGGCGTTCGGCAAACGCGACAACAGGTTTCCACGCGAAATCCGCTTGAACCTGGCGAACCGCTGTAATTTCGCTTGCCCCATGTGCTGCATCGGCCAGGCAAGGGCCGACCGCGAGGACGAGTACTTGGGCGATATGCCGTTTGCGATCGTCGAAAAAGCCACGATGGAGGGTACCCGGCATGGAGCCATCATGGATCTTTTCGGCGGCGAGCCCACGCTATATCCGCACCTGGCGGAAGTAATGCGCCTGGTTCGCGACGGGCGAAGCCTGTCCTTCATCACTACCAACGGTCTGCTGATTAAGAAGCGCGCCAAGGAAATGGTGGACAATGGCCTGAACGTTCTGTTGATTTCGCTCGACGGGTGGGACGAACCATCCTCCCTGGAGCGCGGCAAGGTGCCCGGCTCGTTCGCAGCGATCATGGACGGAATCGCCGAGATCAAGCGCCTCCGTGGCAAACGGCCGTTTCCCATTATCCGGATCTCGACTGCCATCACCAAGGTTAATTACCACAGCATCGACAAGATCGCGCACGCGGTGTATGACGCCGGGGTGCGCGACTGGCTGATCCAGAACTACTTCTTCGCTACGGATGAGATCATGCGCCGGCACCAGGAATTCAAAGACCGCACGGGTGTGGGGGACAAGGTCATGCTCCACCACATTCCCGGGAATAATTCCTACCTCAACAAGACAGAAGTGGCGGAACTGAAGGCCAGCATGGCGCGGACGCGAGCGTTCGTCGAATCGGTATCCGACATGCGGGTGAATTTCGATTGGAACCTGGATCTCGAGAAATACTATTCCCCGGCGCCTCCGAGCCCGGAATCGTCCTGTTCCTTGCCATACACGCGGGTGGACGTCTTTCCGGACGGCAGACTCGCGCTGTGCGGCGATGGATACACGATCGGCAACATCCTGGAGGGGACGATCGAGGATGCGTGGAACAGCGAACGCATGAAGGAATTCCGCCGCGTTTATGAATCGGCGCGCATCATGCCGATGTGCTTCCGCTGCTGCGGAATTACGTACGACCTGAAGATCGGCGAAATCGCGCCATCGGAAGGCCGGCAAGATCTGTTCCCGGTATTGCAGTAACGGCGCCGGCCCCTTCATCCAGAGCGCGGGACCAGCCCCATCCGCCGCCGCATCCCGCAGGCGAGTCAATAGTTCTGGTTCGTCACACCGAGCGATTCGGTAACATCCATCGCGCCAGAAATCCGGCGGGGATCGCCGTGCTCCGGCTCGAAATTGATGCGCTCCCGCTCGATCACGGGCGGCCGATGCAATACCTGGGTATGAATCGAACCCACATATTCGCCCACGATCCCGATGAAGAATAACTGCACTGCCCCCAAAAAGAAAATTCCAAACACCACAGGGGCCATGCCCACGGAGAAATTCGACCAAAAGAAGAGCTTGTATACGAGATATCCGAGAGCCACCAGAAAGCTGATGAAACCGACGGTGAAACCGGCGAACGTCGCCAGCCGCAGCGGCACCTTGGAGTGGTTGGTAATGCCGAGCATGGCCAGGTCGTACAGGGTGTAAAAGTTGTTCTTTGTGAAGCCGCGCCTGCGGGCCGGTTTGTCGAAAGGAACCAAGAAGCGGCTGTAGCCCAATTCGCAGACCAATCCGCGAAAGTACGGACAGGGGTCGCCAATTTTGCGGATATCCTCGATCACTTTCCGGTCATACACACCGAATCCGGTTGCGTCCCGCACCAGCGGCGTTTGCGACAACCGATTAATAAGCCGATAGTAGACCTTACGCACTAATTGGAAGGGCGCGAATTCGTCGCTCGAACGTTTTTGCGCCAGTACGATCTGGTAGCCTTCCTCCCACTTGCGCAAGAACCGCGGGATCATTTCCGGCGGATCCTGCAGGTCGGTAGCGATGACGACGACGGCTTCGCCCCGCGCCTGCAACGTGGCGTGATAAACCGAGCGATCGCATCCGAAGTTCCGGTTGTTGACTATGACCTTCACGCGCCTGTCGGTGCGCGCAATCTCCCGCAGGACGGCCACCGTGCCGTCTTCGGAAGCATTATCGATGAAAACCAGCTCAAATGCGTAATCGGGCAATTCCTCGCGAAAAACCCGGCACACGCGCTCGTACAACTCGCCGACGTTTCCCTCTTCGTTGTAACATCCAGCCACTACGCTGACGAATCTCATGATTTCACCTGCCCGGCATGGGGCGCAAGAACTTCATACGCCGCCAGCAATTTGCTCACGTTACGCCGCCAATCGGCCCGGTTCCCGGCAATCGCGCGATTGCATGCGGCGATTTCGCGGCGCCGGCTTCCCGAGAGGTTGGCCATCGCCAAAAGCGCCGCCGCCATCGCGCGGGTGTCGCCGGAAGGCACCAAAACGCCGCTGGATGGAGCGGCGATCCATTCGCGATTGCTGGCGCGGTCGGTAGCGATGACCGGCAAACCGGTCGCCATCGCCTCCAACAGGGAAATCGAACTGCCGTCGCTGCGGGCGAAGCTGACGTAAAAGTCTGCGGCGCGGAAGTAATCGGGGAGTTGGTCGTTTGGAACGGCGCCGGGAAGCCACACAGCGCGTTCGAGGCCGCCCGCAGAGATCAGGCGCTCCACGTCAGGCCGCAACGAGCCATCCCCGGCCAGTATCAGGCGCAAGCGAGGTTGGCTGTAGTGTGCCGCGGAAAAGCTTTCGAGGAGTGGAAGGACGCCATAAACCGACTCCCAGGATCGTGTGGAGATGGCAACCGCGCACTCCTCCCAGCCAAGTTTGCAGCGCAGTTCGAGACGGTCGGTTCCCGGCCCGAACGCATCAATGTCCACGCCCCAGGGGAACTGCACGATTCTCTCGCGGCCGACTCCCGCGACGCGATGGGCCGCCTCGGAGACTTCGTCGCAATCGGTCGCCAGCATGTCGGAATGTTGCAGTGCGAACCGGGTCGACCGGTTCCAGTTGTCGTCGCGGTGGGCGTCAACCAGCAGGTCGGATCCCCAGGAGATCGCCAGTAAGGGATGAAAACCGGCCTGTGCGGCGAGGAACGCGCAACTTTGAATGGGCCCGGCGTGAACCATATCCGGACGCGCCCGGGCGAGCGCAGCCTCGAAGGCGGGCACGATGCTCAGGTAATCCTCCGGATTGGAGATCCGCACGCCCGCCGCCAGCGGTTCCATCACGCGAACGCCGCGGGGCACGGGGCGCGCTTCGTAGCTCACCGCGTCGTCTTCGAGCCGCAGGTACCACACCTCGTGACGCGCCGCGATAGCCTCGAGAAAGCGGCGGTCGTGAGTGGTATAAGCGCGGCTGAAATAGAGAATCCTCATTGCGGCGGGCGCTCCAGAACGTTCCAGGTGAGCACTTCACCGGCGGGCACCGCGGCGCGGATACGGGCACCAAGCACTTGCGGCAAGTCGTAGGGCTTGATGGCGTGGCAGGGCGCGGGCCGAAGTACGTCGATCATGCCGCGGTCGAGAACCGTGCCTTCGGCGAGATCGCGCGCGGCACGCAGGCACCGGCGTTGCACCACGACGGTCTGCTGCTCATTTTCGGCCACTCGTTTCACCGCCGAGCCGAGCGCCAGCTCCAACTCGCGAGTGCGCTCCACCATTTCCCGCCACGCCGTTGGAGTCATCGAGAAGGGATGGTCGGGGCCTTCGCGGGAGGTGTCGTCGGTGAAGTGCTTCTCCACCACACGCGCACCCAGGGCGATGGCGCCGAGGACGGTGGCGTGGCCGGGCGTGTGGTCCGAAAGGCCCAATACCAGGTCGGGGAACATCACGGCGTAGGTTTGAAGCACGTTGAGGTGAATGTGGCGGAAGTTCTCCAGGCTGGCAGTGTAGTTGGTGTTGCATTGCATCAGCGCGAGCTGCGAATTGGAGCGCAGAATTGTGGCTACGGCGTTCTGTACCTCGCCGATTTCGGAAGCGCCAGTGGCGAGGATTACCGGCTTGCCTTTGGCGGCTATCGCGGCGAGCATTTCCGGCCAGGTGATATCGCCGGAGCCGATTTTGAAGGCCGGCACATACGGGTCGAGCATATCCACGGCATCGAAATCATACGGGGTTGAGAAATAGTCGATGCCGGCGGCGTCGCATTCGTGCTTCAGAGGTCCGGTCCACTCCCAGGGCAGGCTGGCTTCGCGATAGACCTGGGTGACGGACTTTTTCCACCGGGCCTGGTGGGAAAGCTGGCTGCCCATGGATTGGAACCCGCGCTCGCTGACGATCTTTTCAGCGCGGAAGTTCTGGAACTTGGCCGCGTCGGCGCCGCTTTCGGCTGCGAGGTGAATCAGCGCGCGGGCGCGCTCGAGATCGCCGTCGTGATTGGCGGAAATATCGGCGATGAAGTAAGCCGGATGGTTGGCGCCCACTGCACGTTTTCCGATCTGTAGTACGGGCATACGATTCTCCCTATGCGGCGGCCGCTCTCAGTGTGGTCGTGAATCCGGAGTCGCGAAGGGCACGGAAGGCCTGCAAGCCTTCGCGGATGGAGGGCAGAGGCCGGCCAAGCACAGAGGCCAGCTTGTCGGCGCGGAGCCAGGTGTTGCGCGCGCGCGGCACAGCCAGTGCGGACTCGGCCACGGAGGATTCGCGCACCAACTGCGGGTTGAATCCAAAAACCTCGGCGAGTTGGCGGGCAAAATCGTACTTGCTGGCGCGATCGTGGGAAGCAAGGTGAAGAATCCCCGATCGACCGGTGTCCAACAGTTGCGGTATCCAGCCGGCCAGGCAGTTGGCCAGCAGGGGCGAGAACACCACGTCGCGAAAGCCGGCGACGGGGGAATTGCGTTCGAGCAGTCCGAGGATCCACTCCGCCAGGCTGGTCTTGGGGAGCAGATTCCATCCATAAATGTTGAGGCGCAGAACCAGCGCCGCGGGCATCTCGCTTAACACAGCTGCCTCGGCCTGGGCTTTGCTGCGCCCATACTGATGGAGCGGACACGGCGGGTCGGATTCCACATAGCCGCCGGTAGCACCATCGAAGACCGCGTCGGTGGAGATGTGGATCAGGTGCACTCCGAGGCGAGATGCGAGTACGGCGATCTCGCCAGGCACTTCGGCGTTGATGCGCAGGCACTCCTCCGGATGCGTTTCGCACCACTCCAGATTTGTGGCGGCGGCGCAATGCACAATGCAATCCGGCCGCGCGGCACCGAGCAGCCGGGCGAGTTCCGCGGGGTGGGTCAAATCGCAGGCAGCCGCCGAAACCCCTGGAATTCCGAAGGCGTGCTGCCGATAAACCGCGGTAACGCGATGTCCCGCACGATGGAATTCGACCGCCAGGTTCGAGCCCAGCAGTCCGCTGCCGCCGGTGACCAGCACTTTCACGCCGGCACCTCATCGAACTGGTGCATATTTTCCCAAAGCTCTTCTCGCGAAAGGAACGGCGCCATGTCTTCCAAAGGGCGCGATTCAAACGTGCCGTCGGGACGGCGGAATGCCGAAGCTTTGGGCCAGATGCCCTGCTCGGGCGAGACGTTCACCTCGCAGATGCCCGGTCCATCGCCCGCCAGCGCCTCTCGGACCCCGCTCTCGATGTCGCGGTTCGTCCGGATGCCGGAGTAACGCATGCCATAGGCCGCCGCGAGGTGCTCGAAACTCGGATTGCCGACGCCCGAGGCGGCGTCGGCTCCCACGTACCGGCGCTCGAAGAAGCTGTTCTGCGTGGCGCGAATGTTCGAATATCCCCGGTTATTGAGCACGAAGATCTGGATGGGGAGCCGGTAGTGCGCGATGGTGAGGAGTTCCTGCACGTTGAACTGGAAGCTCCCGTCGCCGGTGCAGCACAGGGTCCGGCGTTTGCCGCCGCCGAGGCAAGTACCGATGGCCAGCGGCAGGCACCACCCCATTGCGCCCCAGCCGCTGTTGGTGGTGCGCTGTCCCTTCTTCACGCGAAACGCCTGAAAGTAGCTGGTGGTATCGAGCGCGTTTCCGGTGACCATCAGGGCGGTGGAATCGAGAATGTCGGAAAGCTTGTCGTAGAAAACGTAGGTGTTGACGTACTGCGACTCGGCGTAATAGTCGGGCGTGACGGGCGGATAGCGGCGGCGCCAGCGTTCGCAGGCGGCCATCCATTCACGCTTCGGAGTCTGTGGCGCCGTCTCTGTCTGTGCCAGCATCTCCATGAGGAATTCGGCGGCGTCGGCTTCGACGGCGACATCGGGCCGCACCACCTGATGCCGCAGTTGCGCGCCGTCGATGTCCACGATCACTTTGCGTGCCTTGGGAGCGAATCCCGCAATGTTGAATCCAACCTTCTGGCAGTTGAGACCGGCACCGATTGCCACGAGGCAGTCGCAATTCTGCACCGCGAAGTTGGCCCGGCGTTGGCCGGCCACCCCGAAAACTCCCATGTTCATGGGGTGGTCTTCCTCGATGACGTCCTTGGCCGTCAGCGGGACCACGACGGGGACGTTCAGCTTGTTCAAGACGGCGCGCAGCAACTCCTGGGCACGCGCCCGATGAATGCCATTGCCGCAAAGCAGCATGGGACGGCGCGCCAGGCGGATTTCGTCGAGAACGCGGCTAACCGATTTCCCGAGCGGCTCAGAGCGCTCGCGGCGCGGCGCGGTGAATCCCGCGAGAGCCACGGGGTCTATCTGCGCGCCCTGCACGTCGAGCGGCAATTCCAACAGCACCGGGCCCGGCCTCCCGGAAGTCGCCAGGTGCCAGGCGTATTCGAGCTCGAAGCGGATGGTTTGGGGGTCGCGCACGCTCTTGGCGTACTTCGTGACAGGCTGGGCCATCCCCACGATGTTCCCCTCCTGCGGGCCGACTTGCCTGATTTGCGCGTAGTCGGCGATCAATTCCCGCTTTACCTGGCCGCAGATCACGAGGAGCGGAATGGAATCCACCCACGCGGCGGGAATGGCGGAGAGCGCATTGGCTCCGCCTGGTCCGGTAGTGACGAGACACACGCCGACGCCGTTGGTGACGCGGGCGTACCCCTCGGCAGCGACCGTGGAGGCCTGCTCGTGGTAGTTGCAGTAGTAGCGCACCTCCGGATTGCGGGCGAGGGAATCGAGAAGGTACATGATTCCGCCTCCGGAAACCAGGAACACGTCACGAACGCCCTTGTCTGCCAGAAACTGGATGACGTAGTCGGAGAGCAGCATGTTAGCGGAACGTCCTCAGCTTTCCACCGACACGGTTTCAGGTTGGGAATCGGTTTCCCCCACGAGCCGCCGTAACTGGTCCTGCGTAAGCCACTGCGGATTGGTGTTGCTGGAATATTGGAAACCCTCGGGAAGCGGGCGCCCGGGCGCCACTTCCTGATCTTTCCACCAGGGATGCATGGGCGTGATGACGTAGCGCGTGCTCAGTTCGATGCTGTGGCGGGCCTCGTCTTCCGAAATCAGCGTCTCATGCAGTTTCTCGCCGGGCCGGATGCCGATCTCGACCTGTTCGCAATCCGGAGCGATCACTTCGGCCAGGTCCACCACCCTCATGCTGGGAATTTTGGGAATGAAGACTTCGCCGCCATACATGGTCTCGATGGAATTCAGCACCAGCTCCACGGCCTGGTCGAGCGTCATCCAGAAGCGCGTCATACGGGCGTCGGTAATGGTGATTCGGCCGGTTTTTCGCTGTTCGCGGAACAGCGGAACCACGCTGCCGCGGCTGCCCACCACGTTGCCGTAGCGGACGCACGAAAAGCGGATGGGGTCGCCGCCGCGATATGCGTTGGCCTGCACGAACAGCTTTTCCGCAACCAGCTTCGTCGCCCCATAAAGATTAGTCGGACTGACGGCCTTATCGGTACTCAGCGCGAGAACACGATGCACCCGATTGTCGAGCGCCGCTTCAATTACGTTCCTGCCGCCGTTGACGTTGGTTTGTATGGCCTCGATGGGGTTGTATTCGCAGGCCGGAACCTGTTTGAGGGCGGCGGCATGAATCACGACATCCACGTTCACCATGGCCCGCCGGAGCCGGTCGACATCGCGGACATCGCCGATGAAGTACCGCATCGCGGGATGGTCGAAACCGCCCACCCGCATTTCGTGCTGCTTGAGTTCGTCGCGACTGAAGATGATCAGGCGTTTGGGACTATATCGCCGCAATAAGTGTTCGGCGCATTTTTTGCCGAACGATCCGGTTCCACCGGTGATCAGTATGGTTTTGTTTTTCAGGCTAAACATTGCAAGCTCACAAAGAACGGGATGACGGAATCGGAGAGCGCGGTCATGCGAACACCGCCTCCGCGATGCGCTGCCGCAAGTGCCAGCGATACGTCCGCCGGATCGCCTCGTCGAGCGGGATCCATTGGCGCAACCCCAGTTGCAGTCCGGCGCGCGCGACATCGGGAACGTACCGTTCCGGCGCCCGTCCGGAAACCGGGGTTGTGGCGATGTGAATTTCACTTGCCGCCGATGTCGCGGAGAGTACGCGGCGAGCCAGAGCGGCGATGCTGACGGCATCTTCGGAACCCACATTGAACGGCACGCCTGAAGGCGCGCGCAGCAGCATGGTCCAGAGCCATATGGACAGGTCGGCGGCGTAGAGATAGGAACGATACGGAGTGCCGTCTCCGGCGATACGCACCGGACCACCGGCCAAAATGTCGCGCAGGAAGTTGCCGGCGGCGTAATGGGCATCGAGCGGAAGATACGGCCCCACAAACGCGAAGAGGCGCGCGATGGCAATGCCGAAGCCTCGTGCCCGGGCGGCGCTGGCGCAAAGGAACTCGGAGGCGCGCTTGGCCTGGGCGTAAGCCGAGTGAACGTCGCTGGCGGCAGGGGCGCCGGCATAGTCTTCCGGAATGTGGCTCATGGCAGCCGGCTGCCGGCCGTACACCGCGCCCGAACTGGTGAACAGCATGCGCCGCACGCCCGCGCGCCCGGCGAATTCCAGAATCCGAGCTGTGGCGCCGATATCGAAGAGGAAGGTCGAGTAGGGATGTTCGGCATCCGCAGTGAAGGGTCTTTCGGTAGCCGCATGGACAACCAGGGGAAACGTGCCTCCCGGGAAGTGGAAATTGGCCGCCGAGCCCTCAAGCAGAGTGAGGGCGGGATCGGATGCCAGATGCGCGCGCCTCTGTTTGAAGCCTTCGGCATCGCGGGTCAGTACCGTGCACCGGATATCCAGGTTCAGCCGGCGGTTGGCCCACAACAGGCCTTCGAGCAGCCAGCTACCGACAAAACCCGTGCCACCGGTAATGAACACGCGCTCGCCACGCATCTCGGACCACAGGTCTTCGGAGTGCTGAAGGATGTGGTCGAGATCGTCCGCGAGCAGGTTTTCCATGGAGGCATCAGAGGTAGTTCATCGATTGCTGACCAGCCGCGGCAGGGCGGGGACGTCGTCCCAGAGCTTCCAGGGCGCAGCCTGGCGATTCCACAACTCGTTCAGGTGCTGATATTCGCGGTAGGTGTCCATGGCGTAGAAGAAGCCGTCGTGGCGATACGCCATGAGTTCTCCCTCTTTTGCCAGACGTTCCAGGGGCTCGTGTTCCAGAATGCACTCGTCCCCGCCGAGATAATCGAAAATCGCGCGCTGGCAGACGAAATAGCCGGCGCTGATGGAACCGTCGCCTTTGGGCTTTTCGGTGAAATTAGTGACGCAGCCTTCGCCCGCGACTTCCAGCATGCCGAAGCGCCAGATGGGAGCGACAGTGGTCACGGTGGCGATCTTTCCGTGGCTCTTGTGGAACTCGAGAACGCGGCGAATATTCACGTCGCTCACGCCATCGCCATAGGTCAGCATGAAAGTGTCGCCGTCGATGTAGCGCTGCACTTTGCGGAGGCGTCCGCCGGTCATGCAGTCGAGGCCGGTGTCGGCGAGCGTGACGGTGAAGCCTTCTTCGCTGTGGTGGCCGTGCGTTTTGATGTGGGACTTTTCGCCGAGGCGCATGGTGAAATCGTTGTTCATCGCCTCGTAATTCAGGAAGTATTCTTTGATGGTGTTACCGCGATAGCCCAGGCACAGCACGAAATCCCGGTATCCGTAGTGCGCGTAAATCTTCATGATGTGCCACAGGATCGGCCGTCCGCCCACTTCCACCATGGGCTTCGGGCGGAACTCGGTCTCTTCGCGGAGACGGGTTCCCAAGCCACCGCACAGAATGACAACTTTCACGAATCGGCCTCCCCTAAAACAGGGCTAAAGATCAGAGCCATTATTCGGCTGGACGAGGGGAAGGTTCTAGCTTGTTTTTGATTATGGAACTGATGGCAACGAAGGTTATGGGTGCGGACCGGCTATTTCATCCGGATCCGGTACAGTTGCCGCAGGTTTGTATATCTTTCGATAACTTCTTCGCCGCCGTCGGCGGCGATTTTTTCCAACATCCATCCCGGCTTCAGCGGGTTTTGCAGCAGCCGGAACTCTTTTCCGGGCGAAGCGAATGTTTTGTAGTCCAAGGCGCGAATCGGGAACGACTGGCGGACACTGCTCAACGCCGAGTCTATCGCCGCTGTGTTGAACGTCTGATACTTGACCGAGGCCTCGCGATCCACCAGAAAAATCAGGTTCGACTTCAACGGCTCGGGCAGATACCACCACATCTGCATGAACAATTGGCCGTCGGCCACCACCACCGGCCCCTGCTTGAGGGCATCCACCAGCACGAATTCCTGGTTCTGCAAGTCGAATGGGGGTGCAAATGCCGTGGTCACGATAACCAGCCGGAAGGCGGCCAGGGCTACGAGCAGAAACGCTACCAGCGCCCGTCCGCGCGCCATCCGCGCCACCACCAGGGGCACCAGCAGCACTACGCCCGTGAGCCCAACCAGGGCGTATCGCGAGGAATAGATGTGCGTTACCAGGAGCCCGAAGACCACCGTGAGGAACGGGATCGCCAGGAACAGAATGGCGGCGAGAATTTCCCAAGGCGGGAATGCAGACGAGTTTTTCGGCGGCGGAGGATCGGCGGGCGCCTTCCACGCCCATAAAGCCGCAGCCGCCAGCGCCAGCACCAGAATCCACAATCCCGATTGCAAACCCTCGTTCCAGAAGTCCAGCACATCAAACGGGCGAACCGACCATACGGTCGTACCGGCGACCGAATCGGACCATGACGTCTGGCTGAAACCATGGACAGCCGACCGGATGCCGGCTAATCGCCAGACCAGCGGCGCCGCTCCGAAGGCCATCCCCAACCAGATGCCCCAATTCGTGCGCCGCGTTTTCCATGCTCTAAGCGCCTCTGCCCCAGCCAGCGGGAGATAGAGGAGCACCGCATAATACTGGCACATCAGAGCCCCGGCAAGAGTCAGAGCTACTCCCGCGGAGGCTGCCGCGTACCGAAATCCGCGAGCGCCTGCCGCCCTCTGCCAGCAAAGCAGCAGTAGGCCGCAGAATCCGAGCTCCAGCCCGTAAGCGCGAGCCTCGTAGGCGTAATCGTAGGCTTCCGTGGAGAGAGGTATGAGCAGCGCCGCCAACCCGTAGAAGATTCCCAAACGATGCCTTACGAACCAAAACAGAGCGAGGCAAAAGATCCAAAACCCGGCGATTTCCGGCAGGCGGGCGGAGATCTCGTTCGGTCCAAACCACTGGACTGCGAAGTGCGTTAGCAGGTGAGTGAGCGGGGGCGCGGAGTCCAGTTGGCCCGCGGCGCGCCAGGTATCGGCCACGTTATGCTCAGCCGCCGCCATGACGGTGAACACCTCGTCGTACCAGAGTGGCTTGCCGCGCGCGTGCAGGATTACGCCGCCGGCATAAATCACGGTCAGCACCAGCAGCACGAGGTAGCGGCCCTTGTCGAGACTGATGGCCATGCGGCTGGCATCGGCTTCGAGCGACGCCAGGGCGGCGTTCTGTCCGTCACTTGCGGCAGATGGCATGCAGGGTATGGCTCGATGGGTTCAGAGCCATTATTCGGCTGGACCGAAGGCGCGTTCCATCTTCCATTTGGCTATGGAACCGGGGCCAAACTAAGGTTATGGCTCAGCAGCCTACCGCGAGGACTAATGAAAGTCAGCGGTTGGTTTTGACAACTCCGGTGTTACGCTCTTCCTGGATTCGTCCATGTCCAGCGTCCTGACACACCCTGCTACCGGCAAGACTGAGGCGTGCGTTCCTCTGGCGGAGCGATATTTCGGCCCGTTGGCGGCCGCGCTGCTGGCGATCATGGCGGTAGCACTTTTTTCCGGCGTGTTTCTCGATAGCGATACGGTGGACGAGTCCTACCACCTGCGCGCAGGCTACGCATTTCTCAAGACCGGCGTGTCTCCACGCGAAACGGAGCACCCGCCGCTTTCGCAAGTGATCTCCGCCCTGCCTTTGCTGCCACTCAGGCTATGGCTGAAACCTCCGGCGGGCTCGTCTACAGGAGGCGAATCGCGCTGGTCCTCGGATGCCGCCTTCCTGTACCAGAATCGCGTCTCGCCGGAAGTGATCCTGATTGCCGGCCGGATCCCCAAAGTGTTTCTCACGCTGGCCTTCGGCGCGGTCATCGCCTGGTGGACCCGGCGCCACTTCGGCCCGGTGGCCGGGCTGTTCGCATTAGCCTTGTTCGCTTTCGATCCCAACATCATCGCCCACGGCCATCTGGCGACAACCGACCTGGCGGCGGCTTTTGGCTTGTTTGCCGGCTGCATCGCGTGGAACGCGTTTCTGGAACGGGGAGATATGGGTTCGGCACTACGGTGCGGCCTCGTCACCGGGTTGGCGGTGGCGGTGAAATACTCGGCACTGGCGCTGCCGCCGCTGTATTTCATCCTCTACCTGGCGCATGGTTTTCAACAGGCGGCGGCCAACCAGGCGCCGCCGTGGCGGGTCTCGCTGGGGCATCTCGTAAAGAGCATGGTTGTACTTTCGGCGGGAATCTTTGCCGCGCTGTATACCTGCTATGGCTTCCAGACCCGGCCCCTTCTGCCGCCCGAGGTGACAGAGACACGGTTCACGGATATGCTTGCGGCCAACAGCGTCACCGCTCCTCTGGGGCGTGGGTTGTTGCGGCATCCGGATCTGGCGCGTTCGCTCGACCGCGCCGCCGTGCATACTCCCATCCCGATACCGTCGTTCTTCCGCGGTATCGTGTACATCTCCCAGCACAACGCCCGCGGTCACGCTTCTTATTTCCTGGGGTTGCGGTCGGGCACCGGCGGGTGGTGGTACTACTTTCCGATTCTATTGCAAATCAAATCGCCCACCGGACTGCTGTTGCTGTTGCTGCTTTCCTATGCGGCGGTGTTTTACGTGGTGCTCTCAACAGTGCCCCGCAATGCCATCGTCACCATCCTCCGGACGCGCCGGGAATGGTTCGTGATTACCATCCCTCCACTGCTTTACTTCCTGGTTGCCACGACCTCGCGCATCAACATAGGAATCCGCCACATTCTGCCGGTCTATCCGTTTCTTTTCGTATGGGTGGCGGCGGCTGTTTTCCGCTCGCGCGGACGGTTTGTCCCGGCGCTTTTGCGATGGGCCGGCGTGATATTCCTCGGCCTGGTCGCGGTGGAATCGGCTGCAGCTTTCCCGAGGTACATCTCATTCTTCAATTGGCCTAACGGCGGGCGCACCGAGGGATGGAAGTTCGTGGTGGACTCGAATCTCGATTGGGGGCAGGACATGAAGCGCCTGGGAGACTACCTGAAACAGCGAAAATTGGCCGGAAATGTGTGCCTTGCAACGTTTTCGGAGGCTCCACCCGCGCATTTCGGCATTACCGCGCATCCCATTCCGGCCAGCGCCCGGGAAGCCCGCGCGCAAGGATGCCTGGTGGTAGCGAGCTTGAGCGTTCTATACGAGTGGGCGCCACTCGATGGCAGCTATAACTGGTTGTTGCGCCGCCGCCCATCGGAACGCGTGGCGGATTCGTTCAATGTTTACAGTTTGACGACAGGCCGCGACTGACCCCCGCAGGACGTTCGGACCATTACCCTGCCAGTACCGCTAGAGACAGCCTACGCCAAGACATCCCGCTATAATGTGTGACTGGCGTATCTGAAATAGGCCCCTCGGATGACTCGCATCTTTCGTGTCTTCGTTCCCGTCACAGCCCTGGTGCTGCTGATCTCGGAGATCATGTTGATCACGACGGCTTTCATCATTGCCGTCTACCTCACCATGAACGTCGACCCGTGGGTGAACCTGATTTATGACGGCGGGTTCATGCACCTCGTGCCGGTGCTGCTCACCATCATGGTGGGCATGCACTTCAACGATTTGTACTCCCAGTTCTACGTAAAGAACAGGATTGTACTGCTGCAACAGCTTTGCCTGGTGATGGGCGGGGCGTTCATGGCGCAGGGCCTGCTGAGCTATATATTTCCCGACCTGCGCGTTTCGGCCCACGTGATGGCCGTCGGAAGCGCGCTGGCGGTGGTAGTGATTTATTTCTGGCGGGTACTGTTCAGCGCCTTCGCGATGAAGGTAATGGGCCGTGACAGCCTTCTCATGGTTGGCGGAAGCCCGCTGCTCGAAGACATCGCCAAGCACCTCGAGGAACATCCAGAACTGGGGCTGGAAGTGGCGGGGTACGTCGACGACGCGCACCAGCCGGGAGACATGCTGCGCGGCGCCAAGGTGCTCGGGAGGCTCCCCGACCTGAAGGAGATCGTGCGGGCCACGAACCCCTCGCGAGTCGTGGTGGGAATGAGCGAGCGGCGCAATCGCGTGCCTGTGGCCGATCTGCTGGAATTGCGTTTTTCGGGTCACATAATCGAAGAAGCCGGCTCGACCTTTGAGCGCGTTGTCGGAAGAGTCTGTTTGAAGGAACTGCGTCCGGCGCAGTTGATTTATTCCGGCGAATTGGGTCCGCGGCCGCAGAACCTGGTGTTGCAGACGGTGATGAACACGATCATAGCGGCGATCGGGCTGGTGATCGCCTCGCCCATCATGGCGATTACCGCGCTCGCGGTGAAATTCTCATCCCCGGGTCCGATTCTCTACCGGCAGGTGCGAGTGGGGATGGACGACGTTCCCTTCACGGTTTACAAATTCCGCTCCATGCGCGTGGACGCGGAAGCCGTGACGGGCGCGGTGACCGCGACCAAAGACGACCCGCGCATCACTAAAGTGGGAAAAATCATTCGCAAACTGCGCTTCGACGAGCTGCCGCAACTCTACAACACGTTGAAGGGCGACATGTCGATCGTGGGCCCGCGGCCGGAGCGTCCGGAGTTCGTGAGTCAGCTCTCGCAGAAGATTCCGTATTATCGCCAGCGCCATTGTGTGCGGCCGGGAATCACCGGGTGGGCACAAGTGAATTTCAAGTACGGCGAAACCCTGGAAGATACCATGACCAAGCTGGAATACGATTTGTACTACATCAAGAACATGTCGTTCAGCCTGGACACGTACATCATTTTCCATACCATCAAGACTATGCTGCTCTCCCGCGGCGCACAATAGCCTCAGGCGCGGCGCTGTGCATCGCGAACGCGTGCGATGATGTACAGAACATGCACACCATCCTGCACGCAGAGCAGCACTTCGAAGCTTCCGAAACAGTTCGCGACGTCGTGATCGGCATGTCCGACGGCCTGACCGTCCCTTTCGCCCTGGCCGCCGGACTTACGGGAACGATGACGGCTACCAGCAAGCTGGTGGTGATTGCCGGTCTCGCGGAAATTGCCGCCGGGTCGATTGCCATGGGCTTGGGTGGATACCTGGCGGCGCGCACCGATCGCGACCATTACGAGTCGGAGCGGCAGAGGGAGATCCGCGAAACCGTGGAATTGCCCGAAAAAGAGACCGAAGAAGTTGCGGACGTGTTTCGAGGATACGGCATGTCCGAGGAGGACCTGCAACCGGTGGTAAAGGCGATCTGCGCCGACCAGAAACGCTGGGTCGATTTCATGATGCGCTTCGAACTGGGGTTCGAAGCGCCGGACCCCGCGCGCGCCCGCAACAGCGCAGCCACAATCGCCCTGTCCTATATTCTGGGTGGACTGGTGCCGCTATCTTCGTATATGGCGGTGAACGATCTCCAGGTCGCGCTGCGGATTTCGGTGGCCGTGACGCTCGCCGCGCTATTCGTTTTCGGCTATGTCAAAGGGCGGCTCACGGGAATTGCCCCGTTGCGCGGCGGCATCCAGACGGTGTTGATCGGCGGACTGGCCTCCGCGGCGGCATTCGGGCTGGCGCGCTGGATCAGTTGATCGCGGCGAGGGCTGCGCGGCAGGCCTTGAGGATGGCGACTGCCCGGGGTGTGTCACCGTGCACGCAGATGGTTTGCGCCGTGCCGCTTCGCGCCAGGCGGACCGCCTGCGCCGCGGCATCGGCCGGTACGGTGATCAGAGCATCTGGAAACTTGCGATTGCGCAGCGTGCCGTCGGGTTCGTAGCGCCGGTCGGCGAAGCCCTCCCCCATGGCAGTGAGCCCCATGGATCGCCAGACTTCGAGCATCGGAGATCCTGCCAGCCCGAAAATCGGGATGGCGGCATTCCATTGCGCCACGCCTTCGCCGATGGCTCGCGCCACTTCGGCGTTGTGGACGGCGACGTTGTACATGGCGCCATGCGGCTTCACATGCCCGATGGCGCCGCCGAGGCGCCGGACCACCGCATCGAGACGCTCGATCTGCTGGCGCACGGTGCGGGCGATCTCCGCGGGGGCCATGGGGATTTCCGTGCGGCCGAAATTGGCGCGGTCGGGATACCCCGGGTGCGCTCCGATGTGTACGCCGCGCGCCAATGCCAGCCGCACGGTGCGCTCCATGGTAGCCTCATCGCCCGCGTGTCCCCCGCAAGCAATGTTGGCGGAAGTAATGTGCTCCATCAATGCGGCTTCATGGGCTGAGTCCTCGAGCTCGCCCATGTCGCAGTTGAGATCGGTCATGGCTAGGCCTTGGTGATTTTGTACTTGGTCACGTGCTCCATGTGACGATTGACTTCCCCGAGTTGCTTGAGGTAATTGTCGAGTCTCCCTTCCATGTCGGCAAAGAATTTTGAGAAGAGCGCATCGGCCTGGTCGATCTTCTTCTTCTCGTCCGGTTTTTTATTATCCATACCGTAGTCGCTGTCGTCCACTTCGTCGTCAGCCTGACCGAGCGCATTCTTGACCCTCGAGTAGGCGTCTTGCATTGCGAGAATCTTTTTTGAGAATTCGTCGCGGGCTTTCGCGTAATCGGCAAACACTTTGTCGGTATCATTATCCGCTCGCAAGGCCACCGACATCTTTCCATTCGGGATCTTCGCATTGTTGCCCAGAATCTTCCTGGCATCCGCCACGGCCTGGTTCCATCGTTCCTGAAGCGCGGGCATAAATTACCCTCCTCTCTTGTAGGTCACACCCGATCTGGCGCCCGGGTCCCCGAAAAATACGACATGGCGCCTGGGATTGGGTACAACATAACACAAGAGACGAGGAAAATACCTCGGGACTGGTACCGTTTTCAATGAGCGGGGTGCTCGCGGCGCCCCGGAGAGACTTACGCCAGTTCTAAATCGATCTTTTTAGCGCCAGGGTCCAATTTCACGATGCGGAAACTGCGAATCTGGCCGGATCGCGGCGCTTCGCGGCGGCCCGATCCACCGCCCTGGCCGCCTTTCCACTTCGATTGCAGCATCGACCCCAGGGACGACACATCCACCTTCGGTTCGGGCGCCTTCTCGGGTTTGTCCTGCGCCTCGCCGGAGAGCCGGCACGATCCCGAGATGCCTTCGCCCAATTCCACGCGGGCGCGGCCGCCGGAAACGTCGATCATGCGTCCGGTGACCACATCGCCTTCCTTGTGCTCGGCGATGTATTCGTCGAGGCTGGTGGGAACGAGCTGTTTCATTCCCAAACGGAGGCGGCGCTTGTCGGAATCAATCTCCAAAACTTGCGCCTTCACTACCTGCCCCTGTTTGAGCGCGTCCTGCGGATGGTTGAGGCGCTTCTCGGCGCTGATATCGCCCACATGGATCATGCCCTCTACGCCTTCCGCGAGTTGCACGAACGCGCCGAAACTGGTCATGCTGACCACGGGGCCTTCCACCACCGATCCGGCCGGGAACTTCTGTTTCACTTCCGCCCATGGGTCGCCGCCCACTTGTTTGAGCCCCAGCGAAATTCGCCGGTCGCCCTGATTGATTCCCAGGATGACCACTTCCACCTGCTCGCCCGGCTTGACGATGTCAGATGCCTTCTTCATCTTCTTCGACCACGACATCTCGGAGACGTGGATCAAGCCTTCCACACCCTTGTCCATTTCGACGAAGGCCCCGAATTCGGCGACGCGGGTTACCGTGCCATGGACGCGATCGCCCACGTGATACTTCTCGTTCACCAACTCCCACGGGTGAGGCAGCAGTTGCTTCATCCCCACCGAAATGCGGTGCTTGGGAGGGTCCACTTTGAGAACTTTGACGCGCACCTGCTGGCCGGCGGCGAGCGCATCGGCGGGCTTGTTGATGCGGGACCAGGCAATGTCCGCGACATGCAGCAGCGCGTCCACCCCACCGATATCGACGAAGGCGCCGAAATCCGTGAGACTGCGCACCGTACCTTCCACGATCTCGCCTTCTTTGACCTCGGTGTAGCGGCGCTCCTTGGCGGCCCGCTCCTCTTCCTCCAGAACCGCGCGGCGGTCTACTACGACGTCTTCATCGGCCACATCGAGCTTGATCACGCGGCAGCGGATCTCCTGGCCGATCAGCTTTTCCATCTCGGCGGCGTCTTTGGCGCCGCTGCGCGACGCCGGCATGAAGGCCCGCACCCCAACATCGACGGAGACGCCGCCCTTTACCACCGCGGTAACCACGCCGGCAATGGCGGCCTTATCCGCAAACGCTTTTTCGAGCGACGACCAGTCCTTGGGCCGCTCCACCTTGACCCGCGAAAGTTGGTAATAGCCTTCCTGATCGCGGCCCTTGATGGAAACGGGCATTTTGTCGCCCGGCTTGACGGTTTCGCCGCCGAAATCAGCCAGCGGAATGATGCCTTCGATTTTGTAACCGATGTCCAGGAAAACCTGGTCTCCGGAGACCTGAACTACTGTTCCTTCCAGTCCTTGCTTGCCTTCGTCGGGCTTGTGGGAGTGCGATTGTTCATACTGCGAGAGTATGTCGCCGAAGGATTCGGTGGAGTCGGCGGGGGTTGGGGATCCGGAACGCGCAGCCGGGTCCTGATCCAGAATGCTTGGGTTGGCCATGAGACGGTACTTTCATTGTGGCATAATCCCGACTGGGATACATTGGCGTGCCTGGAACTGCTTCCAATCGCTGGGCTAGTCTGATCCGGCCCCATGACCTCTTGTGGGTTGCGGTGTTCGCCGCCGCCCTGGCCACCACGGAATATGGCGATGCGTTCGAGATCGTGCCGTTGGCGGCGCTCGGGGTAGCGCAGATTCTCGAGCCGAAGATCCCCACCACCCAGACGAAACGCAGCCGGGTCTTCTGGATCGTTCTCAAGATCGTTCTCAGTTTTGTGCTGATCGGCTTCGGGGGAGGAATCAATAGCCGCTACTGGCCGGCGCTGCTATTGCCGGTAGTTTCGGCAGCCACTACGTTCGGCTTTCTGGGGACGATGACCTTCACCGTGCTCACCTGCGGCGCGTATCTGATTTATCTGGCCTTCGTGACGACGGCTAAGCCCGTTACCGTGGATTTGGAGTTGCGCGTGCTTTGCCTGGTGGTTACCGGAAACCTGGCCAACACCCTGGCGCAGGAACTGCGGGAGCAGTCGGAGCGCCAGCGGCGCACGGCCGAACAACTGGCCGAGGCCAACGAGCGGCTCCAGGAGGCGGAGAAAGCGGCGCGCCGGGCGGACCGGCTGGCGGCGCTCGGCCAACTCTCGGCCGGCCTGGCGCACGAATTGCGCAATCCGCTGGGAACCATCAAAGCGTCGGCAGAATTATTGCAGCGCAACGTGAGCAGCGAAAATGAGGTGGCGCGGGAAATGGCGGGATTCATCGGTAGCGAGGTGGATCGCACCAATTCTCTGGTCACTCGTTTTTTGCAGTTCGCGCGCCCCCTTCAATTGCGGCGCGACAAGGCCGACTTAACGCAGACGCTCGACCGCGCCATCGCGCAGGTGGAACGCGAGGCCAAGGGAGCGGCAATCTATAAGAACTACGAGCCTGAAATCGCGCCATTTCCGTTCGATGCCGAATTGATGGAGCGCGTGTTCTACAACCTGATTCTCAATGCCGTACAGGCGTCGCCCCCCGGCGGAGCGGTGAGCGTGAAGACGCGCCAAGGCGACGATTGTGTGGAAATTTCGGTGATCGACCGCGGTTCTGGTATAGACCCCGCGAATCGCGACTCCATCTTCAACCCGTTCTTCACCACCAAGCCGGAGGGAGTGGGGTTGGGCCTGGCGATTGTTTTCAAGATCGTGGACGAACACGGCGGTAAGATAACAGTGGAGAGCGAGCCGGGTAAGGGCAGCATCTTTCACGTGGTGCTGCCGAACACGGCCGCGGCGTCCTCCGCCCCGACTGGTTCCGCATGAAAAAACGCATTCTGGTGGTTGAAGACGAAGAGAAACTGCGTCGCGTGATCGAGCTGCAACTGATCTCGGCGGGATTCGACGTGGATAAGGCCGCGACTGCCGAGGAGGCGCTCAAAATCGTCGATCGCGCCGACCTGGTCCTCACCGATCTCAAACTGCCCAACATGGACGGGCTGGAATTCCTGGGGCTCATCCGGCGGCAGAATTCGCTGGTGCCGGTGATCATGATGACGGCTTACGGCACCGTGGAGACCGCGGTGGAGGCTATGAAGGGCGGCGCCACCGATTTTCTGCTGAAGCCGTTCTCGCTCGATCACCTGATGCAGGTAGTGCAAAAAGGCCTGGAAATGCGCGCCCTGCGCGACGAGAACCGCAAGCTCAAGGCAGAGCTGGGACGGCGCTACGAGTTCGACAACATCATCGGCCGCAGTTCCGCCATGCAGGAAATTTTCGACACCGTGGAGCGCGTCGCGCCCACGCGAGCCACGGTGCTGCTGGCGGGCGAAAGCGGGGTGGGAAAAGACCTGGTGGCGCGCGCCATCCATTACCACTCTCCGCGGCGCGACAAGCCGCTGGTGAAGATCAACTGCACCGCGATCCCCGAGAATCTGATGGAGAGCGAGCTTTTCGGCTACGAGAAGGGCGCCTTCACGGGCGCCAATACCAGCAAGCCGGGGAAATTCGAACAAGCCGACACCGGGACGGTGTTTCTCGACGAGATCGGCGATGTTCCCGGGCCGATTCAGGTAAAACTTCTGCGCATTTTGCAGGAGCGGGAATTCGAACGGCTGGGCAGCAATGCTACGCGCCACATCGACGTGCGCGTGGTAGCGGCTACCAACCAGGATTTGCGTGCGGCGCTCGAGCAGGGCACATTTCGCGAAGATTTGTACTACCGGCTGAACGTGGTGCCGATCAATATTCCGGCGTTGCGCGACCGCAAGCAGGACATTCCGTTCCTGGCGAATCATTTTATTCAGAAACTGGCCCCCGAGACCGGCTGCCGCGTGGAAACCATCACCGACGCCGCCATGGAAAAGCTGGTGAACTACCATTGGCCCGGCAATGTGCGCGAACTGGAGAACGTGATCGAACGCAGCCTCGTAATGGCTCAGGGGACGGCGCTCGATGCGGCGGACATCAAGCTGGAAAGCGGCCCGCGCGTGAAGCCGCGGGATGAGACGCACTTCCTGCCCGACGGAATGACTCTCGACCAATACGAACAGGACCTGATTCGCGAGGCGCTACGAAGGGCGGACGGCAACAAGAGCCAGGCCGCGCGCTTGCTGGGGCTCACGCGGAACGCGTTGCGTTACCGGCTGACGCAAATGGGCCTGGAATCGTGATCCCGCCCTAGAAATTCTTGAAGAGGACCTGGCCAGCCGGCTGAAACATCAACTGCCCGCCGGGAATCTGCAGCACCGCCGCAATCGCCATGAACTCATCGAGGGTCGGCACTCGCAACTGAAGACGTTGCTGGTTTTGGAATGTGACTATGACCTCGAAGCTAAACACCGCGCCTCCCTGGGGCGGCACTGTGATGACCCCGATACTGCAAGCAGCGACAGGAATTGGATTCATACCTGTAATCGCGCAAACCTCCGGGCCGAGGTGCCAGATATAAGACGATTTAACGATTTTGTACAGCTCCAATCGTTAATGGCAGAGACAAACCCGTTCGCCGCTGAGAGGCAGCCGTCCCGCCAGCCATGCGTTTACCGCTTCGTCAATGGAGGATACCTTGGCCATCACCAGGGGTTCAATGCCGTGGGCGGCGAGTGCGTCCGCGGCCCCTTGGCCGATTCCGCCGCAAATTACCGCATTTGCGCCGGACAGCATCTCAACGAAGTACTCGTGCCGGCCGCAGGTATCGGTCGAGCGGCTGCGAAATGTGCCGGAAACGATGGCGCCGTCCTGAATTTCCAGGATCAGGAAGGCGGTGCTTCGGGCCAGATGATGGGAAACGGAGATGCCATCGCTGGTGGCAATGGCGATTCGGGTAGGGGGCATGGAAGCTCCACGTTAACGCATAGCGCGCAGAGACGCTACTTTCCGACTTTTTGGCGGCATCCTCCGTCACAATAAAGAGATGCCTGAGAGCCGCGCGGCCCGATCAGTTCGCGAAGCGTTCCAGTCGGGAAGGCCGCTGACCTACATTCATTCGCCCGAAGAGCAGCGGGTGGTCCGAATCCTCGAAGAGGTGAGCTGCGGGGAGCTGGAATCGCGCCCGCTCCCGTTATGGACGTGGAGCATTACAGAAGGTATGTGCCGCGACGGCGCCGCGTCCGAAGCCGGGGCGGAAACGGCGCGCGGCGCCCTGGATTTCATCATCGCCTGCGATCATCCGGCCATTTTTCATCTCAAAGACTTTCACGATCCGCTGCGCGATTCGGCCGAAGTGCGGCGCCGCCTGCGTGACGTTTACGAAAGCTGCCGCGACCGGCGGAAGTTCGTTGTGATCACATCTCCGGTCCGCTACCTGCCGGAGGAGATCGAGCGCAGTATCCTACTGCTCGAACTGCGGCCCCCCGACATGGTCGAACTGGTGGAATTCCTGCGCGACGAGACGCGTCAAACAGCGCACGGCGAGGCTCCTCAAGATGTACTCGAGCAGGTGGCGCGGGCTCTGCAAGGTCTCACGCTGGATGAAGCGCGCTACGCACTGCGGCGTGCTTTGGCCGGCGGGCGTCAACTGGGGCATGATTCGCTCCCGGCGGTGTTGGAAGAAAAGCGGCTGCTGGTGAATCGCAGCGGAGTGGTCGAATTCGTGGAATCGGGCACAAACCTCGATGACGTCGGTGGTTTGGACGGCCTCAAACGATGGCTTCTCGAGCGGCGAAAGCTGTTCGAGATGCGCGAAAGCATCAGCGCCGAGATTGTGCCCAAAGGGCTGCTCATGATGGGCATTCCGGGGTGCGGCAAGAGCCTCTGCGTGAAAGCCATCGCCACTTGTTTCCGGCTACCGCTCTATCGTGTGGACATGACGGAGATCTTCTCCGGGCGCCACGGAAAGGCGGAAGGCGTGTTCGTGCAGACGTGCCGCATGATGGAAGACATGTCGCCGGCGGTGCTGTGGTTCGACGAAATCGAAATGGGCCTCAAGACCACGGAAACGGGCGGGGAGCAGGGCCGCATTTTCGGATTCTTCCTCACCTGGATGCAGGAAAAAACGCGCGGGCTGTTCGTGGCGGCCACCGCCAACCGGATCGAATCGCTCCCCGCCGAAATGATCCGCAAGGGCCGGTTCGACGAAGTGTTTTTTGTCGATTTGCCGCTGGACGAGGAAATGATCGAGATCTTCCGAATTCACCTCGTGCGGCGGAAAGTGGACATCGCGAACTTTCACCTAGAGCAGCTCACCCAGTTTACGCAGGGCTGGACCGGTTCGGAGATCGAGCAGTGCGTGGTCTCGGCCATCACGCGGGCGCGGCTGGAAGACCGCGACGTGCGCGAGTCGGACCTCATCGGCATCGCGGCCAAGCAGGTGCCGCTCTCGCGCACTATGAAAGAGCAGATCAGCAAGATTCGCGGATGGGCGTTCGAACGCGCGCTTCGCGCGTCGCCGCCCAAGAACGTGTGACGATTATTTCTGGCCTTCGCTCGACGGCGGCACGATTCCCTTAAGCCGCATATAGGTTACAAGATTGCCGTAGTGCTCCATGGTGTGCGCGGTGTTGAAATCCATCAGGCCGATTTTGGTGGCTTTCATACCGAAGAAGCTCATCATGTCGGTCGCGGTGGCGTCGGTCATCTTGGCGTAAACGCCGTCGCAATACGCGAAGGCTGCCTTGACCGCGGCCACGATGTCGGCCTTTGTCTTGGCGTTTTTTTCGACGCCCTTGTCCATTTTGGTGCCGTCCGCGGCGCTGCAGAATTCGTACTGCCCGTCGGCGATATGCGCGAACAGTTCCCCGACCGTGCGGACTTCCGGAGTCGGCCGGAAGGACCAAAGATTGTCTGGAATTTTGTCGGCGGACTTCAGCACGTCATTCTTGGCGATGCCGTAAATGAATTGCGAAGAAGAAATGAGCGGGCTCTTGGAGGAGAGATTGGCATTCGTCTGTGCAGCCATGCCCAAGGCGCAGAGAAGGAGCGTTGCGGTTAGTTTCATAAAAGCTATCATACGAAGTTCTGTGGCGGACGGGACGAGTTCAGTTGTTACAATCGTTCATGTTATGTGGCGACGGCTCACTTTCCTAATCGTCGCGTGCACGGCGGCTTTCGCCCAGAAGCGCCCGTTCGACGCGAACGCCATGATGGAGCTGAAGCGAATCAGCGATCCGCAACTTTCCCCCGATGGCAAATGGATGGCGTTCACCGTCCAGACTGTCGATGTCGCCGCCAACAAGAAGCCGGCGCAAATCTGGATCATGGCGGGACCGAACGGTTCGGGTAGCGCGCCGCGCCAGATCACCCACGACGGCGATTTCAATCAGCGGCCACGATGGTCGCCCGATTCCAGGCGCATCGCCTATATTTCGGATCGCGGCGGCTCCTCGCAAATCTGGCTGATGGACCCCGATGGCGGCAACGCCAAACAAGTCACCAATCTTTCCACCGAAGCCGATGGCGAACTGTATTCGCCGGATGGCCAGAACCTGCTTTTCACCAGCGAGGTCTATCCGGATTGCGGCGCCGATGACGCCTGCAACCAGCGCCATCTCGATGCCGATAAGTCCAGCAAAGTCCATGCCCGAATCTATACGGAACTGCTGTACCGGCATTGGACGCAATGGCAAACCGCGCGCCGCAGCCATTTGCTGGTGGTGCCGGCCGGCGGCGGCCAGGCTAAGGATCTGACGCCTGGAAAATATACCGTTCCGCCGTTCTCGCTGGGCGGTCCGGACGATTACGATATTTCGCCCGATGGGCAGGAAGTCTGTTACTCGATGAATGCCGACGTTGTGCCGGCCATCAGCACCAATTCCGATCTCTACGTGGTCTCCATCAAAGGCGGCGATCCGGTGAAGATCTCCTCCACGCCGGGCGCCGATTCCAGCCCGCAGTATTCGCCCGACGGCAAATACATCGCGTGGCGCGCCCAATTTCGCGCCGGCTATGAGAGCGACCGGTGGCGGCTGCTGGTGTTGGAGCGGACCACCGGCAAGCTGGTGAACCTCACCGAAACACTCGATCGCTGGGTCAACAGCTTCACCTGGTCGCCCGATTCCACCCGCCTGTTTTTCACTACCAACGATCGCGGCAGCCAGTCCATTCAATTGATATCGGTGAACGGCGGCGCCGCGCGGCAGGTGGTTGGCGGCTACGCGGAGCTCGACGACATGGAATTAACGCGCGACGGCAAGACAATGGTCTACACGCAGCAGACCGGCGCATCGCCTACCGAGATCTATCGCGTGGATTCCTCGGGCGGCACTCCAGTGCCGATGACGCACTTGAACGACGCGTCGCTGGCGGCGCACCAGATGACGCCGCTCGAAGAATTCTGGGTGACTTCGCAGGACGGATCGCGGGTGCAAAGCTTCCTGATCAAGCCCCCCGGATTCCAGGAGGGCGAGAAATATCCGGTGGTGTTCCTGATTCACGGCGGCCCGCAGGGGTTCTGGGGCCACTCGTGGTCGTATCGCTGGAACGCGCAGGTGTTCGCCGCGGCGGGATTTGTGGTAGTGATGCCGAATCCGCGCGGTTCCACGGGGTACGGCCAGAAATTCGTTGACGAGATCAACAACGATTGGGGCGGCCGGGCGTTCGACGACATCATGGCGGTTACCGACCACGTGGCGGCCGAAATTCCGTACGTTGACGCGACCAAGATGGTCGCGGCCGGGGCATCGTACGGCGGCTACATGATCGACTGGATGCTGGGCCACACGCAAAGGTACAAGGCGCTGGTGACGCACGACGGCGTCTACGACCTGGCGAGCGAATTCGGCGCCACCGAGGAACTCTGGTTCCCGCTATGGGAATTCGGCGGCACACCGTGGGACAATCCGGACGAGTACGAAAAATGGTCGCCGAGCCATTACGTAAAGGATTTCCACACCCCCACCCTGGTGGTGCACGGCGAGCAGGATTTTCGCGTGCCGTATACTCAGGGATTGCAGCTCTTCACCGCATTACAGTTGCAGAAGATCCCCTCCAAGCTGCTGCTATTCCCCGACGAAGGCCATTGGGTATTGAAACCGCAGAACAGCATGTTGTGGTACCAGACGGTGCTCGACTGGCTGAAATCCTGGATTAATACGCAATGAAAGTCATCATAGGTGTTGTCGTTTTAGTGTTTGTGGTGGCGATGGCCGCGATGTTTGCGATGTCCACGCATACCGAATTGAATGTCAGCCCGGTTACCACGGTCGGCGTTTCGACGCCGGTGACGGTGCGGCTGGCGAACCCACATGGCGAACGCGATGTGGAGGCATGGATCGAGCAGGACGGCAAACGCTATCCCCTTTTGGACGAGACGGCGCCTTCGCATCGCCTGTTCTGGAGACGGCATGAGGCGGCGCGGCGCGTCACTTTCGAAGCCGGCAAAACCAAGGCGCCCGAACTGAAAGAAGGCAAGGCGCGCCTGGTAGTAGAGGCCACTTCGAACGACTTCCGCGGTAGCACCGATACGGCGGCTGCCGACGTGAACGTCGTTCTGACCGCTCCCCGCGTCTTTGCCGACGGCTTGCAGCACTATATCGACCAGGGCGGGATGGAACTGGTGGTCTTCACACCCAGCGGATCGTGGAACGAGGCCGGAGTGCGCGTGGGCAAATACACCTTCCGCAGCTTCCCGCTGCCCGGCCATCCCGATCAGCGCTTTTCCATGTTCGCCTATCCATGGGATTTGCCGCCGGACGTCGTACCTGAAGTCTACGTCCGCAATGGCGCCGGTACGGAAGCCACCGCGAAATTCTACTTCAAGATCATGCCCAAGAAATTCCGGGCGCGCGATTTCGAAGTGAACGACGCGCTGATGGAGAAACTGGTCAATTCGGTAGATCCCAACAACACGCTCGCGCCGGGGAAAGATCTGGTGGGGCGGTTCCTCTATATCAATGGCGATCTGCGGCGCAAGAACAATCAACAGCTCGCCGACATGCGGTTGAAAACCGAAGAGAAGATCCTGTGGAACGGGCCGTTCCTGCACTGGGGCAAGGAAGAAGCCAATTATGCCGATGTGCGCAGCTACATTTACCATGGCAAGAAGATCGATGAGCAGGTGCATCTGGGGTTCGATCTTTCCGACACGCAGAACACCCCGGTAAAGGCTGCCAACGACGGCAAAGTGGTTTGGGCCGACGATTTGGGAATTTACGGCAACTGTATCGTGGTGGACCACGGATACGGATTGCAGTCGATCTATGGTCACCTGCGGGAGATCGACGTGAAACCGGGCGAGATGGTGCAGAAGGGGCAGAAAATGGGTATCGAAGGCCAGACGGGGCTAGCCGGCGGTACGCATCTGCATTTCAGCATGCAAGTGGATGGCGTACAGGTAAACCCGCGCGAATGGTGGGACGAGCACTGGATTCAGGATCGCATCATGAGCAAACTGGCCCCCGGCGCCAAGGTTCCCGAGGCGACCACCGCCAGCGCCGAAACACCCGCACCGCATAAAAAGGGAAGACACCACAAGAAATAGGCTATTTTGCGGACGACCCGCTCGAGTTGTATTTGATGGTCAACTGCTGAGTAGCCGCGATCTCTTTGATGATGTCAAGTTCCTCCGTGGAGCAGACCGTTCCATCGGATTGAGCGCATCGCAGGGTGCCATCGGCGGACGAGGCCAAGGCCAAATCTTTCACGGGCACGAGGACATCGTGTTTGCTCTTTTCGGCGAACACCGCGTCGGAGAGAGCCTGGACCTGCCGAAACGTACACGCACGTCCATCCACGTTCTTGCACTTGATGACCCTTGAAGGGGGCGGGGACTTCTGTTGCGCCGTCTGCGCCAGGATTGCCAGAGAGCACATCGCCGATACCGCCGCGGCCGCACAGAGCGATTTCATTCGGGTCCTCCCAGGTGAAGTATATCCCACCGATCAGGTACAAATTACATCCTCGCGGCGGGGCTTATTGGATTTGGCGCCGAAATCGCGAAACGGCAACGTTTTTGCACCGAACCTGGCAGGAGAACCGGGCAAATGAATGGATTTATACGAATACTTACAGTGGCGGCGATCGGCGCGATGCCGTGCCTGTGCCAGGAACACGCCCCTGTCTATCGTGTCACCGTGATCCAGCGCACCGTCGACGCGGTGAATTACCAATACCGCAACGGCCCAACCAAAATCGATTTTGCGGGGACGGTATTGCTACCCACATCGAAAGGAGACGCTACCGTCGAATCGAAACAGGGTCGCACCGAGATCGACGCCAAGTTCGACGGGCTGGTGGCGCCGCAGCGGTTCGGTCCCGAGTATCTGAGCTATGTGCTGTGGGCGATCACGCCCGATGGCAACGCGCACAACCTGGGCGAGATCGTGCCGAACGGTTCCAACCACGGCCACCTGGCGGTGACTACCGATTTACAGGTATTCGGCCTGCTCGTGACCGCGGAACCGTATGCGCTGGTGCGCGCACCCGGCGACGTAGTGGTGATGCAAAACCAGGTGAGGCCCGATACCATCGGCGATGTCCACCCCGTGATGGCGAAAGTGGAACTGATGCCGCGCGGTCATTATACGTGGAACGTTCCCTCGAGCGAATCGACCGGAGTGGCGAATGCGCCCAAGGTCTCGATGAGCCGGTATGAGGCGATTTTGCAGACCTACGAGGCACAAAACGCCATCGGGATCGCTACCACGGCGGGCGCCCAACAGTATGCGCCCGACGTTTTGGCTAAAGCCGAAAAGGAACTCAGCCAGGCGCAGCAATTGCAAGCCACCAAGGGCAATGACGACATGATTGTGCAGCATGCTCGCGCGGCAATCGAAATGGCCGAAGACGCCCGCATTATTGCCGACCGGCATCGGCAGGATGCCGCATTAATTGCCGCCCGGCAGCAGACGGCGATGGCGCAGCAGGCGCAACAGGAAGCCCAACAAACGGCGGAGCGCGAAAAAGAGCGCGCCGATAACGCACAAGCCATGGCGCAGATGGAACGCGAAGCGCGCCAGCGAGCCGAAGCCGATGCCAAGATAGCTCGCGAACAGGCAGAACAGGCGACGGTGGTCGAGATACAGCCGTCAACCACTCAGACGACCGTGACCGATCAGCAATCACAGCGCGATGCCCAGGAAAAACAATTCCGCACACAGCTCTTGGAGCGTTTGAATATGGCGATCGTCACCCGCGACACCCCGCGGGGTCTGGACGCCACTCTCAATGACGCGGATTTCGACCGGGGGCAATTGCGGCCGGCGTCATCGGGCGGCGTCGCCCGGCTGGCCGGGATTCTCGCCGCTTATCCCCATCTGCAGATCTCCGTTGAGGGGAATTCCGATACCCCGGAGGGTTCGGAATTAGCCCGCCAGCGTGCGCAGTCGGTAGTGGCGGCGTTGACCGCCGCTGGTATCCCGGCGGGGCAGATCACCACTGACGACTACGGCAATTCGCGTCCGATCGTGTCCAACTCCACCGAGCAGGGCCGCATGGAGAATCGCCGTGTCGAAATTGTAATTACCGGCAATGCCATCGGCACCGTACCCTCTTGGGACCGCACCTATCCGATTTCGTTGAACCGTCGGTGAACGGCCCGAGGCACTCTTGCGGGGCGGCCAATCGGCTGCTCCGCAAGGGGGAAACCGGACCCTCGTGTTAAACTCAGTACTAGTCGCGGAGAGGTGGCAGAGTGGTCGATCGCGCCCGCCTCGAAAGCGGGAGTACCTGTGAGGGTACCGGGAGTTCGAATCTCCCCCTCTCCGCCATAGCCAACTTCTCTATCTTCCCATGCGTTAAGCTCGTGGAAATGCCAAACGAGCTTCTGGAGCGCCTCGACCAGTGGAAACGTCTGTTCGACCCGGCCCGCGTCGCCGAACTGCAAACCCTCCTTACGAATCTTGGCGGTGAAAAATTCGCCGGCGCGCGGGACCTCATCCTGCTCCACGAGACTCTGCTCTTCCTGCGAGCATACCCTGCGAGCGAAGCGACGGCTCGCATCAGCGATGAGATCCTTTACTCGTTCGACAGGCGAATTCCGGCAGACCTCGATCCATTCGAGGATCCGGAGGTTTCCGGCATCGCCGGCACCTCGGTAACAGCGACGTTTTCGTATGAAGTGGCGCGCTGGCTGGCGGCTCTCGAGCCGCGCAATGTCGAAATCGCGTGGGACAGGTACGACGATCCCGACCGGCTCGGTTCCGGACTGCGCAAACTCTTGCCCATGCTGCACGAAGATTGGCCGGTGGAAGCGCACGTGCCGTACCCGCAATGGGTTTCCGCCGCCCATCCGCGCCGGCAGAGCGATCTCGGATGGCTGCTCTCCCGGGTCCAGGATGCCGACACCTACGACTCGATGCAGATCCCGGTTACCTGGCGGATCGGTTCGTCGCGTTATTCGCGTTCCCGCCTGCGATTGCCGGTGCGCAAGCTTTATCTGCACCGCGAGCCTTTGCTGAAGCGATCGGATATCTCGCTCGAGCGGGAACTCGCGAATCCGCCGCTTACGATTTCGCGACTCGATCGCCCGCAGGCACGACGCATACTCGATCTGATCGTGGCCACGTCGGCCATACGGTATCGCGAGCTGTACGGGTTCAGCCACCCGGATGAGGGCGGTGTTTACCATACCCACGCCGGGCGCGGTGTGGATATTTATTTCTTCGGAGTGCCGCCCGAATGGCGCCTGCCGCTGCGCGCCTATCATGGTGGCATGTTCTTTAAGAATGGCGTGCCCGCCGGCTATGTGGAACTGCTCTCGTTTTTCGAGCGCGCGGAGGTGGGATTCAACCTCTATTACACCTTTCGCGAAGGCGAATCGGCCTGGCTCTACGCGCGCCTGCTGCGGCTCTTCCACCAAATCCTGGGGGTAACATGCTTTTCGGTGGACCCGTATCAGATCGGGCACGAAAATTCTGAGGCCATCGCTTCCGGCGCGTTCTGGTTTTATCGCAAATTAGGCTTCCGGCCAACCGAGCCAGAAGTGGCCAGCCTGGTAGCGCGCGAAGAGCGCCGCATGTCCAAAACCCACGGATATCGCAGCTCGAAGAGCACGTTGGAACGGCTGGCGGATGGCTACATCCTCTACGAGATTCCCGGCACCGCGACCGGCGAATGGGATGGATTCCGGATTCGGACCCTGGCGCAGCGGCTGCAAGGCGGCGGAGCCGCGGAGCGAAAAGCCATCGCGCAGCTTGCTCGCGCCAAGGCTCACGGCCCGGAGACGCGCTATCTGCGATGGATGCAGGGGCAAAAATCGCTACGCGAGCAGTTGATTCGCTGGGGAACCACGTAATTGTTTGGCAGTCCACTCGGCGTGCTGCAGCAGCGTGGGCGACAGGCCGATTTTCTGCAGATATTCGCGATCGGGCGCCGACTCGCCGCCGCGGACAATGCGGTCGGCGAGATGGACGATCGACGGCGGGTCGACGGCGCCGGACTCTTCGGCGTCGACCGGATGATGCTGGGCGACGATGCCCGCGATGCTGGCCGGCACGCCCCACAACCACAAGAGGTACGCGCCAACCTCGGCATGAGTGGCGCCGAAAAGCTCCCGCTCGGTTTCGCGGAGCGCCAGCGAATCGCCGAAACACCGCACTACGGCGCGATATTCCGTGGGGAAATTGCTGCCCAGAACCAGTTTGCCGATATCGTGCATGAGCCCGCCCATATAGATATCGGCGACGAATTGCGGAGCCAGCCGGCGCTCCTTGCCGATCCCGCGCGCCAGCGTGGCTACCTGGAAACTGTGATCGCGCAGGTCTTCCGGCGAAAACCCGGGATGATTCCGCGAGCCGAACTGGGAGAACACCGATTCCGTGATGGCCAGCGCGCGCACGGTTTCAATGCCCAGGTAGACTACGGCATGTTCGGGGGTGGAAATGACGCGGCTGGGCGCGAACAGTGGAGAATTCACCAGTTGCAGGATCTTGGCCGTCATGCCCAGGTCCTGCGCGATGATCGATCCCAGTTCCGCGGTGGAGATCTTGTCCGACAGCACCGCCTGCATCAGCCGGTAATAGACGGTGGGTGGGCTCGGCACGGACTTGATGCGCCCGATGAGCGAGACCAGAGCCGGAGAATCGAGGATGGTGCGAAGCGCCAGAGCCTTCTCGACGGTCGCCTGCAGGGTATGGGCGTCGCACGGTCTCAGCAGAAACTGGTGAGCCAGCGGAATCGATCGCATGGCCGCGTCGAATTCATCGGCGGCGCACAAGATGATGCGGACGGTCTGAGGCGATATCCGGATCGCCTCGTTCAGCAGAGCGGCGCCGTCGATTTCCGCCAGGCTCAGGCTGGTTACCAGAACGTCGTATTGGGTTTCGGACAAACGGAAGAGAGCTTCGTCACCGCCGGCGGCGAATTCCATGGCCCAGTCGTGACGGAGCGGTCGCAGCAGGCGCTTGAGACCTTCCAAAAGACGCGGCTCGTCGTCGACGAACAGAACCTGTTTCATTGCGGGCGTCGTTATCTATCTGAACTTTATAGGAAATGGCTCGAAATTCAAGGTTGGCATCGGATAACAGGAGTTATCTCCGGCGGCAGTATCATTTATTGCACACCGGCCGGCGCCCAGCCGGGGAGCCTGGCTTCCTTCTCCGTCACGGCCCCGTATTTCCTGGCGACGTCGCGAATCTTGGCCGCATCTCCGAGGAGCACAAAGGTCAAATTGTCCGCGCGGTAGTATTTCCGCGCCACGGCGTTCGCCTGATCGAGAGTGACGGCGTCAATGCGGGAGAAATACTCGTCCACTTCGTCGCGCCCCAGGCCGTAGAGTTCCATTTCGGCCAGCACGTTGGCAATCTGGTCGGCAGTCTGGATGGCGCGGGTGGGATACTCTCCCTTCACATAGGCTTTCGCCGATGCCAACTGGTCGGCTGTGAGCCCTTTTGCGGAAAGAGTCTTCAAGACGTCGAGCGCCATATCGATGGCCTTTTCGGTGGTGTCGGTTTTGGTGTAGGTGTTGATGGTGATCGCGCCATCGAGGCGGCCCATCTGCACGGTCGAACTGGCGCCATAAGTGAGGCCGCTGTTCACACGCAGGGCCTCGTTGATCATGGAGGTGAATCGCCCTCCAAACAGAGTGTTCACCAGGATCAGCGGCACGCGGTCGGGAGTGGAGCGGCGAACGCCCGGCTGGGCGATCACGAAATATGTCTGCGTGGCGTCCGGCTTATCGATCAGCAGTACCCGCGGCGCGGATTGGCGCGGCACGGGCGCCGACGCCAGGAAGTGAAACGGCTCACCCGCGGGAGCTCCGCCGAACACCTTCGCGACACCGGCCTTGGCGGCGGAATCGAAATCGCCGGCCACAATGACGATCAGGTTCTTTCCCACAAACAGCAGCTGGTGCTCCTCGACGATCTGCGCCCGCTGGATACGGTCGTACGATGCCTCGTCCGGCACGCGTCCATAGGGGTGCGAGTTGCCAAAGAAAAAAGTCTGGTAGAACGAACGGATGGCCATGCCGGGATTGTCCTTCATGGACTTCAGCGAGTCGACCCGGCGGGCCACGACCTTGCGGACTTCGTCGTCAGGGAAAGTGGGATGCAGGACAGCATCCGACACGAGTCCCAGGCCACGATTGAAATCCTTGCTCAGAAATTCGGCCGATACCGTGGTGGATTGCTCATCGGCATTGGCGTTGAATGTGCCGCCGAGGCCATCGACTTCTTCAGAAAATTGCGCGGCCGAATATTGCGCCGAGCCGCGGCGCAGAAGTTCGGCCGTAACCGAGGCGAGGCCCGTACGTTCAGGCGGGTCGGCCTCGCTTCCGCCTTTCACCACCACGAGAAAGCGTACCAACGGAATCCCGCTGCGCGGCATGAAATACGTCACGACGCCGTTGGGCAGCACCTCGCGCGTGTAAGGCGGCAGCTTCACTTGCGCGGCGAGCGATCCGCATACGATGAGAGCGAGAATCAGCCGCTTCATGGCTTCACCTCCGGCTTTTCAGGAACGAGAGTGGCGACCGTCCGATTCTTCGCCCCGAAGTATTTTTGTGCCACTCGCTGGATATCGGCCGCCGTGACTGCTTCCACACGCTTGTCCTCGTCGAAGGCCTTGGAATAGTCGCCGTAAAACACCTCGTACGTGCCGAGCAGATTGGCGCGCCCCTCGATGGTTTTCAGGCGCCTGTACAATCCGGCCATTCTTTGATTTTTGGCTTTGCGGATCTCGGCTTCCGGCACCGGCTCGGTTTGCAGGCGAGTGAGTTCCTCGTAAATAGCCTTTTCGGTGACAGCGGTGTCGATTCCGCTTCGCGGCTGAATAGTGAAACGGAACAACGTCGGGTCGAGCGCCTCGGCAAAGTTGACGTTAGCGGAGATCGCCAGTTGGGAATCCACCAGGCGTTTGTAAAGTCGCGAACTTTGTCCGGTCGAGAGAATATTGGAGATCACGTCGAGCACGGACGTGTCGGGGTCGCGCGAATTGGGGATGTGATAGAGAATCATCTGGATGGGTAGCTGGGCGCGCTTATTCAAAATGACGCGCCGCTCGCCCATTTGCTCCGGTTCCCTGGTACGAACGGGCGGCGGCGGCTCGCGGCGGGGAATCGGCTCCAGAAATTTCTTCGAGAGCGCCATCACCTGGTCGAACTTCACGTCTCCCACGATCACCATGATGCAGTTGTTCGGAGCATACCCCATGCTCCAGTGGCTCTTGAGATCCTCCATGGTCCACGATTCGATGTCGGAGGGCCATCCCACCACCGGCCAGTGATACGGATGCGCCTCGAACGCCGCGGCCTCGGCGAGTTCGGAAAGCAGGCCGAAGTTGCTGTTATCCACCGACGTGCGCCGCTCGGAGTAGACCACGCCGCGCTCGGAGGCGATCATTTTCGGGTCGAACGCCAGATCGCCGATGCGATCCGCCTCCATGTCGAACATCAGATCGAGGGCGGAACTCGGAAACCAGTCGGTGTAGACCGTGACGTCGTTGGAGGTGTAGGCGTTGTTGCTGCCGCCGTTCTTCTCCATGTTGTTGTCGAATTGCTTCGGTCCGTATTTCTTCGCGCCGTTGAACATCATGTGCTCGAAGAAATGCGAGACACCGGTTGCGCCCACGTGTTCGTTGCGCGAGCCAACCTTGAAGAAGAAGTACATGGCCACGTTGGGAACGGCGTGATCTTCCT
>DATJMA010000118.1:0-37691 GCA_035509055.1 Bryobacteraceae bacterium | reverse complement strand
GGTCTGGCAGGTGGTGCTGCCGTTCGGAGTCCAGTAACTGGTGAAGGCGCTTGGACGGCCATCGGTCAACAGTACAATGACATTCAACGAACCCGGCAAATCCATCTGGTAGAGCTGATACCACGCCTGATAAAGTCCTTCGGCCGTGTTGGTAGAACTCGTCGCGCCGCCGTTGGCCGCGGTGCAGAATGGAATGCTGTTAATGGCCGAGCCGATGGTGCTGGTCTGGCCGGACTGAAAATTGGTGCTGGGCGAAAAGTCCAGGTTCCAAGTACCGCCAAAACTCACCATGCCGACGGTATCCACGCCGTTGACCAAATAGGAGGATGAGGACGTTGCCACAAAGGTGGTGAGCGAGTTGGTGATGAGACTGGTGGCGCTTTCGGAGTAGATCGAGCCCGAGCGATCCACCACGATCATCATGGCGATGTAACGAACGTTTGAGGCGGCCTCGGCGGCGACGGTGGAGTTCGCAATGCCCAACACGCGCATGAACAGCATGGGAACCGTGGCAGTGGCATTCACGGTGATGGTTTTGCCGGCCGTGGAACTGGTAGCGGAGGCGCTGTACGCCGTGATGCTCGAGCCCATGTACGACGTGCCGTAGTTGGCGTTGAAGAATTGCTGGGCGGAATTGATGATCGTGTTATATTGCGTCTGATTCGACAGATCGGTGGTGGCGTGGAGGAGATAGCCGGCGCCGATGGCGGCGGCGTCGCACGCGGTTTGCAGCCGCGCCTTCACGTTGTAGACCACGCCGAAATCGATGGCAAGTCCGGCCATGGGGATCAGGACGAAGGCCCCAATCAATGCCACATAGATAATGGCGAAACCTTTCTGGCGCCTTTTGTCCGTCGGTACAGGTAGCATAGACAATCCCTCTTTAGCGATCAAAAGATCGCCCGCGCGTACACCAGCGGCTGGCCGGTGATTCCGCCGACGCTCAAGGCCGGCGTGTTATCGAACATTTCCACCACGTAAACCACTTGTCCCGAGGTGAGCGACACCACGTTCAGGAAGCCGTTGGCAACCGCCCAGGAATTGTTGGCCTGGGCTGTGCTGCTCACGTTCGTGCTGTAGTTGCCGGACACTCCCGAGGTGCCAGGTAGCGTGCCCGATGCCACCGGAGTGCCGAAGACACTCGCATTGGAAGTCACATTGCCGATCCCGACCTGCTGGGTGAAGATGGCCTTGTTGAGGTTGTTGCAGTTGTTGGTGCCGTTATAGGCCTGGCAGGTAGCGGCGTTCGCCAGCTTGATGGTGGAAAAAATCAGGGCCGCATTCCCGGTGGAAGTGAGGCCGAACTGGCCGGCCAGAGCGTCGGCTTCACCGTCGCCACCGGCAGTGGTGAAATCCACTCCACGGCTGTACATGTGGGCGAGATCGCGCACGATCTGGTCGATCTGCTGCGCCTGCACGAGGCGGAATCCGAAGACGTAGGTGCCGATCAACAGCGGCACCATAAACGCGAGCGAGAGAGTGAATTCGATGATCGTCGCGCCGGATTGGTTCTTGCGTCTGGAACTTCTCATGGACTTACTGATCCGTGGAATTGGTTAGACACGGTGCCGCGCCGGAGATCGGTTCCATCATGTCGGACGCTTCGGCAAAAACGTAGATGGAACTATTGAAATTTTCGAACGGCGCCAGCACCTTGTATTTATAGCCTTCAATTTTTACGTTGACGATGTTCCCGTAAGTGTTGGTGCCCTGCCCGCCGGTGTCCGGATTGACGAACTGGACATGAATGCTGGAAGCCCCGGAGGTGGTGTTCAGGAAACCCAGCGCGTATTTCTTGACCACCCATTTGATGGAATCGTCCTGGCACGGGCCGACCTCGTTTTGACCGGTGATGGCGTACCGGTCGCCCTCGCGCACCGCCTCTTGCAGAGTGGTCCGGACGAAGATGACCATCGACAGGTCGAGCATCAGGAAAGTCATCAGCAGCAACGGAATGATCACGAGTGTGGCCTCCATTACCTGGGAGCCGCTCTCACGGTTTCTTCGCACAGTCCTGTGCAGCGAAATCTTGCTATCGCCCATCGTGCTAAATTATGCCGCTTGCCACACTCTGCTTCACGATGCACTTTGGCTATTAAGGTTTTGATATGGTCGGATATAGTAGTTAAGAGTCCGAAACACTCTTACCTGTAGAAAAACACATCACTCAGGCAATTTTCAGGCTGCCCGCGTGGATAACCTCGACGCTTTTGGGGTAGCAGTCACGCGCGTCCCGATCGCCAGCGCTTCCAGGCGGACTGGCGCGGTGGCGACACTGCCAGCAGATCCCAGAAAGGCGCCGCCCCGGCGTCGCTGAGCGGCTGATTGCCGCGCAACAATTCGACTACTTCCACGAGCCGGCAGAAATGGTCGATGCAGTGCCAGCAACTCGTGGCGTGCTGCTCCAGTTCCTCGCGATGGCGCCAGGTGCTGCGGCCATCGAGCATGTCGAGAAAGGTCTTCGGAGCGAGGCACGAGGGAGTGGCGGCGGATGCCGCGGCACGGCCCAGGGCGCGCCCACTTTCGGCAAGCATGCGATTGTTCCATGAATCTGCTTTGCCGCGGACAAGCTCGGCCGACCGGGTGCGGATCTTGTCCACGGTCGGAGGCGCCATCCGCAACAGAACGGCCGTCTCGGCGGGCGGGTAGAGCATGGTTTCGAGCCATGCGGCCTGTTTTTCCACCAGGGTCATGGGCTCCAGGGCCGCGGCGACGGTTTCGAGATCGATGGCCGCGGCCGGGACATCGGGTTGCAGCAACTCCAAAACGTTTTGCCGCAGATGAGCCACGAAGTAGCGCTCGGGCACGGGTTCCAGGGACTGGAAAAGATCCGAGTCCGGGCGATGCAGAGCGGTGAGCACGCGTCCGATGGCGATATCGTCGACCGGCTTGCCGGGCAGGTAATGGCGCGACAGTTTGTGGATGACCGGGACATAAGTGGAGACGAAATACCGCCAGCCTTCCGCACGGCTGTCGCGGCAATCGCGAATCATTTCGAAGCAGGTGTAAATCATTGTGCCCCTACGATTCTACCTGTGCGGAGGGGTGAGTCCGTGCGATCGGTCACGCTTCCAGCGCGCCGCCTTGCCACCTCCCGTTTGCGGGAGTAACCTGCGAAGTAGGGAGTGCTTGTTTATGAAGGCTTTTCTGCGGATCGGCGTGTTTTGCGTGCTGGCCGTGGGCTTTTCACAAGGCTTGATGGCGCAGCGCGGAGGCGGTGGACATGGAGGGGGCGGGGGAGGATTTCACGGAGGCGGCGGGTTCGGTGGGGGTGGATTTCGGGGAGGCGGCGGCTTTGGCGGGGGAGGATTCCGCGGCGGGTATGGCGGCGGCTTCCGCGGCGGGTATGGCGGAATCGGATATGGACGGGGATTCGGGTACGGTTTTGGAGCGGGTCTCTATGGAGGTTACGGATTTGGCGGCTTAGGTTGGGGCGGCTGGGGTTCGCCCTTCTATGGATACTGGGACGACCCATACGATTACGGGTATCCGGCTTACCCGGCTTACCCCGCTTATCCCGATTACACCAGCGGTTATGCGGCTCCGGCGGAGTACAGTCCTTCGCCGAATGTGACCGTGATCTATCCCGGTACGGCGCAGCCAATGTATTCGCCGCCGGTACAGCCTGTGATGCGGACCTACGATCAATACGGCCAGCCAGAGCAGCCGCAAGCTTCGCAGGCAGCATCCAACGGCTCGCCCATTTACCTGATCGCCAACAAAGACCAGACCATCCACGCCGCGGCGTCCTATTGGATTGAAGGCCGGACGCTGCATTACGTCACGCTGCAACATGAAGAGAAGCAGGTGCCGCTGGATTCATTGGATCGCAGCTTGACCCTGCAACTCAATCGCGAACGCCGTGTTCCGTTCCAGTTGCCGCAGTGAGTTAGCGAAGAGGCATCACTCCCTTGCGGCCGCGGCTCGTTTAGCCGTCAAGCCGGGACCGCAAGGGAGCGTGCTTTGTAGAATCCCTCCACACCTCGATTCTTAAATTCCACGTAAAAGTTTTTACATCTCCCGTTCCGTGCCGCTTCGCTCTCCACATCCGCGGTCGGACGTGGTACATTGTTTGACCAGAGTAGCGGAGGGTTGGCATGAAGCTGTTTTCTGCTCTTGCACCGGTTTGGTTGGCGTTGGCTTCCTCAGTTCTCCTTGGGCAGGATCTCGAACAAGTGCGAAAGATGGAGGCGAGCGGAGACGTGGCCGGCGCGCGCGCGCTGCTGGCGCGCGCTGCCGAAACGAATCCCCATGGCATACCGGCGCTTACCGCCTACGCGGAATTCCTCGAACGCTACGGCGACCCCGGCGCAAAGGACGCTTACGCCAAGCTCCTCGCCACCGTCCGGCAGTCCGGCGATACCGCGCGAGCCGATGCGATCGGCAAGCGGATCGCGCTGCTCGACCTGGTGAGCGGCACGGGACATTCGCTCCCGGCGCTAAAGGACGATCGGCCCACAGTGCCCATCCCCGGTCCGCTGCGCTCCTTTGCGCGCATGGTGGCGATTTCGGGCGACGCTCGTCCCAACGAAATCCTCCAGGCGCTGGCGCGCAATGTGGTCACCAATGGCTATCAAGCCTCGCACAGCAATGAAGCGCTGGAGCAAACGGAATACCTCAAACTGGTACACCGCTACCTTTCCCAGGCGCAGGAATTGCAGAAGCTGGCCGGCGACACGAAAGTGATCAAGATCGATAATTGCGACTCGCCGCAGGTGGCCGAATTGCTGCGAATTCTCGGGTTCCGCATTCGCGGCGGCTGCGGTTCCGAAGTCGTGCTGGAAACGGTAAATGCCGCGCGGGCGTTTCTGACCACCGACTCGGGATTCCCCATCAACGTGCTGGAAGAATCGCTGCGTACCAACCGGCCGTTCGTTTACGACTACCACCCCACCTCCGCGACGGTGATTTTCGGGCCCGAGTACTGGACGGGGGGCGTGAAGGAGAAGGATCCGGGCGACTTTATCGACACTTTTATTTCCGATCCCTCGCTTTGCCGGCTGTATCTCGGCTTTTCGAAGCTCGATTCGGAGACCGCGGAGGAATTGCGCAAGGGCATCCCGTTCACGCGGGTGAAGGCGTATGCCCATATTCTGGATTTCTTCGGCGGGATGTTCGAAATCCGGGGCGGCAAGGCGCTGGTCCCGGGCGGACCGAAATCGGCCGCTCTTTGGGGCGACTTGGCCGGTGCTTCGCCCGATCACGGCGCCGACTTCTTCGACAAGTTGATGGCCAAGGATGATGGCTGGCTAGCCAGTCTCTACGATTCCATTGCCCGCATGAACAGCCCGCTCGAGGAATATCTGCTTCAGCCGGAACGCCTGAAACGCTTCTATACCGCCATACGGGGCCGCATTACCAGTCCCGGTCCGGCGCGTCCCGTGTTTCGATCCAACACCGACATGATGCTGCTCACCACGCGGCTGCGCCTCGATCCCGACGGCAAGCCCCACATCCCGGGGAATCTGGACGTTTGGAAGACCCTGTTCACCAACCATCCGCAGGGCAAGTACGACGGCAAATTAACACGGCTGGCCACCACGTGGAAAGATCCCGACGACGTCATCGAGGCGCTTTTTGCGCTGTGCCGAAAAACCGTTGAAAACGAGCCGCTGAAGATTTTCATGGCAGTGAGCGACTTGGATCGCTACCGGCAGAAGCCTCTCGATCCGGTCACGGTGGACCGCCTGGCGCGGGATTATCACGACTATGGCGCGCAGTACGCCGTCTTCAGCGAATCGCACAGCATCAGCGACCGGACGATTACGCAATTTCTCGATACCGTGGAAGCGTTGAGCAAGGTTCGGGAGCCGGCATTCCGTTCCGATACCATCGGTTCGTTTCAGAGTCTGGTGAGCCTGTGGCAGATCCTGGTGCGCCAGGGATCCATTCCCGACAGCCAAGCCGACGCCACGCTCTCGGCTATCGCCGGCTCGTTTCCCGCCGTGCACAACAATCGGGAACTCTTCGACGTGGGCCGCGAAAACATCAAGCGCCTGCTGGCCGCGGCCGGAGAAGCCAAGGGCACGGTACAGGAGCGAGTGGTAGCGGTGTTGAGCGGCGGCGCGGCCGAGCCTGGAGAAGGCGATGCGCATGCGGAAATGGCGCAGGAGATCGGGCGGATTCTGGAAGCGCAGCGCATGGTTTCGCTCGACACGCTGTTCGATATCGCCGATAACCTGGCGGCCGTGCCCGGCGGCACGAAGTTGAACATCGCCATGGTGAACAAGCTGACCGCGGCGCTTGGCGAGATTCCGCCAGCGCGCGCCGCCCTCACAGGCGTCGAACAGAACGCGATGGGCTACGGATATTGGACGGACAGGCACATCGATCTGGAGCGGAAACTCAATCTGCGGGCGGCCATTGAACGCGCTGGGACCGACGCCGCGAAGCTGAACGACATCCGCGGGCTGATGGCGCCCCTGCTGCGCGATACGTTGTTGGGGTTCAATTACGCGTATTACGCGCCGCCGGGAGCGCAGATCCTATATACCAACCCGGTTTTTGTACGCGGCCACGATTTCATCGGCTCTCAGGGCAACTACAACACCTGGCGGAACACCGAAGTCTACGGAACCGGTTGGCCGTCGAATGCCGGGGGCAGGTTGGTGGGCTCGCTGGCGACGCTGCCGTACGCATTGGCCGAGGCCGAGCAGAATTTTCTGATTCCCGCGCAGCGGCAGGCGTTGATCTGGGGCGACCTGGCGCCGCAGATGATTTTGAGCGCGACGACCCCACGCTGGTGGAACGTCACGCCCTCTCAGATTCACTGGGTGGGCCTGCATCTTCGCTATGGCCGCGAAGTGATGGCCGAAGCCGCTTCCGATGCCGGCGTACGCGGCATGGCATTGGAATCGCTGAGCAAGGCAGCGTCACCCGCGCGCGTGGACGAAATTCAGAAACTGCTCTCGAAGGGCGCGGCGCGGGAAGCGCTGGACCTGGTGACGCCTTCGGAGCTGTTCGTGCTGGCGCGAGACATGGCATCCAAGCCAGGCAAAGACGATTCCTGTCTGCTCGCGGAGATCCGGCGGCTGGCCCAGGCTTCGCCGCGGGACGTCAATTATGACGCCATTTCCCGCGCCTTCGGCACGCCCAAACCCACTCTCGCCAATTCCTACGAGCCGGAACTCTTGCACCTGCGCACGTTCCCGACCCTGATGGGTTATTCCAGCCGGATTATGGCGGAGAGTTGGGAATCGAACACGCTCTATTGGGCGGCGCTGGCGGATGAGTTGAATCTGCCTCCGGCAGAGCTCAACGTACGCATTCCGCAATGGACCCGGAAACTGGTGGAGGATATTTTCGCCTCCCATCTGGAAGACTGGCCCGCCGTGCTGCGCTCGTTGCGGCAGGTGGGTGAAGAAGTGAGACAGGAGAGTCGCGCCAACACCGCGGATTCGAAAGCCGAAGCACAGGAAATTCCCAACCGGTAAATGACCATGACCATTTCGAGACGAGAATTATTCGGGCTGACAGCGGGGGGGCTCCTGCTGCGCGCGCAAGATCAGAAGCGGCCGATCTTTCGCGTCAAGGTGGACATGGTGGTACTCAGCTACCAGGTCACCGACAGCAAGAACCACTACATCAAGGGCCTCAAGCCGAGCGATTTCCGCATCTACGAAGACGGAATTCTGCAGAAGATCTCCACCTTTGCGGAAGGGTCGAACACCCCGGTGGCGGTAGCGCTGGACGGCACCACGCATCCCTTGCTCGACGCCAAGCAGGAGGCGCTGCCCGGGATGGAAAAGCCGGATGCGTTCGTCGGCACGAACGTATTCGTTCTCTTCGATACCAGCAACTTCATGTACAAGGGGTTCGTCTATGCCGAGGATGCCATCACGGATTTCGTTCGCGGGCTGGACGGCGCGGATTCCGTCGCGGTGTACACCTTCAGCCGCAATCTGTCGCGCGCCGCGGCACTGACGCACGACAAGAACGATGCCATCTCCGGATTGCGCAAGTCGGTCGCCGGCGACGATACGGCCCTCTATAACGCCCTGCTGCTCACGCTACGCGATGCCGCCAAAGTGCCGGGGCGCAAAGTGGTGATCGTCTTTTCCAACGGCCCGGACAACGCCAGCATGGTGGCACCGGACGATGTGCGCGCAGTCGCGGAAGACGAAGGGATTCCGATTTACGTCATCTCGACGGCCGAAGTGAATCGCGATCCGATCTCGAGCGCGGTATTCCGCCGGCTGGCGCAACGTACCGGCGGCAAAGCTTACTGGGCGCACAACTGGCAGAAGCAGGTGGAAGCGCTCGAAGACGTGCGCGAGGAAATGAGCAACGCCTACACGGTGACCTACTATCCTGCGGCGAACCCCAACGAAGGATTCCGCAAGCTGCTGGTGGAAATCATCAACGATCCGGGCAAGAAGCTGCGCGTGAAGTACCGCCCGGGTTATCGTCCCACGAAGGTACTGTAAGGAAGGAACAAGCCGGAAGCCGCGAGCCGGATGGAAACCCGCCCATCGACTGCGTTACTTTACTGGCACCGTTACCGATCCCAACCCGCGAAGTCCGAGATCAAGGACCATGACGCGGACCTGCCCGACCCGGTCCAGCACGTCGACGTCGCCCGGGATGACGATGCCGTCTTTCATGGCGCTCTCTAGTTCCGCCCGGGTGAGAGTCAACTCCCGCCGCAACACCGGCTGGGCGCTTTCGAACGAGCCATCACGGTATTGAGCGATCTCAACCGCGAGGCCGCCGCGATAGGTGTCGCCGGCATGTTCCAGGAAAACGTCGGCCGGATCCACGTGGATCTCCAGTTGTAGGCCGGACGGTTTCGGCACCCTCACCACGCGCAGTCCGATCTCCGTGGCTTCGAACGGGCTGTGGCTTTGCCGTCTGAAGATGTCGGACACGATCTCGTCGTCATCGGGCGAGGCTTCGTCGCCGCTGAAGCCAACGCGCGCCAGAAATCGGACGCCCTTCCGCGGCGAATCGATGTGAAGCTTTTGATCCTTCGATTTCCTGTTTTCCGGCGGCGGGAAAAATGCCAACCGATAGGTCCCGTGAGCGTCGTTGGCGATCGCCGTAAGAGCGTCGGACGTTCTGCCGCTCGCGAACCAGCGGCCGCCGGTCTGTGCCGAGAGCAATTCCAGGGTCTGCCGCGACAATCCCGCGGGATCGGCTCCCGCGCCCTCGGCCGACTGGTCCACGGTGTAAATGGCTACTTGCGATTTGACGGCGAGTTGCGCCACGCCGAGCAGCGGTCCCGAATAATCGACCCATTGCTGCGTCAGATTCAGCAACTGGATCGGAAATCCGTGCGTGACCCAAACCAGGTTCTTGGGCCCCGCGATGGATGCCATCGCAGAAACGATGTGCAGCGCCTGCAAGGTTTTGTCCGCGCGTTCCATGGGGTCGACGTTGGCCTTGTCGCGCAGGCCGTTGAGAGATCGCACGGCATCGCTGAGCTTGGAGATCAGCGCCGCGGCGGGCGTCGCTTCCGGCGTGCGCAAATCCGTTTCCACGCCGGGAAGCGGCCGGACGGGCACGAGATTACCGCGATTCCCCAGAAAATAGATGTAGACCCGGTCCACGCTTTCCATGCGCCCGATGGCTGCGTTGACGTCCTGCCAGGCGCTGACCATGGTCATCTCCTCTTCATTCCAGCGGTCGAGCAGGATCACCGTGACGGGCGGCCCGGGGTGATTGGCGAACTCGTTGGGCGCGAGTTGTGCCATTTCGTGCTTCCCGCCGGCGAAGCGGAAAAATACCAGCGGACAAACCACGCCGTTTTCGTGGACCCGGATATCTTTGGCGCTGAGATCGGTGACCGGCGCGCCTTTTGGTTCGGTAGCCACTACGTCCAGTTTCGCCAGGGCTCCCGGTTGAGCCGGTAGCGAACGGATGCAGATGAATAAGATCGAAAGGGCCACGAATCGCGACATTCCGTCACTCCTCGCTTGCAGCCAGTATACTCGATCCGTGAGGGGATCCCGCGATGCCTGCGTTTCTCCGGTCCCGGTCAGCGTGCCCGCGGCGTTTTGTTTAGGGGAGCCTCAATAGCCGGGTTTTCACTCTAACACCACCTTCTCCCCCGTCCGGCACGACCGGTAAATCGCGTCCACCAACTCCAGCGCCTGGTAGCCCTCCTCGCCAGAGACCAGCGGTTTGCGACCCTCGGCAATCGCATCGCCGAAATCGCGGAATTGGCGCTCGAACGGCGTGAGCGAGATTGCCATCGGGTCGGACGCGCCCGAGGCCGGCTCGCGCACTACCGGCGCCGGTTCGCCGGCATCCTGCTCTACGTCCCAAGTGGTGAGCTTGTCTCCGGAGATGATCGCCGTCCCTTTCGTGCCGTGGAATTCCGTTCGCTCGGTGTATCCCGGCCAGAATGCCGTCGCCGCCTGGATCACCCCCGTGGCTCCGCTGGAGTAGCGCACGACCGCGTTCACCACGTCCTCCGACTCGATGCGATTGCGCGCCGCCAACTGCCACGCGCCGAACAACTCCTTCACCGGTCCGGCCAGCCAGCGCAACAGGTCCACCTGGTGAATCCCCTGTCCGATGAGTGCGCCGCCGCCTTCGGTTTTCCAGCTTCCTTTGATTGGGCGCGCATAATACTCGGCCGAACGGTACCACTTCACGTAGCAGTCGCACTCGATCAGCCTGCCCAGCCGGCCTTGCGGAATCGCGCGCGACAGGAACAGGCTGGCGTCGTCGAAGCGATGCTGGCTTACTACGCCGAGCAGCATTCCTGCCTGACGGGCGGTCTGCGTCATGGCCCGGGCCGTTTCCAGATTCGTTGCCATGGGTTTCTCCACCAGCACGGGCTTCCGCGCCGCCGCGGCAGCTTGCACCGCCTCCAGACGGAACTCCGGGAAGGTAGAGACGTCGATGAAATCCACTTCCGGATGGCGGCAGAGGTCCTGCCAGGCGGGGATGAACGGGGCGCCGAAATCGGCGGCGAAGCGGAGTCCCGGCTCTTCGTGAAAGTTGCTGCACGCTGTCACCCGATATCCGATATTCCGATACGCCCGCGCATGTTTTCGCGCCACCGCGCCCGTGCCGATGATCCCGACTCGCATGATCGTCCATTCTAGTGGACTTTTGGCATCCTTTCGAAATCGCTTCCCAGGGGCCAGGGCGCCATTGCACCGGGACGTGGGGAGCGTAGTCCTGAATCCACTGGCCTTCCCGACCCGGAAACGCAGGCGCGAACGGGAGTCGCTACAATAAGGGGGTCCGATGAATCGCTATTTTGTTTTTGTCCTTGCTGGGTTTGCTGCGCTCTGTCAATTGTCGTGCAAGCACAAGGTTCCCACGGGGGTCGCGGCCGAAGTCAACGGCTACGCGATCACCACATCCTACCTTGACAAGATTTACCAATCGCAATACCCGGAACCCATCGCCGAATCGAACGCAGATCAGGTGATGGCGCAGCGGCTGGATCTCCTCAGCCGCCTGATCACCGCCGAAATCATGTGGCAGCGCGCCGAAAAGCTCGGCATCACGGCTACCGATGCCGATGTCGATACCGAGATCAACAAAAATCGCGCGCCCTACACCAAAGACGAATTCGACAAGAAACTGGCCGAGCGCCACATGACGATGGAAGATCTGCGCATGCAGGTCCGCCGCGATTTGACCATCAACAAGCTCATCAACCACGAAATCACTTCGCACATCAGCATCACCGATAACGACGTCGCCAATTTTTACAGTGCCAACAAGGCCATGTTCAATCCAGCCGAGCCCACCATCCATATGGCACAGATTCTGGTGACGCCTCAACCCGATCCCAATGTGCGCAATCTCAAGAACAGCAAAGCGCAGAATCCCGCGGAAGCCAAGGCGAAAATTAATGACATCATGCGCCGCCTCCAGCAGGGCGAGGATTTCAACATGCTGGCGCAGAGCTATTCGGAGGATGTCGCCACCACGCCCAATGGCGGCGACATGGGCTTTGTACCGGTCGCCAACCTCGATAAACTGCCGCCCGATGTGCGCAAGGTCATCGATGCCATCCAGCCAAACAGCATTTCCCCGATTATTCAGATGGGCGACGGCTACCGCATTATCAAGGTGTACGCGCGCGAGCCCGCCGGACAGCGCGAACTCACCGACCCGCGTGTGCTGCAGGACATCCGCGATACCCTTATGAATCGCAAGGAGCAGGTTTTGCAGGCGGCTTATTACGATGTGGCGCGCAACAACGCCAAGGTGGTCAATTACCTGGCGCAGCAGGTGGTAGATAACGCCAAGAAGTAGACCCTACTTGGTTTTTCCGATCTCGTAGAGGTAGATCGTGTACTCCATGCCGGCGCGGACATGGTCCACCAGTACCGGCTTCCATTTTTTGATCGGAAATTGATTCGAAACGACGCGCGTTCCCGGTTTGAGGTATTTCTCCAGGTTCGGCCGCAGGCGCTCGTTCGAATCGGTCATGAAATACATGGTCACCACGGTCGCGGGACTGAAGTCCACGTGGAACACGTTGCCTTCCACAATCGACGCGCGGTCGTCCAAGCCCAATTCGTGAATGTGTTGCTGCGCCTGCCGGCACAAGTCCGGAAGCATCTCCACTCCGACTGCCTTCGCACCGTATTTCTGCGCGGCGGCGATCACGATACGCCCGTCGCCGCTGCCCAAATCATAGACGACGTCGTTCGCCTTGACTTGAGCCACTTCCAGCATCCGGTCTACGATGGCCGACGGTGTGGGAATGGAAGGAGCAAGATTCTCCGGCGAGAACCTCTTCTGGCAGAGTCCGGGAACCCCCGCGGATAACCCAACGAGTACAAATAGAATTGACCGCATGAGATTAATGCAGGGTGGCTTCAGCTGTTGCCGCCCGCCCTACTTTCGATTTTACAATGCGCCCTATGATCTCGGACCAGGCAAAAAACAAATCCCGCGGCCGGCTGATGGTGTACTCAGAGCCTTTCATCATCCGGACAGCGTTTCCGATGGCGTCCCGCCACGGGTTCATCTGCGGGTTCGCATTGTAGTTCATATAGAACACTGGGAATTTGACGTCCGAAAGCTGCTTTAAGGTTTCGGCGGATACGCCGTCATCCAGCATTACTTTCGGGCCGGCGAAAATCAGCGCGTCCGGATCGTCCTTGGAATCCTTCAGTTCGCTCGTCATCAACTGCGCCAAAAAATCTGTATCGCTATGTTTCTGGACCAGTTGTTTCAAATCCACGGTGCCCAGGTGCAGCTTTTTGACGGCCTGCCCGAGCGCCGGGAAATCGATCTGAGAGGCCTCGTCCTGCCGGTAAATCACCTTTTGTTGCTGCATGTTATAGGCGACAATCGAAAACTTCGAGATGCGCGGCTCGCGCGCAATGCTGCGCAGCATCGAAAGCAGCGCTCGTGTGTCCAGGGGTTGTATGGCCGACCCGTTCGGGTCCTGTGGCGCGAAATTCACCATCACCTTCACGTTGAGGGGCGCGGGTTTTTGCAGCCGCTGGATGGGAGGCTCTTCCTTGAAAATCTCCGGGTCGATGGCTTGCACCTGGCTGTCCGCAATTTCCAGCTTCATCTGCTTGTCTTTAGGTGGCAGGCTGGCTTCCGAGTCCCAATGAAACGAGCACATGCGCTCCGCGCGATCGCGCATCAGCCAATCGATATGGTATTTGCCCTCGCCCACGTTGAACGACCCCAGGAGGTACGCCGGACCGCCTTCGTCGCGTTCGATTGCCGGCACCTGGAAATGTTGCGAAAAGTAAGTGCCGTCGGGATGGTTCTCGGGAGTCACCCGGAAGACCATGACAAGCTGATTCTGCTCTCCCACCAGTTCCTTTATGGGAATCGTGACTTCGTAATTCACGTGGAACTTCAGGTCAAAACCGAGAACCGGCTTGTCCGGATTGACGGTGCAAGGTAGATCTTTGCGATTTTCCGGGGATTCCAGGATCGCCGCGTCGGAGGGCATGAGCCGGACCAAGCCCCCGCTTGGCGCCATGATCTCTTGTGCGTGCAGGAAGTTGCACGGTAGGAATACCAGCCAGGCACATACCCTTACGCCCCAGGCCCGCCCCACTCCGATCCTAGATTTGGGTACCATCCGCCACCCGCTTTTCCGCCGATGTGAAACCAGCCCCCGGCGGTTGATCTGTATTATGCCGCAAATCGCGCGATCTGCAAAGTATACCTCGTACCGCACGGAATTGTGGCTGGACGGGAGTTAACACTGCGGGAAAATAAAAAACCCTGGTGCCAGAACGGCGCCAGGGTTGAAAGTTTGTAAACAGACCGAACACGAAGATCGATAGGGCTGGGAGTGCCCGCAGTCGATCCGCGGTAACTTCAGAATACCATTTTCAGTCCGGGCAGGCAACCCACCTGTGGATCCAGGACAGCCGGTACCAGATCACCCGGGTGAAACCTCGGTAATTTCCAGATTCAATAGCGTTCCGCATCGGGCGCAAACCAGCGATGCATCGTCGATCATGTAAACGTCTGTCGATTCACAACGTGCGCACGCCACCGTCGGATCTCCCGCTTCCGCCGGAATCCCGGGAGGCTCGATACCCGATGCTGTCCCGCCGGCTGCCGTGGTCGCTGGTTCGAACGTCGTCCCGCATTCCGCGCACACATGGTTGAAGCAGCAATTCGGTGTGCAGCTATAGAACACCTCGCCCGAATGGCACACCGGGCAGGCGAGAGCCAACTTGCGGGTTTGCACGTTACTTCTTGTCCGGCGGCTTCAGGGTCGGTGGCGGCATGGGAATGGGATGGGCCGGCGCCGGAGGCGGGAAAAATTCCGGATCCAGCACTGCCGGGTTGGCCTTCTCCAACTCCGCAATCAGATTGTTCACCGCCTTCTGGCTTTGTTCCGGCTTCATGCGATTTTCCAACTCCGCGTGGACTTCTTCGAATGGCTTGGTATCGTGCGACACCACCAGGATGATGTGGTAGCCGAACTGGCTCTTGACCGGTTCGCTGAGTTCACCCGGCTTCAGGGCGAATGCCGCTTTTTCAAACGTTGGCACCATCTGCCCGTGCCGGAACGGCGGAAGTTCGCCGCCATTCGCTCCCGAACCCGCATCGTCGGATTCCGCCTTCGCGATCGTGGCAAAATCCGCTCCGTCCTGAATCTGCTTCCGGATGTCCTGTGCCTTGGCCAGCGCTTCGGCGTCGGTGAGGTCCTTCTGGCCAGCCTTGACAGGCACCTGCGAACCCTGGAACCGGATCAGGATGTGCTTCGCATGCACCGTCTCGAATTCGTTCTTATGCGCTTCATAATACTGGCGGACGTCGGCTTCGGAAATTTGCAGATCCTTATTCGTCTCCGTCGCCAGGGCGTTCGCCATCAGGTTGTAGTGCTGGAACAACTCCTGCACCTTGAACTGGTTGGTTTGGTCGAGCTTCCGCTTCTGCGCCTCTTCGGCCAGGGTCAGTGTCTTGACGATGTTCTCGGCAAGCTGCCTGCGCCCGTTGCCATGCGCCATTTTCTGGTACTGCGCCGGCAGCCCGTCGATAAACGCATTGAACTCCGCGGCGGTGATCTTGATGTCTCCTACAGTAATCACCACGCGATCCGGCGGCACCTCCGGCGCTTTGATCTCGGGATTCTCCACGGACAAATGAACCTGCGGCGTTGGCGGCGCCTGCGGCGCCGGTGGCGGGGTCGAGGGAGGTGTCTGGCCCAGCAGGACAGAGGCTGCGCCAAACAAAAGGAAGCTACGGCAAAATTTCATATAATCCTATACTACTATCCCGGAAATACCACCGCTTGCGGGTTATTTCACTTCCACCGGGTAGGTAGAAGCCGCCATTTCGCCCTGTACCGCTTCCTGCACCACCGCCCGCAACCGATAAACTCCCGGTGCCATGGGAAACGTCAGTGCCGCGTTTACGCCCGTTCGCACCAGCCGCTGGTAAGTATCCGGCTTCAAGTCCAAATCCATCCGGCCCTCTTTCGCCGCCGCGATCTTCCCCTGTTGGTCGAAAAACACCGCGACAAACGTGATGCGCTGCCTCTCGCGGTCGTCCTGCTTCACGAAACTCAGTTTCGAAAGATCCACATGTGTCACCACGCGAACCGTCCTCTGGCTATCCGAAGGCTTTTCGACCGCCAGCGCCACCCCCGCCGTCAGACCCGCCATCGAATCCGCTCCCATCACTTCGTGATCGAGCTTCGCCCGCTGGTCGTCGCGCGCCATTTCGTCCGCCGCGAAATAACCCGGCCTTGCCGTCAACGTGCCCCCTCCGCCATGCGTCAGTTTCACTTGCAGCTTGTGATAGCTCCCGTCGGACGTTATTCCTTCGGGAACAAAAGCCAGCCGGTACGCTACCTCGGGCGCCACGCTGGTTTCCCGGAATCCCGCGTTGAGGTCATTGTTATTGTGGAACAGCACGCCGCCGGTCCCATGAGCCAGGTCGCCCATCGCCTCATCCATCACCATCGGCCGTTCCGCGACTTCCTCATTTTCCGCCTTAGCCCACCGCTGGTAACCTGGCCGAGCCGTATAGACTGCCTTGTCTGGGGCGGGGTCTGTGTCGAACCGTTCCCCCGCCGCCGCTTCGTTGAACAAGCCCTTCGTCACCAGCGCGTTGATCACCACACCTGCATGAACCGCCTGGTCGATAATCCGATCCTGCTGCTCTTCCAGGGTCCCACCCACGAATCCAGTCGAGGCCAGCAGCAGCACCCGCTCCCCGCTTTTCCCGCTCAACTCGCTCACGGCGCGCGAGACTGACGCCAGCGTCTCCATCGACAGTTTCTTCGCCCGGTCCCAAACCTCCTCCGCCTGAGCCACGACTTCATTCGCGGAGGTGTAAAGTCCACATCGGCCTTCCACGTTGGAAATCATGACCAGCCGGAGCGTCTCGCGATCGTGCCGCTCCGCGATCCGATAAGCCTGATAGGGATTGATGCCTGAACAGCTTTTCTGCGCGAATTGCGCGTGAGCTTTGATGCCGGCAATGGTTTCCGCGAGCTTCTCTCCGTCCGCGGTAAAATCCAACCCTGACGCGCCGGAAGCAGTGAAAATGCCGATCTCCACTCCCGGTTTGAGGGCTTCTTTCAGGAATCGCGTGGCCGCAGCCTGAGCCCGCTTAAGATCGGCGCTTTCCTCCCCATACGCCATGTTCACGTCATCGAAGAACACGGCCAGATACCGTGTCCGCCTCGCGACAGAAGCCTCTGTTCGCGCCGGGGCCTCCTTGGCGGGTATTTGCCCCGTTCCCGGCGCGACTATCGCCGCACTCGATCCGCCCTGGTATTCCGAGAAAGCCGCTACCGGCCTTTCTTTTCCGTCGTCATAAATCCGGAAATTCTCGCGAGTCAGCCCGGCCACCGCGCGCCCGTGACCGTCGCGGACCGCTACTCCTACCTCCACCAGTCGGCTCTCCGCGTGGAACACTACCCCCTGCGCGACATACGGCTGGCTACTGAGTCGAATCTCATCGGAGGCCTGCGGCTCCTGCGCCCAAAGCACAGCCGGCAAGACCGCGGCCCATCGGTAGAGACCCCTCATTTGTACCGATTATAGGCCAAGCCTGGCATCGATCCCTAACCGGCCGGAGCCGCGGCGGCATACGCGACAACGCCATGTACAACAGAGTCATTCCTGGAGCGGCTCACTAGCGCCGGCTTGACGAATGAATTCCCAGACCTTGGGGTTGACGAACGGCGCGCTCTGCTCTTTCATGGCCGCAGGCCAGTTGGCGCGATCGGCCCAGACTTTGCCGAGACCGCGATTGACGCCGGCGTCGCCGCCGGTGAATCCCTCCACCAGCTTCCGCCAGCGCGCCAGAAGCGCCTGTGCCTTAGCCGATTTAGGGTCCTCATCGAGCGATGCTTCGATGTCGCGGAACAATTCGGTCCAGGCGCGCGCCGCCTCGGCTTGTAGTTCGGGCGTCCACGCCTGGCGTTTTTCGGCCAGCTTGGCCTGTGCTTCGGGACTGTAGTATTTATTCAGGAACTCGTTGTTTTCTTGCATTTCGATCACCTCAATGATTCTGGCCAACACCTGAGTGTCGGCCGGTTTGCCGCATGCGATCGACGCCTCGGCTTCACGGATGGCTTGAATCGCCTGTTCCAGGCTGCGGCGCTTTTCTTCCAGCGCCAGGCGTTGCGATCGCAAAACTTCGGGTAGACGGCGCGCTTCGCGGTCGAGCAGGGTCTTGATCTCCTTGAGCGGGAGACCGAGGAACTTCAATGCAACGATCTGCTCCAGCCGTTCGAGATCGCGCCCGCTGTAAACACGATACCCGGACTCCGTGCGTTTCGGGCGCAGCACCGCCAGCCGGTCATAATGGTGCAGGGCTCGCACCGTCACGCCGGCAAGATCGGCGAATTCCCTGACTCGATATCCGCGCATCGCGCCTCCTCATTGAGGATCGGCCCTGACGTTGCGTCAGGGTCAAGAAATATTTTAACGGCGTACTAGAATGTCGATGTGGGGAAAATACAGCGCCTGGCGTTCTTCGCGATTGCCGGATTCATTGTCCTCTATGTCTGCGATTACGCCGTCGCGCGCCTGCGGCCAACTGGCAGCGTGGATGTGCAGATCATGTGGGCGATCAAACAGAAGGACAGCCGCATCGATTACGAATTGGGCGACACCGAAACGCGGCCCTGTGTGCATTCGGTGTTGCCGCACCTGGGATATGCCCCGTGCTGGTACCTTTCGGGACATCGGAACCAGACCATTACCGTGAGCTCAGTGCCCGGGAGCTTCGCCACGGAAGCGTGTCTGGACGATACACGGCGCGCCGCGCGGCGTTGAATTTCCGCTGCCTTCGTTGGCAGGTCAATTGCTCCCAACACCGGGCCATGCGCCGCATTCACTGTCTGGTTGTTGCCGCATGTTTACGGTGCGGGTGGGGGCAGACGCCCTGCCCGCCCATCCAGTTTCAGATTGGGTACGCTGCCAGTCTGCAGCCGTCGGATTCTTCGCGCCTGATTTTGCTGAAGCAGTCCGATGGGTCCTACACGGGAGTCGAAATCTCCGCCACCCAGCCGTATCAGATTCTGAGCACGACGCCGAATTATCAGCAGCAGGTGATGGCCTGTCCCGCTCCGGCGAACTTTACCGGGCCCGTCCAGGTGCCGCAGGCGATTGCGCAGGCGAAGTCGGGTGAATATCTCCTGGTCACGTTGCTCGATCAGACTCCCCGCTACGGCGCGCCTCAGCTTCTCGATGTGTTGGCCTTCGATTCGGCGCTTCATTTCACCGGCGAGAACCTATACCCGATTTCTCCCAGCCAGTTGCAAAGCGGCGGCTCCGCTACCGGCGGCACGCCGGTCCTCGCCGACCTGAACGGCGACGGCATTCTCGATATGGTGGTTCCGGTGGCTGAGGCTCCCGTCGGCGGCGACCTCGTCTCAGGTTTCGACGTGTTTCTGGGCACCGGCGGCGCGAATTTCCAGGGGCCGGTGTTTTTTCAGGCATCCCTGTCCGGCGGTTCCGAATGGTATTCGGGTTCGGTGACGGTGGCGGATCTCAACGGAAACGGTAAGCTGGATGTCGCGCTAACCAGCTTTAATACGCAAGGGTCGGGCTGGATCTCGGTATTTCCCGGCAACGGCGACGGCACGTTTCAGGCGCCCCAGATGGCCGTTGCCCTACCTGCGGCACTATCTTTTCCAATCGGGCTCGCGGTGGCGGATTTCAACCGCGACGGAATCGCCGATATCGTCTATTCGTACGTTGTCGAAGGTACGGCTTATACGGCGGTGGTGCTCGGAAAAGGCAACGGGAAGTACGCGGCGGCGCAATCGTACCTCGGGGGAGGAATTCCGGCCGTAGGGGACGTGGACAAGGATGGCAATCTGGACATCGTCGTTGGCGGCACCTCCATGCTTTATGGCGATGGCACGGGCAATTTTCCGCGCCGGCGGGACATCGTCGGCGTGGCCTCCGGCAACCCGATCCTCGCCGATTTCAATGGTGATGGCTTGACCGATATCGTGGTCGGAACAGGCAATGCTTCGGTGCTGGCGGGCGCGTTTGTAGCGGTGTATCCCGGCGAGAGCAGCGGCGCGTTCCGCGCCGCGCCGGAGACGTTGGTGGCGGGGTTCGATCCCGACGATTCGATCGCGATGGCCGCAGGCGACCTGAACGGCGACGGAATTCCCGATGTCGCACTGGCGTTCGCCCATACGCTTGCCATCCTGACCGGCAGCGGCGATGGCAGCCTGGCGGCCGGATATACGGCGCCACTTGCGAATCTACCGGTTCAGGTTTCGCTTGCGGACTTCAACGGCGATGGCAAGTCGGACGTGGCCGTACTCGAGCAGGGCGGCGCTGTGGAGATCTTTCCCGGGCAGGGGAATGAGACAGCCGGAGGGCCGGTCGCGACGGCGATTTCCGGCGCCGCCGCGTTTGCGGTAGGAGATTTCAACGGCGATCAAAAAACCGATCTGGCGGTAATCACGCCAAACAGCCTGGAAATTCTCCCCGGCAACGGCGATGGCAGCTTCGCCGTGCCCGTCGTCACCGCCCTGAACTTCTCACCGGCATCGGTTACCGTGGGTGATTTTAATGGCGACGGCAAACTGGACCTTGCCATCGCCAATCCCGGCACGGCGGGAAATATGGACGGGGCGCTAGTGGTGCTGCTCGGCAAAGGTGACGGAACTTTCGTGGCGATGCCGGACATCCCGGTCTCATACGGCGCCGGCGTCGGTCCGTTCTTCGTCGCCAGCGCGGATTTGAATCGCGATGGGAAGCCCGATCTGGTAGCGCTCGAAGGCGCGCCGGGTACGGATTCGGGCGGCGCGGCGGTGCTGATGGGAAACGGCGACGGGACTTTTCAAATGCCGCTGATTTATCAGGCGCCGATCGCCTACGGAACGGCCACCGCGGCGGTCGCAGATCTGAATGGCGATCAGTTTCCCGACCTGATTCTTCCCGGGGGCTACCTGCTGGCACAGGGCGACGGCACCTTTCAGCCGTACGCGACGGCGCCGATCGGTCCGCAGGCCATCGCCGATTTCAATGGCGATGGCAAAGCCGACTTCGCCTCGATCGAGAACCTGGGCGTGGCCGTGACGCTGAATCTATCGCCGGTGGCGACCGGTCCGCCGCTGGTGGTGTACTCCGCGGCCAGTCTGTCGGCTGGACCGCTCGCTCCCGACTCGCTGGCGACGGCTTTCGGCGCGAACCTGGCGAGTACCGGCGGGAGTACCGGCGTCTCGGTGACGGACTCCGCCGGCAAATCGCGGGAGGTCCGGCTCATCTACGTTTCGCCGCACCAGATCAATTTTCAAATTCCACCGGGGGTGGCTCCCGGCCCCGCGACCATCAGCGTTTCGGGAACGGGCATTCCCACAGTTACCGCGCAAATCGAAATTGCGTCCGCCGCGCCGGCGTTGTTCATGGCCAATGCCGGTGCGGTGGCCACCGGATATCTGCTGACCGTGAATGTCAGCGGCGAGACGAGGCAGCCGTTTTCCACTACCCGGAACGGACTCGTGGTGCCGGCGCCGGTCAGCATCAATTCCGGCGCGGTGCAGCTTTACCTGGTATTGTTCGGCACCGGCATCCGCGGCGCCGCCACCTCGTGCTTCATCGACTCGGGAATCCCCTACGCCCAAGTTTCCTTCGCCGGGCCGAAACTGCTCGATACCGTCGGCGTCGACCAGGTGAATGTCCTGCTGCCGGAACCGCTGTCGTCCGGAACGTATCCCGTCGCGTTCAATTGCGGCGGAGGGGTCACCAATACCGTCTACTTCACCGTTCAGTGAATTGGTACTCTGGGGTTCCGTGGCGATTTCCCAAAAGCTGGTTCGAACCTATTTCCTGCTGGTCCTCTTCCTGGCGCTGCGCGCGTTCGGTAATTTGAGTCTGGCGTGGGGCACCAAGCACATGCCCGAGACCCTGGCGGCCGATCCGCTGGTCTACATCCGCTCCATGCTGCACCCCGGCATCGCTGTTGGCGTCGTCATGCTGATTGTGGCGCTGCTGGTGCGGCTCGCGCTCCTGAGTTTGGCCGATCTCAGTTTCATCCTGCCGATGACCGCCATCGGATATGTTCTGGCGGCCCTGCTCGGGCGCGTATTTCTGCATGAAACGGTGAGCCCGCAAAGGTGGTTTGCCGTGCTGCTGATCTTCGGCGGCGCGGCGCTGGTGAGTTCCACTCCGCAGGCGACCACGGGGAAGATCGAGGGCTCGAAATGACCTGGGTACTGCTGGCGGTGATGGTGGTGGCGACGGTCCTCAGCGATCTGCTGCAGAGCTATGAGATGAAGCGCGCCGGGGAACAATCGGTGGGCGCGCGCGGTGTGGGGCGATTGCTGCGCATGATCGTAGAGCGGCGGTACCTGATGCTTTCGATTTTCTGCCTGGTGTTTTCGTTTTTCTCATTCATGGCGCTGGTGCAGACGGCGCCCTTGAGTTTCGCTGTGCCCGCGTCGGCCTCAAGCTTCATTCTGGAGACCCTCGCGGCGAAGGTTCTGCTGAAGGAACAAATCGGGCCGCGTCGAGCCGCGGGGTGCCTGCTGGTGCTCTGCGGCGTGGCGCTGCTGGGGAAATAGCTTTCCCGACAAGCCTTTCCAGGCATCGGCCGCCCCGCTCGAGAACCCGATCTATTCCGCGGAATTCACCGGTACGAGCGTGCCCCCGCGAATGTAGTAATCGCTGCCGCGCCAGCGGATGCTGCGGCGGGCGAAACTCGCGGCCCAGATGAGAAACGCCATGGCGTCCCAGAGCGGGATGAGGGGCATTTTGCGCCAATAAGCCGGCTGTTTCAACCCCCAAGTAGCGATGGTCGCGGTAAGAGCGCAGCGCAGGAGGAAATAAGCCCCTAGGTAAACGGCCGCGACCGTCCACGTCGGATGAATCGCGAGGGCCGCGAGCGCCCATGGCAGTCCATGCGTGAAGAGCAGGCCGAAATGGCCCCACGGGCGCATGAATCGCATCACCGTAATCCAGCGAAGCCGTTTGTAGACGAGATCTTTGATGGAATGGTAATCGGCGACGGTATCGATGGTGTAGCGCGAGAGCTCCACTTCCACTCCCTGGTCGGCAATCAGGCGGCCGACCAGCAGATCGTCTGCCGGGCGATTTTCGATGGACTCATAGCCGCCGAAGGCGGCCAGCCGGTCGCGAGTTGTGGCGATGGTTGGACCAAGCGCGAATTTGACCCCATCGAGCTGCCAGGCCACCACGATGCCGGCGTAGAAATCGGACATCATGCCCACCGATTGCAGGCGGTCGGCGAAGCTACGTTCGTCGATGGAGCGGTAGAAGCACGTGACTGCGCCGATTTTGGCATCGGACAGCGGCGCCACCACCTGCCGCAGATAATCCGGGCGCACGCGCACGTCGCTATCGCTGATCACCACATGCTCGTGGGCGGCTTCGCTCACCATCCGGGCGAGTTTCGCGACTTTATCGTTGGAGGCGTCGCGTCCGGAGCCGAACAAGACACGGATGGGGCGAGTGGGGAACTCGCGCTGCAGGCGCTCGATGAGCGGGAGGGCGGGATCTTCACGGTCGCCTATGCAAAAAATGATTTCGTACTCCGGATAATCCTGCCGGCAGAAGCTGGCGAAGTTCTCATACGCGTCGGGATCGAGGCCGCGCACGGGTTTGAGGTTGCTCACTGGCGGAGTGAAATTCGGATCGAACTGGCGCAGCGGGCGGCGGAAGAATTTCCAGCAGCTAAAAATGGCAATTCCGTAATAAACCAAGGGGCCGGCCGCGACTACCAGCAAAGCTGTAGTGACGATGTTCATTCGGTTCGACTGTTTGACGTAAGACCCTGGTTTTAGGGTACATCATGCTGCCGGCTTGCCGATTTTTGATAGATTGGAATCTTGTGCGGCATTGCGGGATTTACGCATTTGAAATCGCGGCCCGATCCCTCGCGGATTCGTGCGGCCGTGGCTACAATTGTGCATCGCGGTCCCGATCAGCAAGGCGTCTTTGAGACTGATTCTGTCTCGCTGGCGATTGCCAGGCTGAAAATCATCGACCTGGAAACCGGCGCCCAGCCTTTCTTTTCCCCCGACGGCGACACCGTCATCGTCTTCAACGGCGAAGTTTATAATCACGCGGAATTGCGGCGGGAACTGGAGCAGCGCGGCCGCGTGTTCCGCTCGCACAGCGATACGGAAGTGGTGTTGCACTCGTTCCTCGAATGGGATCTCGGCTGTTTCGCGCGCTTTCGCGGCATGTTCGGGCTGGCGCTGTGGACGGAGTCGCGCCAGCGGCTGGTGCTGGCGCGCGATCGCCTCGGGATCAAGCCGGTCTACGTGATGCGGCGCGCCGCGGACCTGTATTTCGCATCGGAATTGAAATCGATCTTCGTCCACCCCGAAATCGAGCGGAACCTGAACCCGGCGGCGCTCGATTGCTACCTCTCCCTGAATTATGTTCCGGCTCCATTCACCATGGTGGAGGGTGTCGAAAAGCTCCGCGCGGGCCATTGGCTCGAATGGCGGGCGGGCGAGGTGCGGTCGGACGCCTACTGGCGGATTCCCCGCGGTCTCGAGCGGAATTGGACGCTGGAAGATGCCCAGGCGCAGCTCGATTCCCTGCTGCGCAATTCGGTGCGGGAACATTTGCTCTCGGATGTGCCGCTTGGGCTGTGGCTCAGCAGCGGGCTCGATTCGTCGAGCCTGCTGCATTATGCCGCGGCGGCCTCGCCCACTCGCCTGAAGACGCTCTCCATTTCGTTCGCCGGCCGGAGCTTCGACGAAGCGCCGCCGATCCGCCAACTGGCGGCGCAATACGGGACCGACCACCAGGAATTCGACGTCAATCCGGAGAGCGGATTGGCGGATGCGATCGAGCAGTTCGCTTATTACTTTGACGAGCCGGATGCCGATGGCGGCGCGCTGCCGGTATGGTTTCTTTCACGCATGACGCGCCGGCACGTGACGGTGGCGCTGAGCGGGGAAGGCGCGGACGAACTGTTCGGCGGGTATTTGACGTACCGGGCGGACTTGCTGGCCCGGTGGGTCCGAAAATTGCCGCGATGGATGGTGCGGGCGGGTTCGGCCGCCGCGGCGCTCCTGCCGGTATCCGACGAGAAGATCGGGTTCGAGTACAAGGCCAAGCGATTTCTCCAGGGCTGCCTCCTGCCGGCCAATCGCGCGCACATCTACTGGAATGGAGTGATCTCGCGCGAACTCGCCGACCCACCTCTGCCCCCGGCGCTGGACGGCATTTTGCGCGATCTTTCTCCCGAAGGCGACCAATTGGAAGCGTATCTCCGCTTCGACCAGCAATATTACCTGCCCGACGATCTGCTCTCGAAAGTGGACCGCATGAGCATGGCTCATTCCATCGAGGTGCGCCCGCCGTACCTCGATCACCGCATCGTGGAATTTGCTGCCACGCTGCCCGCACATCTCAAGATTCGCGGCCGAAAACAGAAAATCGTGCTGCGCGAGTTGATGCGCGGCAAATTGCCCGATTCGACGCTGCGCCGGCCCAAGACGGGCTTCGACTTTCCGGCGCACCAGTGGCTCCGCGGCCCGCTGCGTACCTTGCTGATGGACACGCTTTCGGCCGGCGACTGGCACAAAGATCTGTTCCGTCCCGCCGCGTTGCAATCTTTCGCCGAAAGCCATCTCCGGCGCCGTAACAATCTGGGCTACGAACTCTGGGGCGTCATGTTGCTGTTACTCTGGATGAAAAAATGGGGAATTCAGACGATTCGAACTCCGGCCGCCCGGCCGGTTCCCGCGGGAATCTTTACCTCTACCTAGGCGTGGCCCTGGTGGCCGCGGCCATTTTCCTGGGCTGTATCCTCTCCCCGCCTTCCCTCATGGACGATGTGGACGCGGTGCAGGCGCAGATCGCGCGCAATATGATCGCGTCCGGCGACTGGGTGACGGCGCGTCTCGACGGCATTGTTTACCTGGAAAAGTCGCCGCTGATTTATTGGCTGATCGCGATTTCGTACCGGATTTTCGGCGCCTTCGATTGGGCCGCGCGCATTCCCGTGGCGCTCGCCTGCATCGGGTTGGGGTGGATCACCGCGGCCTTCGGCGCGTGGGCATTCGGCAAGCGGGCGGGATTGTATGCGGGACTTGCGGTGTCTACCTGCATCGGCCTGTTTCTGTTTACCCGCATCCTCATTCCCGATGTGATGCTGACAGCCACGATTGCGCTTTCCATGTGGGCGTTCCTGCGCTGCCTGGACGAGCACGAGCAGCGGCCGCGGCTTTGGGCATGGGTAATGGCCGCGAGCCTGGGTGTGGGACTGCTGCTGAAGAGCGCGATCGCGCTGGTTTTTCCGGGCGCGGCGGCGTTCCTGTATTTGCTGTTCACGCGGCAGTTGTTGGCGCGCAAAATGTGGCGGCGATTGCACCCATGGAGCGGGCTCGCCATCATGCTGGCGATCGCCCTGCCCTGGCACGTGCTCGCCACGCTGCGGAATCCGCCGTATTTCGATTTCAGCATGCGCAGTGTGCCGGGAGAATGGCACGGGTTTTTGTGGTTTTATTTCATGAACGAGCAGGTGCTGCGGTTTTTGAATCTGCGCTACCCGCGCGATTACAACACCGTGCCCAGGCTGTATTTCTGGCTGTTTCACTTGCTCTGGCTGTTTCCCTGGAGCTTCTATTTTCCGGCCATCGCAAGACTGAAGTTCAAGCCCTTGGATCGCGCCGGCCGGACCCGCCTGCTGGCGCTCTGCTGGACCGGATTCCTGCTGGTGTTTTTCACCTTCTCCACCACGCAGGAATACTACTCGATGCCGTGCTACCCGGCGCTGGCGCTGCTGCTCGGTTCGGCGATGGCGGATGGCGGAGTTTGGGTCCGTCGCGGCACGCGCGCGCTGGCGGTTGTATCGGGACTGGCGGCGATCGCCTGCATCGCGATCCTGATCGCGGTGCGCGGCGTGCCATCGCCCGGCGATATCTCCCAGGCGCTGTCCCGCAATCCGGGGGCGTACACGCTCTCGCTTGGGCACATGGAGGACCTGACGCTGGATTCGTTCGCTTATTTGCGCTTGCCTTTGGCGCTGGCAGCCGTGGCGTTTCTGATCGGAGCGATCGGCAACCTGCGTGCGATCGGTCAGCGCACATTTCTGGCGTCCGCGCTGATGATGGTGGTGTTCTTCCACGCGGCGCGGCTTGCTATGGTGGTGTTCGATCCATATCTATCGTCGCGGCCGCTGGCAACCGCGCTGCAACATGCTCCGCCCGGAACATTGGTGGTGGATCACCATTACTATACGTTTTCCTCCATCTTCTTTTACACCAACCGCACGGCATGGCTGCTGAACGGACGATTCAACAACCTGGTGTATGGCTCCTACGCACCGGGCGCGCCGAACGTTTTTCTGAACGACGCCGAATGGCGTGCTTTGTGGCTTGGCCAGCGGCGATGTTATATCGTCGCGGAAGATGAACAACGGCCGCGGTTTGAAAAGCTGGTCGGCGATGACGCGCTCGTCACCGTCGCCGAAAGCGGCGGAAAGATGCTGCTGACGAATCAGCCGCTACCGGCGGCGATGGCGCACTTGACGCCCTAATCGCCCGGAACCAGAGAGGCGGTTGCCTCGCTTTGCACGCGGCGCCGCTGGTTGTGGCCGTTGCGCCAGTTAACCTGCGGCAGGAACAACGACGAATCGATGCGATCGGAATATCGCATGGCGATATTCAGGAGAGAATCGAGCAGCGATTCGGAAAGCAGGTGCGGCTTCAATCCGAGTTCCACCAGTTTGGAATGGCGAGCGTTGTAATAATGCTCTTCGGCTTCCACGCGCGGATCGGGCAGGTGATGGATCTCCACGGTGAGCCCCATTTTCCGGCCGGCAGCTTCCACCAGGTGGGCCAGTTCCAGCACCGTGAATTGCTCGGTGAACTGGTTGTAGACGCGGCACTCTCCGGGACGCGCCGGGTTCAGGCACGCCAGTTCGATGCAGCGCACGGTATCCCGAATGTCGAGGTAACCCCGGGTTTGTCCGCCTTTGCCGTACACCGTCAGAGGATGGCCGACGGCAGCCTGCGCGCAGAAACGATTCAACACGGTGCCGAAGACTTCGTCGTAATCGAAACGATTGATGAGGTCTTCTTCCATCGCCGATTCGTCGGTCATGGTGCCGTAGACCACGCCTTGATTCAGGTCGGTGGCGCGCAAGCCCCAGATGCGGCAGGCGAACAGGATATTGTGGCTGTCGTGTACCTTCGAGAGGTGATAGAAAGAGCCCGGCTGTTTGGGGAACGGCAGCACATCCTTCCGGCCATTGTGCTCGATGGCGATGTATCCCTCTTCGATATCGATATTCGGCGTGCCGTATTCGCCCATCGTCCCGAGTTTCACCAGGTGGCAGTCGGGCCGGAGTTCGCGCAGCGCGAATAACAGGTTCAGAGTGCCGACGACGTTATTTACTTGTGTAAATACTGCGTGCTTGCGATCGATCATCGAGTAAGGAGCGGCGCGTTGCTCGGCAAAGTGGACGACAGCGTCGGGCGAGAAGCGCTCCATCACGCCGGCCAGGAAATCGTATTCGGTGATGTCGCCCGAAAAGGATTCGATTTCCTCGCCGCCGACTCGGTTCCAGGCGCGCAGTCGTTCAGGCAGGGTACGGATGGGAGTCAGGGTCTGTACGCCGAGTTCAAAATCCCACTGGCGGCGTGCAAAGTTATCCACGATTGCAACCTGATGGCCCCGGCGCGAAAGATACAGCGCGGTTGCCCACCCGCAGTACCCGTCTCCTCCTAATACGCAGATTTTCATGAAATTGTGGACCGCTCCTTAGATATCTCCATCTTACAAGTGAACACACCCGTCGCGCCGATTCCACTATGGCGCGGTGTCAGGAACTTCGATTATTTTAACAACTGAGATACGTTTCCCGAGTAGCTATAATGGGCCAGACGGGCCGGACAAAGCCGGACCGCCAAATATATTGGAACTTTGTGCAAGCTGCCGGATTTGACGAAATCGAGAGTCTGCCCCTGCGCTCCCGAACGCCGCTCGCGTGGGGCGTGGCGGTGTTGCAGGACCCGTTTCGCTTACTGATCGATCACGCGTTCCTGGAAAAGAAAGCCGCGGCGAACGCGCTGGAGTTATTGACGCGATGGCCCGATGACTGGACCGATGGCTGGGTGGAAGCACTGACCGGTGTGGCACGCGACGAAGTGGCGCACCTGTCGCAGGTGGTGCGGATCCTGTTGGATCGTGGCGGCCGCATGGACCGCTTCCACAGGAATCCATACGCTAACGCCCTGCGCGATCTGGTCCGAAAGGCCAGCCGCCACGAATTGCTCGACCGCCTGCTGGTAGCGGCGCTCATCGAGGTGCGCTCGTGTGAGCGCTTCTCGGTGCTGGCGGCGGCTTCGACGGATGAAGAGCTGGCGGCCTTTTACGGCTCGTTGTTCCGTTCCGAGTTGGCGCATTACAAATTGTTTTTGCGCCTCGCGGCGAAATTCACGCGCACGGCCGAGCTGGATGCGCGCTGGCGGGAAATGCTGGCGGAGGAAGGGCGGATCCTGTCGGCGCAGAACCCGGGGCCGAGGATCCATTCGGGTGTTCCATCGTCGGCGTAAGAAGCCGGGCACGCTCCCGCGGCCGCGGCTTGGTGATGTGGTGGAGGGATATGAAAAGTTTGGTTTTGCTACTGTTCGCGGCCGCCGCGTTCGGGCAGTCGGGACCGCCTGAGTTTGAGGCGGCGTCCGTCAAGCTCAGTACCGCGACCCAGGGCAGTTCCTCCGGCATCACTACCGATACGGGGCGAATTGCCGCGCGCAATGTCACTCTGAAGCGCTGCATCCGCGGGGCGTACGATATTCCGGAATCGCGCATTCTGGGCGGACCGGGATGGGCGGAGGAAGAGCGCTTCGATATTGACGCCAAAGCGTCCGGACCGGCCGGAGGACAGGAATTGATGGCGATGCTGCGGCAATTGCTGGCCCAGCGCTTCAAGCTGTCAATCCATCGTGAGACAAGGCCGCTTCCGGGATACGCCTTGGTGGTGGGCAAAAAAGGCATCGTGGCGAAACCGTCCCAACCCGATGCGCGCTCCAGTACCAGCTCGACTCGCCACAGTATCGATGCCACCGGTTGCAGCCTGGATTGTGTCGCGATGCACCTGTCGGAAGTTCTGCACGCGCCGGTGGCCGACGCCACGAACCTGGATGGCCGGTACGACATCAAGCTGGAGTGGGCGCCGGATGACCTCCAGTCGCAGGTATTCCCCGCGGTGGAAGCGCAGCTCGGGCTGAAACTCGAAGGGCGCAAAGTTCCCACCGAGGTGATCGTGATCGACAGCGTGGAAAAGCCATCGGAGAACTGATTGCACATGGTCAGGTACGACGCATCGATCTGCCGCGATCTGGATCGCGCCTCGCGGCGCGAGTGGCTGGAGACGAACGGCCTGGGCGGATATGCATCGTCGACGGTTTGCGGCATGAATACGCGGCGCTACCACGGATTGCTGGTGGCCGCGACCAAACCTCCGCTGGGTCGCATCGTACTTCTGGCGAAATTGGAGGAAGTGCTCTTCCTGAACGGCAAGGGCTACCAGCTTTCGGTGAACCGGTACCCCGGGGTGGTCCATCCGGACGGATATTTGTATTTAAAAGAATTCCGGCTGGATCCGTTCCCGACATTCGTCTACCAAATCGAGGGCGTCGAAATCGCGAAATCGATTTTTATGCCGCGGGGCGAAAATACCACGGTGATCCAATACGAGCTGCTCGGCGCGGCGGAGTGCTGCCGCCTCGAGTTGCGTCCGTTGATCGCATTTCGCGACTACCATGCCACCACGCACGAAAATTCCGCTCTGGATGGGACGCTTCACCGCGACGGCGGGTGCCTGCGCCTGGCCCCCTACGGCGGCTTGCCGTCGCTCTACCTGGCTCACGACGCCTCCGGGGTGCTCGAATCGGCCGAGTGGTACCGCAATTTTGAATATGACCGCGAGCGGGAGCGCGGGCTGGATTTCCGTGAGGACTTGTTCCACCCCTGCACGCTGGTGGCGGATTTGCACGCGCCGAAACGGCTCACCGTAATAGCCTCGACGGAGCCATGCAGCCTTGGCCAGGTGGAAGGATGGCGGCAGGCGAGATGCAATCGCCCCGCGCCGGGCGGGCGGCCGTTCGCGAGCGCGTTGACGCGGGCCGCCGGTCAGTTCCTGGTGCGGCGCGGGGAGTGGAACTCGGTGATCGCGGGCTACCACTGGTTCGGCGATTGGGGCCGCGACACCATGATCGCGCTGCCCGGACTGACGCTTGCGACAGGATTGCCGCAAGTGGCGCGCGGCATCCTGCGGGCCTTCGCCGGCGTGGTGGATCGCGGTATGCTGCCGAATCGTTTTCCCGATTCGGGAGAAGCGCCGGAGTACAACAGCGTGGATTCAACCCTGTGGTTCTTCGAGGCCGTGCGCGCTTATGTGGAGCAAACCGGCGACCTCGACTTCGTCCGCGACCGCCTGTACGGCGTTCTGGCGGACATTGTGGCGTGGCACGAACGCGGCACGCGCTATGGCATCCGCATGGGTAAGGATGGATTACTCAACGCGGGTGAGCCCGGCACGCAGCTGACCTGGATGGATGCGCGCGTAGACGGCCGGCCGGTGACGCCGCGATGCGGCCTGGCAGTGGAACTTCAGGCGCTGTGGTACAACGCGCTGCGAGTGATGGAGGACCTGGCACGGCGCTTCGCACAGCGGCCCGAGTGTTCGCATTATGGCGAGTTGGCGGACCGCGCCCGCGGCAGTTTCGCGCCGGTTTTTTGGAATGAATCGGCGAATTGCCTGTTCGACGTAGTGAACGGCGAAGATCGCGATGCATCGATTCGTCCCAATCAGATTTTGGCGGTCAGTCTCACCCACACGATGCTGCCCCCGGACATGGCGGCGCGCGTAGTGGCCGCGGTCGAGCGCCACTTGCTCACCCCGTTCGGCTTGCGCACCCTCGCGCCGTCGGACCCGCGTTACCGCGGGCGATACGAAGGGGGCCCGGCAAGCCGCGATGCCGCGTACCACCAGGGGACCGTTTGGCCCTGGCTGCTGGGCCCGTTTTTGACGGCATATATCGAGACTCACGGGCGCACGGCGGAAGCGCTGGAGCAGGCCGGCAAATGGGCTGCTCCGCTGGCCCGATACATCGAAGATGAAGGCGCCGGACAACTGCCGGAGGTTTTCGAGGGCGATGTCCCTCATCGCGCAGGCGGATGTATCGCGCAGGCGTGGACTGTGGGGGAACTGTTGCGCGCCGCGACTGTGTATACTCTCTAAGAACCCTTTGCCCTCGCCAGTCGCGGCCGAAAACACGGCGGTAGTGGTCCCGACTTTAAACGAGCGGGAGAACATCGCGAAGATTCTGGCAGCGCTGTTCGACCTCTATCCCGGCATTCAGGTGCTGGTGGTGGATGACAGTTCGCCCGACGGAACGGCTGCCGTGGTGCGCGAGATGCAGGGCCGGTATCTGAATCTGATGCTGCTCGTGCGGAAGGAGAATCCCGGGTTCGCGAGTTCGTACCGGGATGGCTTCCGGCACGTGCTGGCGGAAACCAAGTGCCGGGCGGTGGTCATGATGGATGCCGATTTCTCGCACGATCCGGCGGCCGTCGGAAAAATGCTCGGGAAGTTGGCGATCGGCGACGTGACGGTGGGGTCGAGGTACATTGCGGGCGGCAGCGTTCGCAACTGGAACCTGCGCCGCCGGATCTTGAGCCTCGTGGCGAACTATTACGTTCGCGCAATATTGCGGTTCGGTGTGAGTGACACCACTTCGGGTTTCGTCGCGATGCGGCGGGAAGCGCTCGAACGGTGCGGGGTGGAGCGAACCGCTTCCACGGGATACGCATTCCAGGTGGAATTGAAATATCTGCTGCGGCGCTCGGGAAGCCGGATCGTGGAATATCCCATTTCGTTCGACGAGCGGCGGGAGGGACAGTCGAAAATGTCGGCCGGCAAGGTTTGGGAGGCGATCTGGCTGCCCTGGCGGATACTGCTCAGGCAGGGAGGCGCGGCTGGTTCGTAACCGGAAAAGGCTCCTACGAAATTGCCGCCCGGCACAATAACTGATTGGACTTGACACGCCCCAGGCTACGCAGGCGCCGGCACCCGCAGCCCGGCGGAATTCTGCCGGACAAACCCGCGCCACGCCGCGTAAAAATCAAGGGTCCGATGGCACGAATCCCGCGCCGGTAATCGGAAAGCGTCAGGCGAGGGCGTGTTTGACTTGAGCGATCTAAAGCGACACCGGAGTTTATGGTAAACGAAACTCCCACGACCTTTTCCGTCAAGTTATGGTGATCCATCATCCTTTTGCACTGTGCCGTCACTCCGTTCACATGGGCTGCGGGAAACGCGGCTTGTAATCTGTGTAGAGCGGCGGCCGCCATTTGGTGGTCGTCAGGGTAATGGCCTTTGATCGCATCATTGATGCCGCCGGGGCTACAGTCACACCCATGCTAGGCATTTCGATTTCCCTCCGTGTCTGCTGGGTCTCGATTGTATCAATATTTAGGACTGGACGGGCGCAGAGAGGGCGCAGACGCGAAAGGTCTGCTCAGCATCGCAATTGCGCGTGGTGCCCGTCCGGGTGAAGGGGACCGTACATTTGATCGGATGCTAGAGGGTTGTGGCTTGCCGTCGAGGTTACGAAAGCGGATGTGGTCTCTGCGTACTCCATTTAAGGCAAAGCAACATGACGATATCCAACCGGGAGGAAATGAACCCCTCCGTGGCAACGGAAATTTTGCGGCCTCTCTCTGGGTTTTTGTGCTGTTGCCATGTTCGTCCATTGGCCTGTTCGCCGTGAGCGATGGTGGTATTCCGCGTGCGCCCGGCCCAACCCGTCTGTTAAGATGAAGGAGCGATTGACGCACGGTACTGGCATCAAGCTGTAGTAAAAGACCGTGGTCTCGGGCCTTTTTGCCCGTAAGTTTGTTGAGCCACCCTAGCTCAGTTGGTAGAGCGGCTGATTCGTAATCAGCAGGTCTCCGGTTCAAGCCCGGAGGGTGGCTCCAGAAATCACTGAAAACTAGGCAGTTACAAAGCCGGCCCCCGCGAGAAACCGGCCTTTGTTTTGTCACCTGTGCCAAAACCCGGAATCAGTGGTTCGGCTGTGCCAAAACTCAGCAGCGCCAAACAAACGATTCCGGGACAGGAGGTTTGTGCTCCATAGACCGGCCTTTTGGCCGCACTGTCCCTGCCGAAAACCGACCGATCTCACACTACCAGCTGTTAACGATTGCTGCTCTCAAACACTTGCAAACGAATGGCTTGGAGCGATTCATTTGGTATTTCGTTAACACGGACCTGCTGATTGTTTGTCAGCTTCCCGATCTGGTGGCCGCGGAGGCGCTGCGTGAGACTATCAGCGAGCGCCAGCAATCTGGACGAGCGGGCTGAACGTCAACAAAATACGGAATGTGGAGGTTGGATCGCGGCCACCCAGGCGATCGGCCGGAAATTAAACCAGTGGGGGAGGGATCCAACTTTCAGGAGTGAAGGGGGAAGCTACTACCGGTCATTGGTAGCGGCCCAGTGACGAATTGCTTCCGCGGCCCGCCGGTCTGCCTTGCTGACCCGCTTACGCGTCGCAGGAGTGATAATGCTTTCGGCGATTCCTCGCGCTGACCGGCTCGTATGACGGAGCAGTTTCCTCACTTGCGAAGGCGACTTGTGATTCTCTGCGATGAGCGCAAGTAGGGAGGCGTCAACTGGCGATAGTTCGCTCATACTTCTATAAGCATTATACGTTTCTTGTGCCGGCGGTGCAACCGCCGCCATCCGCGGTGCCCTGTTCAAACGAAGTGAATGCCGCTGAGCACTGGATAACCGGTTGCGCCATCATCGCTCCTGCCGTCTGCGGTGAATTCCTCGAGGTCCTGTACGGTGATGTTGAGCACGGCAGCGGACTTTCCTGTCGGCAGTTCAATTTCGACGGGAACGCCGGTATAAGCATCTTTCCATAAAGCCACGACTCGCGGCCTTGGCGTGGCATTAAACGGTCTGCTGAGGCTAGCCATTCCCAGACTCGTGACCGTAAGAACGGAAGATCCCGGGTCATCGGCTAAGACGGTCGCATACCGCGCCGGCCATCTCGATGCGAGCTGCGGAGCATCCATTAAGAGAGCGATGAGAAGGTTGGGCCCGACGGAGCGTACGAGTTCAGCTACTGGGTCCTGGCGAGCGAGGTCCTCGCAAATCAGAGCTGAGACCGTTAACCACGGCCTCATGGACACGAACGCCAGTGACCGCGGCTTGACCGCGACGTGCTCCCACCAAGCCATTCGCGGATCGAGTTCCGTGCCCAGTCCGTACTGCCGGATTTGGCCAGCATCGAGCTTCCAGCGATGATGCTTGTGCTGGACCAGCGAGACCCGCCTGTCAGCGCCAATCGGGACATCAAAAGCCAGATAATTGCTGCCTGGGGCATCGTGACTTAGAGATGAGTCGGTGACCCCGCAAACGAGGAACGCATTTTTCTGCAACACCGATGTCGACACGCTGCGGTGCTGATCACTCGTCAGAGCCAGTTCCGGCATAATAACGCCATCTACGTGACCGACCAACTCCGTGGCGCTCTGAAGCAGATCAGCCACCTTGCCCAGAGCGGTCTTGGATGCTGGCTTGGGCACGTAAGCGAAAAAGCCGCGGCTTCCACGCATGTTGAGTAAGGCGCCACTAACCGGTTTGGCCGCCTTGAACTGGGCCGGAATCACGGCATCCGGCCAGGGCACAATCAGCAAATTCAAGCAGTGTCCCTGGTACTTGGGCAGCCTAAACCAACGTGGTTCGATCTCCCCTGCCGGACAAAGAGCCAAGTTATGTGAAAGAGACCGCACGGTAAGGCCGTTACGGGGAGTATGAAGTTTTGGTAGAACCCGGGCGCGCGACGGGTGTATGTCCCTGCATAGGCTTCCTCCTTTCCGGACGACCAACAGCAAATTTGCCTCGACCTCAAACGGATTCCCTTCTGAAGCATCGGCCGACGGTATGCCGACTCCCTCGGATGCCTCGTCGGCGGCAGCGCTCAGTTGCAGAAGGGCCTGGCAAAGATCCTCGTGTTTGCTAACTGCGGAGATCTCTTTCTGCCAGTGTTTTACGATGCAGTCCCACCATTGCCTTACCTCGGAGGGCGCACTCTCACCCGAGACTGCCGCAAGTCTCCAATTCTTTCCCACTTCCTTGATAAACGAGTTCCATTCAGATGTGGTGAAACGCTGGCCTCTTGGCTTTGTGAGATCCCGAGGAGGCCACTCTCGAACAACGGCGGTATACGCGCCCGATCGCTGCAGGATCGTCGCTGCGAGGGCAAACGCATCAGGTGGCCAAGAGGGTGGCGCTGCCGAGGTCCAGATACCCGGGCAGAGGAATTCCACGAGGGATGCGACCGAACAGGCGGCCTTATCGCTGCCATGCGGTTCGACTGGAGTGGAGCGCCGGGCTCGCTTTCCTGACTTGCGTTCTTTCATCTTCCGATTCCGAAGCCGGATCGTGTGTTGCTCACAAAAACATAAGATATCAGTTTTGTCATCTCGCGGTCTCGAGGCTTGGCAACAGATTCGAAACGGATCAACGGTCGACAAACGAACGTCAGGAAATACTGCATTCGGTCAAAGTACACGTTGCGGAACTTTGGCGCCGCCCGTAATTGATCCCTCACGCGCCGGGGAATGATCTTCAGTCTATGAGTTTTGGCCGTAGAGTTAGTGCGCTGGCGACACAGTGGTCCGCAGTCGCAGGGCCAGCGTTCCTGTCCCAAAACTGTGCCAAAACCCATTCCGCTAATCGCTGGGGAGTTGCTGTTTGAGCGAGAGCAGATTCCCCAAGTTGTTGATATCAGGCACTTCCGTATGGAAGGAATGGAGCGATTAGAAGCCGGCCAAATTTTTCGTAATCAGCAGGTCTCCGGTTCAAGCCCGGAGGGTGGCTCCATAGCTAATTAAAATTAAACAATTTACTGATACCACACAAAGAATCTCGAAATCAGCAGGTCGATGTTCGACAGGTCACGCCTTGAAGCTTATTGTCAATAAGTTGCAGCAACTGAGGGCGATTTGACTGTTCATCACCCGATCGAATCGCCCGAGCGACTTCGTGTTTTCGTGGGCCGGCGACGGGACGGCTGACGCGAATCGGGACCCAAGTTTGATTCGTGGGCGCGGTCGTGCTGCTCGTCATTCGCAGGTCAAGGGCTCAACTCCGCAATTTCTGCGTTCCCCCGCATGAAGGCTTATGATAAGTTCCTACCTCGGCCCCTCCGTCGAAGCAGAAAGACTTGGAGTAACACATCGGGCCGGTCATCCCCTGCAGTTCCAGTAAAACCCTTCCACCCACGAGACCCTTGGGGACCTCCGGTATTTCAGACGGATTGCCGAGCTTGTCCAGCTTGTAGGACTTTGCTGGCGGGCACCCAGTAGGCGCCACGTCGCCAACTTCGAATGTCACATACGGAGAATTGCCATCCGTGCCATGAAAATATGGCTCTGCGCAGGAATTCGATGAAGTGCAAGCAGGGGCGACTTTCAAGAGCGGCCCGATTTCGGTACACTCAGCGGTTTGAGAGACAGCGACCTAACGAAACTTCTTGGATAGCCGGGCTACCGAGTCTACCGGCATGAGATCAATGAGCGGGCGAAAACCCTAAAGCTTTGGATCCGCCGCAAACGCGGCAATCGAAAGTTGGTTTGCGGCAGTGGGAGAGAGTCTGAAGCATGGCCTCCCTGGCCGGCAGGTTCGTGCTTTTACCGGCAACATTATCTTTATGACACCGTTCCGGCCGTCCCCCATTTCGCCGGTTGGGCGTAGGCCGCCTTCCCGACAGGAGCTAGCATGGGAGCTAACATGAACCACCTCCC
>DATJMA010000117.1:0-99026 GCA_035509055.1 Bryobacteraceae bacterium | reverse complement strand
GATATTGTCGCCGCCCAGGTGGGTATCGCCATTGGTGGATTTCACTTCCACCACGCCTTCGCCGACTTCCAGGATGGAGATATCGAAGGTGCCGCCACCGAAGTCGTAAACGGCGATGGTCTCGTTTTTCTTTTTATCGAGCCCATATGCCAGAGCGGCCGCCGTCGGCTCGTTGATGATGCGCATGACTTCCAGGCCGGCGATCTTGCCGGCATCCTTGGTGGCCTGGCGCTGCGAATCGTTGAAGTACGCGGGGACCGTGATCACTGCCTGAGTGACCTTTTCGCCCAGGTACGATTCCGCCGCTTCCTTGAGCTTGGTCAGGATCATGGCCGAGATCTCGGGCGGAGAGTTCTTCTTGCCGCTGATCTCGACGCGGGCATCGCCGTTATCGCCCCGGACCACTTTATAGGGCACCATCTTCATCTCTTCGCTGACTTCGTCGAAGCGCCGGCCCATGAATCGCTTGATGGAGAAAATCGTATTCTCCGGATTGGTGATGGCCTGGCGTTTGGCCACCTGGCCGACCAACCGCTCGCCGCTCTTCGTGAACGCCACGACGGAGGGCGTGGTGCGAGCGCCTTCCTGATTGGCTATGACCGTGGGCTGGCCGGCTTCCATCACGGCCACGCAAGAGTTCGTGGTGCCCAGGTCGATACCGATAATTTTTCCCATTAAAAAAATCCTCCTCGAATAAACCTTTTGCCTAGAATGGCGTGCCGATTCGGGATCGGGCAGCCTTGGCGCCGCTCCCAGCGGCGATTAAGCACGTTCCCATTATCAAACCTTAGTGGGTTATTGTCAAGTTTATTTGAGGGCGACTGTGAGGATATTCTTTTTCAAGGTGTTGCAGCTAGGCGCCATGAATGTAGGCCTTCATGTGGTGGAGTTCCTCGGTGCGGCGCGCCAGCTCGAAGTCCATCAGGTCGCGCATCGAAAGGAACCCGACCACTTCCCCGTTCCGGGTGACTGGAAGATGGCGGCAGCCGTGGCGGTGCATGGCTTCCATAGCCTCTTCCGGGGTAGCGGTTTCCTCGATGGTCGTGACCTCGGTGCTCATGACGGTCTGGACGGGCGTGGTCGCGGGATCGAGCCGGCCAAGGACCACCCGAAGCATGAGATCGCGTTCGCTGAACACGCCTCGCAACTGGCCATAACTCATTACGAGAATAGCGCCGACGTGGAAATCGGCCATCTGGCGAGCCACTCTGTCCACAGTTTCGTTCTCCTGGACGGAAAAGAGAACGCGTTCCCCGACGATCGCGCGTACGTTCGACATAGACGCACCCCGCAAGAATTGTTACCGGAACTATATCACATCCGCTTACGGAATTCCTGTTCGATTTCGCCCGGCAATCCACCTATCATGAACCTAGAGCACGATGCCGCAAGGATTGCGATTCGAATGCCAGCCCGGTTGCACCGCCTGCTGCGAGCAAAAGGGGTTCGTCTGGTTGGCCGAGGACGATATACCCCGCGCCGCGCAATTCCTGGGAATGACGCCTGCGGCATTCGAACGCAAGTACGTCTACCGCACCAGGAACCGGCGCCGACTCCGCGTGCCGGGCGACTCGCAGTGCAGCTTTTTGCGCGATGGCGGTTGTTCCATCCATCCGGCGAAACCGACCCAATGCCGGATTTTCCCCTTCTGGCCGGAATTGCTGGAAAGCCGGCGGGAATGGCTGAAGACCGCGAAATATTGCCCGGGAATGGGAAAAGGACCGCTGATTCAGATCGCCGCCGCGCAGGAGCAGGCCGCCGAAATGCGCGCGGGATACCCGGAGCAATACGAATGAGCCTGGAGGTGCGATAGGTTTGCCCGATTCCTGCCGATGCTCGCGGTAGGATTCCCGCCGGTTCGGGCAGGGCTTCGAGGTCGGGGCCACGGGAGGCTTCAGGCGGCCGATACTTGGTGGTCTCCCGGGCGTGGGAAGCAGGCCGATGCGGCATCGGCGATGGCAGCCGGACTGGTAAACGACGCCGGAACGCCGCTTGGCCACAAACTCACCCGCACGAAGCGGCCGGTGGACGTGCTGGTGACGACCACATCGAGAAGACACACACTGGCGAATTGAGCCAGTGCTTTAATGAAAGATTGCATACCACAAAGCGAATTTCACCGGCCGCGGCCGTCACGGGCAGCATTACTCTGCCCGGCGATAAATCCATCTCGCACCGTTACGCGATGATCGCCGCCATCGCCGACGGCGATACCCGCATTGCGAACTATTCCACTGGCGCAGACTGCCACTCGACCCTCGGTTGTTTGCGCGCGCTCGGGATCGAAGTCGAAGGCGCGGGGACGGAATTCGTGATCCACGGCAAGGGGCTCGATGGACTGCGGGCGCCGGTGGGCGATCTCGATGCCGGCAACTCCGGGTCCACGATTCGGATGTTGTCGGGAATTCTCGCGGGACAGCCGTTTTCTTCGCGGATTTTCGGGGACGAATCGCTGTCGCGGCGTCCGATGAAGCGCGTCCTGACGCCGCTGGGGCAGATGGGGGCGCGGATCGAGGCGCGCGACGGGCAGTTTCCTCCGCTCGCGATCGCGGGCGGAAGGCTGCGCGCGATCGACTACACATTGCCCGTGCCCAGCGCGCAGGTGAAAACGTGCGTACTGTTCGCAGGACTCTATGCCGGGGGCCAGACCACGGTTGTCGAGCCGGTCCGCTCACGCGATCACACCGAAATCGCGCTGCGCGAGTTCGGCGCGGATCTCACGGTGGCCAAGAATCGGATCACGGTCGCGGGAAGGCCGCGCCTGGAGGGCCGGCAAGTCACCGTGCCTTCGGATCTTTCGTCGTCGGCATTTTTCCTGGTGGCGGCGCTGCTCGTCCCGGGATCGCGGCTGACTATTTCCGGCGTGGGGCTGAATCCCACGCGGTCGGCGCTGCTCGATTTTCTGGTGGGGATGGGCGCGCGCATTCGCGTTGCGAAGCTGGAGAGCCAAAACGGTGAACTGGTGGGCGATCTCGAAGTGGAGTATGCGAGCCTGCGGGGCGGCGTCATCGAGGGCGCTCTGACCGCGGCGCTGATCGATGAGATTCCCGTTCTGGCGGTGCTCGGCGCGGCCACCGAGGAAGGGCTTACGGTCCGCGATGCCGGGGAACTGCGTATCAAGGAGACCGACCGAATCCGCACGGTGGTGGAGAACCTGCGCCGCATGGGCATCGAGGCCGAAGAATTGCCGGATGGTATGACGATTCCGGGGCGGCGGAAATTTCGCGCGGCGTCTCTCGATTCCTGGGGCGATCATCGCATCGCCATGGCCTTCGCGATCGCCGCTCTCGCCGCGGATGGCGGGTCGGAGATTATCGGGGCGGAGGCGGCTTCGGTCTCGTTCCCGGAATTCTGGAAAGTTCTCGCGTCGGTCAGCCAGCAGCCGTAGAAAAGTATTCCAAGAGAGGCACAGAGAGGGCAGAGAAAAGCTACCTCACGGAATGCGGAAACGGGTCAATTTAGACTATCCGCGCAATTCCACGATCATCGCGTCGAGCGCGATGTTCTTCTGAATGTTCCGCCGGAGCAATTCCACGATTTCATCCACCAGCCGCACCGCCTTGCGAATCCACGCGAATTGAATTTTGGCGGCGAGCGCTTCCAAATCCCGCCGGATATCGACGTTGCGGATCTCGCCCGCGCCTTCGTGGAGCAGCATCAGGTCGCGCAGCAGTTCGTAGAGCACCTTGAGGTAGAAATCCAGCTTGTCGCTTTTGCCGCGGCCCATCGATTCCGAAACCGGAAGCCAGTTGGCGAAGGGCGCGGCGCCGGCGGCTACCTGCAGGAGCAGCAGCATGGCCGAGCGGCGCTTCTCGTAGATGGCGAGATCGAGCGAGATGGCGAGTCCCGGGCTGCCCGCGGCGAGCGGCATGCGCCGCTCCGGCTGATCGAGCCCTCGGGCTTGCACGAACCCGCGCATTTCGTCCTGCGAGAGGGGCGCGAATTGAAACGGCACGGCACGCGAGCGGATGGTGGGCAGCAGATCGTAGGCGTTCTCCGCGGTCATGATGAGGATGAGGTGCGGCGGCGGCTCTTCGAGGGTTTTCAGTAGGGAATTGGCGGCCTGCTCGTTGGCGCGGTCCACGTGGTCGATCAGAAAGATGCGGCGGCTGCCGTGATGCGGCAGAAAGGGCGCGCGCTCTTTAATCAGCCGAGCCTGTTGGATGGTGACCTGGCGCAGGGGACCATCGGGCGCGAAGGTGACGAAATCGGGGTGGGTGGAAAAAAACAATGGATCGTCGTTGCGCTTGTCGGAGGTCCATTTCTCGCGGTCGGCCACGATCGCCAGATTATTCGGGAGGCTCAGATCGTCCTGTTCGATCTTCTCCGGATGGCCGAGCAGGCGGGCTCCCAAGCGCCGCGCGAGCGTGGCTTTCCCCACTCCCTCCGGGCCCGAGAAAAGCAAGGTCTGGGAGAGGCGATCCTGCGCGATCATCTGGTCGAGCGCTTCGGCGACGTGCCGGTTGCCCCAGAAATTCTCAAACATACGCCCTCACGATCTCCCAGATGGCGCGCTCGATGGCGTCGAGGCCGGTTCGCCCGTCAACGATTTTTACGCGCCCGGGTTCCTTGCGGGCAAGTTCGTGGTAGGCCTCCCACACGCGCTTGTGGAACTCGATGGATTCGTCGTCGAGGCGGGTTTCGCAGTGCGGTGCGGCGGCGTTGCGGGCGCGGGCGCGCGCCAGGCTGGCCTCGGCATCCACATCCACGAGGATGGTGAGATGGGGCTTGAGACCGCGGCAGGCAATCTCTTCGAGCGTGGTTACGGTCCCGGCGCCCAGGTTGCGGCCGGTGCCCTGGTAAACCAGCGAAGAGTCGGTGAAACGGTCGGAGAGCACGATCTCGCCGCGTTGCAGCGCCGGCACGATCCACTGGTCGACATTTTGCGCGCGGGAGGCGAAGTAGAGCAGGACTTCCGTGGTAGGGCTGAGCTCGCGGTTGGCCGCATCGAGCAGGATGCGGCGAATCTGCATGGCGACGGGCGGCCCGCCGGGTTCGGCGGTTTCGAGCACGGTTCGCCCCAGCGAACGCAGGCGGCCGGCCAGACGATGCATCTGGGTGGTTTTGCCGGAGCCGTCCATGCCCTCGAAGGTGATGAAGAGGCCTGAAGATTTCACGGTGGAAGCAACCATTGTAGCGGGATGCCGCGACATGGCGATTCCGTCTCAGTTTTTTTCCTGTCGCGCCGATAAGTTGGGCAGGAAAGGTCTCAGATTTCAAAGCACAATGCCACAATTTCAAGCTTATTCGCCGCACGTAATGGTAAACGGCCAGACCGTGCTCTCGGTCATCGCCGGGATGGGGGCGTTCAAGGAGACGGCCGTACGTCTTCTCGAACGACATCAAATTACGAATTTACAGCCCGCGGAATGGTATCCGCAGCAGGCCTGGTTGGATGCCTTCCGCGAGATCGCCCAGAAGATCGGCGCCAAAACCCTGCAACAAATCGGGCGCAGCATTCCCAAGAACGCCCGGTTTCCTCCTGGAATCGACAGCGTCGAAAAAGCTCTGGCGTCGCTCGATGCGGCCTATCACATGAATCACCGGGGCGGCGAAATCGGCCGTTATGCTCTCACCAAATCGGATTCCGCGAAAGCCATGCTGGTTTGCCGGAACCCATACCCCTGTGAATTCGATCTGGGGCTGATCGAAGCTGTGGCGAATCAGTTCAAACCGGCTGGTGCGATGGTTCGCGTGGAGCACGACGGATCGAAGCCCTGCCGTGCGAAACAGGGAGAATCCTGTACTTATCTGGTTTCGTGGTAGCGGCAGCGGCCCGGTCCGCCGTTCGCTATCATTGCTCCGTGCGCGCGCGGCGATGGATGTTGGTGGTGTGGGCCTGCTTTCTCATCCGCCTGCTTTTTTACTCCGCCATGCTGCCGCTGTGGGAGGGGTACGACGAATGGGCGCACTTCGCCGTCGTGCGGCAAATGGCATTTGGCGGCCATTGGCTGGTCTCTCGCGATGCCGCCATTCCGCGGGATGTGGAAGCATCTCTGGATGTGGCGCCGGTGCCGTGGGAGTTGCGCTCCCTCCCGGCACCTGCCGTCACTCGCGACGCGTATTGGGCGCTCAGCCCCGAGGATCGCGCCCGGCGCGAGGCGGAGCTGCGGGCGATGCCGGTGGCTTGGGGCAGGGAAGATGGCACCGGACCGCTCAAAGCCTACGAGGCGCTCCAGCCTCCTCTTTATTACTGGCTGATGGTGCCGTTTCTCTGGCTGTTTCGGGCTTTCGGCCTGTTGACGCAGGTGCTGGTATTGCGATTCGCAAGCTCATTGTTGGCGTCGCTGGTGGTCCCGCTGATCTATCTCATCGGGCGGGAACTATGGGGAGATCGCGCACCGGCATTGGGCAGTGCTGCCCTGGTGGCGCTGATGCCGGGGTTGGCCTTCGATACCGCCCGCGTGGGAAACGATTGTCTCGCCGTGGTGCTGTTCACGCTTCTCACCTGGCTGCTGGTGCGCGCCGCGCGCGATTTGGAAATCGGGGCCGTTTTAGGGCTTGGTCTGCTCACCAAAGCTTATTTCCTGACGGCCATGCCGGCGTTGTGGCGGGGCAGGCGTTTTCGCCTGAAGGCGGCCGCCCTCGGGACGCTCATCGCCGGCTGGTGGTACATCCGCAATCTGCGGACTACGGGAACGCTTTCCGGCCTGAACGAATCGGTCGTGGTGCGCGGCACCAGCTTCCGCGAGCTTTTCCACCAGGCGCTCGAGATCAACTGGTTGAAGGCCATCGATACGATTTTCTTCTCGCATCTGTATTTCGGCGGCTGGAGTTCGCTCACGGTGCGGAGCTGGATGTACCACCTTTTTTACCTCGCGATCCTGGCGGCGGCCGTAGGAGCGCTGCGCGAAATCCGGCGGCCCGCGGTTCGAATTCTGCTCACGCTGTACTTCTGCTTTTGGCTTGGCCAAATTTATAACGTCGTGATCCTTTATGCCAGCAAGGGGCTCGGCGGATCGATGGGCTGGTACATGTACGCGGTGGTGGGCGCCGAGGCCGTCCTCTCGATCGCGGGCTTGCGGAGCCTTCTGCCGGATGGCATCTCGCGCTGGATACCAGCGGCCGGTGCGGCGATGTTCGCGCTGCTCGATCTTTACACGGTTCACGCCGTCGACATCCCTTACTACACAGGCATGATCCGTCACCGCCCCAACGGCAGCCTGGAAGCGCTGCATGCGGCGGGATTGCAGAGCGTTGGAATCCGGGGCGCGATGGCGCGCCTCTCGGAATTCGTGCCGTCCACGCTTCTCATACTTTTGTGGCTCTTGTACCTACTGGCGACCGCCGGGGCGCTGGCTGCCGCCTGTGCGCGAAAATGTGACAGTGCCGCGAAAAACCAAGCCTGAGCACAAGAGGCATTTCCCGTGGAAGCTGGCAGCGGGGCTTTCCCTGCTCACGCTGGCGATTTACGCCAATACCTTCGGCTTGGGGTTCGCGCTGGATGCGATCGGGGTGGTGCAAGGCGATCCACGGGTACACTCGGTTTCGGCACAGAATTTGGCGCTGATCTTCCAGAACGATTATTGGTGGCCGAGCTCGGTGGATACGCTTTATCGTCCCCTGACGACCCTGTCGTTCCTGTTCAATTATGCGGTCCTGGGCAATGGCGCGAATGCCGCCGGCTACCACGTTCTGAATGTCGTTCTGCACATGGGAAACGTGCTGCTGGTTTTTCTGCTGGCGCTGCGCCTGGTGAGGGAAACGATGGCGGCGTGTTTCGCCGCCGCGTTCTGGGCTGTCCATCCGGTGGCGACCGAAAGCGTCGCGAACATCGCCGGCAGGGCGGATTTGCTGGCCACCATGGCCACTCTGGCGGCGGTGCTGCTGTACGATCGGGTACTGGCGAGCGAGCGCTGGCGTCCGCGAGTGGCGGCGCTGTTCGGTGTCGCGCTTGCCGGCATGCTGTCCAAAGAAAGCGCCGCGGTTCTGCCTGGTCTGATGCTGCTGTGGGACCTGGTGTGCGGCTCGGGCTGGCGGGGCGGCGGCGCGCGGCGCGCGGCGGCGTATGGGGCGGTTCTGTTGGCTCTGGCGATCGTGCTGACGGCGCGCACGGCGGTATTCGCGGCCGCGCCGGTTCCGGAAATGCCCTTCGCGGACAATGCCCTGCGCGGCGCGGGATTTTGGACAGCGCGTTGGACGGCTATGAAGGTCCTGGGGATGGATCTGGGACTGCTTCTCTGGCCGGTGCATCTGGCGTGCGAGCGCGGTTTCGCGCAGATCGTGCCGGCGTCTGCGGGCGACCCGTGGGCCTGGCTATCGCTGGCGGCAGTGTTCGGAATATTGGCTGCCGCGATCTTGCGGCACCGGCGGGACCGCACGATGTTCTGGTGCGCCGGCTGGTTCGCTGTCGCGATTTTGCCGGTTGCCAACCTGGTCTTTCTGATCGGCGCCACGATGGCGGAGCGGTTTCTGTATATGCCGTCGATCGGGCTTGCCATGGCGGTGGCGGTTTTGCTCTACAGGCTCAAGGGACGGGTTCCGGCGCGGGCGATTGGGGCGGTCTGGTTGATTCTCCTGGCCGGCCGCACTTTCGCCCGCAATGGCGAATGGCAGGACAACCTCACGCTGGCGCGGGCAGACGTTTCCAGCGCGCCGCGCAGCGCCCGCCTCCACGAAATGCTGGCCGGCGCCGAGTTCGCCGAAGATCCGGTTCACAACCTGGACGCCGCCATTACGGAGGGCGAAGCGGCCTGGCGAATCCTGCGGGTGCTGCCTCCGGCGGAAATTTATCAGCAGACCCCGGCCCGGCTGGGCGGTTATTACCGCATGAAAGGCGATGCCGCCGGGCCGCCTGAAAACCGCCATTGGTATGAAAAATCGGCGGCGATTCTGGAACGGGCGCGCGAATCGTCGCAAGCCATCGAGAAAGCGTATGATCGCGCACAATTGACGAATAGCAAGCCGCTGGCGACGCGGCTGGCGTACCAGCCACTGTATGCCGACCTCGGGTTGGTTTACATGCGGCTGGGCCGCTTAGGCGACGCGATCGAAGCCATTCGATACGGCCGCGAAATCGATCCGCGCACGCCTGAATTCTACGATTTGCTTGCCGCTGCCTATACTGCGAAAGGCGATGCGCGGATGGCCGCGGCCAGCGTGCTGGAAAAGGTTCTGGTTTTGGGGGCCACTTCTGACGCTCTCGCGCAGGTCTCGCAGGTCTATGGTGCTGAATCGTGCGCGGTGGAGCGGGGTAACGGCTGGATCAGGCTGAATGAAGCTTGCCCGCAAATTCAGCCGGATCTCTGCCTGGCCTTGACGGATTTGGCGGCATTGCTCCGCGCGGCAAGACTCCCGGACGCGGCGGCGCAGTTTGCCGGGCGACTTGCGCACCAGGGATGTGTTGCGCAACGTTAATAATACCGATCTATTTACGGGGTTTACCTGAGTGTGAGGGCTGTCACGAGTGGAAATCGCGCAATTAGCCGATTTTAATGGACAAAAATTGAGACTATTCAGTGTGAAACTATTGACGCGAAGCGGCCGCGCGTGCTTAAATCGGGCGAGATCAGGTCTTTAAGACTGTCTATGGGTTTAGAGTGGCAGGCTTGCCACCAGGTTAGGGAGCGATCACGGTTTTACTCTTGACACAGAGTGTGCAATCAGTTAACACTATTTTTTACCGCGTCCGGTTGTAGTGTGTATTTTTGCATTTGTACCCGAAGAGCACGCAAGAAATAACAAACAGTGCCGCGGGTAAGATTTGAGCAGCAAATTCCAGTGTCCAGCTTGGTGGCCGCTGGAAGAAGTTCTCCGCCCGACACGGAGAAGTTCCAAAGGTGAAAGCAGTATCAAGACCCGATTTTGAGGCTCAGGTTGAAAGAGAACTTCGACCGATTCAACACCGCATCTTAACAAGGAGAAGCAAATGGCAGATTTTCGCAGATGGTTAACCGTGTTGGCTGTCCTCGCCGTTGTGGCGTTTGCGGCCAATGCACAAATTGGTGGTGGAGGAAGCTCGGGCGGCGCATTGACTTGCAATGCAACCGCCGGCGGCACGCCTGAATTGCGGCCGGAAGGTTACACCGAGCTTGCCGGTGACATCGTAATCACTTGCACGGGCGGTACGCTTTACACCCCTGGCACGCCGATTCCGACCACCAACATCGTTGTTTACATGACCCCCAGTGTACCGATCACCAGCCGGTTCCTCGGCACGAGTGGAGCTTCGGAAGCCCTGTTGTTGATCGATGAACCGGGTTCCGGTTTGGGTGGTCCCGCTGCTACCGGTTACGGCCCCACCGCACCTCAGGTGGTTTGCCCCTACACCGGTACCGGTGGATGCGCCGCCTATGCAGCAACCGATTCCACTGGTACGTTGGTGGCGGCTGCTCAAGCCGGCTGCATCAGCAAGACTAACAGTTGCACCACAGCGGCGAATGTTTACCAAGGCAAAATCGGCGACTACGGCCCGCAGAGCGTGACGTTCTATGGCGTCCCAGTCCTGCCTCCCGCGACGTCCGGCGTCGAGCGCATTTTCCGCGTTACGAACATCCGCGTCCCGGTAGCCAGTGGTCAGATCAGCCAGTACCTGTCGGCGTTCATTTCCACCAACCCGAACCAGGTTCTGCCGATTTCCAGTTCCGCCATCACGATCGGCGTCCCCGGTCCCGCGATGGTGGCTTCGGTAGGCAAGGTCCAGTCGTTCGAGCAGTGCGTCAACGAGACTCTGGCGCAGACCGCAACCCTGACCTTCACCGAAGGGTTTGCTACTTCGTTTAAGACGCGCGTGGTGCCGCTTACAAACACGCAATACGCGGCCGAGGCGACTAACAACGGCGCGCCGCCCAACAATCAAAACATCCCGGGTGGTCTCTATGGCGGTTTCGCGCTGAACTCCGAGTCCGGGTTGATTCAGCCGAATCTGACCGGAACGATCAACGGCGTCGTATATACGGCAGGTCTCGCCGATTACGGTACCCGCTTGAAGGCGGTATTTACCAACATCCCGTCGGGCCTGACGCTGTATGTTTCGAACACTTCGATCAACACTGCTACGCCGAGCCCCATCGGAGGTACTTCCACGACTGCGTTTGCCGTCCTGGTAGCGACCAACAGCGGCGAAGCGACCCCAGACAGCAGCAGCACCGCCGGGTTCAGCCCGGTTGGCACGAGCGGCACGACGGCTCTCTCGGCTAGCTCCGGTGGATCCGCGACCGCAGTTTGGGAAGTGACCAACTCGAATCCCGCGGCGATCGACGTATTGCAGTTCGGCGTGTACGTCAGTTACACGGCGACCAGTGCTACCTCGAGTGCGCCGTACGGCCTGCCGATCACGACACTTGGCAATGGCCCCTACGGGAACCCCAATAACGTGGCTTTGAGCTTTGCTCCGGAGCCTGGCGGCGGGACCTTCTCAACCGCCAACTACACGCAGGGCCAGGTACCGACTCCGAGATTCTCGATCCTCCATCCCGAATACAATGGCGGGTTCGTGAACATCGGGCTCTGCGAAACCACGCTACTCTATCCGTACGTAACCAACTACCAGATGATTTATGACACCGGCATCGCCGTTGCCAATACTTCAATGGATCCGTGGAACACGAAGAACCAAAGCGGGTCTTGCACTCTGTACGGTTACGGCACTACCACCACGACGAGCGGCAGCACGGCCGGTCTCACCAAGGTGCAGGGTTGCGACGTGATCGCCAACCCGCTACCGGGTACCAATTGCTTCCCGGTGGTTCCTTCGGGACAGGTTGGAACCGTCCTCGCCTCGTCCGTATTCCCCGGATTCCAGGGTTATGTGATCGCAATCTGCAACTTCCAGTATGCTCACGGATATGCAGCGGTCACCGACCTCGGTATTCGCAATCTGTGGTCCAGCTATCTGGCTCTGGAACTGCAGGGCACTGGCGCCGGGAATGGAACCCCGGGCATCAGCCCCCGTTCTGGTGCGCAGAGCATCGAAAGTTTGGTCCACTAGACCTGGCTTAGCAGCAAAAACCAAAGAGGGGGGCTTCGGCTCCCCTCTTTTTTTTGGCACGCGCGGCCTGGTTCGAACTGCAACGATTAGTGCTACACTGATATTCTCTCCGCGTCCATCCAAGTGTATTTCCCGTTCCCCCGGAACCAGGAGGTAGTTTTGCGCAACGTGAGAACCCTTTTATTCAGCGGACTGCTGGCTTTTTTCGGAGCCCATCTGATGCCGGCCCAGACCTCGGCCGTGGCTCATCTGGCGGTGCAGTCCGGTAATGGGCAGGTGCTCTGCCCCGCGACTAACTGCACATTGCAGAATTGGCAGCCAATTTCGGTAAAAGCCACCAACAGCAGCGGGAGCCCGGTCGCGGGCGCCACGGTTACCTGGACCAGCACCAGCGGCCAGTTAATCATCGGGAACGCGACCACCGTCACCGGCTCGGATGGAATCGCCACCGAGAATTTCACCGAGGGGCTGTATTCGCTCTTCGCCAACGGCCTGGCGTCCTACCTGGTGAACACCATCCAGGCTAGTTGCAACAACCAATCCGTCGTCTTCACGGAAACCAATTCCCTGCTGAACGACTCTTCGCAGGCCACCGAAGTTCAGGCCGAAGGCCCCACTTTCGGCGGTGCGCCCTTAAGTGCCGCCAACCTGAGCGCCAGTGTCGGCACCACTTTATCAACGCCAATTCTAGTGCAAGTCGCTGGTCTTGATAACGCCGGCAACGGTGTCCCCAACGTAGCGGTGCGGATCGTGAACGAGCAGACTTCCCCCACGCTGAGTTGTGCCAGCCAGGGAGGGTATGCCGACCCGGGCAGCGTGCTGAGCAGCAGTTCTCTAGGAGCCACGCTGGGACTCGCCACGTGTTATCCGGTCTTCACAGGCAGCGGCAGCGGAAGGTTTTATATCACTGTGGGCGGTGTGCCCGCCACCGACATCAGCACGGCGCTCTATCTGGACGCGTTCCCGACGCCCTCGGGCGCTAGCGGCGGATATTCGTTCACCTCTATTCCCGGCGCCCCGGCGAAGTTTCAAATCATCAGCGGCAACAATCAGGTGGGTGCGATTGGGCCGCAGTTGAACCCGCTGGTGGCACAATTGGTGGACGCCAACGGAAACCCGGTCCCGGGACAAACCGTGGCGTGGTCGGTAGTGCCCGCCGGAGCGGTCGCCCTGAGCAACCAGAATCTGGTGACGGACAATAACGGCGAAGTCTCGCAAACCGTGTCGCTCGACTTGCTGGCGTCCTCCGGTGTGACGATCACCGTCTCGCTGGCGAGTAATCCAAGCATTTCGGTGACATTCCAGGAGAGCGTCCAGGGAGCTTTGACGGTGCTGAACAAAATCAGCGGCGATGGCCAGACCGCCCAGACCGGGACGGCTTTCGCTCAGCCCCTGGTGGTTCAACTTCAGAATGCGTCAGGCCCGGTGGCGAATTATCCGGTGCAATTCCAGGCGAGCGGCCCCGCCATCCTGAGTACCACCACGGTGGCTACAGCCGCCAACGGCGAGGCTTCGGTAAATGTGACCGCGGGTCAGAGCGCCGGTACGGCTACCATCACCGCGATTGCCGGCGGCCTGTCCGCCAAGTTCACCCTGACGGTATCCAGCGCTCCCACGGGACCTGTTCCGACCTCGATCAGCATCGTCAGCGGAAATAATCAGTCCGCGCAGTTGGGCGCTGGATTCACGCAGCCGCTGGTGGTGCAGGTAAATAGCAGCTCCGGGGCGGTCTCGGGAGTCTCCGTCAACTTCGCACCGTCCGGGCCGATCAGTCTCTCGGCTCCTTCCGTCACCACTAACAGCAGCGGTCAGGCGGCAGTGAATGCGACCGCCGGGAGCACCTCGGGAGCCGCCACCGTCACGGCGTCGATCTCCGGATTTCAGGCCACCTTCAACCTCACGGTGGCGCCTCCGGGACCGCAGATCAGCGCCTCGAGTTTCCTCAACGCGGCCAGCCGGCAGGTGGGCGCGCTCTCGCCGTGCAGCCTGGCCATCGTGGCCGCACCGGGCCTGACACCGGATGGGACGGCCGACTATACTCTCCCGCTGATCACCGGCCGCTATCCGAAAACCTTCCATGGCCTGAGCGTCACGTTCGGAGGGCTCGCCGCGCCGATCGTGAGCGTGGCGATGGGAGCCAGTTATCCCGAAGTCACTTTGCAGGTGCCTTGCGAAGTGACGCCCTCGTCCACCGTTCCCGTGGTGGTTACGGTCAATGGCGGCGCCACCGCTAGCGCCGACATCCCGATCTACGCAGTGAGTCCCGGCATCTTCCAGCAGGTGATGTCCGATGGGACCAGCCGCGCGGTCGCGGTGCGGGCGGATGGAAGCTATGCCGATATCGGCGGCACCGATTCCGCCGATCCGACCAACCCGGTGCGCCTCAACGAAGTCGTGAGGTTCTACGTGACCGGTTTGGGCCAGACCGACCCGACCTCGGTAACAGACACTCTGGAGGATCCGAACTCCTACGTGTTCCAAGTGCAGAACAACGTGCTTGCCTCGATTCAGATGGGCTTCCCGGGGACGGGTATTCTGTTCACGAATGTGTCGGCACACCAGGCACCGGGATTGATCGGCGTGTACGAAGTACAGGCGACGGTTCCAGGCAATGCGCCTACCGGCAATAACGTGCAGATCTATGTCGGTGCACAGCCATCGGGTGCGGCGACTCAGACCTTATCGAATTACAGTACGATTCCCATCGGCCAGTAGCTTCTTTAGAACTCCTCCGGGGGGCTCCGGCCCCCCTTTTTTATTGCCCTCCCACAGTCCCCCAGGCTGTCTTTCGCGTTATATTCGCCTCATGGCCTATATGTGGTATGTGTCACGATTATTGCCGCCAAGTCTTGTGGCACACTAACGCACTGATTCCATGAAGTTTCCTGCAAAAATCTCTTGCGCATTGCGCAAGTGTATGGCACCATTGGTTGTGGCCGATGTGGCCTAAAAATGGCCTAATCGGGGATCAAAAGTGGAGATCCTGGCGCAACAAATGGCGATGGTCGAACCCCCTAGGGGTATGTACCCTAGCCGACTGGATGATAAGGGCCGATTGAAGCTGCCTGCGGCTTTCCAGCAGTATTTTTCGGCGCTGCGCGAGAAGAAGTTGTTTGTCACCAGTCTGGACCGTCGCACAGCCCAAATATACCCGATGGAAGTCTGGAGAGGCAACGAAAAGTTCTTTGAAAATTACCGTGAGGATGTCAAGTTGGCGCGGCAGATCGCGTTCAATGCGGCCGACATGGGCTCGGAGAGCGAAATGGACGGCCAGGGGCGGATTCTTTTTTCGCCCGAACTCCGCCGCGAACTTGGCATCGAAAACCAGCCGGTGCGGCTATTCGCGTACCGCGGCCGCATCGAGATTTTGACCGAAGCGATCTACGAAGAGCGCAAGAAGGAAGCCACGCAGGTGACGACGGACGACGTCGGCAAGCTTGAAGCCGCGGGGTTGAACTGATGGCGTATGCATTTTCCGGTGATGGCGGAACAGGCGCTGGCGCTGCTGGCGATTCGTCCCGAAGGCGTATACGTCGATGCCACGGCGGGCATGGGTGGACATACAGGATTGATCGCCGCGCGGCTGACAACGGGCATTGTGATCGCGAACGACCGCGACGCGGAATCGTTGGAGATGGCGCGGGCGAATACGGCGCGGTGGGCGGAGCGGATCCGCTACCGGCAGGGAACTTTCAGCCAGCTGCGCTCCACCATCGAAGCCGAAGGGTTTTCGAGAGTGGACGGTCTGCTGGCGGACCTGGGAGCAAGCCGCTTCCAACTGGCCGAAGCGCCTCACCGGGGTTTTTCGTTTTTGACGGACGGACCTCTGGATATGCGGATGTCGCAAGATACCGGCATAACAGCGGCCGACTTAGTCAATTATACAGCCGAAAAGGCACTTGCCGACCTGATTTATCAGTTAGGCGAAGAAAGGGGGTCGCGGAAGATAGCCAGAGCAATCGTCCGTGCACGGCCCATCAAAAGCACACTCCATCTGGCCGATGTGGTGTCGCGGGCCGTGCCGCGGACGGGCCGTTTGCATCCGGCCACGAAGACGTTCATGGCCTTGCGGATGGCCGTGAACGACGAACCCGGGGAGTTAGACCGATTACTTGCCGCCGGTCCCGACTTACTAAGTGAAGGCGGGCGGATGGTAGTCATAAGTTTCATGTCGAGTGAAGACCGTAAAGTCAAAGAGCGGTTCCGATCGTTGGGACGAGAAGGGCGGGCGGAAGTGCTGACCAAGCATCCGCTTCAGCCGGGTGAACAAGAAATCAGCCAGAATCCACCTTCGCGCAGCGCGAAGCTGCGCGCGGTGGCGATTACCGGAGGTTTGTAAGTCATGGCGACGATGCCCGAATTCCTGAGCAGAGAAACGTTGGCCTCGATGGAGACGCGCGAAGAACGCCAGCCGAAGCGCGATCCCTTCCAGCTGCGCGCATTGCCTTTCGAGGACGTCTATTTCCGTCCCAAGAAGATGGACAATTCCAAGCTGGTCCGCTCGGCGGACCCGCGCGCGGGCGGAGCGTGCTGGAGCGTGATCGGCGCCGCCTGCCTGATGCTGGCTTTTGGCGGCGGAGTTCTGGCGCCTCATGTGGCCAACACCGTGGCGGGATACAAACTGGAGTCGTTGCGCGCGGAATCGCAGAAACTGGCCGACGAACGCCGGACGCTGGAATTGCAGGAAGCGGAACTGCTCAGCCCCGAACGCCTGGACCGACTGGCGCAAGGACAGCACCTCGTGACTCCTTCCGCCAGCCAGATCGTGCATCTGGATAATCAGGGCGAGAGCAAGGTCGCCATGGTCAGGCACTAACGGCCGGCACAAAAACGGAAAGGACGCGATTGAGGGACGCTACGCAATATGGTCGAGCGACGATTAATCTGGCTCGCCGGCATCGTCCTGCTGTGGGGCGCGGCCATCTTCGGCAAGCTGGTGGCTTTGCAGGTTCTGCATCACCAGGAATACGTGAAGAAGGCGCGCGCGCGGCAGGAGGAAGTGGTACAACTGCGCGCGCAACGCGGCCCCATTCTCGACCGTAACGGCCATCCTCTGGCCATGAGCGTCCCCACCGAAGCCGTCTCGGTGGATCCTCGCAACGTGCCCTCCATCGGGTTCGATTCCGATCTGCTGGCGCGGGAACTGCACCTTCCATCCAGCGATCTTTTCCAGCGCATCAAGGCGGCCCGCGACGATCGCCGCGGATTCTTCCTCATTAAGCGCGACCTCACGCCTCAGGAAGCCGACGACATTCGCAGCCTGGGAGCCGAGTGGATCCATGTCGAAGAAGGCAGCGAGCGGCATTACCCGAATAATGAGCTTGCGGCGCACATTCTGGGCGGCGTGGATTTCGAAGAGAAGGGCAACGGCGGCGTGGAGAAGTCGCTCGAGGGGGAATTGCATGGCACGCCCGGGCGCGCCGACATCCTCACCGACGTCCATCATCACGGCATTTTCGAACTGGTTTCCACGCAGGCGCGCGAGGGAGTTTCGGTCACCCTGACCATCGACGAGCGCCTGCAATTCATCGCTGAACGCGAACTCGCCGCGGCGGTGAAAGCGCACGGGGCGGTGAGCGGAAGCCTGGTGGTGATGAATCCCTACAACGGCGAAATTCTCGCGCTGGCGAGCTATCCCACGTTCGATCCCAACGATCCTCCGGAGACGGCCCAGCAAGTGGCGGCGAGGAGCAACCATGCCGTTTCCGTGCCTTTCGAGCCCGGTTCCTGCTTCAAGGTGATTACGCTGTCGGCGGCGCTCGAAACCACCCGCCTCCGGCCTGAAAGCATGGTCAACTGCCACGGCGGCGTGCTCACCGGATTGCCTGGGGGCCGCGTGATCCACGATTCGCACGGCGGCATGGGCGTCGTGCCGATGTGGCAGGTACTGGCGCACTCGAGCAACGTGGGCGCGATCGAGGTGGGCCGGACGGTCGGGCGGGAGAACCTGTACAATTACGTGCGGCGGTTCGGTTTCGGGGAAAAGACCGGCGTCCCGCTGCCCGGCGAATCGAAGGGCCGGTTACGGCCGCTCACGAAGTGGGGCAGCACGTCTCTCGAGTCGGTTTCGATGGGGCAGGAAGTCAGCGTGACCACGCTGCAACTGGCGCGCGCGGTCGCGGTGGTGGCGAACGGCGGGATGCTGGTAAAGCCTCGCCTGGTCACGAAGTTGGGCGATGAGGCGGTCCCGGTAGAAACGCCCGAACGGGTGATCAGGCCGGACACTGCCATCACCATGCGGCAGATGATGGAGCAGGTGGTGTTGGTAGGAACCGGCAAGACGGCGCGTCTCGACGGCTACACCGCCGGCGGAAAGACCGGAACGGCGCAAATCTTCGATTTCGCCTCCCGCCGCTACACCCACACTTATAACGGCTCCTTCATGGGATTTGCGCCGGTCACCAACCCGGCGATCATCGCCGTGGTCACATTGAACGGAACGCGGGGCGAGGCCGGGTTCGGGGCCGAGGTAGCGATCCCAACGTGGAAGGCCGTGGTCACCGAGGCGCTGCGGATTCTCGATGTGCCGAAGGACCTGCCCGACAGCCCGCCGCCCACCGAAATCGCGCAGAACCCAAAAGATGTGAACGATCTTCCGCTCGACCTGGGCTCCGGCCAGCCCAATATCCTCGAAGACACCGATGACGACGAAGCCGCTGCCGTGCCGCCGCCGCACACGTTCGTGGGCCCCCGATTGCCCGCCGCTCCCTGGCAGCCGGCCGCAGGCACGGTGCCGAATTTCAGAGGCATGACGCTGCGGGCGGTGTTGACGGAAGCCGCGGCCAAAGGACTCGCCGTACAGCCGGACGGCACCGGCGTCGCCCGCGTGCAGAATCCCCCGCCCGGCGCCGTTTTGCATAAAGGGGAACGCATTCGCGTCCAATTTGCCCGATGATCCTAGGCGAGATACTCCCCGGCGAACGGCTGAAACAGCCATTAGCGCCGGCGCTTGCCACGGCGGAAGTTGCCGGGATCGAATACGACTCGCGCCGGGTCCATCGGGGCGACCTGTTTTTCGCTTTTCCAGGCTCCCGCGCCGATGGACGCCGTTTCGCGCAGGACGCCCTCGCGCGCGGAGCCCTGGCGGTGGTGGCGGAGTCGTCCGCTCCCCCGGATCTGGCGAACGGTCTTTCCGAACGCTGGATCGAAGTGGACCACGGCCGCCAGACGCTCGCGCTCGCCGCGCGAAACTTCTATCGCCGACCCGACGAACGCCTGGGCCTGACGGGCATCACCGGCACCAACGGGAAAACGACCACGGCCTATTTGGCGGATGCCGTCCTGCGCGCCGCCGGCAAGATCACCGCCATGATCGGCACCATCGAATATCACGTGGCCGGGCGGGTACTGCCGGCGGTGAATACCACGCCGGAATCGCTCGATCTGATGCGGCTCTTCAGCGAAACCGAGCAGGCCGGCGGCACGCACGTTACCATGGAGGTATCCTCGCACGCGCTGGACCTCGGACGCGTTTTCGGCATGCAGTTTCACACCGTGGTATTTACCAATTTGACGCGCGATCACCTCGATTATCACCAGACGATGGAAGCGTACTTCGCCGCCAAGCAGAGGCTTTTCGCCGGCGCCGGCGGACCTCCGCCGCGATTCGCCGTGCTCAATCGCGACGATCCGCATGCCGGCGAAATCAAACTGCATCCGACTACGAAAATCTACTGGTATGGTCTGGGACCGGATTCCAATCTGCGCGCGCGCCACATCAACTCGAGCTTTCAGGGATTGCGCTTCGAGGTGCAGTCCGGCAAGGTCCGTTTCGCGGTGGAATCGCCGCTGCTCGGCAAAATCAACGTCTATAATATCCTCGCGGCCTGCGGCGCGGGGCTCTCCTTCGGCATCGCGCCGGAAATCGTGGCGCGCGGCATCGCATCGCTCCCGGCCGTGCCCGGCCGGTTTGAGCGCGTAGACGAAGGACAGCCCTTCGTGGTAGCCGTGGACTACGCCCATACCGACGACGCGCTGCGCAACACCATCGCGGTGGCTCGCGGGCTCAATCCCAAGCGGATCATTACGCTCTTCGGGTGCGGCGGCGACCGCGACCGCTCCAAGCGCCCGCTGATGGGGAAAGCCGCGGCCGAAGCCAGCGATTTCGTGGTGCTGACCAGCGACAATCCGCGCTCGGAAGATCCGCTGGCCATCATGAACGACGCGCTGGTAGGCATCCGCCGCGTGGATGTGCCTCACATTATCGAGCCGGATCGCGCTACCGCCATTGCGCGCGCGCTGAAAGAGGCTCGCGAGGGTGACGTAGTCATTCTCGCCGGGAAAGGACACGAAACGTATCAGGTTTTGAAAGATCGGACGATTCCGTTTGACGACCGGGCGGTGGCCAGGGACGTGCTAAGAGGTTACGGGTATCACCAAACGTCGTAGACCATGACCCTGGACTTGCAGCAGGTTGCGAAGGCGATGGCGGCGGCGGGCGAGGTTCCCGCGATCCCCGTTGCCGGTTGGAGCGTGGACACGCGGACACAGAATCCCGGCGATGTATATTTTGCGCTCCGTGGACCCAACCACGACGGGCACGATTACGTCGGCGTAGCCTGTGAAAAGGGGGCCTCGGCGGTGGTGGTGGATCATCCGGCCGGCGCGCCCGGAGAATTAGTGGTGTGCGACACGCTTCGCGCCTTGCAGCAGTCAGGATCGTGGGCGCGGCGCAGGTGGGGTGGAACGGTGGTGGGAGTGACGGGCAGCGCGGGCAAGACGACAACCAAAGACGCGATCGCGCACGTGCTGGAGACGGAACTGCCGGTGGGCAAGACCATCGGCAATTTTAATAATCACGTGGGCGTGCCGCTTTCGATTCTACGCCTGCCGGACGCCTGCCAGGTGGCTGTGCTCGAAATGGGAATGAACCACGCGGGTGAAATTCGCGATCTGGCAGCCATTTCGCAACCGGACATGGGCGTGGTGACGAACGTGGGGTATGCCCACGTAGAATTTTTCGATTCCATCGAAGGCGTCGCCGCCGCCAAGCGCGAATTGATCGAGGGTTTGCCGCGCGATGGCGTGGCCGTACTGAATGCGGACGACGCGCGCGTCCGCAAGTTCCACGGCGTTCATCCCGGCCGCGCGGTGACGTTCGGCTTCGCGGACGATGCCAATGTGCGCGCCGAAGCGGCGGAATTTCGCGCCGATGGAACAAGCTTTCGCGTGGATGGCGTGGATTACGAAACCGGCCTGGTGGGCCGGCACGCGGTGATGAATCTGCTGGCGGCGATCGCCGTGGCGCGCGAGTTCGGCATCCCGGTGGGGCGAGTGCGGGACGCGGTGGGCAGCTTCGCGGTGGGAAGGATGCGCGGCGAGCGGCTGGAGCACCGCGGAATCCTGGTGTGGAACGATTGTTATAACTCGAACCCGGAGGCTGCTCAGTCGATGATCGACGTCCTGGGCGAGTCTCCCGCGGCGCGGCGCATTGCGGTGCTCGGCGAGATGCTCGAACTCGGGCACGCATCGGACGAACTTCACCGGCAGGTGGGAAAATACGCCGCCGGGCGCGGGGTCGATTTGCTGATCGGCGTGGGCGGCGCGGCGCGGGCCATGGTGGATGCGGCGATCGACGCCGGGCTGCCTGCCGATGCCGGGCACTTTTTCGCCGAGCCCGCGGAAGCGGGCGAATTCGCGCGCGAAAACGCGCGCGCCGGCGATGCGATTTTATTCAAGGGTTCGCGCGGAGTTCACGTGGAGCGCGCGCTGGAGAGATTTTTGGCTTAGTATTTCATGCTTTATTTTTTACTGTACGAACAGCTTTACCGGCATTTCAGCCCGTTTCGACTGTTTTCATACGTCACTGCCCGAACGGCGTTTTCGAGCCTCACGGCGTTGTTCCTGTGCATCGCTCTGGGCCCGTGGCTGATCCATAAACTGCGCGAATTCCAGATCGGACAATATATTCGCGAGGAAGGGCCGAAATCGCATCAGAAAAAGGCCGGCACCCCCACCATGGGCGGCGTCCTCATCATCATTTCGATCGTGGTGCCTACGCTTTTGTGGGCCGACCTGCGATCGCGCTACGTCTGGATTGCGCTGGCGGCGCTCGTCGGCTACGGCTGGATCGGCTTCATGGACGATTACGCCAAGGTCACCAAGAAGCGCAATCTGGGCCTCTCCGGCCGCGCCAAGCTGATCTACCAGTTTTTATTCGGCTTCATTTTCGCCGCGCTGTTGCTGGTGCTGCACGCCTACGGCGATTTTTCGACGGCCATGAACTTTCCGTTCATCAAACAGTTCCAGCCGTCGCTGCTCATCCAGTCGCTGATGCACAATCCCTGGACGTACGTGGTCGGCGCCGCGCCATTTTGCATCTTCGTAGCGCTGGTGGTGGTGTTCAGCTCCAACGCGGTCAACCTCACCGACGGCCTGGATGGGCTGGCGATCGGCCTGATGGTGATCGCCGCCGGTGCGCTCACCGTGCTGACCTACGCCGGCGGTCACGCCACGCTCGCCGGCTACCTGCAACTGGCGCGCAATCCGCGCACGTCGGAGCTGACCATCTTCTGCGGCTCCATGACGGGCGCCAGCATCGGCTTCCTCTGGTACAACGCCCACCCGGCGGAAATTTTCATGGGCGATGTGGGCGCGCTCGGTTTGGGCGGTGCCATGGCCGTAGTTGCCGTCCTCATCAAGCAGGAAATTCTCTTGCTGTTTATCGGCGGCGTGTTTATCATCGAGGCCGTCTCGGTGATTTTGCAGGTTGGCAGCTATCGCCTGCGCAACGGCAAGCGGCTTTTCAAAATGGCTCCGATTCATCACCATTTCGAAGCCTTGGGATGGACGGAATCGAAAATTATCGTGCGATTCTGGATTGCCGGCCTGGTGCTGGCGCTGTTCGCACTGACGACGTTGAAATTGCGATGAAGAGAGAGCTAAAAGGGGCGAAGGTTCTGGTGGTGGGGCTGAAGAAGTCCGGCATGGCGTCGGCGGAACTGTTGTTGCGCCACGGCGCGCAGGTGTCTCTGACCGACCTGAAAGCGCTTGACGATCTTCCGGGCGCCGCTGAATTCGTCGCGCGCCTCGGTCTCCCGTTCCGCCGGCAGTCCGAGGAGACATTCGCAGGCTACGGCCTGATCGTGCTCTCGCCGGACGTTCCCGCCGACCTTCCCCAACTGGAAGCCGCGCGCGAACGCGGCACGGCGGTCACCGGCGAAGTGGAACTGGCGGCGCCGTTCCTTCAGGGCCGCACCATCGGCATCACCGGATCGAATGGGAAAACCACCACTACCAGCCTGATCGGCCATATTTTGCGCCACGCCAGGCTTCGGGTGCAGGTGGGCGGCAATATCGGCACGCCGGTGACGGCCATGATCGGTACTTCGCGAGCCGATGGCTGGAACGTGCTCGAATTATCGAGCTTCCAACTGGAGACTATCGTGGATTTCCGCGCGGATATCGGGCTCGCGCTCAATGTCACCCAGAATCACCTCGATCGCCACCACACTTTCGAGCGCTATGCCGCCGCCAAAGGGCGGCTGTTCGAAACCATGCGCGCCGGCGACATTGCCATCCTCAATGCCGACGACCCGGTGACCGCCGCATACGCCGGCCACACCGCGGCGCACGTGGAATGGTTCAGCGGAAAGCACAAAGTGGAATCCGGCGCGAGTTTGTGCAGCGATAAATTGATTCTCGACGGCAAGTTGCTCATGGAGGCCGGCGAGATCCCCATCCGCGGCCGCCACAATATCGAAAACGTGCTCGCGGCTTCGGTGGCCGCCGCCCGTGCCGGCGTCGACCCCAACGCCATAGCCGCCGCCGTCCGCACGTTCGAGGCCGTCGAGCACCGTCTGGAATTCGTACGCCAGGTCAGCGGGGTCGATTTCTATAACGATTCCAAGGCCACCAGCGTCGATGCCACCCGGAAAGCCGTCGACGCTTTCCAGGGCGGCCTGTGGATCATCCTCGGCGGAAAAGACAAGGGACTGGACTATTCCGTATTGCGCGAGCCGCTGGCGGCGCGCGCGCACGCGGCGCTTCTGATCGGCGCCGCGGCGGCGAAAATCGGCGCCGCGCTCGACGGGGCCCTTCCGCTGGTCGATTGCGGCACGCTCGAGGCCGCGGTGGCATACGGATATGCTCATGCCAAAGCGGGCGACACGGTGCTGCTGGCCCCGGCGTGCGCCAGTTTCGATCAGTTCAAGAGTTTCGAACATCGCGGGGAAGTTTTCAAGCAGATCGTGGGCGCGTTGACGCCCAAGGAGTGAAATGGGACAGCAACTCAAAACCGATTGGACTCTTTTCGGCACCGTCCTGGCGATGTTGGCCTTCGGGCTGCTGATTCTCTACAGCGCGTCGTCGATCGCCGCGGCCGTAAAACCGGCCGAGGCGGGCGCGAGCGTGGACCCGCACTTCGAATCTTCCCTGCATGTCGTGTCGCGGCAGTTGATGTGGGCGTGCGTCGCCGTCCTCGCCATGATGGCATTAAAAAAGACCGATTACCGCCGCTTCCAGAACCCCGCGGTAGCTTTCGGGGCAATCGGCGTGGTGATGATGCTCCTCATCGCGGTCTATTTCCTGGACACCAAGAGCCATCGCTGGCTCCGGCTCACCGGCCCGTTCGGCGTCCAACCTTCGGAACTCGCCAAGCCCGCGCTGGTGATCTTCCTGGCATTTTTCGTCACCTGGCGGCGGCGCGCCATCAATAACGCGCGCTACACGTTGGCGCCGGCGGCGCTGGCTGTCGGACTGGTCATTCTGCTGGTGGTGGTGCCCGATCTGGGTACCGCTGTGGTGCTGGGCGCGGTGGCCGCCGTAATCTTTTTCGTGGCAGGGCTCGAGTGGCGCTACGTGACGATCGCCGCCGCGGTAGCTTCCGTCGGCGTAGTGCTCTGCATCGTGATGTCGCCCTACCGGCTGGCCCGCGTGGTGAAGTTTTTCGACCCGCAATTCACCTTCATCAGCCGTTTCGACGCTCAGGGCAAAATCAAAGCGCAGATGGAAAAATCGCTGGCCACACGCGATACCAATTACCAGTTGCAGCAATCGCAGATCGCGGTGGGCGCCGGCGGACCGGCGGGAGTCGGACTGGGCGACGGCCGCCAGAAGCTGATGTACCTTCCGGAAGCCCACACCGATTTCATTTACGCGGTGGTAGGCGAGGAGCTTGGACTGTTCGGAACGGTCGGGCTACTGGTCGGTTTCGGGGTGATCTTCTGGCGCGGCCTGCGCGCCACGGTGCGCATGCAGGACGATTTCGGCCGCTATCTGGCGCTCGGCGTGACTGTCGTGATCGTGGTGCAGGGGTTCATCAATATGAGCGTGGTACTGGGCATGATGCCCACCAAAGGCATTCCTCTGCCCATGATCAGTTACGGCGGAAGCTCGCTGCTGAGCACGCTGACACTGTTGGGAATTCTGATGAATGTATCGGAGCACGCGGGATGAGGCTGATTCTGTGGCTGCGGCGGACCCCCTGGTCCGCGGCCGGCGCCCTCGTCGGGGACCCGCGCGGTCCAGGGGGTCCGCCCTACCGTGCGGGCTAAACGTTTTCTGATGGCCGGAGGCGGGACGGGCGGGCACGTGATTCCGGCGCTGGCAGTGGCGCGCGAGCTCCGCTCGCGGGGGCATGAAGTTTTTTTTGTGGGAACGGATCGCGGCATGGAAGCCAAGCTGGTTCCGGCGGAAGGTTTTGAATTGCAACGCATCGATATCGGCGGGCTGAATCGCGTGGGCATCGCACAGAAGGCCACCACCCTGGTCAAGCTGCCCCTCGTCACCCTCGCCTGCGGCAAATTCGCGCGCTCCTCGTCCGCCGTCTTCAGCATGGGCGGATACGTCGCAGGACCACCGGTGATGGCGGCGCTTCTGGCGCGAAAGCCGGTAGTTGTGATGGAGCCCAACGCCATCCCGGGGTTCACCAATCGAGTCATCGGCCGGTTTGTGTCGCGCGCGCTCATCTCCTTCGAAGCCACGCAATCGTACTTTCCGAAAAGCAGGACCGAGATCACCGGTCTGCCCGTGCGCGAGGAGTTCTTCGGTCTCCCGGAGCGTGTTCGCGGACCGGTGCTGAACGTCCTGATCACCGGCGGCAGTCAAGGCTCGCGGACCCTCAACCAGGCCGCCCGCGCTGCGTGGCCTCTGATCCGCAATTCCCAGTTGCCCGTCCGCCTGGTACACCAGACGGGCCCGCGCGAGAATGAGCCACTGCGCGCCGCCTTCGCGGAATCGAGGCTCGATGGGGAAATCGTGCCGTTCATCGCCGACATGCCCTCGGCGTTTTCCCAGGCAGACCTGATCGTTTGCCGCTCGGGTGCGGGCGCCGTCTCGGAACTGGCAGCGGCGGGTAAAGCATCGATTCTGGTGCCATTCCCCTTCGCGGCGGACGATCACCAGACCCGCAACGCCGAAGCCATGGAGCGCGCCGGCGCGGCCCGCCTCATCCGCGACGCGGAACTGACAGGCGAGCGCCTGTTCACCGCGATTTCCGAATTGAGCGAGGCTAAGACGTTGGAAACCATGGCGCGCGCGGCACGCCGCCTCGCCCGGCCGGGCGCGGCACGTAGGGCAGCGGAGATTCTCGAGGAGGTGGCTCGGGTCTAAACGGCAATTTTTGATTGACAGTTGTGCTTTGAGCCGAAACAATAAAGCAATATAATGTTTTTTCGTCCGCAGCATTTTCATTTTACGGGGATCGGGGGTATTGGCATGAGCGGCATCGCCGAAGTGCTGCTCAACCTGGGATACCAGGTCAGCGGGTCCGACGTGAAACTCTCCGCAATTACCGAACGGCTGACAGGGATGGGCGCGCGAGTTTACGAAGGACACGCCGCCGCCAATGTGGCAGGCGCCCGTGCGCTGGTGGTGAGTTCCGCCGTGGACGAGCAGAATCCTGAACTGGTGGAAGCGCGCCGCTTGCAGATCCCGATCATTCCCCGCGGGGAGCTATTGGCGGAGTTGATGCGCCTGAAGTACGGCATCGCCGTCGCCGGCAGCCATGGAAAGACTACGACCACCTCGATGGCGGCCACCATTCTCAATAGCGCCGGGCTCGACCCTACGGTCGTGGTTGGCGGGCGGGTGGGCACCATGGGCGGGTCGAACGCGCGCGTCGGCCACAGCGATTTCCTGGTCGTCGAATCGGACGAAAGCGACGGCTCGTTCCTCAAACTCGCGCCCATCATCGCCGTGGTGACCAATATCGACCGCGAACATCTGGATCACTACCCGTCTCTCGATGCCATCCGCGCGGCATTCATCGAGTTCGTCAACAAGGTGCCGTTTTACGGCGCGGCTATCGTCTGCCTGGATGATGCCAATGTCCAGAGCATTCTGCCGGACATCCGCCGCCGTACCATTACCTACGGCACGAGCGCCCAGGCGGACGTCGAGGCCGCCGAAATTTCCTGCGGCGCGTCCGCCAGCGATTTTCGCCTGCGCTACCGCTCCAGCGATCTCGGCCGCTTCCACCTCCCCGTTCCAGGGCGCCACAACGTGCTGAACGCTACCGCGGCGGTCGTGGTCGCCACCGAACTGGAAGTCAAGCCTGACGCGATTCGCCAGGGCCTGGCGGCATTCCGGGGTGTGGATCGCCGGCTACAGGTTCGCGGCGTCGAAGCGGGCGTCACGGTGATCGACGATTATGGCCACCACCCCACTGAAATCCGCGCCACTCTGGACGCCGCGCGGCTGTGCGGCTATCGCCGTGTGCACGTGCTGTTTCAGCCCCACCGCTACACCCGCACCTTTCACCTGATGGAGGAGTTTGCCGGCGCGTTCAATCAGGCTGACAGCCTCTTCGTGATGGATATCTATGCCGCGTCCGAAAAACCCATCCCAGGCGTGACGGCGGAATCGCTAGTGGAGCGAATTCGCCAATTCGGCCATCGCGGCGTAGAATATGTGGGTTCGCTCGACCGCGGAGTCGCGGCCCTGGCCGGCGTGGCGCAGGAAGGCGACGCGGTATTGACTCTGGGCGCCGGCAATGTCTGGCAGGCGGGCGACAAACTGCTTGAAAAGTTGAAGGGCACCGGCTAAAATGGCGCGCGAAGCGAAAAAAAACAACCCGGCAACGCGCAAGCTCCTCTGGCGCGGGGGGCTCATCCTGCTCGGTATCGGCGCCGGCACCGGCATCGCGGTCCACCTGGTGCATCGCTACCTCATCCACGATCCCAAGTTTGTGCTTTCGCACGAGCGCCGCGATGCGCTCGCCATCGAAGGCCTGCGTTACGGCTCGCGCGCCAAGGTGCAGCGCATCTTCGCGGAAGATGCCGATCACAGCGTGTTCGCCGTGCCTCTCGAAGAGCGCCGCCGCCGGTTGCTCGCCATCGATTGGGTGGAAGATGCCGCCGTTTCGCGCATCTGGCCCGACCGGCTTTCGGTGCGCATTCAGGAACGCAAGCCCTTGGCATTTGTCGAGGTGCAGGGAACGGTCCTGCTGATCGACGCCCAAGGCATGCTGCTCGAACCGCCGCCGCAGTCGCAGTTTTCGTTTCCGGTGCTCAGCGGCGTGCGCGCCGAAGATCCACCGGAGCGGCGCACGGATGCCGTGCGGGCGCTCCTCGATGTGCAGGACGCGCTGGGCGCTTCTATGAAAAATGTTTCCGAAGTCAACGCCGCCGATCCGGGCAATATCCGTGTCGTCGTACAAGTGGATGGCCGGGTGGTGGACTTGATCCTCGGCGGAGAAAATCTGGGGTCCCGCTACCGCAACTTTCTCAAGCACTACCCCGAAATCCACCGGCGCTCGCCGCAGGTGAGAGTGTTCGATCTGCGGCTGGACGACCGCATTACGGCTAGAGAATAGGAAGCGAAGTTTCATGGCAGGGAAGGCGATCATCGGAGCGGGACTCGATGTGGGAAGCAGCCAGACGCGTCTGGTAGTCTGCCTCCTCGAAAGAGGGCGGCTGCGCCTCATCGGGTGCGGAGTGGTGCCCTCGCAAGGATGGGTCAAGGGCCGGATCTTCGATCAGGGGGCGGTCACCGAATCGATCACCGTGGCGCTTTCGGAAGCGGAAGCGACCGCCGGGAGGTCGGTAGAGTCCGTGGTGGTCGGGATCGGCGGACCCACCGTTCGCGGCGCCAACAATCGCGGCGTGCTGGAGATGGGGTACGTGCGCGAAATTGAGCAGCGCGATATCAATCGCGCGGTGGATCGCGCCACGCGCGTGCAATTGCAGGAAGATCGCATGCTGCTGAACGTCTTCCTCCAGGATTTCGTGGTGGACGATCACCCCGGCCATCGCAATCCGATCCGCATGGACGCAGCCCGCCTGGAAAGCAATGTGCATCTGCTGATGTGTTCGGTGCAGGAGCATACCGCGCTCCTCACCGCCGTGAATCATGCGCACCTCGAGGTAGAGGAGACGGTTTTCGAAGGATTAGCGGCGTCGTACGCCGCGGTTCTGCCGGAGCACCGGCGGCAGGGAATCGCCGTGGTGGATATCGGCTCGCAATCTACCGAAATGGTGGTTTACTACGGCGATGCCATGTATCTCTCTTCGTACGTGAAGGTGGCGGGCGATCATTTCACCCGCGATCTCGCGCAGGGCCTGTGTCTCAGCTTCGAAGACGCCGAGAGAGTGAAGTTCGAATACGGTTCGGCGCTGGCTTCGGCATCCGCCGCCAACGCGGTAGTCGATTTGCCAACGCCTGAAAATCGCGAATACCGTCACGCGGACCGGCGGTTCGTCAACGAGATCCTGCAGGCGCGCGCGGAGGAACTGTTCCGGTTTGTCCGTGGCGAGTTGACCCGCGTGGGGATGGACCGCGCGCTGGCCGGCGGTGTATTCCTCACCGGCGGCGCGGCGCAATTGCCGGAGCTGCTGGATGTAGCGGACAACGTATTGCAATGCCAGTCGCGCTTCGGATTGCCGGTGGGGATCCGGCACTGGCCGGAGAGCATGGAAAATCCGCAATGGAGCGTGGCGGCCGGGTTGGCGATGTATTCGGCCAAATTGAAGTCGCAGGAACAACGGGTTACCCGGGGGATTTTGGGGAAGCTTTTATGAGGAGGAAACCATGGGGCTGATGGATGGCGAGATCGACAATCTCAAATACGAGATCGAAGAGGAAGCGCGGCTTGGCACGCGCATTAAGGTAATCGGCGTGGGCGGCGGCGGTTCCAACGCCGTGGCTCGCATGGTCGAGGAAGGTCTGGAAGGCGTGCAGTTCTACGCCATGAATACCGACCTGCAAGCGCTCACCGCCTGCAAGGTGCCGAACAAGCTGCAACTCGGCGCGCGCATGACGAAAGGCCTCGGCGCGGGATCGAATGCCGAGATCGGCCGGCAGGCGGCGCTCGAAAATACCGATCAGATTGTCGAGCTTCTGCAAGGCGCCGACATGGTGTTCGTCACGGCGGGACTCGGCGGTGGCACGGGGACGGGGGCGGCGCCCGTGGTGGCATCCCTCGCCAAGGAACTCGACGCGCTCACGGTTGCCGTGGTCACCAAGCCGTTCGGTTTCGAAGGCCAGCGCCGCATGCGCATGGCCGAAGAGGGACTGGGGCGGCTGGCATCCACCGTCGATACCGTCATCGCGATTCCGAACGACCGGCTCCTGGCGCTGGTGCCGCGCGGCACCAGTTTCTTCGAGGCGTTCAAGGTGGCGGACGATCTGTTGCGGCAGGCGGTGCAAGGCATCAGCGATATCATTGTCACGCCCGGCCTGATCAATCGCGATTTCTCCGACATCAAGGCCACCATGGTCGGTATGGGGTACGCCATGATGGGGACGGCCATCGGGCGGGGCGAGAAAGCTGCTGTAGAGGCGGCGCGGCAGGCCATCAGTTGCCCGCTGCTGGAGGACTCTCGCATCTCGGGCTCGCGCGGGATCCTGATCAATATCACCGGATCGAGCCGCCTCGGCCTGCATGAAGTCAACGAGGCCTGCTCCATCATCCGCGAAGCTGCCAGCTGCGACGATGTGCAGATCAATTTCGGCGTGATCATGAACGAGTCGCTGAACGATGCGGTGAAGATTACCGTGATCGCCACCGGCTTCCAGCCTGAGAACGCGCCTCTGCCCGACCGCAAGGCCGTGCCGGAGATCCGCTTGCAGCCGCGTTTGCCCGAACCGGTCGCCCTCGAGCCACCGACTCCCGCGCCAGCCCCGCCGGCGCCGCCGATCATGGAGCACCGCATCGAACCACAGCCCGACTTGATGGTGGAACCCGAGCCCATGCTCGATCTCGACGACGTCGAAACGCCGGCATACCTGCGCCAGGGAAGATTGCTGAATTAGATCTTTCTACCCGCGATACTTGTCCCGGCATTCGGGAGAGCAGAAATATACTGTCTCGCCGCCGAAAGTCCGCACGATTGCCGAGTCGGCCGAAATATAAACGCCGCAGACCGGATCTTTATGAAGCGTGACGCGAGTTTCGCCGGGTGGAGACTGGTTGCGAGCCGCTGGACGCCGGAAACTGCTGAAAAAACCCTGGAGGAGCGAACGCAGGACAAAAAACAACAACAGGGGAATGATGAATTCGCGAATGAAAGCCGAGATCATGCGGTCGGGGCCGGACGGACTGTCCAGCCCCGGAATACTCAGCGCTTACTTCTTTTTCTTGGGCGCGTTGGGATTGGAATACGTGGTCTGAATGCTGCCGCCCAACTGCGTCAGGGTCTCTTTCGCCGCTTGCGCGTACTGCCCGTCGGGAGCCAGCTGAAGATACTTCTGGAACGCTTCGATCGTTCCCGGAGGCGTTACGAACTTGCCCTCCTTATCGACCGTCGCCTGTCCCACCAGGCTGATGGCGTACTGATAATACGACGCCGCGTTCTTGGGATTATCGGGAGCGGCATCGATGGCTGCCTTGAATGCCTTGGATGCCGGCTCCGCCTGGCCGATGTTCGTCAACAGCGCGCCGAGATTGTAATAGCGCTGGAACGCGGTAGCAGGATCGAGTTCCGCTGCTTTCTTTAACTCGGCCTCGGCTTCGGGATACTTCTTGGCCTTCGCCAGCGCCAGACCGTAGTTGTTGTGTGTGGCCGGATCGTCGGGCTTGAGCTCGATCGACTTATTGTACGCTTCGATACCTTTGGCGGTGTCGGTGTCGAAGTCCGCACCGGTCTTAGTGCTCGCCAAACCCAGATACGCATCGCCCAGGTTCGACCATACCGCCGGCTGTGTGGCGTCGACCGTGCTGGCCTTTTCGAGCGCCGTCACTGCCTCCTGATACTTTTCGGCTTTGGCCTCCGGGGTGGTTTGAGTGGGCGCTGCCTGCAAGGCCGTCAGGCCTTCGTTGAATGCGTCATTAAGGGCCTTCTGTTTCTGTATCTTGCCCTTGTTCTCCGCCATCGATTTCTCGAGCGCTGCCTTCTGCTCGGGCGTCAGTTCCTTACGTAAATCATCGGAAATCTGGCCGGATTCCATGGCCTGCTTCACCATCGCGTTCTTGCTGGCGTTGGCAGCCGTGCTTTTCCGCAAATCGAAATCCGTGGGGGGATGGTCGCCCATTTGCGACTTCACGCCGTGCACAACATCGGCTTCCTTCCCATCGATGATCACACTCACATCGAACGTGCCCAACGGCACACCCGTGTGGATATAATGGCCATGCTTATCGGTTTTCAGTTGAGCATCCCACTTAATATCCGTGCGGTGGATCTTGATAATGGCACCTTGGACGGGTTTGCCGTCAACGCCCGTGACGGTACCTTCTATCGTGGTTATCTGTGCCAAGGCACTGGCGGCGAACATGACGAATCCGGCAAACGTCAGCGCCAAGCTACGCAGCTTCATAAAACCTCCAAACTCGGGTTTGTTTGTCTTAAACCCCAGTATACCTTATTCGTTAAATAACAGAATCTAAGGCTCGTCGAACAACCCAATTTGTTGAGTGGATTCAGCTTTGGCCTTCCGGCGGGTGAGCGGGCTCCCAATCACGCCGAGCACCTCGACACCGATCAACGCGGTCCGCGGAACAAAAACCTTCTGCCGGTTACCGAACGGGTCGGGTGGAACCACCACAAATCCGTGGGTGTCCAGTTGTAAGAGGTTATTGGGCAGGATTCCTTCCATGGTTTCGCCGTCGCGGAAGCGTAAACGAACCCAAAGTCCTGGCATCTTGGGCCGGGTTTGAAATGCTTGACGTTCATCCTCCGCCGGCGCCTCGAACTCGCGTACGAAGCTGACGGTTCGCACTTCATGGTACGGCAGGACCGATACCTGGCCTTCAGCAGAGAGTAATTCGACCCCTTCGGGCTGCAAAAAGGTGACCGGATTCAGGTATCCGGCCAGGGTTTCCCGCTGAAATCGGCGAATCAGCGCCTTTTTTGTCGTGGAGCTAGCCAAAAGTTCCTCTACTGCAACAACTATGTTTCAAACATTTCGCGGCTTATTGTATCATTGGCACGATGTCTGGAGCGCACACCGCGAATACGGCCGATCTGCCGGGCGAGATGCTCGCGTTCCTCAATTTCTGCCGGATCGAGAAAGGTCTGTCGGCCAATTCCCTCGCAGCCTATGCCCTGGACCTGTCGAAATGGAGCGCCTTTCTGGGCAACTCGCCCGCGCCCACCGGCGTCGACGACTTACGGCGCTATCTCGATCATCTGTATCGATCGGGGCTTAGCCAGCGCTCCATTGCCCGCCATCTCACCACTTTGCGCGGCCTATATGGCTTCCTGCTCCGCGAGGGCCGGATCGCTACCGACCCGACCGAGCACCTGGGCGCTCCGAAGCAGTGGCAGACCATTCCGAAGTTTCTGAATTTAGAGGATATCGAAAAGATCATTCAGGCGCCGGACACGACTCACCCAACCGGTCTTCGCGATCGCGCCATGCTGGAATTGCTTTACGCCACCGGGTTGCGGGTTTCCGAGTTATGCCGGCTGGGACTGAGTGACTGCAACCCCACTCACGGGGTGGTCCGGACCACCGGCAAGGGTAACAAACAGCGGCTGGTTCCCGTGGGCCGGGAGGCACTGAAGGCTATCGAGGCGTACCTCCAAACCGGACGCCCGGCGCTAGTCAAAGGCCGCGCCAGCCGCTATCTTTTTGTGACGGCGCGAGGTAGCTGTATGACGCGCCAGGGTTTCTGGAAATTGCTGGCTGTGCACGGCAAGAAGGCCGGCATCTTTCATGGGCTCACTCCGCACGTCCTGCGCCACAGCTTCGCTACGCACCTCCTGGAGGGCGGAGCCGATTTGCGCAGCGTGCAGGCGATGTTGGGTCACTCCGATATCTCGACCACGCAGATCTATACGCACGTTCTCCGGTCGAGGCTTCGGCAAACGATTGAGGAACACCACCCCAGGGCTTGACGCGATCCTTACCGGGATCGCCGGGTAAGAGGTGAAGATCGAGAGCGCGTTCGATGAGTGATTACGTCTACATGTTGGAGAGCCACCTGAGTCCGGACCAGAACCGGGTGGTGGAAGACGTTCAACAGGCTGCGGCGCAGTCCAATGTGAACCTCTTTCTGACCGGGGGCGCGATGCGCGATATGCTGGCGGGGCTGCGAATCCGCGACCTGGATTTTGTGGTCGAAGGCGCCGCGCTCAAGGTCGCCAAGGCCATCTGCGAACGCACCGGGGCGCGGACCGTTTCGGTGGATGAGATCCGGAAAAGCGCTGAACTGCTGTTCGCCAGCGGAGTTACGGCGCAGGTCGCCATGTCGCGACAGGAGAAGTACTCCCGCGCCGGAGGCAGGCCCCAGGTGACGCCAGCCACCATCCAGGAGGATTTGAGGGGCCGCGATTTCACTTGCAACGCCATCGCACTCAGTCTGAATAAGGCGTCGCGCGGTCTATTGCTCGACCCCATGAACGGCCTGGCCGATATCGAGCGCCACGAACTCCGCGCCACCGGCACCTACGGGTTTTACGACGATCCTTCGCGGCTCCTGAGGCTGATCCGCTTCCGGGTGCGACTGCAGTTCACGATCGAGGAACGAACCCAAATGCAGGTGGCCAACGCCCGCGAAGCGGAAGTGGAAAAACTGATTCCGCCGCGCACGCTGGCGGAGGAACTGAAGCGTATCAGCATGGAGGACAACCCATCGGCGATCCTGACAGCCCTCGAAGAAGCGGGATTGCTCGCGCTGTTTTCGCCTGCGCTCACGGGGCCGAAGTTAAACCTCGCCGGCATCCAGCGGTTCGAGAAGAACAGCAAATTGCTGCCGGAAGATTCGGCGTCGCGCACGGCGCGGTTCGGTCCGTTTCTCTACGCCCTGACCGAAAAGCTATCGCCCAAGGAAAAGCAGGCGCTGATTAAAGCCACGGAGATGACCAAAGCGGAACTCGAGCCATGGCAGAAGATCGAGGCGCGCGCCAAGAAGCTGGAAACTTCCTTGCGGGCTGCTCGCGTGAAAAAGGCCTCGCACGTCTATCAAATTATGACCGCCGCGCAGCCGGATGAGATCCTGTTCCAGCTTTACCACTCCACCTTCAAGCCGGTGCAGGAGCGGATGCGCAACTACTACCAGAAATATCTCCCGCTTTTGCAGGAGATTACGCCGGAGGAATGGGCCACGATCGAGGGCAAACCCGGGACGCCGAAATACAACAAGGCGCGCGATACTTTTATTGCCGTACGCCTGGACCGCAAGCCGAAAAAGCCCCCGGTACCGGAACCGGTTCCAACTGCTCCGGCGACGCCGCCGCCAACCAACTGGAGTCCCGCGGAAGCCGCGGCTGCCCGCCGGGGACGGCAAGGGTAATCTCAGGAGCTTTGGTGGGGCGAGGCTCGCCCCATAATTCATCAGCGGTACTTGCCGAAAGCGGCTCCAACAGTCCCATTGGCCAGTTGCGCGGGTGGCGGAGCCGGCGTGGAGCCAGTCCTTTTCATCCGGTTCTCCGCGAGCGTCCCGGAAGTGCGGAACTCGTGTTGATTCATGGCGAGAGCCGTGCGATTGTGCGCTGCCCGAACAATCCTGCCGGACACGATGAGCTGCATGGGCGCCTCGTTGCGGAGAAGCACGGGCCACGAGATGGCCAGTTCGACGTTCAATCCCACCGGTAAAGTGCGGCCGGGGTCGAAGAGGATGCCGCCGCTAGACAAGTCGACAGTCCGGCCAACTCCCGAGTCCAGCACTCGCCGGCGCCGGATCAGCTTCCAGCGCAAATCGAGGTTGATTCTGTACCGGCGGTCCTGCCGGCGATCGCCATTAATCCGATCGAATTTTTCCACGTCTTCTGCCGACCAATCCATATGTGCCCGTTTCCCGTGTATGGTTTTCCCGAACGAGTCCATTATGCGGAGGAAGAAGCCGCGGAAACAGTCATACCGGTACTTGCAGGGTACTCCTCGTTAGAAATAAACTTTCGATAACGTTTGTTTTAACCAAGAATTTTCTTAGATACAACATGATCAAAGAGCTTCGTTTAGGGAATCCGACGCCTGTTCGGTACTAAGCGAACTCAGCAAGTGCGGTAGAACTCTAAGAGTTCTCCGGTAAAATGAACCACCCTTGCTATTCTCTATAGAGGTACAGGAGTGTCTTTGACCGCGATCGGACCTCGCTTCGGCGCGCTCCTCATGCTGGGGGCGCTACTTGTTCCCGCGCAGGAGCTTCGGGACTATGAAAAAAAGGTCACCGACTTCACGCTCGCCAACGGCTTGCATTTTCTTATTCTGGAGCGGCATCAGGCCCCTGTCGTGTCGTTTCATACCTACCTGGATGGCGGGTCGGCCGAAGACCCCGCCCGGAAAACCGGCTTGGCCAGCCTGATTGCGCGGCTGGCATTCGACGGCACGGAAACCATCGGGACGAAGAACTGGACGGAGGAAAAAAAAGCCCTGGAATCGGTGGAGGCGGCGTTCGATCGCATGGACGGGGAGCGCGACAAGGGGTCGGGAGCGACCGAAGGCGCATATGCCATCCTGCAAGCCGGCGAATCGACGGCTTTAGGCGACGCCTTTCAGTTTCAGAATCCGGATGAGTACCGGCACGCGATTGAAAAGAACGGCGGGGTGGCGTTGGATTCGCACGCCACGCCGGATTCCATTGAAACGTCGTACAGCTTGCCTTCGAACCGGCTCGAACTTTGGTTCCTGCTGGAATCGCAGCGGCTGGCGCACCCCGTGTTCCGCAATTTTTACCGGGAGCGCTTGAAACAGATGGAGGATGTTACCTATTTGGCGGAATCCAAATCGCCGGCGAAAGTGCGGCAATCGCTGCTTTCGGCGGCGTTCGAGAATCTGCCGTACCGCAATCCGGTGATGGGATGGCCCTTCGATGTGGCCGCGTTGCGGCGGGGAGACGCCAAGGCTTTTCTGGACACCTACGGTGGACCGGCGAACATCGTCATCGCGATGGTTGGGGATGTCGATCCGGCGACCGCGCGGCGGCTTGCGGAGCGCTATTTCGGTCCGATCCCGGCAAAGCCGCACGCTCCCCTGATGCGATCACAGGAATTGAAACAGTCCGGGCCGAAAACCGTTGCCATTTGGAGCGATGGGCCATCCTACCTGATCGTCGGCTACAAGCGGCCGCCCGAAACTCATCGTGACGACCCGGCTCTCGACCTGCTCGCGGTAATCCTGGGGGATCCGCATAGCGGGTGGCTGCACCGGGAACTGGTAGAAAACAAGGCAATTGCACAAAACGCCGAGGCCGTGTCCGACTTTCCGGCGGCGCGCTACGCGAACCTTTTTGTGGTGTCGGCGACACCGGCGAAAGACCACACCGTCGAAGAGAACCAGAAGGCGATTGACGAGATGGTGGCCCGTCTGCAATCGATGCCGCTCGATGCCGCCAGCCTCGCGCGCGCGAAAAACATCCTGCGCGGACGATACCTCCGGCTGTTAGGCAGCAATCGGGAACTGGCGGCGCTGCTGACGGATTTCCAGGCCAATTACGGCGATTGGCACAAACTCTTTTCGCTTGGCCAGGACTATGAGCGGGTTACCGCGGAAGATCTGGAGCGCGTGGCCTTGGAATACCTGATTCCGGCCGGCCGGACGGTTGCCTATCTGACCAACACGCCGGCTGCCGGGACTGGTTTCAGCGGCGGAGGGTTGCATTGATTCGCGGCGCGCTGATCCTCGCCATTGCGGCAAGCGCTCTGGCGCAAGCGCCGCCATCCAAGTCCCCCACTTCTCCGCACCGGCCGGTTGCCTCCGCCGAACTCCCCAACTATCGCGAACTGAAGTTCCCGGAGCTGCGGCCGATCGCCATCCCTTCCATCGAAAGCGTTACTTTGCCGAACGGCTTGCAACTGCTGCTTCAGGAAAATCACGAACTGCCATTGGTCAACGGTACCGTGCTGGTGCGCACCGGGAGCGCGTTCGACCCTCCTGAGAAGGTTGGCCTCGCGGCTCTCGCGGTTCAGGCGATGCTCAATGGCGGCACAGCCGCTAAGCCCGGTGAACCACTGATAAGCCAGTTTCAGGATTTCGGTGCGGATTTGACAGGCCAGGTATCTCCGAATCTGCTGGCGATCTCTTTCTCCGGCCTGAAGGATACCGACGGCCCGGTAATCAATGCGCTTATGGAGGGCCTTACCGCACCCGAGTTTCCACAGGACCGGATCGATCGCCTGAAGGCGCGCCTGCGCGATGCCATCGCGCATCGGAATGACGACGGCGCCGCCATCCTGAAGCGCGAGTTTGTGCGCACCGTTTTCGGGGAGCATTCGCCCTATGGCGCGCTGATGGAGTACGCCAATCTGGACCGCATCAATCGCGGCGACCTGGTGAGTTTCCACCGGCGGTATTTTCTTCCCAAAAACATTACCATCGCGATGGCGGGAGACTTCGATCCGGCCGTCATGAAAGAACGGTTGTCGGTTCTGTTCGGCGATTGGAAGTCCGATCTGCCCGCCGCCGGCGCCTTTCCCGATACCGGCCAGGCAAGCGCGGGCGGAAAATTCCTCGCCATTAAGAAAGACGCCAAGCACGCATACTTCGCGGTTGGCGGAGCGGGAACGGGGCAACTGGATCCGGACAATCCGGCGCTCGAGATTCTGGCCGGAATACTGGGGGGCCAGCCCGACGGCCGCTTGAGCCGGCCGCTGCGAGGCGGGTACGTCGACGGGCTTTCCGCCTCCTGGATGCCAGGATTGGGAGGCTCGGGACTGTTCGAGATCAGCGGCACCATCGCCAATCCTTTCTACACGCCAAAAGTGCTTGGGATCATTCACGACGAGCTGAAGAAGATCCGGACCGAAGAGGTCTCCGACCCGGAACTCGAGACAGCCAGGGCGGCCGCTCTCAACCGGCTGATCTTCGCGTTCGACAATCCTCTAGCGTTGGCGCCGCGACTCGCCGAATACCGCTACTTCCATCTTCCGGGCGACTATACGCTGCAATACCAGAAAGCGCTGTATGCGGTTACGCGCGCCGATGTGCTGCGCGTGGCGCGCGAAAAAATGGATCCGGACAAGTTGACCACGGTCGTGGTTGCCAATCCGACGGCATTCGAGGCGCCGCTCGAATCGCTGGGCGGTCCGGTCAAGACCATCGACCTGACCATTCCCGCGGCCAAACCGGAGGCGAGCGTGGGAGACGCCGCCAGCCAGGACCGCGCGCGCGAACTGCTGACGCGCGCCCAGCAAGCCGAGGGCGGCGCCGGCAAGCTGGCGGCGGTCACCGATTACGCGCAGGAGATCGCTTACAAGTTCGATGCCAGCGGCGCCAAAGCCGAAATGACCGAGCGGTGGATGGCTCCGAATTACGTGCGCCAGGATACCACCTCAGCGGGCGGGAAAATATCGGTGTATTGCGACGGAAAAATCGGTTGGATCGTCTCCGGGAATGCCTCCGGTGCGCTGCTGGGAGTGCAGTTGCAGCAAGTAAAGAGCAACCTCTTCCGCACCATGTTCCCGCTGCTGGTGAGCGACCGCGTTGCGGGGCGGAAGATAAACGCGGTCGACGACCAGACGGTGGAGATCAGCGACGCGGGAAATATCGTGAAAATCGTGTTCGATAAGGCCACGGGTTTGCCGAAGAATGAACTGTACGACGTGCCCGTCGCCAACGGCACGGTTTCCGTGATCGAGACTTATTCGGATTATCGCGAGGTGAACGGGCTGAAGATTCCGTTTCAGGTCGCGATCGAACTGGCGGGCAAGAAATTTCAGGAGTTGACCATCAAGAGCATGCAAATCAACGCAGGGTTGAAAGTTGCGGATTTGGAAAGAAGGCCATGAAAGGGTTATTGCCTGTTTTGGCGTTGGTATGGAGCGCGCAGTTCGCGGCCGCGCAGACAGCTGAAACCCATGAGCAGCGCGGCAAGCGGGTGGTGTACGAGGCCCTGAAGGCCTTGGGCGGCGATGCCTACCTGCACATGAACGACCGGGTGGAAACAGGGCGCGCCTATTCGTTTTATCGCGAGCAGATCTCGGGGCTGGACCGGGCCACTATTTATACGCGTTATCTTCCGCCGGTCCCGGGAAAGCTGGAAGTCCGCGAACGGGAGAATTTCGGCCCTAAAGAGGACAGCGGCGGGTTCCTGTTTCTGGAAAATGCCGGGTGGGAGATCACTTTCCGCGGAGCGCGGCCGCTCGATGCGGATAAGTACGCCAGCTATCGGCTAAGCACGCTGCGCAATATCCTGTACATCCTCCGGCAGCGTCTGGATGAGCCGGGACTTGCGTTTTACTCGCAAGGCACCGACATGTTCGAGAACCGTCCGGTGGAGATTGTCGATATCACCGATGCCGACACGAATACGGTCACGGTGTATTTCGATGCGCGCAACAAGTGGCCGGTGCGCCAGTCGTTCCGGCACCGCAATGAGCAGTTCCACGATTTTGACACCGAAGTGACGATTTTCGCGCTGTACCGCGATGTTGGCGGAGGGGTCATGTGGCCGTGCAACGTCCGGCGCGAGCGGAACGGCGACCGGATTTACGAAATGTTCGCTGACGAAGTTAAGATCAATCAGAATCTCAGCGACGATTTGTTCAAATTGCCGCAGGACGTGGTCAAGAAGACGGGTAAGAAGAAGTAAACGGCAGGCTGGAGTTGGAAGTGAGACGCCAGAGGCTCCGGATCAGTACCAGCGTGTGTCGATGCTTATGTGCTTACCGTCGGTGCGGACGGTAACCAGGCCGTTCCGGTCGGTGCGGAATATCAGGACGTTGTGGTCGTAAAGGCGATCGAGCACGTCGCGATTGGGGTGGCCGTAGCTATTGTCCGTACCGACCGAAATAATGGCGAATGCCGGCTTGGCGGCATCGAGGAAACTCTCCGTGGTCGAAGTGCGGCTGCCGTGGTGGGCCACTTTCAGCACATCGACAGGCTGGATTTCGTTCTCACCGAGCATGCGAGATTCGATGGGGCGCTCCACGTCGCCAGTGAGCAGGAACGACCGGCTGCCATAACGAACGCGCAGAACGAGCGAATCGTTATTCCTGGGCGTGTCGTTGGGAACGTAATCGGGCAGCGGCGCGAGTACGTCGATGGATGCGCGTCCGAACTCGATATGCCGCGGGAACTCGAGGGGTACGATCCTGACGCCGTCGCGCGCGGCTTCGCCGCGGAGTTTGCGCCACCCGGCGCTATCGGGAGTGGCGCCGGTCCACAACTCGCGGGGGTGGAAATCGGCGACAATCGCCGGCAGTCCGCCGACGTGATCGTCATGCGCGTGGGAAAGGGCCACAATATCGATAGTCCGCATGCCGCGCTGCCAAAGGTACGGCGCGACGACATCTTCGCCGGTATCGAGCTGCGAGCGCGGCTGGTTGCCGAAAGCGGGAATGCCGCCGCCATCCATCAGCATACGCTGGCCATCGGGGAACACCAGCAGGATGCTGTCGCCCTGCCCGACATCGATCACGCTCATCTCGAGCTGGCCGGGAATGAATGCGGGTGGGAAGGGATGCCATACCAGCAGCGCGATCAGCACGGCAACCGCGATGCCGGCCGCGGCGCGCCATCGTCCCCGCGTGACCGCCAACAGCACCAGCATGATGCAAAGCGCGATTCCCAGCCAAACCGGCGGAGTGGGAATACGCCAATTGGGTTCGTGGTTGGCATGCCAGCCGACGATGGCGTGCGAGAGCCGCATCAGCCATCCGCCGAGGGCGGCGAGCCAGTGCCATCCCGTGAAGACGGCGAGGAAGCCGACCGGCACCGCCAGCCCCATCAGGGGAATGGCGAAGGCGTTAGCTGAAAGTCCCGAGAGCCCCAGGCGATGAAAATAAACCACCATGGGCAGCGCGAGCCCGAGCTGGATTACGGCGGACACCACCGCGACCTCGTAAAAGAACAGCGCCAGGCGAACCGGCAGTGTAACGGCGAGCGCGGGAACGTGGAGTGTCTCGGCCAAAAGGCGCAACTCGATCCGGAACTGCGCCACGCGCGGCGCCAGGTGGATATCGCGTCCCTTGTCGTCGAGGCCGGCGAGCCCGCGCGCCAGCGGGCCGGAAGTGGCTTCCACCAGCGGCGTCGCGAAAGCCCCCAGAAACGCGACGGCGAGGAAGCTCAATTGGAAACTCGATTCGAACAGTTGGTCCGGATCGCAAACCAGGAACAAGAGAGCGATGGCAGACAGCAGATTGAGGGCTCGCCGCTCGCGATAGAAGTAGCGGCACACCAGGTACAGCGTGAGGCCGGCGGCGCAGCGGACGCACGGCGCGCCCCATCCGCTGGTCATGGCATAGAGCCATGCGGCGACGGAAGTGAGGAGCATGGCCAGGGTTTCCGGCACGAAGCACAGCCGCAGAAAGAACAGGAAGAACGCGGCGAGTATGGCGATGTGGGTCCCGGAGATCACGATCACGTGAAAAGTGCCGGTGTTGCGGTACTCCTCGGTCCAGATGCGCTGGAGCTGAAAATTCTGGCCCATCAGCATGGCCTGCGTCATGCCGGAGAGATAGCTGTCGCCGCGATAGAGTTGGTCCGTCCGCCGAAGGACGGCGGCGCGCAGGTCCATGGCGAACCTGGCTACAGGAGAGCCGCAGCGGCCCGGCAGGATGTGGAGTGTGCCGGCGTTTCCGCTGGCGGTCCAATAGATTTTCTGGCGGGCCAGGTAGTGCTCAAAATCGAAATCGCCGGGGTTAGCATAATTACGCGGCTTGCGGACGCGGGCGTCCACCTCGATTCTCTGTCCGTATTGGAGCAGCGGCAGGGTTTCGCCTTCTTTCGTGTACAGGGTGACCTGTGCGCGAGCCGCGGGGGCGAGTTCGAGGAGGAATCGCTCGCGCTCGCCGGAGATGGCCGGCGGCTCGACCACGCAGCCCTCGAGGATGACGATCTCGCGCCCTTCCACGTCGAGTTCGGGAGGCGGTCCGGGGCGATGGACCAGCGCGAGCAGTTGACCGGCGAAGAAAAGTCCGAGCAGGCTGGCGGTGCGGGCGAGAAATGGCGAATGGCGATAGCGGGACAGGAAGGCGAGAACAAGATAGCCGACCGTCGCCGCCAGCAATTGCGGCTCGGGCACCGGAACGAAGCGGCACACCAGGATGCCGAAAGCGATGGCGGCTACCGGGCAGACGAGAGGAAATCTTCGCAGAAGGGGTTAGTAGAGGGGCCGGCGGGGATTGTCTCGAAAATTCTCCGGTACCCGTTAACTATTATCAAGATATGATTCGCTCGACGTTTGGGCTATTGTGGCGCTGAAAGGCGGCCCGTCATGTTCCTGCAGTTCCTCGTTCCCGGGTGTCTGGTCTACTTTCTGTACAGCAATCGCGGTGTGCTGGTGATGAAACTGTATCGATCGAGGCTGCGGGTAGGGGACTACGACGGCGCTTTAGCGCGATTGCATCAAATTGGGTTCCTTCTGCCAAGCCCGGCGAAGCATTTCTGCCGGGCTTTAGCTCTAGCGTTGGCCGGACGGTCGGCGGAGGCGGAGCGATGGCTGCGCGAATCGCTACGCTGGCCGGAACGCCGGCCTGGCGTTCCGCGAGAGCGGCGGCTCTGCCTGTTGGCACACGAACTCACGGAATTGGGACGGTACGCGGAAGCGGAGGAATGCTTCCACCAGGCCATCAATAGCGGCGATATCACCGGCAATTCCCAGTCGGGGCTTTCGGAGCTGAGATTGGTGCAGGGCCGGACGGACGAAGCCCTGACGCTTTCCCGGCAGGCGATCGAAATCGCGAAACGGCGGACCAGCGAGCGAGTGGCGCCGGTCTACTACGCGACGCAAGCGCAGATTCTGGCGCTGCTCGGCCGCGGCGAGGATGCGCAGGAATCGCTCGCCCTGGCGCTTCCAGGTCTCCAAAGCGAGGAATTGATGGCCTCGCGATCGGGCATCGGGTGGCGAGCCGGGCTGGCGCTGGTCGCGCTGGGTCGAAACGCCGAAGGATACGAACAGTTCCGCGGCGGCCATCAGGCGGATCCAGGTGGGAAGTATGGCCGTCGATGCCGCGAAGAACTGGATAAAGCGGGCGTGGAAGCGGCGCTGCTGGCGCCCCCTCCGGCGATGCGGCCGCGAATGTTCCGCGGATGCCCGTCCGGTGCGAAGAAGACGACCGCTATCGGGGCGTGAAGGCGGTTCGCCGATGGTCGCGCCGGGATGCTACTGCCGATACCGTCCGACTGGCAAAATCACTTCTGCAACGGCCGCGGGTAGTAGAAAGACTGGATTGATTTGATTTCCGCATTCACGATCTGTATGCGATCGAAGACCCGGTCCGTGCCGCCGCTCGTCTCCATGTCAAATGTGGTCGCCACGTAGTCGCCCTCAACCAGGTGCTCTCCGATGTGAACCGATTGGATTGCCGGGAGAATCATCGACAAAAAACTTACGACGGCTGAGCGCCCCGCCAGCGGAGGGACACGCGGTCCCTCAAAAGTAACATCAACCGCGAACCGTACTCCGGATAGATCTTTGGCCGCGAGACCATTCAGATATGCCTCAACCAGCCGGATCTTTTCCTCCCGTATCAATCAGGATTCCTCCATCTACAATTGGCGGCACGCGGGGCGGTGCGTAAAAAAGATATCTCAGCCCCACTGAACTTCGGAGCCGTACTGTTTCAATTCTTTCAGGCGATCGAACATTTCGCCCAGGCGACCCTCCATATTCTCCTCAAGAGAGCTATCGGCATTGAATCCGGCCTTATGGGCTGTCTGCACCTGTTGCAGCATAGGCGTCACCAGTTTCATCCCCTTCTCGGCCGCCTTGGCGAAGGCCGCGTCCGCCTGCGTTTTGAGCTTGAAAGCCGACTCCAACTCGGCCATGACCGGGGCAAACTGCGTCATGAACTGCTGAATCGCCTGCACGGTCTTTTTGGGGTCGACCTTTGCTCCGGCCGCCGTCTTGCTTTTCATGGCTGCCTGGAGCTGGACCTTCAATCGGTCCCAAACCCCTTTCATCGTATTCATAAGTCGTGACCCCTGGAGACGTTCATCGCGCTTTCCCTTTCCAGGGCGGTTCGCCACCGCCTCTAAACGTATACGCGGGATTCGAAGCGGAATTTGGCAAGCCGCCGGAAAAAAAGAGGCGATGCCGGGTGGTGCTCCGCTTGCGGCCCGCTCCAAAATGACACGAAAACCGGCGCGCCCAACGCCGACTCCTGCCCCTTACCCTACCCGCGTAACCGCGCCCTCCGACGCCGACGACACCAGCGCGCAGTACTTCGCGAATACGCCCGTCCTATACCGCGGGCCAGGAGCGTGCCATGCGGCTCTCCGCCTCGCCAACTCCTCGGGAGCGACACCGAGATCGAGCATGCCCCGATCGGCGTCTACGGTGATCGAATCGCCTTCGTGAACCAGGGCGATGGGGCCGCCGTTGAACGCCTCGGGAGCCACGTGGGCAATCATGAAACCGTGGGTCGCGCCGCTGAAGCGGCCATCAGTGAGGAGCGCGACGCTGTCGGACAAGCCGGCGCCTACAATCGCACCCGTGACGCCGAGCATTTCGCGCATCCCCGGACCGCCGCGGGGACCCTCGTAGCGAATCACCACCACGTCGCCGGCGTAGATCCTGCCCTGAATTACGGCCTGCATGGCGTCTTCTTCGCGATCGAACACGCGCGCCGGTCCCTTGTGAATCTTTTTGTCGTGGCCGGCGAGCTTGATCACACAGCCTTCCGGCGCGAGAGTGCCGCGCAGGATCGCCATTCCGCCGCGCGGCTTCAGGACCTTGTCGAGGGGCAGCACCACTTCCTGGCCAGGAGTTTCATGCGCCTCGGCAGCTTCTTCGCCGAACGTGCGGCCGGTGACCGTCACCGCGGAGCCATCCACGAATTTGCCTTCGATCAACCTCTTGGCGATCACCGGAATTCCGCCTGCCTTATCCACGTCGGCCGCCATGAAGCGGCCGCCGGGCTTAATATCGACGAACACCGGGGTGCGCGCGCAGATGCCGTCGAAATCGTCGATCGAGAGCGGCACTTCCGCCTCGCGCGCCATCGCCAAAAGATGCAGCACGGCGTTGGTCGAGCCGCCGCTTGCGGCGACGCCGGCGATGGCGTTCTCAAACGCCTTGCGCGTGCAGATATCGCGTGCGCGCAGATTTTTCCGTACCGCATTCATGATCACGCGCCCGCAGCGCCGGGCCACGTCCTCCTTGCGCTTGTCCACCTGCGGCACGGATGCCGTTCCCATGGGTGCGAGGCCGATCAACTCCATCACGGTCGCCATGGTATTGGCCGTGAACTGCCCGCCGCAGGCGCCGGCACCCGGGCAGGCGTGGTCTTCGATGTAAAGCAGTTCGGCATCGGAAATCTTTCCTCTGGCGTGCGCGCCCACCGCTTCGAAAACGTCCTGGATGCTGATGTCGTGGCCGTTGTACCGGCCCGGCAGAATCGAGCCGCCATATAAAATGACGCCCGGAATGTTGAGGCGCAGCAGCGCCATGGCTGCGCCGGGGATGGTCTTGTCGCACGCCACCAGCGCCATCACGCCGTCGAACATGTGGCCGCGCACCAGCAGTTCGATGGAATCGGCGATCACTTCGCGGCTCACGAGTGAAGTTTTCATGCCTTCCGTCCCCATGGTCACGCCGTCGCTGATCGCAATGGTGTTGAACTCCATGGGAGTGCCGCCGGCGGCGCGAATGCCTTCCTTCACCTGCACGGCCAGGTCCCGCAGGTTGTAATTGCAAGGCATGGTCTCGATCCAGGTGTTGGCCACGCCGATGATCGGCTTGGCGAGATCGGCATCGGTGAATCCGATGGCTTTCAACATGGCGCGGGCGGGCGCGCGGTCGCGCCCCTGGGTAATGGTATGGCTTTGCAGTTTCATAGCGGGAATTCACCAGTGTAGCGCTTTGAGCCAACGGCCAGGCGCTTTTGGTAAACTGAGTACAGTTATGGCAATCCCCAATGTGAAGCGGTTCCGGCCCTTCTGCCCGACCTGCAACGAGAGTTTCACCCTGATGAGTGTTCTGCCCAAGGACGCCGATGTCGATAAGTATCTGGCCGATGCGGTAGCGCGCCACGATCACAAAGCGTTCCAGGAGTCCAAGCAACTCCACTTCAAGGTGCGCGTCGGACAGCAAAAGCAGAAGAAGGCGAAGTAATTACATCCTGCTCTGCAGTGTCCGCAGAGCCTTCAACCCCTCTTGTGCAACGGCGGGATCGGGGTCATTGCTCAGTTTTTGAAGCGCGGCCACGCTCCCGCTGTCGCCACTCCGGGCCAGTACACGGGCCAACCCAATCTTTTCATCCTTCGTGCCGGTGGCCATCGGGCCGTAAAGCGCCTGGCGCACTTTCGGGTCGCGCGCCAGTTCCACCAGGAACGGGTACGCCACGCCATTAAACGAAGCCGAATTCAGATTGTTGATGAGGAATTGAAGCGGACTGAATTCGCTGATTTCGGTCTTTCCCAACATCACCTGGGCGAAGGCCAGCGACAGACGCGGTGCTGTCTTGGTCTCGTCCTGCCACGCCTTTTCGAGCATGGGCAGATCCGCCGGATTCTTCAGTCTTGCGAATCCTTCGGCCGCAGCCGCCCGCATGCGGTCGTCCTTGTCGTGCAGGTACTGCTCGTACAAGCTGCGGCTGGAGGGTTGCGGCAGCATGGCGATGGCGGTGAGCGCTTCGCGTTTTACGGTCATGTTCTTGGAGCGGCCGAGCACGTCGATGAGGTCAGGAACGGCGGCCGTATTGCGCAGCACGCCGGTAGTCTGGATGGCGGCGATCTGCACTTTCTGGTCGAGGTCGCGCAGGCGGAAGGCAATGGCCGGGCCGGCCGATTCATCGCGAATCTTCTGGATGGCGACGAGAGCTTCGTAAATCACGTCGCTGTCTTTGGTATGCACTGCGGCGATGAGTTCCGGCAGCGCGGCTTTGCCGCGTAGAATGCCTTCCGCGTGGGCGGCATTGGCGCGCACATCGGCGTTGACGCCATTTTTGACCAGCTTGGCGATGGCCGCGATCACATCCGGGCGGACGGTCACATAAGCATCGATCACAAGATCGTTGGTATCGGTGAATTTGCCCTTGATGCTGGAGCCGACTTTATGAATCGAGCCGGAAATGCCGGTTTTCACATATCCCGGGGAATAGAAATTGACCAGGCCGTCGGTGGCCAGAATCTGAATTTCGGGGTCGTCGTCCTGGGTCGCCAGAATGAGCGGATCGAGGCTGGCGGCGGTGCCGATTTCCGTGAGCTGCTTCACGGCCTCGGCGCGAACGTCGGGCGGCCGGTTCTTCAGGTAGCCCTGCAAGGTGGGAATTGCCGAAGGCCCTTTCTTGCCTACGTCCCGCACGTCCTTTGGCTTCACATCCTGAGCAGTCAAGGGGAGCAGAAATGCAAATGTGAGGAGAACGACGAATGCGCGCATATTTCTACTGTAGCGCGCAGGTTTCCGGAAGGGGTCCAAAAGGAGAGGATTTTAATTTAGCGCACGAATTCCAGGTTCACCTTACGATCGATCAGTCCCGCCTCGAACCCCAGGTCCAGCAGCTTTTGCGCGGCTTTGGGCACCACTTCTCCGGCATCGACCGTGTAGTGATTGACGTACATGCCGACGAATTTTTCGGCCAGCCGCGGCTCCATATCGCGGGCGAACTGCATGGCGTATTCGAGCGCCGCGGCGTGATTGTCGAGCGCATATTGAATGCTGTCCCGCATCATGCGGCAGCACTCGCTGCGAATTTCCGGATCGAGAGAGCGCAGCAGCACGTTGGCGCCGAGCGGCAGAGGGAGCCCATACGTGGATTTGAACCAGCGCCCGAGATCGACGATGCGGTGAAAGCCCTCGCGGTCGAACGTCAGTTGCGCTTCATGAATGATGAGACCGCCATCGACGGTGCGTTCGCGCACGGCGTCGGTGATTTTATCGAAAGGTGTGACCACCGGTTCGAAATCGGGTTGAAACAACCTGCATGCCAGGTACGCGGTGGTGAGCGTGCCGGGTATAGCGATGCGCTTGCCTTTCACTTCCTCCGGATCCATCGGCCGGTTGGCAATGATCATGGGGCCATAACCATCGCCCACGCTGGATCCGCTGGCCATCAGCACATACTTGTCGGCAACATAAGGATAAGCGTGATAAGAAATGGCGCTGAGTTCGTATTCGCCTTCCCTGGCTTTGCGATTCAGCGTTTCGATGTCGGCCAACACGTGCCGGAACGTAACCTTGGTCGAGCGCACCTTTTTGGTGGCCAGGCCATAGAACATAAAGGCATCGTCGGAGTCCGGACTATGGGCGCTTACAATTTCCCGGGGAGCAACCGATGTCATAAGAGTGGATTGGACTTCACCTTAGTTTACACCAGCGCGCTCACCGATCATGGATTATTAGACAAAAGAGAGCCGACAAAAAGGACAAGGGGCGGTCATCCTACGGCACCTGAGCTTTGAACCTTCCCAGTCGAATCATCACTCTTGCGCATCACGCGCCGATCCCGAATTTGCGGGCTCGTCAATTCCGACCGCTGAGAACGTTCCGTTGCTACCTGTTCAGTACGCCGTGGATGAGGCCGCCCCCATCTTCACCCGGTTCTATATCGGCACCTCCCGCCGGTCCTGGCGGATCGGCTTGAAACGCTGGAATCAATGAAACCGGCCTGATTCCAATTTCAGTTTCCTCCGCCTTGCTATTCTTGTCAATAGTCCTGTAACGTACTTTGACCTAGGAATATTACTGATACCGGGTCTGATTCTCGTGTTCGAAAAATTCTTTACAAAAAAGCAGACTGCGCTCTCCGGCGCTCCCCCGGTGCGCCGCCTGAAGACTTACTCGGCGCAAAGCGGGTACGTCTATCAATACTGTTACGAGGGCCAGCGATCCTATCAGGGGCCGGAGAGCGGCACCGAGTTCGTCTTCAGCTTATCTGCCGACCGCAAGACATGGCGCCCGTGCAAAGTGCTCGTGCCCGCCGGCGCGGTCGCCCACTGGGAAGCCGCGCATGAACGCCAGCTTACCGATACGGAGCGGTATGCCATCGCAAAAATGGCGCTTTTTCAAGCGTTCGACGAACGCGCCACGCCAGCGCTCATGAAGGCCGACATTGCCGTGCGCAATGCCGATGTCGAAGCGATCGTAGAGGCGTTGGGACTCTGACTTTTCAGTCAAGATGGAGCGACCAACCGTTTCGCAGAAGCGCGGGTTACGCTGCGAATAGGTGAAATCCAGCGGCGCAGAGCCGCATACGAAAGGAATGGTCGCTCATGTCTAAATTACGCTTTGTCGGATTGGATGTCCATGCCGACACGATTGCAGTCGCGGTAGCCGAAGCCGCCGGGGGTGAAGTTCGCAGTTTGGGGATCATCCCAAACCGACTGGAATCCATACGGAAAATGATCGGCAAGCTGGCTCCGATCGAGACGTTAAAGTGCTGTTATGAAGCCGGACCGACGGGATACGTTCGGTACTGGCAGCTCGTACAGATGGGTGTGGCGTGTGAGGTGATCGCGCCCTCACTGATACCCACTAAGGCCGGAGACCGGGTGAAGACCGACCGGAGAGACGCCGAGAAGCTGGCCCGCTGTTACCGGGCCGGCGAACTGACGCCGGTGTGGGTTCCGGATGCAGACCACGAGGCGTTGCGAGATCTGGTGCGAGCACGCGAAGCGGCCAAGAAAGATCAGCTCCGTCACCGTCATCGACTGGGGAAATTCCTGCTGCGCCACGGCAAGCGTCCGACCGATGCGGGAAAAGCCTGGACCCAGAAGTACCTGAACTGGATCCGGATTCACGTACATTTCGAGCAGCCGGCACTGGAGGCCACCCTCAAGCATTACCGGGGGAGGAAGTCGATCATATCGCCGAACGAATCGCCAAGCTCGAGCAAGCGATCGTCGAGGCTGTCAAACAAGCGTCTCCCGAAATTCGGGCGGTGATCGAAGCCTTACAGGCATTGCGTGGTGTGGCGCAGACGACCGCGGCTACGGTGGTTGCGGAGTTGGGGAGCCTGTCTCGTTTTGTCAGCCCCAGCCAGTTGATGGGGTACAGCGGCTTGGTGTCGAGCGAGCACACCAGCGGCAATCGCGTGCAAAGGGGGGCGATTACGAAAAGTGGGAATGCGCATCTGCGCAGGGTGCTGGTGGAGGCCGCTTGGACGTATCGGCACCGGCCGAATATCCAGGGCCGGGTTCTGAGGCGGCAGAAGTCGTTGGCACTCGGCGAGGAGGCCAAGAAGATCGCCTGGAAGGCACAACAGCGGCTGCACAAACGATTCACCGCACTGACGGCTCGCGGCAAGGAAAGTAATGTGGCGGCGACGGCCATCGCACGAGAATTACTCGGATTCAAATGGGCCATCGCGGTACACACCGAAGCACAGGGCAAGCCAGCCAAGGCCGCCTAAGATTGTGAAGTTCTACTGGACAGCAGCGCTGATGACAGCCGAGGGTCCACGAAAAGGAGAACCCTCTACGAGAATTGTGCGGCACGGTCTAAGGACCCAACCCGCGACCTCAGTCCGAGGCAGCTCCCGACGGATCATGTCCATGCGGTTTCGACCCGCGCATATCAGTGTGATCAATCGTCGCGCTAGCGCCGAAGCTGTCCTCAGCCCTGCTGTCCAAGACCAAAACCTGCTCAAAGCCCACCAGCAGGATCATGTTACCGCTCCGCCGGAACATGCAGCACCTTTGCTCCAAATACGAAAAACCAAAACCTGATCCCTGAAAGCTTGACAAGGTCGCTCCATATCAATTCTCGGTGGGAACTCGATTGACTGCGTCGATTACCAGCACTGCGATCGGCTGCTGTTTGCGGGCCTCCAGTTTGAGCCCCAAGTCGCGCTCCACCGCCGCGAAAATCGATGTGACGTTCTGGTCGGGATCTGTCGGTCTACCGGAGAATTCCGCCAGGCCTGAGAGGTCGATCGTGTAGTCATAGTCCCCGCTAAGCCCGGTCGCGTCGAGCACTGGGTGGTCCATCCGCCGCGTCAGAAGAAAGGTCAGCCGCGAGAGTGGGAAATGTTGAAACGTCACCTCGGTATTCTTGCCGGGAATGAGCCGCGGCTGACTGTCTGCCGCCGATTTCGTCACCTTCGCGGGGCCTTTGCCCGGCATCAGTAAATAGGCCGGCATGTCGCGCGTTTCCCGATGCACTTTCATCTGAAAGCGCTCGCGCAACAGCGCCTGAAGCATGATCCGCATCTGGTCGTCGTTGGCGGGACCCGGGGCCCTGGCGAAAATATCGTAGTGATCGTCAGATTTTATCCACTCCGGACCCGCGAGCTCGTAATCGTGCAGGTTATACGCCCACTCCATCATGTAACGCATCGGCACATTGCGCATAGCGAAATGGCCGGGAGAAGGATCCATGTTGCGGGGGATGTCGCCCGGAGGGCCGCCGCTCTCCGCTTTTTTCACGGAAGCCACTTCGAAGCGCGCCGCAGGCTGGCCGAATGCCGCCAGAACCAGAAAAATGGCCGCAAATCCAAGTCTCCGAGTCATGCCCGTATTATCAACGAATCCGGCGCTTCCTGCTATAACAGAGTCTCATGGAAAATCTGAAGAAACTGATCCGCGAGGTGCCGGACTTTCCCAAGCCCGGCATTCTGTTCTATGACATCACCACGCTGCTCAAAGATCGCGCCGGACTTGCGGGCGTGATCGACGGACTCAAGGACCATTACAAAGATCTTCACGTGGACGTTGTATTGGGAATTGAAGCGCGCGGATTCATTTTCGCGCCGGCTCTGGCTTATGCTCTCGGTGCGGGGTTCGTGCCGGTGCGCAAGCACAAGAAACTGCCGGCGGAGGTGGTGAGCGTGAGTTACGACCTCGAATATGGAAAAGACGTGCTCGAAATGCACAAGGACGCGGTCGCGCCCGGCACGCGCGCACTGATTGTGGACGATCTGCTGGCTACCGGCGGCACGTCGGCGGCCGTCGCCAGCATGGTCCGCGAGGCGGGCGGTGTCGTGGTGGGCATCGGGTTCGTCGTCGAGTTGACGTTCCTCAACGGACGCAGGAAACTGGCCGGGAACGACGTGTTCTCGCTGCTGCAATACGACAAATGAGTTCCACCCGCCGTGTGCGCGTGCGCGCGTTGGCCAAGCTCAATCTCGATTTGCGGGTGCTCCGCAAGCGTGCCGACGGTTATCACGAACTGCGGACCATCTTTCAGACCATCTCGCTGGCCGATAACCTGGAAATCGCTTTCACGCCTGGCCGGAAAACGGCAATCGAGCTCGAGGATTCGCACGCGATTCCCGACAACCTGGTGGCGCGCGCGGCGCATCTCGCGCTCGATGCCATGCGCGTCAAAGGCAGCGTCGCCATAAAGCTCACGAAGCACATTCCCATGGGCGCGGGATTGGGCGGCGGATCGTCAGACGCCGCCGCGGCCCTGCTTGCCCTACCGGTGCTGACGGGGGGAAAACTGGACGCCGCAAAGCTCAGTGAACTCGCGCATGAACTGGGCAGCGATGTAGGATTTTTCCTGATGGGTGGTACCGCGGTTGGGATCGGGCGGGGCGGCGAACTGTTTCCGTTACCCGATGGACAACCCCAGAAGGCGCTCCTGGTCGCGCCCGCGGTGCATGTTTCCACGCCCCAGGCTTACCGCGAACTGAGTCCCCGTTTGACATGGGAATCTGAACAAAATAAAATATTTAGTTTCCAGTCTCAGGTTTGGGGCAGGGGTGCCGGATCGCCCGTCAACGATTTTGAAGAGGTGGTTCTCCCGCAGCATCCAAGTCTGGCGGCCATAAAGAAACGCCTGTTGCGGGCGGGAGCTTCGGTTGCGTTGATGACGGGCAGCGGGTCGGCGCTTTTTGGATTGTTTCAGGATCGTAACCGGATTTCAGTCGCGCTACAATCGTTGGTTGCTGAAAAGACCTTTCCAGTTTCTTTCGTGACGCGGTCACGCTATCGCCGGATGTGGTGGCGAGCGCTGGAAGAACATATTACCGGGAGAACATGGCCGCCCCAAAGCCGATACGCTCGATGACTCACGATCGCTTACTCTTGTTTTCGGGAAACGCCAACCCGCCATTGGCCGCGGAGATTGCCGCTCACCTGGGCATGCCGTTGGGTAATTGCATGGTGCGGCAGTTCGCCGACGGTGAGATCTACCTTCAGATCCAGGAAAACGTGCGCGGTGGCGACGTTTTCGTGATCCAGCCAACGTGCACTCCGGTGGAACGGAATCTGATGGAATTGCTGCTGATGATCGACGCTCTGAAGCGGGCTTCAGCGGAGCGCATCACGGCAGTGTTACCCTATTATGGATACGCCCGCCAGGACCGGAAAGACAAACCCAGGGTTCCGATTTCCGCCAGGCTGATTGCGGCTCTGCTGGAAACGGCGGGCGCCGACCGGGTTCTGACGCTGGATTTACACGCGGCTCAGATTCAGGGCTTTTTCGACATTCCGGTGGATCATTTGTTCGCTTCGCCGGTGATGATCGAGTACTTTAAGCGAAGACCCACTTCGGGTGTGACGGTGGTGTCGCCGGACGCTGGTGGTGTGGAGCGCGCCAGAGCATTCGCCAAGCGGCTGAACTCTCCTCTGGCGATCCTCGATAAGCGGCGGGACGAGCCCAACGTCGCCGAGGTGATGAACGTAGTGGGCGAGGTGAAGGGCCGGCACTGTCTGCTGGTGGACGATCTGATCGACACCGCGGGCACGTTGGTAAAGGGGGCGGAGGCCCTGCTCGAAAAGGGCGCTTTGAGCGTCTCGGCGTGCGCGACTCACCCGGTGTTATCGGGTCCCGCGCTGGAGCGGATCGAGAAGTCGAGTTTGCAGGAAGTAGTGGTGACGAATTCCATCCCGCTTTCCGACGCGGGAAAGCAGGTCGGCAAGATCAGGCAATTGTCGATCGCGAATTTGATGGCCGATGCCATTCGTTCAATACACGAAGAGACATCGGTCAGCGTGTTGTTTATTTAAAGAAGGAGCCTGGAGCCAGAATGGCGAGGGCTTCCGCGGTGGGGCAGGCTTTAGCCTGCCATAAATTTACGGGCAATCGAACCCACGATGTAGGGGCACGGGCCTTTACGGAACCGGACTTCGAACCCGAAGGAGAATGAAGTGGTAAAAGACATATTAGTCGCTGCCGAGGTGCGTTCCTCGCGCGGTAAGAACGAAGCGCACCGCACGCGCCGTGCGGGGCAGATTCCGGCAGTGGTTTACGGATCGCACCAGGATCCGGTCGCGGTTTCCGTAAGCCCTCGCGATATTACCAAGATTATCAACAGCTCAACCGGCTATAACACGATCTTCAAGCTCGGGATCGCCGGCGGTGAACCCACGCCTGTGATGGTGGTCGACCGGCAGGTGGACCCCATCAGGGGCACCCTGTTGCACGCCGATTTCAAGCGCATCGATCTGACTAAGCGCATCCGCGTCAACATCCCTGTCTACACCACGGGTGAAGCCAAGGGCGTGAAGGTACAGGGCGGGTTGCTTGAAGTGATCACCCGCTCGGTCGAAATCGAGTGCTTGCCGGACGACATTCCCGAAAAGTTTGTAGTGGATGTTACCGAGTTGATGATCGGCCAGGCAAGGCGCGCGAGTGAAGTCGCGCTCAGCGGCTCCATGAAGCTGGTCAGTTCGCCCGATGCCGTGATCGCTCACGCCGTCGCGTTGCGCGCCGAGGAAGTAGCGGCCGCTCCCGCCGAGGGCGCCGCCGTCACTCCCGCCGCCGGTACAGCCCCTGCCGAGCCCGAAGTCATCAAGAAGGGCAAGAAGGAAGAAGAAGGCGCTCCTGCCGCCGAGAAGAAAGAAGACAAGGGCAAAAAGAAGTAATTTGCCATGTTTCTGGTGGCCGGTCTGGGGAATCCGGGCGAAGAGTACGCTCTTACGCCGCATAATCTGGGGTTCCTCACGGTGGACCGGCTGGCCGAGCGGCACGGCATCCGCGTCACCCGCAAGGATTCCAGGGCGCTCATCGGTCTGGGCGAGATCGAGGGGCAGCCGGTGATGCTGGCCAAACCGCAAACATTTATGAATCTCAGCGGCACTTCGCTCCAGCCGCTGATGGAAAAGCACGCTATCGATCTGAGGCAGCTTATCGTGGTGTACGACGAGTTGGACCTCGGTTGGGGAGGCCTGAAGATCAAGCTGAAGGGCTCGGCGGCCGGTCACAACGGCATGAAGTCGGTGATCGGCAGTCTGGGAACCCAGGAGATCGTGAGAGTGCGATTGGGAGTTCACCCGGGCCACCCGTTAAACAGTGGCACGGAGTACCTGCTGGCGCCGATGAAGCGCTCGCAGAGGGCGGAATTGGACGACTTTGTCGGCTTCGCGGCCGATGCGGTTCGGACCATAATTGCTGAGGGCGTCGAAAAGGCCATGACGAAATTCAATCGTCGCGCCCCTGGCTTACAAAACGAGGAAGCATGAGGATTTACGAAGAACTGTTTATAGTAAAACCGGATGCGCCGGACGAGGAAGTGGATGCGCTCGTAGAGCAACTGCGCACGCATCTTACGAACCTGGGCGCCACGGTGGACAAAATCGATAAGTGGGGCAAGCGCCGCTTGGCTTACAAGGTGGATAAGTACCGGGAAGGGAATTATGTTCTGTTCCAGTTCACCGCCAAGCCGGAGCACGTGTACGAGTTCGAACGCCGCCTGCGCGTTACGGACGCCGTACTCAAATTTCTCACCGTGCGCGTGGACGAAACTTTGAAGCGCCTCGAAAAGCGCAAGAAAGCACGCGATAAGCGCGCCGCCAAACGGGCCGCAAACGCGCCCGCGAGCCCCGCTCCGGGTCCCGCACCCTCGTTGGGGCAACCGATATCAGAAACGCCGGCAGCCATGCCGGGCATGCCGAAGGAGAGCTAAGCCATGCCGGAATCCAAAGGAAGACCAGGCAGCGCCGCGCAGCGGCCCACCGGCGGCGACAAGGCCGTCGCCACCCAGAAGAAGCAATACTTCCGGCGCAAGAAGGTATGCCGGTTCTGCGTCGAGAAGATCGACGATATCAACTACAAAGACGTGAAGATGCTTCATGCCTTCGTGGCGGAGCGCGGCAAGATTGTGCCGCGCCGCATTTCGGGCGTGTGCGCGCCGCACCAGCGCCGCCTCACCGACGCCATCAAAAAGGCGCGAAACATCGCGCTGCTGCCGTTCGCGGCGCAGTTCTAGGGAGGAAAAGTTCATGGAAGTAATATTGAGAGAAGATGTCGACAAGTTGGGCGCCCGCGGCCAGGTAGTGAAAGTGGCGGCGGGATATGCCCGCAACTTCCTCCTCCCCAAGAAGCTCGCCGTGACAGCGACGGAATCCAACAAGAAGATCGTCGAGCAGGAACGGCAGGCCCATCTCCGCAAGGAAGCCAAGCTGCAAAGCGAAGCGCAGGACCTGGCGAAGCTGGTGAACGGCGTTTCCGTAACCATCGCGCAGAAGGCCGGCGAGAATGACCAGCTATTCGGGTCGGTGACGTCCAAAGACGTGGTTGACGCGCTGGCGGCCAAAGGCTACACCATCGACCGCCGCAAAGTCCAGTTGGACGAGCCCATCAAGCAGTTGGGCGAGTTCAAAGTGCCGGTCCGGTTGCATAAAGAAGTCACCGCGGAAGTTACCGTGGTGGTGACGAAAGAAGAGTAGGCCTCGAGGCACCGCTCCCCTGACGGCAGGGGAGCGGTGATTCTTATTGCCCCTCCAGATTCATTTCCCGCAGAAGTGCCGCTGCCCGCGGCGTGGATCGAATGGCGTCGAACAGCGGATCGATCGCCAGTGAAGCCAGATCCGGCTCGTGATCGTGGAACGAGCGCTCTAACCACTCGAGCGCCAGTTGCCGGTCGTGGAGGCCGGCCAGCGCAATGCCCGCCATACAGAACGCCGACACACCATTCGGCTGGTGACGCCGCGCTTCGGAGCAATCCCCATCGACGCACGCGAGCCACGCCCGGCTCAGAGGATCGTCGTGTCCAACCAAGAATGGACGCGCCGTGGCGAGATTTCCCTGCGCGACCGAGACGCGCCAGGTGATGTTATCCGCCATTCCGGCATCCTGCCAGGTGTTCCGGATTCGTTGAGCGAGCTTTAACGCATCGCTCCAGCGGCGGCTGTAGTAGTAGATTTCCGCCAGCAATCCATCGGGCGCGCTCCACGACGGGTCGAGCACACGAGCGGCTTCGACGGTCTTCTCGGCGTCCGCGAAATGGCCCCGCGACGCCTGGTCCACCGCTTTTCGGAAATAGATCAGCGGCGATCGCGGATCGAGCTCGATGGCGCGCGCATACTCCGCGTCAGCCGCTTTCCACTTCCATTCGCTCTCCAGCCCTAACCCTAACGCGGCGTGCGCCTCCGCCAGAGAATCGTCGAGGTCCACGGCTTTGCGCGCCAGTTCGATGCCGCGGGCGCCTCCTTCCTTCCAGGTAAGCGCGCCATTGGCAACTGCCACGAGATAATTACTGGCCGCCGACGCGTATCCCAGGGCGAAATCCGGCTCGACCGCCAGAAGTCGTTCGTAAAGCCCGGCCGCTTCGTGCATCGCGGAAGCTTCGCGGGTCCGTGCCAGCGAACTCGCGCGAAGGTACAGTTCGAGCGCTTCCGGATCGCGCGGCAGCGGCGGCGCGGGGACTTCCGCCGAGGCGCCCAGGGCGGCCGCGGCGCCGGCAGCCGCGCGATGCTCGATCGACGCCAGGTCGGCCGGGCGGCCGTGGTACGTCTCCGACCACAAATACTTATCGCTTTTCCCGTCGAGCAAGGAAACCGTGACCTGAAACTCCTCGCCGGATGGGGCCACGCTGCCCAGCACCACGGTTTCCGACGATGCCGCTTTGGCCGCGCCGGCCGGGTTTTCCGGGCTCGTGAGCCATTGCGACGAAACGCGCGCCGTCAGCTCCAGGCCTTTGGCGCGCACCAACGCGCTGGTGAGACCGTCGTGGAGGCCTTCGGCGATATAACTCAATTCGTGGTGCGGACTGAGATCGCGAAAGGGCAGCACTGCGATGGTGCGCGGGCGGACTACCGCTGGATGGCCATGAAACGCCAGCAGGACTCCGAGAATTCCGGAGACCGCCAGCCCCGCTAGCACGAAGACCGCATAATGCGGCTGGGAAACAGGCGCTAGAAATACCGCCACCGCCGCGCTGTGCTCCTGGAATTCGGCCACGTACGAGCCCTTCGGTAGCACGATCCACAGTTCGTTGTCGCGTCCGCCGTTCTGATAGTACTGATCGAGCTTGATGCGGAGCTGCCGGGCGGTGCTACGGACGATGGAATCGACCTTCGGATCGAAGGAAGCGTCCCGGTCGAAAACGTCGAGTCCGATCGAATACTCTTTAAGCGCCTCGCGGTCTCCGGCCAGAGATTTTTCGACGATGTAACGAAGCAGGCGAACCAGGCGCGGGCTATTGGCGAACCCCTCCGATGTAAGGATCCGTTCAAGCTGCCTCTGCGTCGATACCGCCATTAAATCTTTGATAATTCTACCATCCGAAGGGGTGAAACACCCCGTTTCACCCCTTCGCACTTTCGGTTTCCGGCCGGAAGATTCAAGCTGAAGTCCAAGAGGTGCAGCCATGGGTAGATTTCGGAGGATATCTCGATTGGGCGCACCGCGCGCCTTGGTATGCCTTGCCTGCCGCTTGCCGGCACGGGCCTGCTCGGAATGGATCCACGGGCGGGCGCTCGATGCGTCGGGCGATCTTGATGTTGCCGGGGCCACTGCCTCGGCCGCCTTTCCTACGACTAGCGGTGCCGTTCAGACGGCGTACCCCGCCGGCGGAAGCTATGCCGGATTCGTGGCGAAGGTGAATCCCGATGGATCCCAGACCGCGGCGGTCAGCGCTCACGATCCTGGCCAACCCGGCCACACCTATGCCTTTTACAGCATCGCATTGGATGGAGCGGGCACTGTGGAATCCGTGAAAACCACCGCGGGCAAATCCACTCCGGTTTCCGCGACGGCCGTCACGCCCTGCGACTTCGGTCAAAGCGTGGCCTCGATTGGCGATGGACGGAGCATCGTCAGTCAGGCGCTGCGCATGGCGCGGGCTTCGGACGACCTTAATGCCGACGGCTGGGTGAATGTGGTAAATGGGCAGATCGAATTGAACGCGGTTCTGGGGCTGAGTTGCCGGAGTAATCAGGATGCTGGATCGCCGGGGTCTGACGACTATGTCAAGTGGTAGGGGTCGGAATGCAGAATGGCGAATGCGCTTCTGCGCGGTATTGGTATGCGGAGCGATGGCGGCGGGCGCGTTGTGGGCGCAGGGCGGATACTGCGGCCCTTTATCACCGGCAAAGGACGCCAATGGCAAGCCGATACCGGGAGACTGGGAGTATAGAGTCGGAGCTCCTGGTGAGGATTGCACTTACGTATATCATCTGACAGAAGCTGACTATGAATTTTATCCGTTCGCTACGATAGCCGTCTATGATTTTTATCGAGAACTCTGGTGTGACGGCAAATATGTTGACACTGCCAAGGTTGGCATTCTAGAGAATAACTCTTTTGGCAGCCTCAGCAAGTGGTATCAACAAGTCTGCGGCAAGAGCTTGAGCCTGGGCCCGGATCCGGTGGGTCCCATCGCATCCTTGCCTCAAAAACGCCGCTCGGCGACTGCCGGACTACCTCCGACCGGCGAGGCGGCGCAAGGCTTCATCGCAGCCGATGTCAATGGCGACGGGATCCCCGATCAGATCGATGTGGATTCCGGCGGTGTGGGCGTGCAGCTTGTGGCAGCCAACGATACAGTCCTGAGCAGTACCGATTTCCCGACCGGCTTCACCCCGGATCCCGCCTTTACCACCATCGTGGCGGCCGATTTCAATGGGGATGGGAAAATTGACTTGGCCGTCAGCGATCCTGGCACCCCTGGATCGAACGCCGGCGGCGTGGCCGTTCTGCTCGGCAATGGCGATGGCACATTTCAGACGCCGAAATACTTTCCCGCGGGACAGAATCCGGGCTCGCTCGCGGCAGCCGACTTCAATGGCGACGGCAAGATCGACCTCGCGGCGGCAAGCACCGCCGGCGCGAGCATCGTCATCCTCGACGGTAACGGTGATGGGACCTTTGGAACGCCGGTGAATTACGCTCCAGGAGGCGATTCGCAAGCCACTCCAGCTTCAATCCTGGCTCTGGATCTTAATGGCGACGGACGGCCGGATCTCGCCGTTGCCAACCACGGATTCGCCACTGTTCCGAACAGCAGCATATCCGTACTTTTGAATACGGGAGGCGGGTTTCAGCCTAAGTTCAACGCACCGCTGAAACTTCCACTTCAGCCCGACTATCTGGGCTGGGCCGATTTGAACGGCGACGGACACCCCGATCTGGTGGCCGTCTCGACCGAAGCGAGCGGCATGATCGTCCTGTACGGCAACGGCGATGGGACCTTTCAGGAACCGTCTGGCTACTCCACCGGAAACTCGCCCGGCTCCTTGGTCATCCAGACTCTCGGGGATGGCAACTCGATCCTGATGACGGCCGATCAGATTACCGGAAACATATGGATGACCGTGGTTTCGCCGCAGGGCGAGGTGGGAGCGCCGCCCATGCATCTGTTGGGTGGGGCGCCCACGGGCATAGCGGTGGCCGATCTGAATGGCGATGGGCAAGCCGACGCGGTGGTCACCGGCGGCGCGAGCGATGTTTCCGTACTGTTGTCGAGCAGCGGCCAATTTCAAACGCCCGTTGGCTATTCACTAGCGCAGAGCTCGCCGATGCCGCAGTCCGTCACGACCGGCGACCTCAATAACGACGGCAAACCCGATCTAGTGGTCGCCAGCCAGGCAGGCTTGGTTTCCGCTTTGCTTGGCAACGGCGACGGCACCTTCCAAGCACCCGCTAACATCCAGGTGAATCAGGGGGCGCAGAGCATTGCGCTGGCCGACCTCGATCGGGACCACAACCTGGACGCAGTGGTAGCAGCTTGGGGAAGCCAGGCGGGCCCTGGTGGGGGGGCCATCGTGCCCCTCCTGGGAAAAGGCGATGGCACATTCCAAGCGCAGCCGGCGCTGACGGTGAGCGGCCTGAATCCCTCCTCTGTCGCCGCAGCCGATCTGAATAGTGATGGCATTCCGGACATCGCGGCTGTCCTGATCAGCAGCATTCAGTTTGGCAGCGCCACGCTCGCCGTGTTTCCCGGCAACGGCGATGGCACATTCCAGAGCCCGCGAACATTCGCGTTGAAAGCACCGGCCGCCTCTTTCACCAAAGTGATTGGCAATCTGAGCGCCATCGTCATCGGCGACTGGAACGGCGATGGCCATCCGGATATCGCCGTGGTCTGCCAAGCCGATAAAACGAGTATCGACGTCCTGCTTGGCGACGGTAAGGGCAACTTTACGGAAGCCGCCACCCTGCCAGCTACCGAGGACGACCCCGTCTCGATCGCCACCGCAGACCTGAATGGCGATGGGAAACCCGACCTCGTAGTGGCGCACCAGGGGGGCGAAGCAACCTACCTGCTCGGCAACGGTGACGGATCTTTTCAGCCCGAGGCGCAACTGCCTACCGGCATGTCTCCCGCAGCCCTGGCAATCATTTCCGCCAGCACGTACAACGATATCGTTTCGGCGGACAGCGTGGGCGCACTGACCGCAGTCACGCTTCCAGTCGCGTCGTTCGCGCCGGAGGTGACCATGAGCAGCGTCGCTTCGGCTGCCTATGGCACGATTCAACTCGTCGCCCCGGCGTCGATCGCGACCGTTTATGGGTCGAACCTCGCTGCCTCCGTTGGTGATACTAGCACTACCGTCAGCGTTACCGATTCCAGCGGAGCACAGCAAACCGCTCCCTTGTTCTACGTGGGGCCCGGGCAAATCAACTTCCTGCTTGCGGACAATACGGCGCAAGGGATCGCCCAGGTCACGGTGACAAACAGCATCGGTCAGAGCACCGTGAACGTGCCCGTGGTAAATGTCTCGCCAGGAGTCTTCGAACTCAACGGCTCGGGACTGGCCGCCGCCGTCGTACTGATCGTCGGGCCGAACAACTCCGTCAGCTACGCCAACGTGTATCAACTCGATTCATCCAACAACATCCTCTCGCTGCCGATCGATCTGAGCTTAGGCCAGGTTTACCTGGAGATTTACGGCACCGGCATCCGCAACGCCAAGAGCGTGACCGTGCAGGTAGGCGGCACAAACGTGCCGGTGCTGTCTTCAGGAGCGCAGGGGCAATATCCGGGGCTCGACCAGGTGAACATCGGGCCGCTGCCGGCATCGCTTGCCGGCGGCGGAGTAACCAATATCGTGCTGGCCGCCGATGGGCAGACGGCGAACACAGTGAACGTGACATTCCGTTGAAGAAAAGATATGAAAAGCCGCTTACTTGCATTTGCGATTCTCTCCGCCATCGCCGCCATTCCGGCGATGGCCGACATGCACGACGAGTTCAACGTCTGCAATTTTGATCGCTTGCCCAAGCTGAAGAAATTCGGCTTCCAGTCGCAGAACGCCGTGGATGAATTCTGTATCGGCTGGGCCTACTGGCACAGCTTCACCTACAACATCGATCCCAACCAGAGCGCCAGGAGGGTTCACGACCTGTACGCGCCGGCTCCGGGCCAGGGCGAGGGAAAGATCCCGCACGATCCGGTCAAGTCTGCCCAGTGGCTGTTGCGCGCCGCCCAGCAGGGCCATCCGGGCGCCGAGACTTTGCTCGCCTATTACTACGAGCAGGGCCACGGTGTTCCCAAAGATTACGGGCAGATGATGTTCTGGCTGCGCAAGGCGCTGGCGCAGAATTATCCGGATGCGATGTTTCACATGGGCCGGCTGTATACCACCGGCAAAGGAGTGCCACAGAACGCGGATACCGGGCGCCAGTGGTTCCAAAAGGCGGCGGCAGCCGGATCGACCGACGCCATCGTGGCGCTTCGCCAGGAAAAAGACTATGAACTCACCAACCCGGACCGCGACGCGTTCAATCGCGCCTACCAGGCCTATCAAGCCAAGGACTATACGCGGGCGGCGGCGCTATATCGCCAGGCTGCCGATGCCGGTAATCCAGGCGCGATGTCCACGCTCGGCACGCTATATCGCGTGGGCTTGGGCGTCGCCAAGAACCCGCAGGCGGCGATGCAATATTACCGGCAAGCCGCGGCCAAAGGATGGGCCAGGGCGTATGCCCAGGTTGGTTTTGCGTATGAGTTTGGCGAAGGCGTCGCCGAGAATTGGTCGGAAGCCGCGAAATGGTGCGCGCAAGGCGCGCGCCAGTACGAACAGCTAGGCCTATATTGCCTGGGGCGCGACTACCAGTTCGGGATCGGAGTGGATCAGGATCGCGACCGCGCCATTCGTTATTTCGACCTGGCCGATGCGCAGGGCGGCGATGCCCAATCGAAATTCTTCCACGGATGGCTGCGCGATCCGGGCAATTGCGTCGGCATGCGTGACGACGTCGAGCGGGAGCATTACCTGGGAGTGTGCGAGGAGCCCAAGGGCATCGCCTTCACGAGCGAGGCCCAGCGCAATGCGTGGCTTGCCGCACGGGAAGCGCAGCACCAAGCCAATGCCTTGCGGATGTGGGGTTCGATGGGCAAGGGTATGGCTGGCGGGATGTGCGCTGCCGCCGGCGGAACCTGGAGTTCCAACAGTTGCCACGGGGATGGCGGAATTATTTTTAATCCATCGCAGCAGGACCGCAACGGCAGGCCGCTATATTGACCGAAGCATCGGGAGAAGACGGGCAAGCTCCGGTACCAGCTCCGACAGGTTGTCTCAAAGCTGGCTGTGAGCTATCGACTCTGCGTCGCCGGCACGAGTTTCTGGGACTCTCCCAAAAGGCCCAGCTCCCTCGCGAGATGGGGCTCTTTAGGCGGTCGTAACCCCGGTCGCGGCTGCCTCATCCCGGCGCAGCTTCTCTTCGACAGAGTTCCAGTTGCCGGTTGGGCTTTGCGCGATGGTGACCAGGCCGAACCCCTTCCCTTTTAACCCGTTGTTCCAGACTACTTCGCCGGTCGCCGGATCGAGCCGGGACAATTCACCCTCCGCCGCGGCGTAAAGTTCGTCGCCGTCGAGCACGACGTTGATGAAATCGCCGCCCAGCTTCCTTTCCCAGACCATGGCACCTGTGGCGCGATCGATCGCCAGGACCGTCCCCTTGATTCCGATGAAAAGGTGTGCCACTTTTCGCCTCCTCGTTTTCAGCATAACGAAGCCTGGAGGGCGTTTCTCTCATCCAACAGAGGGTATGGGCCGCTTGCCTGCCGTTTTTCTCGCGCATGGATCGCCGATGTCCGCCCTCGGCGGCGATTCCCACGCCGCCGCGCTACGTTCCTTCGGCCGGGGCCACACCGCCTCGCGAGCCATTCTGGTGATCTCGGCTCATTGGCAGGTGTCGAAGCCCGTCCGCGTAACCGCCTGGGATCGCGCCCCGCTGCTCTACGATTTCGGCGGCTTCCCCGAAGAGCTCTATCGTCTCACCTATCCCGCTCCGGGCAGTCCGTTAGCCGCTGCTCGCGTGGTGAATCTGTTGCAATCGGCCGATTGGCCGGCGCGCTTCGAATCGGAGCGCGGGCTCGATCATGGCGCGTGGGCGCCGCTTCGCCTGGCATGGCCGGAGGCCGCGACGCCAGTGATCGAAGTCTCCATGCCCTTTCTGCCGCCGCAGGAGCTTTTTCAGTTCGGACGCGCCTTGCGCCCTCTTCGCGACGACGGTTTCCTGTTCGTGGCGAGCGGCGGCATCGTCCACAATCTCAGCCGGGTGCGCCTCGCTGACAAACATGCGCCGGTAGATGCCTGGGCTGCCGAGTTCGACACGTGGGTGGCCCAGGCAGTCGCAGCGCGGAAGTTCGACGAGCTGTTCCACTATCGCCACTCCGCGCCGCACGCGCGCCTGTCGGTCCCGACGACCGAGCACTTCGATCCACTCTTCGTGGCGCTCGGCGCCGCTTATGCCGACGAACCCTTGGAAACCATTTTCGAAGGTTTTGGGTACGGTAACTTGTCCATGCGGAGCTTCAGTTTCGCGCCGCCATCCGATACTGCCCCGCCGCCGAACGGTCCACAAAAAAGCTGACGGCGCGGTCTCCCCGCAGGGCGGCGATCCCGTCAGTCAGTCCCAGGTAGATGCCGTCATCCGCCCGAACGATGCTGGTGGCAACAGACGCCAGTTCCCATTTCCTCAGGGTTTGCCTATTGCGATCCCACCGCACGAGGCCGCCGGGGTAATTTCCGTATTCGCCGCGATGTTCCAGCCCCAGCCAGATGCAGTCCGGTTCCACCAGGATGGCCGACACCGACCATGCCGTCATTTCGGCCGGATGGAAAAGATGGAACGAAGCCGTCTCCGGGTCGAAGTAGCCGAAGCCGCCGGCGCCCGTGGCGCCTTCCCCGTTATAGAACGTTTTGCCGAACCAAAAAAAGCCGTCCGCCAACTGGTGCGGACCGATCTGCTCATTCATCTCCGCGGTGTCGGGCTGCAACTCCGATTGCGGCAGCCGGTACACCTTTCCATCGCCCACAATCACCGGAAACTCCTCGCCGTACCGGTTCTTTTCCTTCGACAGCCGAAATCGCCCGAAGGCAGCTTCCGATGGCGCCGGCGGGGGCGGGGCGTCCGCCTTCGTCACGCGCGGATCTCCGTTGGCGGAGTCAATCGCTACCGCCAGCCGCCCCGCGCCTGCTTTCATCAGGAATTCCGGCCCGGCAAGCAGGCGCTCGGCCGCGAATGGCGCGTATGCGAAATGGTTCGCCAGCTTGTGCCCGCGTTCATCGAAGATGAATTTCTGATTATCGTAGGTGGCCCATTTTTCGCTCGTGCAGGAGAGCACCAGTTCGTCTGGAGTGAAGCGTTCCACGCGCGTGGAACAGTCGTCATTCGGTCCGGGCCCGATTGCGAGGGGCCGTAATTTCCGAGGGTCGATGCGATCTTCGAGCAGAATTCCCAACCGGTCCTTCGTGGTCCACCAGCACGGCAGCGGCGCCGGCTCACATGGGTGCGAAGACGAGAGCGCGGCTACCAGGTTCCACCGTTCGTCCACCGGAATTCGCCGCAGCACCACGGGATGTGGCAATCCGGACACGGGTGGAAGCTCCTGCGCGGCCGTGAAGTTCAGCAGCCAAAGCCCGGCGAGCGAAAGCCAGCGCATCATGCGATCTCAGCAGCAACTACGTTACCATCGGAAACATGCAGGTCGGCCGCCTCACCCGCGTGGCGCAGGTTTGCGGCGTGGATGTGTACGTTCATTGGTCGATCCTTGCGTTCGCCGTAGTCATCCTCGCCGGGACCACACGCAAACTGACTTCGACGCTGATAGGCATGGGCGCGTACCTCGCGCTGCTCATTTTGCACGAATCGGGGCACTTGTTCATGGCGCGGCGCCGGGGCTATCAGGCATTCAGCATGGCGCTCTATCCGATTTTTGGGCTGGCCAGTTTTGAGGCCCCCGATTCGCGCGTCGATCGCGCGCTCATTGCGTGGGGCGGCGTGCTGGCGCAAGCGGTAGTTGCCGTCCCGCTCACGCTCTACCTGATTCTCGCCGGGTATACCCCATTCGAGCCGGTCAACGCCGTGCTGGTCATCCTCGGCGGGTATTCGCTGGTTGTCGCCCTGTTCAATCTGCTGCCCGTCCGTCCGTTCGATGGCTCCCGCGCCTGGGATATTATCCCGGCGTGGTTGGAACGGAAAAGGACGTGATTTTCCTTATCTCACCGGACCCAAGACTCGCGTCACTTCTTTTGCCAGCATGGGCGAAAATCGCGCGATTCCTTCGCGATTCAGATGCCAGGCATCTTTGAACAACTCCGGGCGCTCCAGGGAATTGAACGCCGACTCGTCGCACAGCAGCACATTCGGGCGGCTGGCGAATTCGCGAATCGAACTGGTGGTCTTCTGCGCGAGGAAGGCGGGGCGGGGAATCGGTCCGCGCGGCAGCCTCACGAAGATAATCCTGGTGCGGGAGCCGCGGTAGCGATCGATAATCCTGCCGAACCAGTCCCGCCGGTACGCCGCCAGGCGGCCAGTCTGCGGCGAAGGCGGATGCAGGAGCCAGCTCGTGGTGGTGCTGATCTGCTCCGGGGTCGATCCCGGCGGGAACTTCGCCGTCATGGTACGCCAGTCGATCTCGAGGCCGGTCATGGCGGTGGGAACATCGACATAGTTATAGGTCCAATCTTCATACCCCCGGCGGCAAAGCTGGACGTAGGCAATGCGCTTGAGCGGGTGCGTCAGGAACGCCTGCACGTCGCTTTGCAGCACGAGTCCCTTCAGAAGCACGCCCAGAAACGCCTGCCGCTGGATCGCCGGGGTGTGGAACGACCGCGCGAAATCGAGCGCGTCGCTCCATCGCAAGCTCGATATGGCGTAATGCAAGGCGCGAATGTCGTCGTCGGGGAAATACAGGGTGTCTTCGTCGCCGTAGTCGTTGACGCCGAACACCAGCGCGCGATAGCGCCGCGCGGCCGGGTCGAGATCGCGCAGCATGTAATACCAGGTGCGAATCTCGCTCCCGGCGACTCCGGCGCTGCGAAATGTGTAACCGGTCTCCGGGGTGAGTTCGTTGGACAGCTTCGGCGAATACGCAAAGCGCGAATCGCCGAAGGTCAGAATCATGGCGTCACCCCAGGTTTTCTGCGCGTCCTGCTCGCGGTGCAGGATGAGCTGGTATAGCCCGGACGACGAATCCGGCTCCAGAATCGACATGTAGAGGCTGGTGTGAAACAGCAGCCCGTCGAGCGCGAACACGCCGATCGCCGCCAGCAAACCCGTCCCGAGAGCGCGCCGCAGACCGCTCATTCGCCCCTACAGGGGAATATTCCCGTGCTTTTTCCGCGGCATACTATCCACCTTGTTCTCCAGCATGCGCAGCGCGCGAATCACGCGCGGGCGCGTCTCGCGCGGTTCGATCACGTCGTCCACGTAGCCGCGTTCCGCCGCCACGAACGGGTTGGCGAAGCGCTCGCGAAACTCTTCGACTTTCTGCCGGCGCACAACGTCCTGGTCCGCTGCCGCCGCCAATTCCCGCCGGTACACGATGTTGACCGCGCCCTCCGGCCCCATTACCGCGACTTCCGCCGACGGCCATGCCAGGTTGATATCCGTCCGCACCTGCTTCGACCCCATCACGCAGTACGCCCCGCCATACGCCTTGCGCGTGATTACCGTGATCTTCGGCACCGTGGCCTCGCAATACGCATAGAGCAGCTTGGCGCCGTGCCGGATGATGCCGCCGAATTCCTGCGCCGTGCCGGGCAGAAACCCAGGAACGTCTTCGAAGGTCAGAATCGGAATGTTGAACGCATCGCAGAAGCGCACGAAGCGCGCGCCCTTGACGCTCGAATTGATATCCAGGCAGCCGGCCAAAAATGCCGGCTGATTGGCCACGATTCCGATCGAACGCCCGTCCATGTGGGCGAACCCGATGACGATGTTCCTGGCCCAATGCTCGTGCACCTCGAAGAATTCGCCGTCGTCCACCACGCGATGGATCACGTCCTTGATGTCGTATGGCTGGTTCGATTCCGCCGGCACGATGGTGTCGAGCGCGTCATCGGCTCGGTCCGGGGAATCGTTGGTGGCGCGGCGCGGCGGGTCCTCACGATTGTTCTGCGGCAGATAGCCGAGCAGTTCGCGCATCATGCGCAGGCACTCGGCATCGTCGTGCGCCGCGAAGTGGCCCACGCCGCTGGTGGCATTGTGTGTCATCGCGCCGCCCAGGTCTTCTTTCGTCACGTCTTCGTGCGTGACAGTCTTGATCACGTCCGGCCCGGTGACGAACATGTAGCTGGTCTTGTCCACCATGAACACGAAATCGGTGATCGCCGGCGAATACACCGCGCCGCCGGCGCAGGGCCCCATGATGGCGGAAATCTGCGGCACCACGCCGCTTGCCAACGTGTTGCGCAGGAAGATATCGGCGTACCCGGCGAGTGAGACCACACCTTCCTGAATGCGCGCGCCGCCCGAATCGTTGAGTCCGATCACGGGCGCGCCGGTCTTTAGCGCAAGGTCCATGATCTTGCAAATCTTGAGCGCGTTCGCCTCGGAAAGCGACCCCCCCAGCACCGTGAAATCTTGCGCGAAGACGTACACCAGCCTGCCGTCGATGCGCCCGTAGCCGCTCACGAAGCCGTCGCCGGGGATGATCTGGTCGTCCATGCCGAAGTCGCGGCAGCGGTGCGTGACCAGCTTGTCGAGTTCCTCGAAGGAGCCTTCATCGAGCAGCAGTTCGATCCGTTCGCGCGCCGATAGCTTGCCTTCCTGGTGCTGGCGCGCGCGGCGCTGCGCTCCTCCGCCCTCTTCAGCCGCTCCGTGGCGGCGGCGCAATTCGTCAAGCCGGTTCATCGGCACTATTGTAAGCACAATGCCAGAAGTCTTTGCGCCTGGCGCGTCCGGCGGCGCGGTGTTGCTTGCGACCCCGGCCTCCGGCTCAGTGCGCGTGCACCGAAGCCACCCGCGCCTGTAATATACTGTGACCCATGAGTTCTCGCCCATCCCACCGCTATATCCTTTTCCTGGCGGCGATTTTATCCGCCGCTTCCCTCAGCGCCCAGTCCGCGCCCAAGGTCACCTCGCCAAAAGATTTTCTCGGGTTCAACCTCGGCGACGATTATATGGTCGCCAACTATACTCAACTCGAGGCCTACTGGAAAAAGCTCGCCAGCGAGTCCGATCGCATGAAGCTGGTGAGCATCGGCAAAACGGAAGAAGGCCGCGATCAGTGGATGGCCATCATCTCTTCTCCGGAAAACATCCGGAATCTCGAAAAGTATAAGCAAATCTCCCGCCGCCTGGCGCTGGCCGAAGGCGTGAACGAATCCGAAGCGCACCAGTTGGCCGCGCAAGGGAAATCCGTGGTCTGGATCGACGGCGGCTTGCATGCCAGCGAATCGGTGGGCTCGCAGCAACTCATGGAAATGGTCTACCAGATGGTAAGCCGCACCGACCCGGAGACCATGCGCCTCCTCAACGACGACATTCTCCTCTGCGTGCAGGCCAATCCCGATGGCCAGGAACTCATCGCCAACTGGTACATGCGCGGCAGCGAAAAAGCCGACGCGCCGCTGCGTCCGCCGGAACAGCGCGAGATGAATAATCTGCCGCGCCTCTACGCCAAGTACGTCGGCCACGACGACAATCGCGATTTCTACATGTCCAACATGAAGGAAACCACCAACATGAATCGTGTTTTGTTCCTCGAGTGGTTTCCGCAAATCATGTACAACCATCACCAGACCGGACCAGCCGGCGCGGTGATCTTCATTCCTCCCTTCCGCGATCCCTTCAACTACAACTTCGATCCGCTGGTGCCGCTGGGAATCGAAATGGTAGGAACGGCGATGCACAGCCGCCTGGTGGCGGAGGGCAAAGGCGGCAGCGCCATGCGCAGCGGGTCCAGCTATTCCACCTGGTGGAACGGCGGCTTGCGTACCATCACTTATTTTCACAACATGATCGGCATCCTCACCGAGATCATCGGCAGCCCCACGCCCATGACGATTCCGGTGGTTCCCAGAATGCAATTGCCGACCGGCGACTGGCCCATGCCGGTGACGCCCGGTCCATGGCACTACCGTCAATCGATCGATTACGAAATCACCAACAATCGCGCCATCCTCGACCTCGCCTCGCGCTACCGCGAAACGTTCCTGTTCAACATCTGGCGCATGGGCATGAACTCCATTGAAAAGGGCAGCAAGGATTATTGGACCATCACCCCGAAGCGCATCGACGCGTTGAACGCGGCGGCCGGACTCACCGGCCGCGGCGGCCGCGGCGCCGACACGATGGTGGGCGACCTCGCTCCGGGCAATTTCGGCCCGGGCGGCGGCCGCGGCGGGGTCTCGATGGATTTGTACAACAGCGTGCTCCACGATCCCAAATTGCGCGATCCGCGCGGCTATATTCTGCCTTCCGATCAACCCGATTTCGCTACGGCCACGGAGTTCATCAACGCGCTTCTGAAGAACGGCATCACCTGCCAGCGGGCGACTTCGGAATTTACCGTGGCCGGCAAGAATTATCCCGCCGGTTCGTACGTCGTAAAGACCGCGCAGGCCTTCCGGCCACACATTATGGACATGTTCGAGCCGCAGGACCACCCCAACGATTTCGCTTATCCCGGCGGCCCGCCGAATCGCCCCTACGACATCACCGGCTGGACTCTGGCCATGCAGATGGGCGTGGAATACGACCGCATTCTCGATGGTTTCGACGGACCGTTCGCAAAAATCAACGGCCTCCTGCCGCCACCGGCGATGACCGTCAGCGGACCGTCCAATCCCGCGGGCTACCTGATCAGCCACGAAATCAACAATTCCTTCATCCTTACCAACCGCCTCCTGAAGGCCGGCGGGGACGTTTACTGGCTGAAGAAGGAACAAACCGTAAACGGCCGGAATCTCGGGACCGGAACGCTTTGGGTTCCCTCTTCCGCGGCCGTCCGGCCGATTCTCGATAAAGCCGCGAAGGAACTCGGCACGCCGGTCTACGCGGTGGCGAAAGCGCCCTCAGGCGACGCCCTCAAGATCAAGCCCATCCGCATCGGTCTCTACGATTCGTACGGCGGGAGCATGCCGTCCGGTTGGACTCGCTGGCTCTTCGAGCAATACGAAATGCCGTTCCAGGTGGTCTATCCGACCATGCTCGATGCCGGCGACTTGAAGAGCAAATTCGACGTCATCGTTTTCGTCGCCGGCACCCTCGGCGGCGGGCGCGGCGGACGCGGAGGCGATTCTGGTGGACGAGGCGCTGGTCGCGGCCGCGCTGCTGCTCCAGTTCCCGAGGAGTATCGCGCCACGGTGGGACGGGTCTCGCCCGACGTGACCGTGCCCGCGCTCAAGAAGTTTGTCGAACTTGGCGGAACGCTGGTCACCATCGGCAGCAGCACCAACAACGCCGTCAGCGACTTTGGCTTACCCGTCAAGAGTTACCTCACCGAGATGGAACCCGACGGGCGCGAGCGCAACCTGCCCGCCGATAAGTTCTATATTCCGGGATCGCTGCTCAAGATGAACGTCGATAATACCGATCCCGTGGCGTACGGAATGCCCAAGCAGGTGGACGTGTTTTTCGATAACAGCCCGGTATTCAAGCTGGAACCGACCGTCGAAATTCAGAAGACGGCTCCGGTGGGATGGTTCTCCGGCAAACAGGTTTTGGATAGCGGCTGGGCTTGGGGCCAGCAATATCTCGATGGCGGCACGGCGGTCGCAGAGTCGACTGTCGGGGAGGGCAAAGTGGTGCTCCTCGGACCGGAGGTCAATTTCCGCGATCAGCCTCACGGCACTTACAAGCTGTTGTTTAATAGCTTGTACTACGGCACGGCGGCGAGCGCAGAGCTGAAGTAAGGCGCTATCGGCCTCGGAGTCGGTTCAACATCCGGCGGTCCCGTTTGGAGGGCCGCCCTTCGCGGGATGGCTCGAAAACCGGCATCAGCTTGCGCTCTTCCGCGGCTTTCACGCGCAACGCCTTGCTTTCGTCCGTCTCGCGATAGAGCGTTTGTGCCACTGCCGCCGGACCGCGAATTTCGCTCAGCGCAACAACTTCGACTCGAAACTCGCCGCTATCGTTCTTCACGCACACGAACTCCCCAACCTTGACTTCGCGCGCAGGTTTAGCCGCCTGTCCGTGCAGTTCCACGCGCCCCAATTCGCACGCCTTCGCGGCCAAGGAACGCGTCTTGAAGAAGCGCGCGGCCCACAGCCACTTATCGATTCTCATACTGGACCGTGCCGCCGCGAATGACTAAGTGGACCTTGGCCAGGTTCGTGATGTCTTTTGCGGGATCGCCATCCAGCACCACCACGTCGGCATCCATGCCGACCCCGATCATCCCGCTATGGCCGGAAGCTCGAAACCGCCGTGCCGGGGCCGTTGTGAGCGACGCCAGAATCTGCGGAAACGTCATTCCGGAGCGCGACATCAGAGTGTATTCGAGCGCCGTATCGTAATGGTCGGTGTATCCCACGTCGGTGCCGAAAAGAACATCGCCGCCACCATGCGAAAAGACGCGCAATTCGTCTTCCATGGACTCAATCCAGCGCTCGCGATCGGCGTCTTTCATGTGCCCTTTGCGCGCTTCGAAGTCCCACAGCGTCATCGTGGGGATGAGGGCGATGTGAGCGTTCCTCAATCGTTGTGCGAATTCCGCCGTCCAGGGTGGCGATTGCGGCACGGTATGCGCCAGGATATCCACGCCGCCTCCGAGCGCCGCTTCCAACCCGGCCAGATTCTGCGGGTGAGCGAACACCGGCAGGTGATGCCGATGCGCCTCGTCAACCGCCGCGCGAACCATGGCCAGCGGCATGTTGTCCACCGGACCTCCCTGGTACGATCCTGTGAACAGCTTGATGCCATCGGCGCCGCGCTGGGCCAGCGAGCGAACCTGAGCCACCGCGTCTTCGGGCGTGTGTACGGTCGGGAACACCAAGTGTTGCGCCGCCACAAAATCCACGATGTAAATCGGCAATTTGGTAAAGAGCGGCTCGCCCACCGTGAAAATGCGCGGTCCGCGGACTTCGCCGCTTTGGATTCGCCGCCGCAGCGCCTGCGTGTTGTCGAGTACCGAGGCGATATCGAAGACGGTAGTGAACCCCCATCGAGTCAGCATCGCCTCGAGTTCCGAGCTCAGCGCGGCCGCGCTCGCATCGCGTGCGTGCAGAAGTCCGGGAGTGAAGATGTGGACGTGGCTGTTCCAGAATCCCGCGGTGATGAATTTGCCGGAACACGAGATTACCTGGGCGCCAGCCGGAACTCGCACCGTGGCTGCCGGCCCGACGGCGGTAATTTGGCCGGCATGCAACACGATCACCGCATCCACCATTGGCACGGCATCGGGGGCCGAATAAACCGTGCCACCCGTGAGCACGAGATCCGCTGCGTGCGCCGAGCCGACGGCGAGGAGGATTAGAGCCAGAAATTCGCGGATCATCTCCCCCCAGTTTCCCACGCATGCCGGCGCACATACGCCGAAGGCATCCCTCCCTCGCGGTCGCGGCACTTCGGCGGCCCTTAAATCTTAGTGCTCGTCCGCGGAGGGACCGTACATCCCCGGAACTGGAATCCCGTTCAGCCGCAAATAGACACCCAACTGCGCCCGATGGTGCACCATGTGATTCAGGAAACTGCGGATCACTTTCGGGCGCGGTTCGGTCATAGAGAAGACGTCTCCGAACTTGAACGTCCAGTCCTTTTTCATGTCGTCGTCGGTTGCTCCGGCGATGGCGGCGCGCCCTTCGGCCGCAGCCTTGTCGAATATTTCGAGCAATTCCGCGGATGAGGCCGCGATGGTCGGCTTGAAATCCAGCGGCATTTGCAGGAGTTCGCTTTCGAGCGCATATTTCGCCCAGCCCGGCAGCTCCGCCACGTGGGTGGCGAGCCGGTTGAGCGTCATGGATTTCGGATGCGGTTGATAGTTTCGGTGGGCGTCGTCCATCGGGACGCGCTCCAGCAGTTTGCGCGTATTCTTTACTTCTTCGTCGTAGTCGAGGGTGATCGTTTGGCAGAGTGTCATGTCGAGAAGCCTATCAGGCATTGCGGACAACTTCTGTCCTCGACAAATGGCAGACTGGTTACATGTTGGAAACGTCCGCCCGGCTGCTCCGCCTGCTTTCGCTGTTTCAGGGGCGCCGGTATTGGTCCGGCGCCGAACTCGCCGGCCGGCTCGACGTCACCAGCCGGACCCTCCGCCGCGACGTCGATAAGCTCCGGACCCTCGGTTATCCCATCCACTCCACTTCCGGCGCCGAAGGCGGATACCAACTCGGCGCCGGCAGCGAGATGCCGCCCCTGCTGCTCGACGACGAAGAGGCCGTCGCCGTCTCCATGGGCTTGCGCTACGCAGCCACGGGAGGGATTGCAGGCGTGGAAGAGGCGTCGGTCCGCGCGCTGCTCAAAATCGAGCAGATTTTGCCGCCGCGATTGGGACGCCGCGTGGCCGCGCTGCAATCCGTGGTGCTGAGCGCCGCCGGGCCGTCCGCCGCGGTTGATGCGCGCGCTCTCTCCACCATCGCCGGCGCGTGCCGTGAGCATGAAATATTACGCTTCCGCTATCGCGACAAGGCAGGTGCGTCGACGGCACGATCGGTCGAGCCCCATCGCCTGGTGAACACCTGGCGCCGTTGGTACCTGGTGGCATGGGACATCGCTCGCAACGACTGGCGGACGTTCCGCGTCGACCGCATGGATCGCTGCGCCTCATCGGCCGGTTCGCGCTTCGTTCCCCGCGATCCGCCGGCCCGGGACCTCGCCGCCTATGTGACGCAATCTGGAGTAAATGCTCGTTGCCGCGCGCGTCTGAAGTTGTTCGCGCCGGCCGCCCAAATCGCCGATCGCATGCCGCCCTCCATGGGACTATTCGAGCCAATTGACGAGGGATCCTGTTTTTACGAAACCGGCGCATCGAGCTATGAAGCTCTCGCCATGCACTTGTCATTGGCAGGCGCGGATTTCGAGGTGATCGAGCCGGTCGAACTGGTCGAAGAGGTTTGCAAGTTGGCCGAGCGGTATCGCCGTGCGGCTCGGCGCGGGCCGCCGAAGGTGTTTTCCAAACAGTGACACTGATACCGCTGTCCACCCCTGCGCCCGCGGTAAGATCGTAATTCTCATGCGTTTTTCGCTCATCGCGGCGCTTGCCGCCATCCCCATGGCCCTCCACGCCCAACCTGCCGATCTCGTCCTCAGGAACGGCAAGATCGTCACTATGAATCCGGCGATGCCCACGGCGGAGTTGCTGGCGTCGCGGGGCGGCCGCATCGTATTTCTGGGATCGAGTGCCGGCGCGGCGCGGTGGATCGGGCGCAACACTCAAGTCATCGACCTCAAGGGGCGGCTCGCCATTCCGGGATTCATCGAGGGGCACGGCCATTTCACCGGCATCGGCGAGTTCCGGCAGGGGCTCGATCTGCGCGAGGCGCGAACGTGGGACGACATCGTGGCGCAGGTGGCGCGGGCGGTGAAACAGGCGAAGCCCGGCGAGTGGATCGTGGGACGGGGATGGCATCAATCGAAATGGGACAGGGCGCCAGAGCCGAATGTCGAGGGTTTTCCGCTGCACGCATCGCTCGACGCGGTCTCGCCCAATAACCCGGTGCTGCTGACGCACGCCAGCGGCCACGCCGTGTTCGTCAACGCCATAGCGATGGAGGCGGCGAAGATCACGCGCGATACGGCGAATCCTTCGGGCGGCGAGATTTTGAAGGACCCGCAGGGAAATCCTACCGGCCTGCTGCGCGAGACGGCGCAGTCGCTCGCCAACAACGCGCATAACGCATGGCTCGACAAACGCACGCCCGCCGAGCGCGCGGCCGATCTGCGGAAATCCATCGACCTGGCGGCGAAGGAGTGCATCTCGAAAGGGATCACGTCGTTTGAAGACGCAGGATCGCCATTCGCCACGGTGGATGTATTCCGTCAGATGGCCGAGAACCACGAACTACCGCTGCGTATGTGGGTGATGCTGGGCGCGAGCACAACCCAACAACTGGCCGCCAACCTCGACCGCTACCGTATGATCGGGGTGGGCGACAATCATCTCACGGTGCGCGCCATCAAGCGGTACATGGACGGCGCTCTCGGGTCGCGCGGAGCGTGGATGCTGGAGCCCTATACCGACAAGCCGGACAGCACGGGGATCGATATCGGCGACATTCCCGATTTGAAGCGCATCGCCGAACTGGCCATCCAGCACGATTATCAATTCTGCATTCACGCCATTGGCGACCGCGCCAACCGCGAGGTGCTGAACATTTACCAGGCGGCATTCGAGGCCCATCCCGATAAGCACGATCTGCGCTGGCGCATCGAGCACGCTCAGCATCTGAACCCGGCCGACATTCCGCGATTCGGGAAGCTCGGGGTGATTGCCGCCATGCAAGGAATTCACTGCACATCGGACGGGCCTTATGTGCTGCTGCGGCTTGGCCCGCGGCGCGCCGAGGAAGGCGCTTACGTCTGGCAGAAGCTGATGAAGAGCGGCGCCGTGGTGGGCAATGGGACGGATGCACCGGTGGAAGATGTCAGTCCGCTGGCTTGCTTCTATGCCAGCGTGAGCCGCAAACTGAAAGACGGAACGCGATTCTATCCCGATCAGCGCATGAGCCGCGAGGAGGCGCTGAAGTCGTACACCTGGAACAATGCGTACGCGGCGTTCGAAGAGAAGCTGAAGGGCTCGCTGGAACCAGGTAAGCTGGCGGATATCACGGTGCTCTCGCACGACATTATGACGATACCGGAAGACGACATCCTGTCCACGGACGTGGTTTACACAATTGTCGGCGGTAAGGTCGTGTTCCAGCGCTAACCGGATCTTTCGGGCCTGGATATCAGGTTGCTCGCGATACGCGCCTCTTGTTATCCTTTAAATTAAGCCCAACTTCCCGATTATTTCATTTGTTACAGGAGAAAAAATGGCAGTCAAAGTAGGTATTAACGGCTTCGGCCGCATCGGCCGGAACGTCGTTCGTGCAGGTTTGCATCGGAGCGATGTGGAATTTGTGGCGGTTAACGATATTACCGACACCAAGACTCTGGCCCATCTTTTGAAGTACGATTCCGTGCTGGGACCGCTGCCGGAACCCGTTCACGCGGAAGCCGATTCGATTACGGTCGGCAACAAGAAGATCAAGGTGTTCGCCAGCAAGGATCCGGCGCAGCTCGACTGGACTTCCCTGGGCGCCGAAGTGGTAGTGGAGTCCACCGGATTCTTCACTGACGCCAAAGAAGCCGTCAAACATTTGCACGGTTCGGTCAAGAAGGTCATCATTTCGGCCCCGGCGAAGAACGAAGACATCACCATCGTGTTGGGCGTAAACGACGGCGCGTACGATGCGGCGAAGCACAACGTCATCTCCAATGCTTCCTGCACCACGAATTGCCTCGCCCCAGTGGTGAAGGTCATCCACGATACTTTCGGGATCGTGAAGGGCTCGATGACCACGATTCACAGCTACACCAACGACCAGAAGATCCTCGATTATCCCCACAAGGATCTGCGCCGCGCGCGCGCCGGCGCGCTCAACATGATCCCGACCACGACGGGCGCCGCCAAGGCAATAGGCCTCGTGATGCCGGCGTTGAAGGGCAAACTCGACGGGTATTCGATGCGCGTTCCCACGCCGGACGTATCGGTGGTGGATCTGGTCGCCGTGCTGGCCAAGCCGGCCAAGGCGGAGGAAGTGAACGCGGCGTTGAAAGCCGCGGCGGAGGGGCCGATGAAGGGTATCCTCGGATACACCGAAGACCCCGTGGTCTCGACCGATATGCTCCATAACTCCAATAGCTCGATCGTGGATTCGCAGATGACGAAAGTGCTCGATGGGGACCTGCTCAAGGTGGTCTCCTGGTACGACAACGAGTGGGGTTATTCCTGCCGCGTGATCGACCTGATCGCGTTCCTGAAGGAAAAAGGCTTCTAGTGATCGGGCGCGTTGTAGCCGACGCGCCAGTGAGCTTGCAGTTTCGGTAATCCGCGCGGCGGGATGACCTTCACTTCCACGTGATGGTATTTCCCGTCGCGCACCTCATTTTCGGGCGCATAGCCTAGAATGTAGCGATTCCGCAGTTCGATACCGATCTTTTTCGCGACATCGGGCAAGTCGGCCGGGTTGGCGTAGAACATCCGCCCGCCGGTCTGCTCGGCGATGTGCGAGAGCAGGTCCGGCCCGCCCGCTTCCTCCGGAGTTGACCCGCCTCCGAATACTCCAATCGCGTAGATCAGCACGTCACTCTCCTGGATGAGGTCCTTGACTTCGCGCAGCGTGTAGCGGCTGTTATTGTCGCCGCCGTCGGAGATAACGAGCAGCGTTCGCTTGTTCTTGGTGGACTTGTGAATCTCATGCAGACCCATATAAATGGCATCCAGAAGCGCGGTAGACCCTTTGGATCGCGAGAACGTGAGCTGCTCTTCGATGGTGCCGTAGTCCTTCGTGAGCGGCACCATCAGCCGTGGCTGGTTGTCGAACTCCACCAGGAAAAACTCGTCGTCGGGATCGGCGATTTTGAAGAACTCCGCGGCCGCCATGCGGGAGCGTTTGAGCTTTTCGCCCATGCTGCCGCTGGTGTCGAATACCAGACCGGCGGCGATGGGCTCGTCGTCCATGGCGAACGTGGTGATCTTCTGCAAAACCTTGTCGTCGTAAAGCTTGAAGTTCTCTTTTTCGAGCCCGGAAACGGGCCGGTTCAGCGGATCGTTGACGCTTACCGGAATCAGCACCAGATTGCTGGTGACGCGGATGTCGGCCTTGGGCAGCGTTTCTTCTTTGGGCGCCGGCTTGGGCCGGGGCGTGATGTTCACGTCCTGCGCATAGAAAAGCAGAGGCGCGAGGACAACCACCCAGCCGGTCACAAGAGCGGCGCCGCCCCGTTTCATACGCCGGCGATGGCCTCGATCTGCGCCAGGTGATTGAGATCGTGACCGGCCATGGTCTCCACAACCACGGAAACGTCCATTTCCCCACGCTCCGGGTGCGTCAACTTCTTCGCGAGGTGTTCGGGCGACATGCCGCTGATCAGGCGGACGTTCCAATCGCGAACGGCGGTGAACACATGCAGGGCCGTCTCAGCGTCGAAGGCATCGTAGTGCATCGCCCATTTCTCCTGATCGAAGGGCTGGATGACGTGATGCTCTTCGGTGAGCGCCTGCCGCAGGCGATATGCGAACACAATCTCGCAATCGCCCAAGTGGCACACAATCTGGCGTGCGCTCCACTTGCCGGGCGCGGGGGTCTCTTCGACCCGCGGACCGAGGCGTTCGAGCAGGAATTTTAATCTTCCGGGGGTTTCCTCAATCACTTCCCACGGTGGAACATCGGTCAGAAATCGCGCGTATGGGTTGGTTGCCATCGTCTTATTGTCCCCCTGTGATTCAATCTTACTCCGAGGGTTGCCGTCCCGCTGGCAGGGGCAGAACGTCGGGAGATAAAATGCGCGCGTCGAGCCAGCCTGCGTCGGTGAATTGCCGCGGGGAGGGCGTGAACACTATTTTGTAGCTGGAGTCGTCGAACGGCGCTTCCGGTTCGGCGGCTTTCTGCGCGTAGACCAGCGCCAAATATTTCAGAATCGTATAGATGTCACCCTCTTCCGGCTGCCGGAGCTCATACCCGTGGGAGCGGAAATGAACCGACGCGCCCTGGTTGGAAAGGCTCCAGGCAAGGAAGGCGCAGCAATCGACGGCGTATTCGAACCAGGAGTCGAGGTTTGGCGGAATGTCGCGATCCAGAAACATTTCCACCGTGCGCTCCTGCTCGCGCGCAAACTCCCGCACCTGGAGCGTGCCGGTGTGGGCGGACGCCTTCCAATCGAGATGGCGCGCGCTTTCCAGCACTTCGTAGGGGCGGATGCGATAGAAATCGCGCCCCAGACCGCGGTAATGAGTTTCGATCTCGCCGGATATACCCGCAAGCAGATCGTCGAAGCCGGGCCAGGGATCGATGGCGGGGTACACCACCATCTCGCGGCCGAGGGTGACGCGCGCCGATTTTTCCAGGAAGCCGAAAGGGAACGACGTGAGGAACGCGAAGCTGTTCTGGCGGTAGACGCCGCGCTTGGGAAAGCGCACCTCGACGTTCTCGTCCAGGGTGGTGCCGCCGGCGATCAGCGGGAAGTACACGCCCGATTTCAAGGTGGGACTGTTGGGGTGACGGATGCCTTCCACGCGGATGGAGAACGACGGCATCAGCCACTTCTGATTGCGCACATAAAGCTTGCCGGGAACCGATCGTCCGGCGGGAATATGTTCCGGCACCAGGAAATCCAGCTGAAGGCCGGCCAAGCAGAGGCGGCTGACGAATCCGGAGACGAGGAGGGTGGCCAGCATGGCCGCAAGGATCAGGAAAAGCAGGTTGTTCGCGGAACCGATCGCGGCGAGACCCACCAGCACAATGGCCAGAATGAACAGCGCTCCACCGCGCGTGATCTTATAACGGATGCGCTGCGTCAGGGTCTCGCGAAGTTGGTCCCAAAGGTTTTGCACGCTATGTCGATTTTACCAACGGTCGAGACGATCGGCAGGTGACCGCCTATGATCGAGCAAGAGATACAAAGCTACTTTGCGCAGACCATACTATAAATATCACTGCAAAAGCATCTGTCAGTACTATTGAATTTAGCCCGTTAGCCGTGATTCAATACAACTCGAAAAAGGGGGAAGCTGTGCCAACTCTCCGCTTTGCGGTATCGTTCCTCGCTTTCTGGCTGCTCTTGTTCCCCTCCAGCATTCTGGCGCAAAACCGGATTAGTGGACTCCTTGATTCGAGCCACTTGGTTGCGATTAAGGGCAACATTCATCCAAAGGCACTTCCGGAATACGATCGTGGTCCGGTGGCATCGGACCTCAGCCTCGATTACATTACACTCCATCTCAAACCAACCACGGCTCAACAGGCGGATCTTGACAGGCTGCTGGTCGACTTACAAGCTCCTTCGTCGCCGAAGTATCACAATTGGCTGACACCCGAAGCATATGCCGATCGATTCGGCGCGAGCAAAGCGGATATCGCGCAGATCGCAGGCTGGCTTGAAGCACAGGGTTTGACGGTCGTCAGCACGGCGCGGGGCCGGAATTTCGTCGTGTTCCAGGGAACCGCGGCGCGGGTGGAAGCCGCGCTGCACGTGGAAATTCACCGGTTCCTGGTCGACGGGGAAATGCACTTCGCCAATGCGACGGAGCCTTTGGTGCCCGCCGCCATTGAACCGTTCACGATCGGTTTCTCGGGTCTGGACGATTTCAAAATCCAACCGCCGCGCCGGGTAGTGAAACCGATCCCGCACGGAGGCGGCGTGGGAGGCCAATATTACCTGACGCCCGCCGACCTCCAGACAATCTACGACGTTACTGGATTTTATGGGGTTGGCGTGACCGGCAGCGGGATGAAGCTGGCTGTCGTCGGTCAGGCGGATGTAAATCTCGCGGATATAGCTGAGTACCGTACTGACGTGGGACTTCCCTCGAACCCGCCGGTGAAGATGCTGGTCGGCAGTGTCGATCCCGGTATGATCACTCTTGATTCCGGCGAGTCGGACCTGGACCTGGAACTGGCCGGCGCGATTGCCCCGAATGCCGAGATTCTTTTCGTCTACTCCACCAATATTTATACTTCGACAGTGTATGCCGTCGATCAGGTAGTCGCGCCGGTAATCAGCTACAGCTATGGAGAGTGTGAGCAGAACGTCAGCAGCCTCAGCCAGGCAATTCGGCAGACGGCGCAACAGGCCGGCGCGGAAGGAATCACGTGGGTTGCATCGTCGGGCGATTCCGGCGGAGCGGCCTGCGACCAGGGATCGCCGGTCGCGTCGCACATTATTTCCGTGCAGGTTCCGGCGAGCGTGCCCGAGGTAACGGCAGTCGGCGGCACCGAATTCAGCGAAGGCACCGGCACGTACTGGGGTGGGCCATCTTACCCGTTCGCGCTATCTTACATCCCGGAGGTTGCCTGGAACGACCCGAATACAGCGCCTGCTCCACTGGCAGCGAGCGGCGGCGGAATCAGCGCATACTTCCCACGACCCTCATGGCAATCCGGTTCCGGCTTTCCGGCGGGAAATACGCGGCTTGTACCGGATGTGTCGCTTTCGGCATCGTCGGATCACGATCCATACTACATCGTGGAAAACGGGCAGCGCGTAATTACGGGTGGCACCTCCGCAGCAGCTCCGGTATTTGCAGGAATGGTTTTGCTGATGGCTGAGTCGCTGGGGTCCACGAATGGGTTTGGGAATATCAATCCCAGCCTCTATTCCATCGCGAGCCAACCGGCGCGGGTGTGTAATTCCGATTCGCCCACGGAGGCGTGCGTGTTTCATGACATCGTGTCCGGCAACAATATGGTTCCATGCGTGGGCGCGGTACTCGGATGCAACGGCGGGCTCATGGGCTATTCCGCCGCCCCTGGCTACGACATGGCCACCGGACTCGGCAGCGTCGATGCCGTCCGCATGGATCTGGCATTTGGCAGCCTGACGTCAGGTCCTGCCATTTACAGTGTCAGCACAGCCAACGGCGGTGCCGGCATTGCCCAGAATACGTTCATCGTGATCAAGGGCGCGAATCTTGTCCCACCGGCCACTTTGGCAAACGGAGAAATCTGGAATACCGCGCCTTCCTTCGCATCCGGGCTGATGCCTACCCAACTCGACGGCGTGAGTGTGATGGTCAACAACCAGCCGGCATTCGTCTACTTCTATTGCAGCGCGGATACCGATCCAGGGTGCGTGACGGACCAACTCAACATCCTGACACCGCTCGACAGTACTATAGGTCCAGTGCCGGTGGTAGTCACGAGCGGAAATACCTCGACACAGCCTTTCACTTCCACCATGCAATCGGCCGCGCCCTCGTTCCTCCTGTTTGGCGCCACGAACTACGTGGCGGCAACTCATGTAAACGGCAGCTTAATAGGTCCCACGACCCTCTATCCCGGATCCTCGACGCCCGCCACGCGGCGCGAGGTAATCGTTCTGTACGCAGTTGGTTTCGGACTACCGTCGACAGCGCTCACGAATGGGTCCGACACGCAATCGGGATCGCTGCCGACCCTACCGGTGTGTTCGATCGGAGGACTTCAGGCGACGGTGGGTTTCGCCGGCCTGATCAGCCCGGGCCTGTATCAACTGAACCTGACGGTCCCGGGAGCGACCCTCGCCGGCGACAATCCGATCAGTTGCACATACGGCGGGTTTTCGACGCCGGTGGGCGATCTGATCTCCGTCCAATGATAGAAGCCGGTAGGCGGGAGCTGGAAGCCAGGCGGATCAGCCGTCAACTGAGGCCCATTCCTAGCTCTTGATCCTGGCGATCGTCGCGGGATTCCGCAATTCCCGCAGCGCGTCCGCGGCGATCCAGCGGGCCGAACGCGAATCCTGCCGGCGGATCTCCTCCGCCGCTGCAATCGCCATCCTGTGCAGCCGGCGATTGCGCTTGCCGATCTGCCGGAGCGCCCAGTTCACAGCTTTCCTCACCATGTTCCGGTCATCGCTCGCCGCTGCCGCGATCGGCCCGAAGAACGCCGCGAATTGTTCGTCCGTGGCTTTCTGGTCTTTTACCGCGAGGCCCGCCATCAGCGAAAATCCCGCGCGGCGCACGAATTCGCCCTTGGCGCGCGACCATTGTTCGGCCTTTCGCCACGCGCTCGGAGAATAGCGAAACAGATTGTGGCAGGCGTGATCGCACACGTCCCAGGAATCGATGCCGCGAACCCAGCGGTCCATCTGGCGCGCCGTCACGAGCGCCGGGTCGTCGATCAGTGTCGCCAGAATGCGCGCTTCGTGAATGCCGGAGTTCCAGAGATGTTCGGCCAAAGCATGGTCCCGTCCAGCGTCTTTCGCCAGTTCGCGGATCGCATGTACCGAAACGCCCAGCGTTCCGTTGGCGCTGATGCCGTAGCGCGCCATGCCTGCCACATTGGCCGGGTTAGCCCGCGCGCGAAGTTCGGCGATCAGACGATCAATCATATTCCACGCTCACCAGAAACAGTCCGCGCGCGGGAACGGTGGGGCCACACTTCTCAGGTAAACGGGAGCAATCGGCGATATTCTGCTTGCCCGCTTCGAGGAGCGTTCCCACTACGTTCCGCACCATGTGCTTGAGGAATCCGCTGCCGCGGATGCGGTAGGTGAGCCGTCCAGGGCGCCGCTCCAGGGCAGACGAGAAGACGCGCCGGACCTTGGAGAGTCCCAGAGCGTCGCGATCGTCCGACGCGGCGTAGGCCGTGAAATCGTGCTCACCCTCGAAAGCGCGCGCCAGTTCGACCATCCTCTCTTCGTGGAGGGGGTACGGGTGGTGCAGGACGTAAGGCCACTCGAACGGCAGGCAGACTTCACCGCGCACGATGCGGTATTCGTACGTCTTGGCGGTGGCGTGGAAGCGGGGATGGAAATCGGCGGGTGCTTCTTCGGCCGAGAGAATGCGAATTGCGTGCGGCAGCAGGCGGTTGATGGCGCGGCGGAGGTTTTCGGGCGGGATGGGGTTGGATAGCGTGAATGCCGCTACCTGATCGAGCGCGTGGACGCCGGCATCGGTGCGGCCCGACCCTTCGACCTTGACGGGCGCGCCCTCGATTCCCCTCAGGATCGTTTCCAAAGTGCCTTGGATAGTTGGCAAATCGGGTTGGATCTGCCATCCGTGAAACGCGGTTCCGTCGTAGGCCAGGTGGATGCGGATGCGGCGCATTTACGCCGGCCGCGAGCCCGGTTTCACCACCGGGATGCCCTGCATGCAGAGAGGACACTGCTCGGGGTAATGTGCCGCGACCCGCATGGTGACCAGCGCCACGCGCGGGACACTCACGTCGGCCTGACCGCCGCTGCGGTCGATGATGGAGCCAGCGGCCGCCACATTGGCGCCGGCAGCGCGTAGCACGTCCACAACGTCGCGGGTGGTGCCGCCGGTGGTGATCACGTCCTCGACCACGACCGCGACTTCGCCGGGCGCGATAGTGAAGCCCCGGCGGAGCTGCATATCGGTGCTGCCGGCCGGACGCTCCAGGAAGACGAATCGCGCACCCAGCGCGCGCGCCGCCTCGTGGCCGATGATTAATCCGCCCAACGCCGGCGATACCACGACGCCGATGCGTTCCGGGGTGACTTTCTGTAACGCTTCGGCCAGGAGACGTCCGAGTTTTTCGGCGGCGGGAGGATATTGCAGCACCAGCGCGGATTGTAGATACTCGGGGCTATGCAAGCCGCTGGTGAGGCGAAAATGGCCCTGCAAATACGCTCCGGTGGAGCGGAACAACTCCAGAATCGACTCGGCTTGGGGTGTCACAAAGGCCTACTATACCATTCGGGCTGTTGCGGCAAACGGCACACGATTCGTCGCCGAACGGTACACGTTGTTCCGGGTTGGTACATATAGTTGACACACGGATGCCAATTTTGCTTACAGACTGACAGCGCCGTTTGCGAGGATGCTTGGATTTCCGCGATTTTCAGTTTGGTTCGGGAATTGCTTAGAAAGAGTGCGTGACTAGGATATTAACAGGTTCCCGGAGAGACGATTGTTCCTCGCTTTGCCGCCTGCCAAACGAGTCACCTCGCATAGAAATCTGCTAACTACCCCTTTAACCCTTCCCAATCGTCTCTTCGTGGGGCCTGGTTGTTTTCACCAGGCCTCCGAAATCTCGTTTACGATGGATGCATGGCCGAAGCAATGTTCGAGGTGGAATGCCCGTGCTGTCAGGCAATTCTGAAAATTGATCCCGAAACCCGGGCGGTAATAGCCCACACCGTGCCGGTAAAACCGCTTCCGATTGACGATCTGGCGGCTGAGGTCGCCAAGTTGAAGGGTGCGGGCGCCCGGCGCGAAGAACTGTTTCAGAAGAGTTTCGAAGCCGAGAAATCCCACGGTAAAGTGCTGGAAAAGAAGTTCGACGAGCTTTTCAAGCGCGCCAAGGAAGACCCCGACAAGGGTCCGCCGCAGCGTGACATCGATCTCGATTAGGGACTTGCGGCTTTGGCCAGCTTTCCACCGGTCCAGCGAAAAACGGCGTCGAAATGGCCACCCTCCATCGGATCGTCGTCTTTCGCACGCGCTACCTGAATGGACAGATCACGATAAAGAAGCCGTATCAGGAAAACCAGGTAATAGGTTTTCGAGGGAAACGGATCGCTATCGAAATATAGCAACGCTCCCCTCGGCAGCGACGGCTGAACCTGACGCAGCTGCGCAATCATTTCTGTCGTGGGTAGCTCCGCCGAGGTAAAAACTTGCATGGTCCGGCGCGACTCGCGGACGTGGAATGGAGCCAACGCGAGGCCGACCGCCAGGAACAGCGCCCAGGACGGTAGGGATTTCACAAACCGAACCCGAAGCATTTCGAGGACGGTGGCGCCGTACCACGCCCACCCCGCCATGGGCAGATACAGAAAGAAGCCGGAATAGTGCGGCAGGAAAATGAACGGCAGCATGCTGAAGAGGATGAAGCACCAGGCGAATAGCAGCGGACGCGATCGCCGCCACAGTGCCAGCGCGAGCATGCCGGCCACGATCAGGATGGTGTTGGCGTCGCGAAAAAAGTGATCCTGGTAGAACAGTACGTTCAGGTACAGATGGAAGGTATGCAGGTAGCGAGCGGCGGAAATGGCCGGCCGGTAAAGAGGATCGATGGCGGGGAGGCTCTCGGGACCAGTGAGTTTGCCAAAGACGTAAGGCAGCGTGACGAGTGCCGAAATCCCGACACCCCTGGCGCTGGCTTTCGGCCCGTACCAGATGGCCTCGTAGCAGAGAAGGCACGCCGGCAAGGTGACCGCCAGTTCCTTGGAGTTGAGCGCGCAAATATAGAGCGCCAGGAAAACCGCCCATTGCCGCACGCGAAACGGGGCCCCCGATTGCCGGACTCCCAGATAATAATCGAATGCCGCGAAATAGAAGCCGAACGAGAGGAGTTCGTAAATCGTCCCGGTGCTGTAGTAGAGATTGACGAACCAGGCGTGATAGGTCACGAGAAGGGTGGCGAGCAGCGCCACTTCCCGCCGCGCGCTGAGGCGCAGTGACATGCGGTACATCAGCCACAGATTCGCCAGCAATAGAACGAAACACAGCACGCGAAAAGGCATGGGGCGAAGTCCCGCCAACCGGTAGATGGCGACGTAGAAAATGCCGCCCATCGGCCGGTACGCGGTACTCCAGTAGGTGAGATTGCTGCGCAGCAGTTCGGGAAAGGATGGAGTGAGATGGAAATTGAGGTTCATCAGATCGTCGCCTGTGAACCGGGCCCGCAAGCCGCCGCCGGCGAACCAGAAAAAATACGCCAGAAGGAAAAGAGCTGGCCCAAAGCGGGCCGTTAGGGCGCGCACTGCGGACTATTATCGCTTACCAGCCGATTTGCGGGACGGAGAACCGCTCTTGGGTTCACCCGGGGGCGCAGAGTATGCGCAGAAGCGCATGGTCGCTGAGTTCGTCGTCCGTGAACCGGCGCGGTATCATGAGGATTCCCGCAAATGATCGTTACCGCCAACACCCTGCGCTTCGATTCTCTGTCTCTGGATAGCGGTGCAACTCTCGCTCCCGTGGAAGTCACTTACGAGGCGTACGGAGAACTGAACCAAGCCAAATCGAACGCTATCCTGGTGCTTCACGCCTTTTCCGGCGACGCGCACGCCGCCGGCATCAGCCCCGAAACCGGGCAGCCGGGATGGTGGGACAACATGATCGGCCCCGGCAAGGCTTTCGATACCAATCGGTACTTCGTGATCTGCTCCAACGTGCTGGGCGGCTGCCGCGGGACTACCGGACCCTCCTCCATCAATCCCGGCACCGGGTGCCCTTACGCCATGTCTTTCCCCGTGATCACCATCAGCGACATGGTCCGGCTGCAAGCCATGCTGCTCGATGGCCTCGGGATCGAGCGGCTGCTGGCCGTTACCGGCGGTTCGATGGGCGGCATGCAGGCGCTTGAATGGGCCGTGGCGTTTCCGGATCGCGTGGTCTCCGCCATCCCCATCGCCAGCACCACCCGGCACAGCGCGCAGCAGATTGCGTTCAACGAAGTGGGGCGGCAGGCCATCATGGCCGACCCCAATTGGAACGGCGGCGATTACTACGGTAAGGAGTTGCCCGGACGAGGTTTGGCCGTCGCGCGCATGGTGGGCCACATCACTTACATGAGTGACGATTCGATGCGTGAGAAGTTCGGGCGCCGGTTGCGCGGCAAGGAGGCATTCGGATTTGATTTCGAGGTTGACTTCGAGGTGGAGAACTACCTGCGCTACCGCGGCAGCCAGTTCGTCAGCCGCTTCGACGCCAATTCCTACCTCTATATCACCAAGGCCATGGATTATTTCGACCTCACCAACGGCCAGCGGTCGCTCACCGCGGCGATGGAAGCCGTGAAGGCGCGCTTCCTCGTCATCAGCTTCAGCTCCGACTGGCTCTACCCCAGCTACCAGTCGCAGGAACTGGTGCGCGCGCTGCGGTCGCGCAATTGCGATGTGGCGTACGTCGAGCTGGAATCGAACTACGGGCACGATTCGTTTCTGGTGGATGTGGCCGAACAATCGAGCCTGGTGCGCGGGTTTCTGGCCAGCACGTTCGAGAAACTGGCATGAGCGCACAGGCCGCGAAGAAGCGGGCATTCGTCAGCGAACTGCTGGGGCGAAGCGATTACGCCATCATCGGCGAGATTATCGAACCGAATTCCAAGGTGCTCGACCTGGGATGCGGCGAGGGCGAACTGCTGGAGTGGCTGGCGCAGAATAAGGGTGTCGACGCGCGCGGCGTGGAGATCTCGGGCGCCAAAGTGCAGCGCGCCATTGCCCGCGGAGTTTCGGTGTTTCAGAGCGATCTCGATGGCGGTTTGGCCGACTATCCGGACCAGGCGTTCCACTACGTGATTCTCAGCCAGACCCTCCAGGAGATGCGGCGCCCGCTCCAGGTGCTCCGCGAAATGCTGCGCGTGGGGCGGCGCGGAATCGTGGCATTCCCGAATTTCGGCCACTGGCGCGTGCGCTACTCGATGGTGACCAGCGGGGGCGCGCCGCGGACGCCGCTCTTCCCTTACGAATGGTACGAGTCGCCCAACATTCACTTTCTGACGGTGCATGATTTCGAGAATCTGACCGCCAAAGAAGGAATTCGCGTGGAGCGGCGCTACTTTCTGGCGGGGAACAAGAGGGTGCAGTCTCTGCCGAATTTGATGGCTGAGGTCGCGGTGTATCTGGTAGCGGGAAAGTGATCCTACGAGTCACCTTGCCATCGCCGTTCACATCGTTATTCGGCGGGGCCAGCCCGAAACGCCTCGTTCACCAGCGTCCGGGCATCGGCGATGTCGATGACACCGGTCCGTTGAACGTCGCACACGGTTCCGAGCCGGCGCCGGCTATCGTAGTGGCCTCCGCTGCGTTCTTCGGCGGGTTTTATGTTCCTGCCCCGTCGACAGCGATGCTGTAAAAGCCATCCGTATGGCCAATCCGGCCGCGAAAGGTCGCGGAAGTAGTAGTGGTCACCGTGTTCTGAAAGACGCTGTTCAAAGATTCCATAGCCGGCAGCGCCTGCACGGAGCTTTGCGGAGGGTCAACGTCCAGCGTGTTCGTCCAGGTGGGCGTGGAAATCGGAGCATTGGCATCGAACACCACAGACGCCTGATTGGAACTTACCTTCCCCGTCGGTTGTCCCACCATAGTTGCTACGCTGAATACCACGGCGCTCTGGCCGCTGACGCCATCGGTATCAGCGAACTTCGAGATATCCGAAGAGCAGCGGGCGGTCGGCGCGGAGCGACACTTCCATTTCCTTCCAGTCGACAGACAACGCGGGCAGGCGGGCTCGGAATTCGGTGAGATCGGTATTGCGTGCGGCGATTTCCAAGGGTAAGCCGACTCCATTTGCGGACGCGCTCAAGTGGAAGTCGTGCGTCTCGAAAACGCCGATGTAGAGTTGCTCCGCGGCGCTGCGCGGACCGCCTATGCGAACGGCGGCGGTTCCATTCATCGCCCGGAGTTCACGTGGTCCATCGCTCCAGCCGGCGCCGAGATAATCGCGAAAAACGTCGTCGGCGATGTTTACAAAGCGCGGCGAGTCTTCGGCAGGGATTTCGGCATCGGACACGCGATGCAGCATGCTGCCGTCGAAGCGGTAGGCGACGGCCGCTCCGGAATCCAGCGCGCGGCGCGCCAGCGCGGGCGGCAGAACATACTTTGAGAGCAGATCGCGCGGGGCCTCGATTCCGGCAAACTCGGCGGGCGCGAGGTAAACGTGGGGGATCGCGAGCGCGCGGAACGGCAAGTCGGCGACGCCGGAGAAGAAGGTATCGGTGTCGATGCCTTCGAGCAGGACGATTTTGCGCGGCGTCGCCTGCCGCACCTCTTCTACACCGAGGACGAGGTTTTCCATACGCTCGCCGCGCGCGTGCTCCCAATGTGCCACCGTGATGGATTTCGGAAACGACGCACCCAGGTATACCAGCGCGCAGGCCGCGGCGGCAATACGCCACGGACCAGCGACCGCGGCCGCGCCCAGGATGGCGAGGCCGATTGCCGGTACGGCGAGATAGTAGTCCATTTTGTGGTCGGGCAGGGGAAGATACGGGAGGAGCGGAATCAAAAACCATGCCAAACCCAAAAGGGGGATGTAGCTGCGCTGCCGGATCGATAATGCGATGAGCAGGAAAATAGCGATGGTCAATAGGAGCGTGAGCCAGAGGGGCATCGGGCCGAGCACCCAAGTCCAATAAGTCCACAAGGTGGGGAATACGCGCCCGTCGAGCACCGGGGCGTACTGACCGGAAACGGCGGGTGGGGCGAAATGAAAATGGAGCCAGACTGCCAGCGCCGAAACCGCGAACATCGGAAGCACTTTGCGGATGATATGGCGGGCGAAGAGAAGCACGTAGAGGAATGCCAGCGCGGGATAGACGACGTTGATTTCGAGCGCACCCAGCCCGAGGACGAACGCAATCCAGTGCATCACCCAGTCGAGGCGTTTGCCGGACTGCGCGTACCGGAGCAGGAAGTAGAAAGCGAGCACAAAGAAGAATCCGCTGAGGAGCTGATTGTAGATGGAACTCCAGCCGAGGGCCGGGGCGAGCCCGATGTTCGCGATCCAAATGACTTGCGCCGCAAACGCGCCGAGGCTCGATTTTGTGAGCTTCGCGACGATTCTCCCGAGCAGCAGCAGACTGGCGGCCTGTGTGAGGAACGCAGCGACGTGGAGCGGAAGCGGATTGGCGCCGAAGACCTCGGGGAGCACCAGCCACCAGGCGTTCTCACCCAAGGGGCGCATGTTGCCGTGAGCCTTGGGCGCGAAGAGGGCGCGGCCGAGATCGTGCGGCGAATGAACGTCGCGGTGGAGATTGAGCCAGCCGAAATCGTCCTGGAAGAACCAGCTGGCAACCGCGGGCCAATACACCGCCAACAGCAGGAGAGCGGGCAGTGCGCGCATTAAGACGGCGCGAGCTTTGGCCATGGAAACGATAGTAGCTTACGTGAATGGGCAGGGTCACGGTAGAATTTCTACTAACGATATGCCAAAGGAATCTGCGGGCCGCATCGACCTGCTGCAAGGTACGCTCGACATGCTGATCCTGCGAACGCTGATCCTGGGTCCGGCGCATGGCCATCAGATCGCCAAGCACATACAGCGGACCACGGACGATGTTTTGCAGGTGGAGCATGGCTCGCTCTATCCGGCGCTGCACCGCCTGGAGCGGAAGGGCTGGATTGCCTCGAAATGGGAAACCGCGGGCAAGGACCTCAAACGCGAGTACAAATACTACCGGCTCACCCCGGCGGGAAAGAAGCAGTTTCTCACCGAAGAATCGAAATGGAAGCAAATGACGGGCGCGATCGCCCGCGTGATGTGGCCCGTGGAAGAGGGCTAATCCGAGCGCAGAGCGATGAGCGGATCGATGCCGACCGCCTTCCGTGCCGGGGCGTATCCCGCGAAAAGTGCCACGGCCATCAGCACCAGGCACACTGCTGCCAGCGTGATCGGGTCGTGGGTGCCGGTACCGTAAAGGAAAGTCGCCAGCAAGCGCGTCAACAGCAGGGAAGAGACCAGGCCCAGCGCCAAGCCGACCAAAACCAAACGGAAACTCTGGCCGAGCACCGATCCGAAGATGTTACCCCTAGCCGCCCCCAGCGCCATTCGCACGCCGATCTCAAAGGTGCGTTGTGCCGTGGCATAGGACACCACACCGTAAGCGCCGATTGCCGCGAGCACGAGCGCGACTATGGCAAAGCTCATGAAGAGCCACATCATGGCGCGAGACTGTTGCGTGGATTCGTTGACGAGCGACACCATGCTGCGGATTTCATCCACGGGCACGTTGGGGTTCAATTGCCATAGAACATCGCGGATGCCGCTCACAACCCGTATGGGATCGCCGTTGGTACGCACGATCAGGGCCATGACGGCCGGCAGTTCGCGGTTCGTATCCTCCGCCTGGGCGTAGGACATATACATCGCGCCGCGGATATAATCGGGCGTGCCGCCGGCGAGACCGAATTGGCGCACGTCGCCGGCTACCCCCACGACCGTCCACCAGCGATCCTCCCAGACCAGTTCCACATGTTTGCCGATGGGGTTTTGACCGGGCCAGTAGCGTCGCGCGGTGGCCGCGCTGACTACGACAACCGGCGAAGCCTTTTCCACATCTCCATAGTCCAACGCACGCCCCTGCAAAATGGGAATATTCATCAGCCGGAAATAACCGGGCGTGACCGCGCCCGCCCAGAACATCGGAGCGCCGCGCTCAGCCGGAACGTATGGGAGGCCCTCGACTTTGACCGCCGATGCCGGCACACCGGCAGCGAGCGGCAAAGTGTTGGCGGCAGCGGCATCCTGCACGCCCGGAACCTCCCGCGCGCGCCGCAAAACTTCGTCATAGAGAGCCACGCAGGCATCCCGCCGCTGGCAAAGAGATTGGTTCGGCGAGACGCGGAGCGTCAGCAGATGCTCCGGCTGGAAACCCGGGTCGACTTGCGCGAGCTTCCAAAGACTCCGCATCAGCAGGCCCGCGCTGGTGGTCAACAGGACGGCCAAAGCCACCTCGCCGACAATCAAGGCGCTGCGCAGGCGAACCCGGGCGACTCCGGTGGTCCGCTGTCCTCCGGTCTTGATGGCGTGAGCCAGGTCCTGCCGGGACGCGATCAGTGCCGGCGCCAGGCCGAAAATCAGTCCGGTGAATAGCGAGAGCACGCCGGCAAATACCAGAATTTGCCATCCGGGCCCACCCGGCGCGCCGCCATTGAGGGTTGCGGACAGCGCAGTCCGCAGGACCATATCAGCCACGAAGGCGATTACGATGCCGAGCGAACCGCCCGCGAACGCCAACACCAGGCTCTCCGTAAGGAGTTGCCGCACAATACGGGTGCGCGAAGCGCCGAGGGCTACCCGCAACGCGATTTCCTTCTGCCGCGAGATGGCTCGCCCCAGCAGCAGGCCGGCTACGTTCGCGCAGGCTATCAACAGGACCAGGCCGAGGGCGCATTGCAGCACCAGCAGTTCGAGACGGATGTTGCTTCTTAAGAACTGTTGGAGCGGGGTCACCGTCATTTGGGCGGCCCAATCCTTCCCCATGGGATATGGAAACTGGCGAAGCATTTCCCTGCTCAGCGACGCGATTTCCTGCTGCGCCTGGCTGAGCGTGGCGCCGCTGCGCAATCTGCCGATGACTGGCATAAATCCCTGGGCCCAATAGGCCGAAGAGTCGCGCGGGTCGAGATGCAGAGGGATCCAGAAGCGCGTTCTGGAATCCGGAAAGGCAAAACCGGCCGGGGCGATGCCCAGCACCTGGCGAGGCACGCCGCCCAAGTTCAAGACACGGCCGATTATGTTCCGATCGCCGGCAAAGCGTTCGCGCCACAAATCGTGACTAAGGATTACGAGGTTGTCGCGGCCTGCCTCGTCCTCTCCGGGGCGGAAATCGCGGCCCACTTCCACACCGACACCGAGCACCTGGAAGAGGTTCGCAGAAACGGCACTGCCGGTGATACGCAAAGGCTCTCCCTGCCCGGTGAGATTAAGTTCGAGATCGGCAGTGTACCCTGCCAATTCCATCGTGCGGCTTCCACGCTGCAACGCCACCACACCGCCGGGAGGGTAATAGCCGGAGTGGTCGGCGTGTACCAGTCGATCCGGATGCGCATAGGGCAGCGGGCGGATCAGGACGGCGTTCAGAATGCCGAACATGGCTGCGTTCCCGCCGATGCCGAGCCCCAATGACAACACGGCCAGCGCGGTGAAACCGGGGCTCCGCCTGAACGAGCGCAAGGCATAGCGGAGGTCGCGCCAAAAATCGAGTGACGCGCTGGCTTTCGGCGTGCCCAGGGTTAGCGTGCTGGGCGCCGTGCGCTCCGTGCGGCGGATTGCTTCGGCGAGAGCCGGCCGCCCGTTAAGTTCCTCCAGGGCGATTTCCAAGGCTTCGGGCTCGGCAACACCCGACGCGCACAGGCGGCGGAAATCGTCTTGCAGGTGACCGGCCAACTCATCGATGATTTCGGCCTCCCGCTCCGGCGGAAGCCTGAGGGACGCCAGGCGCCTGGCGACTTCATCTTTCCAACGTGCATTCTCAGGCATTTTCCCATCCCGTAATACGACTGATCGCGTGCACGAATTCCTGCCATCCACGCCGTTGGGCGGCGAGCACGCGCCGGCCGTCTTTCGTCAGGCGGTAATAGCGGCGGCGGCGGACGCCGGGCTTTTCGACCCATCGTCCATCGATCCAGCCGCGCTGCTCGAGCCGGTAGAGCAGTGGATAGAGCGAGGCGACGCGGAATTTCACGGTGCCGGCGGAGCGCTGCTCGATGAGTTTGCTGATGTCGTAACCGTGGCGGGGCTGGTCCTCGACCAGGGATAGGATCATCAGCTCGGCGCTGCCTTTCTTCAACTCCACATTCTGCATGACAATATATTGTAGCAAAGCATATGGACGAAGCAGAAGCGAAAACGGTTGGGCACTCCGGCCATGGGTACTTCAGCGCTCGAAATAGCGCTTCGGCGTCTGTCCGAGTTCGCGGCGGAACATGGCGATGAACGCGCTCGGGCTGTTGTATCCCAGCTCTCCCGCCAGGCTGCCGACATTCTCGCCCGATGCCAGCCGCCGCAGCGCCTGAAGCAGCGTCTGGCGCCGCTGCCACTGTCCCAGGCTCATGCCGGTTTCGGCGCGAAACAGCCGCTCCATGGTCCGCCGGCTGGTGCCGCATTGCCGCAGCAGAAGCTTGGTCGACAGGGCCGGTCCGGAGTGGCGATTGGCCAGGCCGGCAAACCGGAGAGCGCGCGCGTCGCGCGGCATCGGCAATTGCAGAGGCATGGCGACCAGAACCCTGAGTTCATCCAGAATGACGCCAATTAAGCGCTTCTGTTCGGGAATCGCTGCGTCCAACGCTCCCAGCGAGACGGTCCGCTGCATGAGTTCGCGCAGGAGGGGCGTCACGTTCACTACCGAGCAATCTCGCGGGAGAGAGCGCGCGCCGCGGGCGGGGCGGATGTACAGCATTCTCACCGCTACCACCCCCGTCATCTCCAGGCGGTACTGAAATCCCGCCGGCAGCCAGACCGCGCGATGCGGCGGGACGACCCAGGCGCAATCCTCGGTGCGTACCGTCAGGGCGCCGCGATTGGCGCAGACCAACTGATGCCACATGCCCGCCGCGGGGGGCACCAGGTACTGCGGCGGCACCTGCTGGCCGTGACGGAACGTCACACCGAAGCTGCGAATCTGGATGGACGCCTCGTCCGCCTGGCGAAAATCCGACATCTATTGGCAAGATAGCGTATTGCCGGCGCGTGGTCCAGCGAGTAGAATCCGGAAGAAGGACCAACGCCATGTCTACCCCTGTCGCTCATTTCGCCATCAACGCGGATGACTTGCCGCGCGCCCGCCGCTTCTACGAAAACGTTTTCGGCTGGAAATTCCAGGCCTGGGGACCGCCCGGCTTCTACCTGATCGACATGGGCGAGGCTAGTCCCATGCCGCTGCTCCGCGGATCGCTGCAGCAGCGCCGCGAGTTGGTTCCCGGCGTCCGCATGACCGGCTTCGAGTGCACTATTTCGGTGCCGGACATTCATGCCGCGGCGGCGGCAATCGAGGCCCATGGCGGCGCCATTATCATGCAGATCTGCACGCTGGTGGGAGTGGGGCGCCTGCTGTTTTTCCGCGATCCCGAAGGCAATCTCGCCGGCGCCATGCAGTACGATTCGAAAGCCGAATAGCCGGCATTTGCGGGCTCCGGTCCGGTTCTCGTAGCCTGGAGTCGATGGCACCAAGCAAGCCCTGGAAGCGCACCGCCGTCGCGCTGTTTCTTTTCGGAATCGCTTTCGGATATCTGGAGGCGGCGGTGGTCAGCTATCTGCGCCTGCTGCACGAACCGGCCCGGCTGCGCTATTATCCGCATCGCCCGGCCAGCGAACTCTTTCCGTTACTGACGGTCGACCAGTTGCGGGCGTCCGGCGCGCAACAGACCAGGCTGCTGGCAACGGAGATCGGGCGCGAGGCGGCGACGCTGATCATGCTGGCCGCGATTGCCCTGGCGGTGGCGCGGAATGCCGGGCAATGGGCTGCCGCATTTGTGATCGCGTTCGGGGTTTGGGACATTGCGTTTTACGTGTTTCTGAAGATGCTTCTCGATTGGCCGGCGTCGCTTTGGACGTGGGACATTCTCTTTCTGTTGCCGGTACCGTGGGTGGGACCTGTGCTGGCGCCGGTTCTGGTTTCTCTGGTCATGATCGCCGCGGGCATCTGCCACCTTCGCGCGGAAGCGCGCGGGGATTCGATGCCGATCGGAGCGGTGCGGTGGACCGGAATTCTGGCGGGCGCGGCGGTGATCGTTTTCGCGTTCGCGATGGATTACCGCAATGTGTTGAGCGCCGCGATGCCGAACCCCTTCCACTGGGCCATATTCGGCGTGGGATTGTTGCTGGGTACGGCCAGTTATGCCGGTGCGGCGCGGCGGTAGCGGGCGCTACAATTGATCCATGATCGTGCGTGTGGCTTTCCTTTTCCTGGCGGCCGCGGCGCTCGCCAATGCCCAGGAAGCGCGTTCCGCCGATGCCATTGTGGCGCAGGCTGCCGGCGAGGCAGCAGCCAGCCATCGCGCGGTTTGGGTGATGTTCGACGCTTCCTGGTGAAGCTGGTGCAAGAAACTCGATAGGTTTATCGAGTCCGCCGCCGTCCAGCCGATTGTCGCGAAATATTTCGTCCTGGCGCGAATCGATATCCTGGAAACCAAGGAAAAGCAGAATTTGAATACCCCGGGCGGCCAGGAATTGTGGAAACGCATGGGGGGTGCGGGCGGCCCGCCGTTCTTCGCTTTCCTCGATTCTGACGGCAAAGAGATCGTGAACTCGAACCGGCCGGAAAAGGACGGCAAAACGGAGAATATCGGACACCCCATGGAGCCGGAGGAAGTGGACTGGTTCCTGGTGATGGTGCACAAGGCGGTTCCGCAAATCACACGCGAAGAATCGGACACGCTCGAGCATTACCTGCGGAATCAGAAGAAGTGACGTCATCGCGCCTCTGGAGGAATCGCGTAGAAAGCCGCGCGGTGCGATTATGGAGGGTTGCCCATGTTGCTCAACCCTCAGTTCCGCCCGGTGCTCGATCCCGATTTTCAGCC
>DATJMA010000116.1:0-29507 GCA_035509055.1 Bryobacteraceae bacterium | reverse complement strand
CCCGCTTCAACGCTCTGAAGCACGCCGCTTCCGCCAAATCCCTCGTCATCCCCGGCGAGGACGAGGCCGAATTCGCCGAACTCGCCGCCTCCTACCACCACCAGTTCCAACCCGATGGCCCCGAGGAATCCCTCCTCCTCGCTAAAATCGTCGCCGCCGATTGGACCCAGCGCCGCATGGGCCGCCTCGAGGCCGAGGTCTTCAACACCCTCATCGCCCAACAGGACGAATCCGTGGAAAACCCCCTCGGCGCCGCTTTTCTCCAGGATTGCCAGGGCCCCAAGGCCCTCCAGAAGATTTTCCGCTGCCGCGAAGCTGCCAGCCGCGAGTGGTATCGCGCCATTGCCGAACTCCGCGCCCGCCAGGCCGGGCGCCTCGCCGCGTCCACTCCCGAAATTTCCGAAGCCATTGCCGTCCTCGCGCCGTCCCTCCCGCCGCCAATGCCGCTCCCCTCGCCCCAACCCCCGCCAAGCGGCAAAATTGGCTTCGTTTTCGATAGGTCCACACCGCCCGCCTGGCGCCTCTGACGCTTGCGCTGGCTGGCACCTTCCGCGGCAGCCAGTTACCATACAGGCTGAGAACAGACTCCATGAGGCTCGCCCCTTACGTCATCTTTTCGATTCTTGTCGCGCAGGCGCGCGCGGCCGCTCCCGCCAAACCGGATTTCGGCCCCAACGTCTTCGCCTTCGATCCGTCCATGCCCGCCGCGGCCATTCAGCAGTCCATCGACAAGGTCTACGGAATCGAGAAGAACGCCCAGTTCGGACCGGCGCGATACGCCCTCCTGTTCGCGCCCGGCGAGTACAAAGTGGATATTCCGATCGGGTTCTACACCCAGGTTCTCGGTCTCGGACCTTCGCCGGATAGCGTCCACATCGCCGGCGATGTGCGATCCGACGCCACCCTCCCGCACAATAACGCCACCTGCACGTTCTGGAAGTCGGCCGAGGGCTTTTCCGTCACCCCCACGGGTGGCACCATGCAGTGGGCCGTCTCGCAGGCCGTCCCCTTCCGCCGCATGCACATTCGCGGCGATATCGTCCTCCATCAGAATAGAGGCTGGGCGAGCGGCGGGTGGATGTCCGACGACCTCATCGACGGCAATGTCGATTCCGGTTCGCAACAGCAATGGATCTCACGCAATACCGAGTGGCATAGTTGGACCGGCTCCAACTGGAACATGGTCTTCGTCGGCGTGGTCAACCCGCCCAAAGGTGAATGGCCCGATCCGCCGTACACCAAGATCGCCCACGTCCCCATCGTGCGCGAAAAGCCGTTCCTCCAGGTCGACGCCGCCGGCAACTACAGCGTTCGCATCCCGGCACTGCGTACCGGCAGTTCGGGTATCACTTGGCATGGCGGGTCGACCCCCGGGCAGTCGATTCCCCTCGCCCGCTTCTACATCGCCAAGCCGGAGACCGACAACGCCGCATCGATTAACGCCCAATTGGCCAAGGGCAGGAACCTGCTTCTCACGCCCGGCATTTACGACCTCACGGATGCCATCCGCGTCACCCGCCCCAATACCGTCGTGATGGGGCTGGGCTTCGCTACGCTGCGGCCCACCAACGGCGTCACGGCCATGACCGTAGCCGATGTCGATGGCGTCATTCTCGCCGGCCTGCTTTTCGACGCCGGCGCCCAAAGTTCGCCCGTCCTGCTCGAAGTGGGTCCGAAAGGCAGCGGTGCGCGCCATGCGAAGAATCCCATCTCTCTCCACGATATTTTCTTCCGCGTGGGAGGCGCCGGAGTGGGCCGCGCTGCCGTCAGCCTGGAGATCAACAGCCACGACACCATCGTCGACCACACCTGGATCTGGCGCGCCGACCACGGTTCCGGCGTCGGATGGACCAGCAACACCGGCGCCAATGGCCTCATCGTGAATGGCGACAACGTGACGGCGTACGGGCTCTTCGTCGAGCACTATCAGCAATACCAGGTACTGTGGAACGGCAATGGCGGGCGCGTGTATTTTTATCAATCGGAGATTCCCTACGATCCGCCTGACCAGCCGGCCTACACCAGCGGAAAAGGCGTCAACGGATGGGCATCTTATAAGGTGGCCGACAAAGTCACCAGTCACGAGGCTTGGGGCCTCGGTATTTACTCCGTGTTCCGCCATCCCAATGTGACGCTGACGCGTGCCATCGAAGTGCCCCGAAATCCCAATGTCAAATTCCACGACATGATCACCATCCGGCTGGACAATCTCGGCGAAATCAGCAACATCATCAATAACACCGGCGGCGCCGCCGACGGTAAGTCGCGCCCCAAGCTCACCCTCTATCCGTAGAGTGGAGTGGCGTAGGTTCTCAGCCTGCGGCTTCGAGACGCGTCCCGGCGTTCTCTTCCAGTTTCTCCACTGTTCGGGTGTAACATGGAATCGGTCCCTCGCGCCGATCTTCATGCACACCAATCAGCTCGCTCACGAGAAGAGTCCTTATCTGCTCCAACACGCGCACAATCCCGTGGATTGGTATCCGTGGGGCGCGGAAGCTTTCGAAAAAGCGCGCCGCGAAAACAAGCCGATCTTCCTCTCCGTGGGTTATTCCACCTGCCACTGGTGCCACGTCATGGAGCGCGAGAGTTTCGAAAACCACGAGATCGCCGCCATCCTCAATCGCGAATTCGTCTCCATCAAAGTGGACCGCGAAGAGCGCCCCGACATCGACCGCATCTACATGACGTTCGTGCAGGCTACCACGGGAAGCGGCGGCTGGCCCATGTCCGTCTGGCTGACGCCCGGCTTGCAGCCGTTCTTCGGCGGCACTTACTTCCCCCCGGTGAATCGTTTCGGGCATCCCGGTTTTCCCGCCGTGCTCAACCAGATCGCCAGCGCCTGGAAAACCCAGCAGGCGCAGATTGTCGATTCCGCGCGCGACGCGGTGGAGGAATTGCGCAGGCAATCGGCAGTCGAGCCCTCGCGCACCGGTTGGGCCGATATCGATCCCGTAACCCTCGACACCGGCTTCTTCACTTTCCGCCGCACGTTCGATCCGCACCTCGGCGGTTTCGGCGGCGCGCCCAAATTCCCCCGGCCTTCGGTTTTCAATTTCCTGCTCCGCCACTACGCGCGCACCAAAAGCGAAGAAGCCCTCGAAATGGTGCTGAAGACTCTTCGCGAGATGGCCAAGGGCGGCATGCACGATCAGCTCGGCGGCGGCTTTCACCGCTACTCCGTGGATGAACGCTGGTTCGTGCCGCATTTCGAAAAAATGCTCTACGACCAGGGCCAACTCGCCATCTCGTACCTCGAGGCATTTCAGATCACCCGCGACGAGCAGTATGCCGCCGTCGCGCGCCGCATTTTCGATTACGTCCTGCGCGATATGACAGGCCCCGGCGGCGCGTTTTACTCGGCCGAAGACGCCGACAGCGCGGCGGATGCCTCCCGTCCCGGCGAAAAAAGTGAAGGCGCCTTCTACATTTGGAGCGCGCAGGAAATTCGCGCGCTGCTCGCCCCGCCGGCCGCCGATTGGTTCTTCCATCGCTACGGCGTGGTGGAGACCGGCAATGTCGCCAGCGACCCGCACGGCGAATTCACCGGCCGCAACATCCTCTACCAGGCGAACGAACTCGAAGACACCGCGCTCCACTTCGACCGTCCGGTAGACGAAATCCGTGAAGCGCTCGACCGCGCTTCTGAAACCTTGCTCGCCGCCCGCGGCAAGCGTCCGCGGCCGCACCTCGACGATAAAATCCTCACGTCCTGGAACGGCCTGATGATTTCCGCGCTTGCCAAAGGCGGCGCCGTGCTCGACGAGCCGCGATACGCGGAAGCGGCGCGCCGCGCCGCGGAGTTCCTGATCGCCAATATGTACCACCCCGCCGGCGGAATCCTGCTGCGCCGCTATCGCGCCGGTGACGCCGCCATTCCCGGCTTTCTCGACGACTACGCGCTGTTCGCGCAGGCGCTGCTCGATCTCTACGAAGCGCAGTTCGATCGCCGCCATCTCGAGCTCGCGCTCCACCTCACCGAAAAACAGCGCCACCTCTTCGAAGATCCCGCGCGCGGCGCATTTTTCAGTTCCCCGGAAGACGCGCGCGACCTGGTCCTGCGCGTGAAGGAAGATTATGACGGCGCCGAGCCTTCCGGCAATTCCGTGGCGCTCGCCAACCTGCTGCGCCTGGCGCAAATCTTCAATCGTGAGGATCTGCGCGCCTCCGCCGAACGCCTCCTCGCGGCATTCGCCCCTCGGATCGCGGCTGCCGCGGTGGCCTTGCCGCAAATGCTGGCGGCTTGCGAGTTCCGCCTGGGCGAGCCGCGTCAGATCGTCATTGCCGGCGATCGCGCAGCCTCCGATACCCAAGCGCTGCTGCGCGCGCTCCATCGCCGCTTCGTCCCGAACAAGATCGTGCTGCTGGTGGATTCCGCCGAATCGCGCTCCGCGCTTTCGGCGGCGATTCCCGCCGTCGCCTCGATGGAACGCGTCGATGGCCGTGCCAGCGCTTACGTCTGCCGCGATTACACCTGTCAAATGCCGGTGAATTCGGCCGAAAGCTTCGACGAGTTGATACACTGATCACTTAATAGAAAGAATCATGGAGGACTAAATGGAAAGAGCAGGCGCCACAACCCTGAAAGGCAACCCCCTGACATTAATCGGCCCGGAGTTGAAAGCGGGCGATCGAGCCCCCGATTTCCATGTAGTGGATAACAGTCTGAAGCCGGTCAGCCTCAAAGATACCGGTAGCCAGGTGCGCATCATCAGCGTCATCCCGTCGCTCGATACGCCGGTGTGCGACGCGCAGACCAAACGATTCAACGAGGAAGCCGGCAAGCTTCCCAACGTCAGCATCATTACCGTTAGCATGGACCTGCCTTTCGCCCAAAAACGATGGTGCGGCGCCTTCGGCGTGGACAACGTGAAGATGCTCTCCGACCACGTGGATGGCTCGTTCGGCTCGAGCTACGGCACCCTCATCAAGGAATTGCGCATCGAGAGCCGTGCGATTTTCGTCCTCGATCCCGATAACCGCATCAGCCACGTCGAGTACGTGAAAGAAGTGGCCGATCATCCCGATTACGAGGCTGCCCTGTCCGCCGCTAAGAAAGCCGGCGCGGCGACGGCGTAACCCCGGCGCAGAGGTTCGACTGAACCCCCCGCAACCATCCACGCCCATGGCGCCCGAGGGTCCACTTCAGCGTGCCGCGGGAAGCCCCGTGGTGCGCGGGGGATTGACCCTGGTGGCCGGTGTTTTGACCGGCAATCTCATCGGTTTCGTGCGCGTGGCCCTGACGGCTTACTTCCTCGGCACGCACAGCCGCGCCGATTCGTTGGCGGTCGCCATGGGCCCCATGGACACCCTGAATTCCGTGCTGATCAACAGCGTGGTGTTCGCCTTCGTCCCCATGCTGACCGCCTGCGGCGAACCGGAACGCGGCGCGCTGTTTCGCAAATTGAACCGCCTGCTGATCTGGGCGTTTTCCAGCGTCTCCGCGGCTCTGATCGTGTGCGCGCCCTGGCTCATGCGCCTCCTGGCGCCCGGCCTGGATCCGCCTTCTTTCGCTGCCGCCGTCACCATCCTGCGAGTGCTCTCGCTCTCCACCATAGCCGCGGGCGCCGCGGCCGTGCATTGCGCTCTTCTCTATACCAGCCGCCGCTTTCTGCCCACGGCCTTCTATCAGGCAGCCCTCAACGTCTTCACGATTATCGCCGCCATCGCCCTCTGGAAGGTCCTGGGCGTTTACGCTTTCGCCGTCGGATACACGTCCGGAGCCTGGGCCCAGTTGGCGATCGTATGGTTCGCCACCCGGTCCGGCCGCCATGCCGCGGCGTCCTCCGAGTGCCATATCCACTGGAAGGAAATCCTCGGCAAGCCGGCGTTCTTCGTGGTCTATGCGGTCGGTCTGGGACTCAACATGACCTTCACGCGCGCGTATTGCACCCACGCCGGGCCGGGGATGGCGGCGGCGCTCGATTACTGCCTGCGCGGGGTCGGCGTGCCGCTCGCCATACTGGTGACTCCGATTTCCAATTCGCTCCTGCCCGAAATCGCGCGCCTGCGCAGCCGCCTCCGCCTGCGCGAGGCGTTCCGCCTGATCGACCGCACCACGGCGCTCGCCGCTCTCGCCGCGGTGGGCGGTTGCCTGTTCGCCATTCTTTTCCGCGAACCCGCCATCCGCATCGTTTTCCAGCGCGGCGAGTTCCGCGCCCAATCCACGGCCCTCGTCTCCGCCGTGTTTCTGACGCTCGGTCCCAGCGTGGTCGGCTGGAGTCTGATGGAGATCTTATCGCGATCGCTGTTCGCGCTCGATCGTCCCTGGCCGCCGGTAATCGCGGCGTGGATTCCGGTGGTATTCAACGCCGCGCTGACATTGTGGCTTCATAGCAATCGGCCCCAGTGGATCGGGCTGGGGCCTTCCTTGGGACTGCTGCTGGGATTCCTGGTGCTTTTCGCCCTCATGCACAGCAATCGCAGCCGCTGGGTGGGATAGTGCCGGGGCCGCAGGATGAATTTCCTCGCGTCTCGAAGCATTGCCCTTGGTAGAGCCCCTTCTTCCGGCGCCCGCTTGTCATCCTCGCCGGCATCGGGCTTGTAATGCACGATCGCCGATATCCGCCGAGCGGCATTGGCGCGGTCGGCCGACAACCAGGCTCACCCAGCCATCAAAAATTCACGATCGACGCGAACGACACGGCTTCCAGGCTCGCTCCGCCCACCAGGCTGCCGTCGATCTCGGGTTGCGCCATGAGCGCCTTCACGTTGTCCGGCTTAACGCTCCCGCCATACAGAATGCGGACCGCGTCGGCAGCTTCCTTGCCGAATTTCGCGCGCACTTCGTTGCGAATCACGCGGTGCGCGTCGGCGGCAATTTCCGGCGTCGCCGTCTTTCCCGTGCCGATCGCCCAAACCGGCTCGTAGGCAATGATGATCTTCGCAAACTGCGTGGGGCTCAAACCCGCGATGCCGCCTTGGCATTGGCTGACCAGCACCTTTTCGGTTGCCCCGCACTCGCGCTCCTCCAGCCGTTCGCCCACGCAGACAATCGGCGTGAGACCCGCTTCCAGCGCGGCTTGCGTGCGCTTCAGCACGGTCGCGTCCGTCTCGCCGAAATACTGCCGGCGTTCGCTGTGGCCGACAATCGTATGGGTCGCGCCCACCGCGAGCAGCATCGCGGCGGAAATCTCGCCCGTGAATGCGCCTTCTTTCGCCCAGGCGATGTTCTGCGCGCCCACGCCGATAGCAGTATTTCTGGCGGCGTCCACGGCCGCGGCGAGATTCGTGAAAGGGGGACAAATCACGATCTCGCAATGCCCGGATTTTTCGACCAGCGGTCGAAATTTCTCGAAAAATGCAGTGGTTTCCGCGGGCGTCTTGTACATTTTCCAATTGCCCGCCATGACTGGTTTTCTCATAGAATTTGTTGTAAGAAACTGGCGCCGTGCGCGATCGATGTGCCGAAATTCGCGGCCACCGTCTGCCCGATATCCGACAGCGATTCGCGCAACCCGAGATTTTCAGCGCGTTTTACCCGCGGGCCGAGAGCCAGCAGCGGAACGTACTCGCGCGTATGGTCCGTGCCCGGAACCGTCGGATCGCACCCGTGGTCGGCGGTGAAAATTGCCAGGTCGTCCGGACCAAGCGCGCTCCGGAACCGCGGCAGCCATTGGTCCAACTCTTCCAGCGCCGCGCCATAGCCCGCGATATCGTTGCGATGCCCGTACTGCTGATCGAAATCCACCAGATTGACGAAGATCAGCCCTGATTGGCATTCCGCCATCGCATCCAGGGTCTTAGCCATGCCGTCGGCGTTGTTCTTCGTCTTGGTCGATTCGCCGATGCCGCGGCCCAGGAATACGTCGAATATCTTACCCACGCTGTACACCGGCACACCACGCTCAGCTAACCGGTCGAGCAGCATGCCGGCGGGCGGCGGGACCGCGTAGTCGTGGCGATTTGCGGTGCGTGTGAAATGGCCCACCGTGCCGAGAAACGGCCGCGCAATTACCCGTCCCACCTCTGCCGGGCCGCGCAAAATATCGCGCGCCGTCTCGCAAATTTTGTACTGCTCCCAGAGCGGGATCACCTCTTCGTGCGCGGCCACTTGAAACACGCTGTCGGCCGATGTGTAAACGATCGGTGAGCCGGTGCGCATGTGCTCGGCACCCAATTCCTCAATGATCTCGGTGCCGGAGGCCGCCTTGTTTCCCAATGAGCTGCGGCCGATCCGCCGTTCGAATTCGTCCATGATCTCGCGTGGAAATCCCCGCGGATAGAGAGGAAACGGACGATCCAGATGAATCCCAACCATCTCCCAATGCCCGGTGGTGGTGTCCTTGCCGGGCGAAGCCAGCCTGCATCGTCCGAACGAACCCTCAGGATTTTCCGCGGGCGCAAGTCCCGGGAGCGGCTTGATGTTCCCTAATCCGATGGCTGAAAGGTTCGGAAGCGACAGCCCTCGCAGCCGGGCGATATTGCCGAGAGTGTCGGCGCCCGGCGGATCGCCAAAGGCCGCGGCGTCGGGCATGGCCCCGATACCGACACTGTCGAGGACAATCCAGATGGTGCGTGAGAACACTTGATTCGAGGTTAACACGCGGCGAAAAGTTTGCCGTAATGACAGGCTTTTATGGAAATTATGACCGGTATTCCGCGGCGATTTCCATCCAAAATAGCTATATCTATCCGCATTAGATTGGCAACAGCATTGCTGTTTCCTACAGTGCGTATGTTGAAACCGTTGCTGCAATCTTTGGCCGAAGTGGAAGCAAAATTACGGGCTGCTGGAAGCGTGGCGCTGTTTCTGGATTTCGATGGTACGCTGGCGCCCATCGCGGACGACCCGGCTTCCGTGCAGTTGACCGATGCGGTCCGCGCAGCCCTGCAGCGCCTTGCGGAGCAGGAGTCCATCGTCACCACGATCATCAGCGGCCGCGCGGTGGAAGATCTCTATGTTCGCGTGCGCATGGAGAACATTATTTATAGTGGAAACCACGGGCTCGAAATCTTCGGACGTGGGTTTCGTTTCATCGAGCCCGAGGCCGATGCGCGCCGCGATCATTTAAGCCGGGTTACGGAAGTGCTCCGCGGCAGGCTGGAGCGGTTCCAGGGTGTGCTGGTGGAGGATAAAGGCCTTACCACGGCCATTCACTACCGCCAGGCTGACGATCGCGATGTGCCCGCCATCGAGCAGGCGGTGCGCGCCGCCGTGGCGGCAGCAGGCGCCTGGTTTCGCCTGAACAGCGGCCGCGAAGTCTTCGAGGTGGTGCCGCGTACCGACTGGCACAAGGGCGCCGCCGTAAAGTGGCTTCTGGAGCGCTGCGGCGAGGACAAGCCGCTGCCGATCTACTTCGGGGATGACAATACCGATGAGGATGCTTTTGCGGTGCTCCCCGATGGCTTGACGGTTCGCGTTGGCGGCCCGGCCGCGACCTGCGCCCAGTACACCGTGCCCGGACCGGCCGAAGTCTACCGGTTCCTCATCTGGCTGAACGACCGCGTCGTCGCCCGGTCGGCGGCGTTAGATGCCTCAAGTCACCAGTTTCAGCCACGCGTAGACAACGGGCAGCGTGAATAGCGTGCTGTCGACGCGGTCCAGAAATCCACCGTGGCCGGGGAGAAGCCCGCTGGAGTCTTTTACGCTGGCGCCACGCTTGATGGCCGATTCCGCCAGATCTCCAAGCTGTCCGGCGGCGTTCGCCACCGCGGTGAGCCCGATGCCCACCGCGATCGGCGTCCCGGGAACGAAGCGCACCAGGTAAGCGCCGCCCACCAAAACCGATGTGACGAGCGATGCCGCGGCGCCTTCCCACGATTTCTTGGGACTCACGCGCGGCGCCATGCGATGCTTTCCAAACGCCCGCCCGGCATAATAGGCGCCGCTGTCGCCGGCCCAGTTCAGCAGCAGCGCATACATCAGCCAGTGATGGCTGTAATTCTGCCGTAATGCGAATGCCGCTTTCCAGCAACCGAAAACGTAAATCACGCCCATCAGGAGCAGTGCGGCGCGAGGCAAAGCCTTGGAGAGGTCGTGCCCCCGCATCGCTTCCGCCAATGCTACCAGTGCGATTACGGCAATCAGCGGCCATGTTTCCGCCTGCCAGACCAGCAGCAGGAGTCCCGCGCCATATCCCATGAGATTCAGGCGCCCGAAACCGTAAGCTCCTGCGATGCCGGCGTATTCGTGGTAGCACAGCAGCGCCACGGTCATCAGCACGGCCAGAAACAGCCGCCAGTCCGCCCAGATTACGACGTACACGATGGCCGGAATGAGAACGATTGCGGTGAGGAGCCGCTTCATGATGAGCGGAAGACGGGAATCAGATTTCCATCGTTAGCGGCGCCGGTGCCGTTCGCGGGGCTCACGGAGAGTTTCCCGCTTAGACCGCCATAGCGGCGGTCGCGCTTCTGGTATTCCAGCACGGCTTGTAGCAGGTCGGCGCGGGTAAAATCCGGCCACAGAGTTTCGGTAACGTACAACTCCGCATAGGCAATCTGCCACAACAGGAAATTGCTGATGCGCATTTCACCGGACGTGCGGATCAGAAGGTCCGGATCGGGACAGGTAGCCGTGTACAGATTGGTGGCGATGAGATCTTCATCGATGCGCAGCGAGGCGATGCTGCCATCCAGCCGCGCCATCTCGAGCGCGGCGTTGACGGCATCGACAATCTCGGCGCGCCCGCCGTAATTGATGGCCAGATTCACCAGCAGTCCGCGATTGGCGCTGGTGGCTTCCACCGCGGATTCAAGTTCGCGCCGCACCTGTGGAGGCAGCGCGTCCAACCGGCCGATGGCCTGTAAGCGGATATCGTTGCGCTGGAGATCGGGAAGCTCGTGCTTGAGGTAGTAGCGGAGCAGGCGCCACAACGTTTCCACTTCGGCGCGGGGCCGTTTCCAGTTTTCCACCGAGAAAGCGTACAGCGTGAGCACCTTCACGCCCAGGCGCGCGCACGTTTCGACGGTCGATCGCACCGGACCAATGCCGGCCCTGTGCCCTGCCACCCGCGGCAGGCGCCGCCGGCCGGCCCACCGGCCATTGCCATCCATGATGACGGCGATGTGCGCGGGCAGCCGGGAGGGATCGATTGCCTGGACCAGGTCCCAGTCTTTGTCGCCGGGCTGGACCGCTTCCAGTAAAGCCTTCATGAATAAATTCTTATGGTACAACAGCGTGGCGGAATGCGGAAATTACCTGAGGGCGGCGATGGGCGCGGTTCGCCGGCGGCCTGAAAAATCGCTTTCGCGGAGCCGCAAAGGCGCAAAGGGAACCGTACGCGGCGGCCCTGAATTCGCTGTGTACTCCGCGGGCGCGGATGAACCAGAGGTTTCACTCTCCTCGCGCAGCGTGCGGAGGGGATCGATGCGCGCGGCGGCCCTGAATTCGCTGTGTACTCCGCGGGCGCGGATGAACCAGAGGTTTCACTCCTCGCGCAGCGTGCGGAGGGGATCGATGTGCGCGGCGCGGCGCGACGGGAGCCAGGCGGCGGCCATCGCGACGGCGAGCAACACCGCCGGCGCCGCCGCCAGACTCCAGGGATCGCGCGCGTCCACCCGGAAGAGCATGCCGGTGAGAAGGCGCGTCACCGCGAGCGCCCCCATTAGTCCGGCCACGATTCCAGCGATCGTCCAACTTGCCGCGTGCCGCAGAAACATGGCGGTGACTGCGCCAGGCGTGGCGCCCAGCGCCATCCGTACTCCGACCTCGCGCGTGCGCTGGCCGACCAGGAACGCGATCACGCCGTAAATTCCAATCGCCGCCAGGAGCAATCCGATACCGGCGAAGCCGCCGAGCAGGAGCGCGTCGAAGCGCGGCGCGATGGTGAGATTGCCGGCTCGTTCCGCGAGAGTCTGCACAGTCACAGGGATAGACGGATCGAGTTCCGCAATCGTGCGCCGAAGAGTCTGTGCCATCGATTCGGGAGACAGAGGACTACGCACGATCACGGCGGCGCCGCGCCAACCGCCATTGGGCGCGCGATTGGTGTAAGTCGCGTCGGCGAAATGTTTGCGCAGTTCGTAATATTCGGGGTCGGGCCTGTGGTCCAGCCCGTTGTTGATGACATCGCCGGCCACGCCAACCACCGTGTGCCACATGCCGTCGATGCTGAGCATGTGCTTGCCCAGCGGATCTTCGCCGGGAAAAAGGCGGCGGGCCAACTCGCGGCTAAGAATGATGGGCATCTCCTTCGCGCTACGCTCCTCTTCGGTGAAGCAGCGTCCGCGCACGATGGGAATGCCCATGGCGGCGAAATATCCGGGAGTCACGTAGCGCCAGCCGACCATTCCGCCCGATCCTTCCGGGTACGGCGGGCGGCCTTCGACATCGAGCACGAAAAACGGCCGCGAGCGCGAACCTCCGTAGGGCGGGATATTGTCGGCGATGGCGAAGGTGGGTTTGCCGGGCAGCGCGCGCAGTCGCGACTCCAGGCGCTCGAAGAAGTCGAGTTCGCGGACGCCCTTGCCGATGGCGAACCGGGCGGTCACGGTCTGGCCGGCGTCCATCCCCAGCGGGACTTTTTCCAGGTTCCGGAGCGAGCGCAGCAGCAAACTTGCGCCCGCCAGCAGCACGAGCGAAGCGGCAATCTGCGCGGCGATCAGTACGTGGCGCAGGAGGCCGCGCGCGGACACCACCGTACGGCCAGCGGCCATGCTGCTTGCCGCCGGGGCGTCGATGGCAGGAGCGAATCCGAAGAGGACGCCGGAGGCCAGCGAGAGCGCCACCGCAAAGAGCAGCACGCGCCCATCGAGCGTCGCCTGATCGAGGCGCAGAATTCCGTGAGGAGCGGCAGCCACGAAGAAGCGCAGCAGCAGCCACGCCAGCCCGCAGCCCGCGGCCGCGCCCAGCGAGGCCAGCAACAGGCTTTCTGTCAGCACCTGGCGGGCGAGCCGCCAACGCCCGGCGCCGATGGCCGCGCGGATGGTCCACTCCTGGCGGCGGCTGGCCGACCGCGCCAGCATCAGATTGGCCACGTTCGCGGAGGCAATCAGCAGCACCACCAGCACGGCGGCGAAGAGGGTCCACGAGGCGGCGCGCATGTCGCCGATCTGGCGGTCGCGCAGCGGCCGGATGACGAGATGCAGTTCTTTGCGAAACTGCGGCGGCACGGAGTTGCGTTCCTGTTCGAAAGGCGCCTCCAGGGCAGCGCGCGCCTGCTCGATGGTGACACCCGGGCGCAGTCGCGCAAACGCGCGGAACAAGCGTCCGTTGCCGGGGCGGGCTTCGTTGATGGCCTCGGGAATCAGGAGATCGAACGGCGCGAGATTGAACAGTTCGAAATCGTGCGGCAGGACGCCGATGATGCGGGTGGGTTGTCCATCCACCGAAATCGATCGGCCGATCGCGCCGGGGTCGCCGCTGAAGCGGCTCTTCCAGAACGGGTAGGAGAGCAGCGCCACCTTGGCGGCGCCGGGCACATCTTCGGCATGAGTGAAGTTGCGGCCGAGCGCGGGCTGGATTCCGAAGGTCGGCAGGAAGGTGGATTCCACCATGGCGCACTCGAGGCGCGCCCCATTCTGCTCCGTGAAATCGCAATCGGAAATGAAGCCGAAGGTCGTGATATTGGAAAACACCGTCTGGCGCGCGCGCAGGCGCACGTAGGCGTCGGGAAACACGAATTCGTTCTTGTCCACACTGGGCGCGACGACGCCGATGGAAACCAGGCGATCGGCCTGCGGATAGGGGAGTGAGCGGAACAGGATGCGGTCCACGAGGCTGAAGACGGCGGTGGAAGCGCCGATGCCAAGCGCGATAGTGAGGATCGCGGCCGCGGTGAAGACGGGCGAACGGGAGAATCCGCGCAGGGCATAGCGGGCGTCCTGCGCCAGGCTTTCGAGCCAGGGGACACCGCGCACGCGGCGCGTTTCCTCTTCGATCAGCGCGGCGTTTCCGAACTGCCGTTGCGCGCTGCCGCGAGCGTCATGGGGCGCCATGCCGGCCTCGCGATTCCACTCGGCTCGCATGGCGAGATGGCTTTCGATCTCCTCGTGAATCTCCCGGGCGTGGTCGCGCCGCCGAAACCAGTTCTTCATGCGTACCTCAACAGCCGTCCGACGCCTTTGGCGAGGGCGGTCCAGCTCTCTTCCGCCTCGCCGAGGCGCTTGCGCCCGGCCGCCGTCAGAGTGTAGACGCGCGCGCGGCGGCGATTATCGGTGGTTTTCCATTCGGCATTCACCAACTTGTCGCGCTCCAGGCGGTGCAGGGCGGGGTAGAGCGAACCTTCCTCCACGCGGAGCAAGCCTTGCGAAACGGTTTGAATGTGGAGGGTGATGCCGAACCCGTGGTTCGGGCCCTGTTCCAGGGTCTTCAGAATCAGGAGGTCCAGCGTGCCTTGCAGCGTATCTGCCATAGATTGCTAGGGTAGATAGCTATGGTACACCCGGTGCCGCGCCGCTGCAAGGGAACTTTTCGTGCCGCGGCGCCGTATTCGGTGATTATGACCCGCTGGATTGGCCTTCTCTTCCTCATTTCACCTTTGTATTCCCAGGGCACCACGCGATTTGTGACCGTCGACGATGGCGTCCGGCTGGAAGTGCTCGACTGGGGCGGCTCGGGAAGGCCGTTGGTCTTACTGGCCGGCGGCGGCGACACCGCGCACGTATTCGACGATTTCGCGCCGAAGCTAACTGCCGGATGCCATGTATACGGCATCACCCGGCGCGGCTTCGGGGCGTCCGGTTTCTCGGCCAGGAACTTCGGGCCCGACCGGCTTGGCGACGACGTCCTGAAGGTCATCGATTCGCTCAAGCTCACGCGCCCCGTGCTCGCGGCGCACTCTCTGGGCGGCGAGGAGTTGAGTTCGGTGGCCAGCCGGCATCCCGAGCGGATCGCCGGAGTGATCTATCTCGACGCCGCCTATCCATACGCTTTCGACAACGGGAAAGGGCCGCACATGGAGGACATTCAAGCCCTCCACGGGCCGCAATTTCCCGAGCCGGGCAACGCGGATTTGGCCAGCTTCCGGGCGCTTTCTGAGTACTATGTGCGCATGAACGGGTTTGCCTTTCCCGAAGGTGAACTCCGCGAGGAATGGCAATCGACGCCTGAAGGGCGCGTCACCAGACGCCGCGATTCTCCGGGCGGGCCTCTGTTGATGACGGGCCTGAAGAAGTACACGGAGATTCGCGTCCCGGCACTGGCGATTTTCGCCAACCCACACGCATTGGGCCCTTGGATCGATCACAATACGGATCCTGCCGTGCGCCGGGCGGCCGGCGTCTATTCGACGGCGCTCGCGGCGCTGGTGGAAAGGCAAATCAAGGTGTTCCAGGAGTGCGTCCCCGCCGCGCGCGTGGTTGTTCTGCGCGATGCCCATCATTATGTGTTTCTCTCGAACGAGGCGGACGTGCTGCGCGAGATCCGGGCGTTTCTCAGTTCACTTCGGTGACGACGGCTTCCACGTGGCGCTGGGCGCCGGCGCGAGGGTCGTCGTCAAGCGTCGCAGGTTTGCCCAAGTCAAGCTTGGTGTGGAAGGCGATCTTTCGCTCGCCGATGATCGGCTCACAGAGGCTGCCCACGTTCCCGATACCCGTGACGCTGCTAAGGTCAATGGAGCCTTCGATCGCCACCTTGTCCCCCGATGAGTGGAGGGTGAGTTCGATCTTCGCGCCAGTATCGATGGACTGGGGCGAGCCGCAGTTATTGAAGACGTCACCCAGCGCCTGAAAAGCCGCTTTTCGCGACTCATCCACCAGCATGCTGTACCGCCTGGACGGTTGCGGGTTCGCGGCGGTGCCGTCATTGATGGTGAATTCCACCTTGTAAGAGGGCGCCTGCGGCGTATCGGATGCGGGTGTGAAAGCGAAAATGGCGGCGGCAATCAGGCTTGTGGGGACGTACATGCTGTCGATACTCTCCTGCCCGGATTGACGCGCGGAGTCACGCGAGCGTGGAGAGCTTCTCACCCTCGGAGCTCAGGCAAGCCCCGCAGCTTTTCAAACCACCACCGAAAGTGGGCGCATTCCTGGCGCATCGTCTCAATTCCGACAGCCCGCGCTGCCAACGTCCCTTCGATAACCTTTCGGTAGGCAGAGTAAATTCCAATCACGCGCTTTGATGGGGCCGTTACAGGACTATCGTCAATATCTTCCGGGCTCGCAAATCCATCTCGAATCGCCTGAAAGCTCCGTGCCAAGTTCGGCTGCTTGATTCCGCGCGCGAAGGCGGCCGGATCGCTGAACAGCAGCGCTTCGTATTCGTGCAGCGAAAGATATGGAATCAGCCGCACATCGGGGCGGAGGTCGGGAATCCGCCCACAGATGTCATCCAGGATGCCGCGTTCGATGCGTTCGGCCCTGGCTATATTGGTGAGCCCGGACGTCAATGGCGCACCGGGAAAGCCCGGCCCCAATCCGTAGAAATCGATCATGGTGGAGCAGTAGGCCGACCGGTCCTGTTTGAGCAGCCGCAAAAGGTCCTTCTGAACCCGGGCATAATTCGTTCTGCCGCCCTTATGGCCGGGAATGCCTAAGATGATCGGCTTCAGATAGACCTGATTCGGCCACAGAGCCTCTGCCAATGGACCGCCTACGAACGATTCCTCCGTCGGCCCTTCCACAATCACAACTACGCTGCTCACGGAAGAGGATCGCCTCCGCCGTTAACCGGCGCACGGCTCCGCTCTTCTTGCGGCCGCCCACCCAGAACGTTCTTCTGCCATAGCTCACCGAGGCTGTAGTCCTCGAGCCATTCGGAGAGCGCCGCCGAATCGAGCCGCCGAAATGTCGACTCACCGTTCTTGCGCTCGACTACAATCACTTCTTCCGGGGCGAATTCGTTCAGCAGTAACGCCGACTGTGTCGAGATAATGACCTGCCTGTTGATGTATTTGCCGTAGGCTACGGCAGCCTGCTTGAACAGATTTCCCAGCAGCGTAAGGGCGTAGGGATGCAGCCCCAACTCCGGTTCATCAAACAAAACGGTAGCTGGCCGCAGCGGCGAAAGCAGGGCCGTTGCAAGACAGATGAAACGAAGCGTCCCGTCCGAAAGCTGATTCACGCGGAATGGATAATCCGAGTCCCGTTGCAGCCATTCCAGTTGAATCAGGTCGGGCGTCGCGGGAATCGGGCGGAGCTTGAAATCGTCAAAAAACGGGGCGGCCAGTCGGACGATATCGCGAATCTTCGAATAGGTCTGCGGATCGGTTTGCTGGATCCGGTAAAGGAACGGCGCGAGATTCTCGGCATTCGGCCGGAAGACTTCGTTGTCGTTGATCGGCCGTGCGCGGCGCACAGGCGCCGAAAGGCTCGTATCGTGAAAGTGGTAAACCACCCAATTCGAAAGCGCGTTGAAAACATGGTAAGCGACACCGTGAATCGCGCCCGACTTACCTGGGTCATCTCGTCTTTGCGCCAACCTTGACTCGGAATGCCCAGATCCCAACGACTGCCCGCCCGTAGCGATATCCCCGAAGAATACGGTTCTCTCATCGGCGAAAATCAGTCGATTGTCCGGCGTGGGAACGAGCGAGAACTCGTAACCGTTCCGCCCGAAATAGAGCTTGGCACTGAATTGCTGGGTGATCTTAGGCCCGAGGTACAAACATGCGTCTGCCCCGCCTTCCGTTGCGGCGACTGCCACTTGCAATCGCTCCTCGATCATCTCTCGTAGCAGCCTGAAAAAGCTGACGAAGTTGGTCTTTCCCGCGCCGTTCGCGCCGATCAGAACGTTCAGCGCACGAAGCTCGAAGTCCTCCAGCTTGCGGATCGACTTGAACCCCTCAATTGTCAGCTTCTTGATGGCGTCGGCCATGGTGCATTCCCACCGCCCAACATACCAGGACTCTTCACCTTAGCACTACTTTCCCGGTCGGACGGGGGTGACGCAATCACCCCTGCAGCAGCGCATTTACCTGGCGCATGACCTCGAACGCGTCCGCGACATACAGGACGTCGGCCTTCCCGCGCGCCCATCCGCAGTTGGGGTCAAGATTGACGGCGCGGCGCTGGCCGATGAAGCGCCAGCCGACCGCGTGAGGCTCTTCGCCGTGGCAGCAGGTCGAAAGTCCTTTGGGATGGCGGGGCGTGGCGCCGGTCTGTCCGATCTGATTGAGGTGCGTCATGAAGCGCAGGACCGCTTCGCCCTCGCCGCTCAGGTCCACCAGCGATTTGCTGCCGCCGAGTGAGGCCTGCGTGGCGCGCAGGAAATTCAGAATCAGCTTTTCCGCCTCGGCGGTATGGGTGGCGCCGTCCGCCTGCTTCTTAGTCCAGCCCGCCCCGGCTACGAAGAGGAGCCTGGCGTCCGGCCGGATGGTCTGCTCGCCGGCTTCCGGCGATCGCGTCCCGGTGACCGTGGTGCGCATTTTGACGGCGGGCACGGCCACGGTTTCGACCGTGGCATCCACAAGCTCGCCGCTCCACGCCGGCACGCAACCAGGGTCGAGAAGCACGATCCACGGCCTCTGCGACCGAGTCAGGACAGCCTCCATGCGTTGGCGGTAAAACCAGCGCGTCACCGCCGGGGCGCCGTTCTCGATGGCCAGGCTGGTGGCGTGCGCGTCCACGCGTCCGCCCAAGCGGAACGCCACCCCCGGCAGAGCGCGCGACCAGCGCGAAGTTCCGGGCGCGATTACGATCGAAGCTCCCGACGCGCGGCAGAGGGCTTCCGCCGCTGCCGCGTCGGTGGAGTAACGCGATTGCGCGAACGCTGCGCCTGCCACCCCGAGAACGCGCGCGGCGCCTCCCAGACCCCGCACTTTCTCCCCCACCAACCCGACGTGCAACTCGCCGCCGAGACTCTTCGCGGCCGCGAGCGCTTCGAGCGCCGGCTTGGCAAGCGATCCATCGGCTTCCGTGTGAGCCAACAATAGAACCGTTTCCACGTTATTCCTCCCCGATCTATTCTTCGGCAATCCAGGCGACGATTTCGCGCGCGATTTCGGCGGGCGCCATGTCCTTCGCCACACGCGTCTCGCGCTGCTGCTTCGGCAGACTCACAGAGGCGAAGGTGAGGCCCTCGCTTTTCACCGGGGATGCCTTCGCCTTCTGGAGCGCAGGCATGATTGCCCGCATATTCACCATTCCGACCTGCGGGTTATTCCGCGGCTCCGGCAGATGGCCGGTGGCCCACCCAAGCACCGCGGGCGGCGCCGCGCACAGCGATACCTGGTGCTTGCCGCCCTCGATACGCTCCAGGATTTCGAGGCCGCCATCGGCGGCCGTGAGCCGATCCACGCCCTGGAATTGCTCCGTAATTCCCAATCGCTCGCCAACCATTTGCAGCGTGGAACCAGCGCCGCGCGAGGCCGATTCCCAACCGCCGAAAATCAACAGGCGAGAATGGTCGAGGACGGGGATTGCCGCGATGGCCATCGCCAGCGCCGCCGCGGTTTCGAACGAATCGGCGAACCCCGAGGCCGGCCCATCCAGCGCAACCAGTTGGAAGGGAACTTTCTGCGCCACCGTCATCATCACCTGCTGCAGTTTGGCTTTCGGCGCCATGGCCACGAGCCAGACCTGGCTGCCGGGAACCTGCCCGGCCAGGTGGGCCGCTTCGAACAGCGCATGCCCGGCCCACGGATCCAGCACCGCGGGCAGCATCATCTCATTCTTCAGGGCGGGGCCGCCGGCCGCGGTGACGGGCTCCAGCGTCTGCAAGGGGTCGGGAACAATGCTCCCGCAAACTACGATTTGAAAAGGTGTCATGAGTCTTCAGTTCTCGTTGGAGTGCAGGCCGCCGGCGCCGGCTGAAAACGCGATCGAACCGTTCGGGCAGTTCCATACGCAGGCGCCGCAATACACGCACTTCTCGCGATCGAACGCCGGCACGCCATCGGGTCCGGGCACGATAGCCTGGCCGGAGCACATCTCAATGCACAGCTTCGACCCGCAGCGTTCGCAAAGGTAGGGATAGCGGAAGCGTACATGGTCCGCGAAACCGGCCGGCGCCTGGACCTTGCCGCCGACGAGCAGTGCATCCTGATGCGTGACGAGCAGTTGACCGTCGAAGGGAATCGCCGGCCAGCCGGAAGCGTCCATCAACGCGTCGTGAACGGGAACGCTTCGCGCCTGGCAATTTGCGACGATCCGCTGAACTTCTTCGGCGCGAATTTTCCCGGTGTAAAATTCCTCCACGGTGGGCATCGGGCGCGGTTCGCCACTCAACGACGCTCTACCGCCGGTGATGCCGGCGAGCGCCATTCCCATCAGGCCTGTAACCACACCATGGTGAAACCCGTCGCGGGCTTTTTCGGCGATGCGGCCTTCCGCTTCCAGCCAGCTCGCACGCCGCCGCGCCACGTAGGTGCGCTCGAGGTTCTCGCGCGTAAAAGGCCGCGACTGGCGCGCCAGTTCGACCACGGCTTCCGCCAGCAAGGTACCGGTGGTCCAAGCCTCGTCTACGCCGGAACCGGTGAGCACGTTGGTGCTACCCGATCCTTCACCGATGCGCGCAAATCCATCGCCGGTTAGGAACGGCTCGCCGCGGCGGCCGGATTCCTCCAACGATTTGGCGCCCCAGCTGCGTAGTTTTCCACCCTCGAGGTATCGCCATAAATATGGATGCAGCGCGAAGTGCTGTAAATAGCGATAGGCCGTCCGCATAGGGCTGCGGAACCAGGAGGGGATGAAAATCCCCACGGAGGCTACGTTGCCGGGATGGACGTAAAAGAAACCGAAGATTTCCGGTTCGGGATAGCCGAAGGTGTGGAACACCGTGCCGGCCTCGAGACCCGTGCCCTCAGGCAGATCGACAACGAACTTCATGCCGAGCGCCCACTCGCGACGATGATGTCCTTGCGGCATACCGATCCGCTCGTCGAGTTGCCGGCCCACCGCTCCTACCGGACCGTCGCCGATTACGGTAAGCGCGGCGTGAATATCCATGCCCGGCTCGCCGCCCTGATCGGCCAGTCGAATCCCGGCCACGCTGGCTTTGGTCTCACCGGGCAGCGCCTCCGCCACCGGCATCCCGGGCCAGACCTGCACCAGCCCGGTGGAAGAAATTTCGCCCGCCATGTGCTGCAGGAACTGGCCCACGGAGAGAACCACGCCGCCGTCTTTGCGGAGGAACGGCGGCACATAGGGAAGCTCATATCCGCAATGGCTATGGAGGCGCAGCATGCGGATGGCGCGATCGGCCATGCGCAGCGCGAAGGAACGGCGGCTGGCGCCGGCGGGGTCCAGGAGGTAGACCAAATGTTCGCTGACGACGGGCGCAGCCATCGGGACCCGGCTGAAATCGATCTCAGGGAGCGAGGCGCGAATGCCGCGGGCGCGCGTCACTACGCCGGAAACTCCGAACCCCACATCGCCGGCGCGCTCGTAGCAGACTACCTGGAGCGGCAGGCCGGGCATGACACGGCTCTCGATGGCGGGGCTGCCATCGGGATTCACCAGATTCCTGGCGAGCGTTGTCAGAAAACCGGCGGTCGCCGGGCCGAATCCGACGCAGGCAATGTCGACATCCATCACCTGCCGTTCCACCCCGCGGCTCATGCCGGGTAACTCGCGGCTTCCGGAATCATCACCTTAGTGAGCGCTTCGGCGGCCCGGTCCTTGGCCAGTTGCGAGCCGGTGAGGCAGGCGTCCAGCCGCAGGCGCCGGCGGGCAAACTGATCGAGCCCATCGAACGGCACGCAAGGACCGGCCTTCTGGGTGTGAGAGCCATCCTCCTCGATGACGTCGGTGTAGCCGCGCGCCACGCCGCCGATGCCGGGAACCAGTCCTTCGAGCGCTTCGAGTTCGTCGGCGCGATAGCAGGTGGAGCAGCCATCGTCATCCCACGCCGGGTGGCGATTGTAACCGAACACCAGCTCCGAGCAGATGCGGCCGACTTCGCCCGCGGCCCGCGCCGCCTGCACATGGCAAAGATCGCCGAGGAACGTGAGCAATCCCGGCAGGGCTTCGGCAACGGTGGGATTCTGCGGTCCCTTCTTTTCGAGCTCGAGGTAGTCGAGAATCTGCGCGCGCGATGCCAGCAGGAAGCAGAGCGCGTCGGCCAGTGGGAACGTGACACCCTGCCGGGAGCTCTGGTAGAGTTTGGCGCCGTAAGCGTCGGGTACCGATTGCATGCGCTTCAGCGTCCACAGCCAAAGTTCCATGGCGCTGGCGAGCGGGCATGCGCCGGTGCCGGGACGATCGTTGGCGACGTGCCGCATCTCGCGAATCCAGCCGCGGAACTGCGCCAGGAAGAGATCGTCCGCCATGGTGACGCTGAGCTGGCGGCGCTGCACGGCTTCCGGACCTTCATAGGTCGCTTCGAGCTGCGCGTCCATCCATTTGTGGCCGAGGAATCCGGGGCAATCCTCGGTGATTCCATAGCCGCCCATGAGGCTTACGGCCTCCCGCATCATCTGCGCGCCGTGGCCGGTATTCCAGAGCTTGCAGGCGGGGCACAGCACGTTGGCGAGCGAATCGAGCAGCGCATACTGCACCATGGGATCGTCCGCCAACTCGGGGCGCGTGCCGTGGAGAAACTCGATGGCGTCCTTCTGCACCTTACGCATGGCTTTCATGGCCGCCACGCCGCCGCCGATGCCCTTCGCCGCGAGGAATTCGGTCTTCGGCTTTTCCAACGGGTCGAGCTGGTCGAATACCCGCGCGGCTTCGAACCCCAGCGACGCGCTGGCTTCGCCGGTTGCCCAGATGTCGACCAGGCGATGGGGAACGTCTTCCTTTAACTGAAGTCCGAGCTCATAACGCGGAGATCCGGGGTTGACGATGGCGCTGCCGCGAAAGCGGCTGCGCGCATAGCGGATCACCGGCTCGATTGCGCTCAACAATTTGGCCGACGTCATGATCGCCACCGTCACGCGGGTGCGGCGGAAAACCGCCTCGATGATCTCGCCGTGGTTGTAACGCGGCACGATGACGCCATCTTTGACGGTGTAGCCGCCGACGATCCTTGACGCCGGCACGCGCAGATTGAAAATCGGATCGCGCGTGGAGGAAAGCTGGTGGACCAGTTTTCGCGTGGGCACGCCGCGGTCGAAGGTGCCGGGGTCGGTTTCTTCGAGGACCACCATGCAGGTGCCTTTGATCTTCGGGTCGTCCGATTCCACCGCCGCGGTCACGAAGTTGGCGAACCCCATGTTGGTGATGAAGCGGCCGCGCTTCTCCACCTGGAGCATCGGCTCTTCGCCTTCGCGCCACTCGGCCACGCGGATCTTGCCGCCCAACATGCCGGTTTCGACGCCGACATACGGAATCGGCTCGGTGAGGCAGAAGGCGCCGCGCCAGGGTTTGCGATCCTCGCCGGGTTGCGCGGGCGCGCAGCGGCTCATGTACCAGGCCTTCTGTTCCTCTGTGCCGCGCTCGTGGATGGGTGAAAGCGCGAGGCATCCGGCGAGGCTGCCGGTGGCCGCGCCGGCATCCACCCAGGCCAGTTCGAATGCCACCAGCGCCAGCGCCAGGTTTTTCGGACCCTCGATGAATCCGCCTTCCGACGGTTCCATGAAGACTCCGGTGACGCCGGCTTCGTCGAACGCCTGAAGCAGCGATTGTTTATCGGCGGTCCACTCGTGGGTATTGCGAGCACCCTGCGCCACCAGCCGCGCCACCGGTCCGCGCGCCACGCCGCGCACCGACTGCACCAGCATTTGTAGATCAAATCGATCCTCGAAGCGCCACAGGATCTGTCGGACATCGTCCCCTGGAAGAGCCCGCAGGAATTCGGTCTTGTTTTCCGTCGCAGCTTGGGTCACGGAAAGGTCCTTTCTGTGAGGAACTTTGGGCTGGTGCAATCGGTGGGCCATGCCGCAAGACGTGGAGAATCAATACAATCGTTGAGAATTTAAACAGGATAAAGAGGTGTGAATTAGGGGATTACGCCCACCGATGTGGGGGCTTACGCTAATTCCCGGCGGGTATTTTTTCAGCGTGGTCTACTACCAGGACACTTTTTGTCCCGTTTGAGGTCCTTTGAAGCTGCAGGCCGAGCTGCTTTTGGACGGCTTCGCCGAGGGTCGGGCCAGGCGTGTCGTCGGCTGCGGCGGACGGTCCGTCATCCATCACCCAGCGGAGATCGATGGCGTACCTGCCGGTGAGTCCCGTGGCATCGACGACCTGCGAGTGCAAATAGCCCGACAGCTGCGATGCCAGCCAAGCCATGGTCGCCCGCGGTTCGGCCATGCGAGACCGCCCGTTGATGGCGGCCATCCCGCCTTTGCCGGGTTCGAATGCCGGATACCCGTCGGCGTCGGGTTGGAGTGGTTTGGGAGCAGGCGGAGTCGCCGCGGCATCCGCCTTCGGCTCTTCCGGCTGCACCTCCGCGGCGGCCTGGAATTTCGGGCCGCCCTTGGCGATCACGAGCCGGTACGCCAACGATTCCCGCTTCTCGCGGTGGACGACGAGTTTGAAGCGATCGGTCAGGAGGTTTTGGAACATCTGGCGGAATTGGTCGTGCGTGGTCCCCTCGGGTACGCGCGCGTCCAGGTTGAACAGCGCGGCCTGCGCCCAATCGGGCGCGGAAAGGTCGTTCGCTCCCAGCTCGAAGGCCCAGTTGAGCAGGTTGGAAAGGCTGAAATTCTCGCAGCGGAACAGGCCAGGGTCGGTCGATCCCGGACCGCCCCAACACCTCATCGTGATCGACCCGCCGTCAAACGGCGGCGCGGGCTTTACGGACGCCGCTTCGAACTCCAGGCGGGTTTGCGGTTGCGCGTAACAGGCGGAGACCAGCAGCACCGCAGAAAGAAGGCGCATCATCGAACAGTATGACGCCGGGACTGGCGATTTGTGGAACAATCCCGAGTGGATCAACGCGGCCATGGTTCTCAGCTGCGCAATCGCCAAAACCGGAAAGCTCCGGCGACGTTCCCCAATGGGGCCGAAGGCAGCTTGCGCCATGCGATTTCTGTGAGCTGGGAGGAAACGCGCAAACCAAGCGGGAGTTAACCAAAGTTTACCCGGTCCCGCTAATCACGGTAACGTCAATGGAACCTACGACCGGATGTTGGCTCCCGCGCCACCGCCCGTGCCCTCGTGCGAGTTGAAAGACTTACACGATTCCCCATCCTTTTCGCCTCGGCGGAATTACATATTAAATAAAACGGCGGTTCCGTAAGTTCCGGCACTTTCTGCGTTTGTCCGTTTGCACTAAACTTGCTAGTACAGGCCCGATGCGAAGCAAGAAGTCCGCGCGCATGATCGATCTCGCCGCCTGGCGCCAAAAGGCAGGAATTTCTCTGTCCGCGATTGCGGAAGCGACCAAGATCAGCGAGCGCTACCTTGAAGACATCGAGCACGGCAAATTCCGCAGCCTGCCCGGCGGCGCATACGGTCTCGGCTACATCCGGCAATATGCGCAGGCGATCCACTACGATGTCGATCGCCTGGTGGAGCGGTATCGCGCGGCAACATGCGAGCCGGCGCCGCAGCCAGAGCCCGAGAAATGGACCATCCGCGTCTGGCGCCGCATCCGCTGGCTCTCCTGACCTCGGGCAAAAACGCCCGCCCCACCTGCTACGATAAAAATTTCCCCCTCATCATCTATGCCGCTGCGCTTCTACAACACGTTGTCTCAGCAGGTGGAGGAGTTCTCGCCCGCGCGCGATAACACCGTCCGCATGTACACTTGCGGCCCCACGGTCTACCACTACGCTCATATCGGTAACTTCCGGACGTTCACTTTCGTGGATATCCTGCGCAAGACTCTGCGCGCGAATGGATTCGGGCTCGACCACGTCATGAACATCACCGACGTGGACGACAAGATCATCCGCAACGCCGCGGCCGAGCACAAGGACCTGAAGGACTACACCGCCATCTATACGAAGGCGTTCCTCGACGATTGCGCCTCCCTGCGGCTGGAGCGGCCGGAACACCTGGTGCCGGCGACCGAGCACATCAACGATATGGTGGATGCCATCGCCCGCCTGACCGCCGGCGGCCACACCTACAACAGCGACGGCAGCGTGTATTTCCGCATCGGCACATTTCCCGGGTACGGCAAACTCTCGCACAACGATTTCAGCGGTAACCTTGCGGGCGCGCGCGTGGATGTGGACGAGTACGAGAAGGCCGATGCGCGCGATTTCGCGTTGTGGAAAGCCCCCAAGGAAGGCGAAAAATTCTGGGAGACGGCGATCGGCCCGGGACGCCCGGGCTGGCACATCGAGTGCTCCGTGATGGCCATCAAATACCTCGGCGAGACGCTGGATATCCATGCCGGCGGCATCGACCTGGTGTTTCCGCACCACGAAAACGAAATCGCGCAGTCGGAATCGCTCACCAGCAAGCGGTTTTCGCGCTTCTGGATGCACGCCGAGTTTCTGATGGTGGAAGGCCAGAAGATGTCGAAGTCGCTGGGGAATTACTACACCCTGCGCGACATCCTGGAAAAAGGCTATGCGCCCGAGGCCATCCGCTACCTGCTGGCCTCGGTGCCGTACCGCAAATCGCTGAACTTTACGTTCGACGGGCTGAACTCCGCGGCAACGGCCATCGGACGGCTGCGCAATTTCAAACTGCGCCTGGAGACCGACCGGTTTCCGGAGGGCACGAACGAGCAATTGATCGCCCGCACACAAGCCGCGGAACAGGCATTCGCCGGCAGCCTCAACGACGACCTGAACACCGCCGAGGCGCTGGCAGCAGTTTTCGAATACGTGCGCGACGCCAACAGCGCCATGGACGGCGGCGAGTTCCGCGCCGGAAATGCGGCCGCGGGGCTGGCATTTCTGGCGCGATTCGATTCGATCTTCGACGTGCTCAAGCCCACCGAACAGGCCGGGCAACTGAGCGATGCGGACGTGGAGGCGCTCATCGCGGAGCGCGCCGCGGCCAAGAAAGCCAAAAACTTCGCGCGCGCCGACCAGATTCGACAGGAGCTTCTGGACCAAAGCATCATCCTGGAAGACACCAAGTCCGGCGTGCGCTGGAAGAGGAAATAAAGTTGCAAATTCACAGTAAAGCGGTACACGCGGGCGACCGCAAGAGACTCGGCCCTTACATCCCCAGCACCACCCCCATTTTCAGCGCATCGAGCTACGTGTACGAGAGCATGGAGCAGCTCGACCGCATTTTCGGACAGGAAGAGCAGGGGCCGTGTTATGCCCGCTACGATACTCCGACGGCGGCGGCGCTGGAGGAATTGGTAACGTCGCTCGAAAACGGCCACGGAGCGCTGGCGTGCGCCTCGGGAATGGCGGCCATGCACACGGCGGTGCTGGCGGCGCTCACCGACCGGCGGAAGTCGATTGTCGCCGCCAACGCCACGTACGGCGCTACCGTCAGCCTGCTGATGAAGGTGCTCGACCCGATGGGCGTCGCGGTGCGGTTCGCCGACGTCTGCGACCTGGATGCATTTCGCAAGGCGGTGGCCGAGGCGAAGCCCGGCTGTATCGTGATGGAGACGATTTCGAACCCGCTGCTGCGGGTGGGCCAGATCGACCGGCTGGCGGAAATCGCGCGCGAAGCCGGCGCGGCGCTGGTGGTGGATAACACTTTCGCCACGCCGCTGCTGTGCCGTCCACTCGAAATGGGAGCGCATTTCAGCGTTCACAGCGTGACTAAGTACCTGGCCGGACACGGCGACGTGCTGGGCGGAATGGTGGTGAGCGACGAGCCGAATTACGAGGGCTTGCGGGCGCTCTCGCGCGTGGTCGGCCCGGTGCTCGGACCGTTCGAGTGTTACCTCACCATGCGGGGCATCAAGACGTTCGCGCTGCGCATGGAACGGCAATGCGCCAACGCGTGCCGGGTGGCAAACTGGCTGAGTGCGCACCCCAAAGTGGAGCGCGTTTATTTCACCGGCGATCCGGCGCATCCCGACGCCGCCACGATCCGCCGCGTTTTCCCGGCGAATCTCTACGGCGCCATGGTCAGCTTCGAAATCCGCGATGCCGGACGGGCCGAGATCTTCCGCGTCATGGATGGCCTCAAGATGATCGTACGCGGGACGTCGCTGGGCGATGTCCACACCATGATGCTTTACCCGGCCATGAGTTCGCATCGCGAGATTTCCCCCAAGCACCGCGAGCGCATGGGCATCCGCGACAACCTGGTGCGGCTCTCGGTGGGGATTGAAGCGGCCGAGGATATCATCGCCGATCTCGAGCAGGCTCTCGGATAGCATGATAGATCGCGGCGCGATCGCGGAGACGTACCCGCTTATCAGGCCTTACATCCGGCGCACTCCGGTGGTGGAAGTGGATGGCGCCGATTTCGGGCTCGATGGCATCACGCTGGCGCTGAAGCTCGAGTTCCTGCAGCATGCCGGGTCGTTCAAAGCGCGCGGCGCGTTCACGAATTTATTGCGGCGCGAAGTGCCGGCGGCGGGAGTGGTGGCGGCATCGGGCGGAAACCATGGGGCGGCGGTGGCGTACGCCGCCATGCGACTGGGAAAACCGGCGCGCATTTTCGTGCCGACGGTGGCGTCGCCGGCGAAGCTGGATCGCATTCGCAGCTACGGCGCGGACCTGGTGATCACCGGCGAGCGTTACGCCGACGCGCTCGCCGCCAGCGAGGAGTGGGCGGCGCAATCGGGAGCGCTGAAGGTCCATGCGTACGAGCAGGTGGAGACGCTGCTGGGGCAGGGAACGGTCGGCCTGGAATTCGAGGAGCAGGATGCGGCGGTGGATTCGGTGGTGGTCGCGGTGGGCGGCGGCGGATTGATCGGCGGAATCGCGGCGTGGTACGGCGGGCGGACGAAGGTGGTCGGAGTGGAGCCGGAATTGTGCCCAACGCTCGACATGGCGATGGCTGCGGGACGTCCGGTGGACGCGCCCGCGGGCGGAATCGCGGCGGATTCGCTGGCGCCGCGGCGGGTGGGGGAGTTGATGTTCCCGATCGCGCAGGCTTACGTGAGCGGCGTGGTGCTGGTGACGGACGAAGCAATTACGGCGGCGCAATCGGCATTGTGGAAGACGCTGCGGGTGGTGGCGGAGCCGGGCGGCGCGGCAGCCTTGGCCTCCGTCTTATCGGGACGGTACCGGGCCGGGCGCGGGGAGCGGGTGGGGGTGCTGGTGTGCGGGGCGAACACTACCGCCGTATCGCTTTGATCGCCGGCCAGTAGACTACCAGCGCGTAGGCGAGCAAGGCGTACAGGATGCCGGCGGCGACATCGAAAACGTAATGCTCGCCGAGGTAGATCACGGCGATCCAGATGGAAAACACATACCCCGCGAGCAGCGGCAGCAGCTTCGGCGCCTTTTCGCCGACGAAGAGCGCGGTCAGAAGAGGGTAGGCGGCGTGCAGGGACGGCACCGCGGCCACCATATTCACGCCCAGCGCCGCGTAGACTGTGGGCAGAGAGATGGGATCGCGAAATTGCAGCAGGGTGTTGCCGAGGATGCGATCCACTTTGGGCAGCAGGCCGGCCTGGGCGGCCAACCAGGGCGGCGCCGCGGGAAAAATCAGGTAAGTCAGGTAAGCGGCGTAGGACAGAATCAGGATTCCGGCGGCGAACTCGCGGAACATTTTGCGGTCCTGGAGCCAGAGCAAGAACGCCGCGCCGAGAGGCACGATGAAGTGCGAGAGGTAGCAGATTACGGCGGCGTAATCGTACCAGGCGGGGTCATCGGGGTGGTAAAACCGCGATTGCAGCGCGATGGTGGGGAGTGTTCCGAAAACGGTGCGGTCGAACGCGATCATCGTCTGGAAGTGGACGCGGCTGTTGATCACGGGCA
>DATJMA010000115.1:0-9880 GCA_035509055.1 Bryobacteraceae bacterium | reverse complement strand
AAGAATGCACGGAGGCGGTCGAGCTTCTTGTTCCTTGTCGCCGCGCCTTTCTCCTGCCAGCTTGCCCTGAACTTCACGAGAGCATCGAACGTGAAATCGGTGATGGGACGGAGTTCGCCCAGCGTGCGGAGCTGTTTGAAGAGCAATTCATATTTGCGGATGGTATCGGCGGCGCGGTTTTGGGCAGAGAGGTCGGCTAAGAACGCTTCGACGGCGTGCTGCAACGTGACGACCACCGGTTTATCTTTCGTGCCATCCTCCATGGCCCGAACGAGATCAACGGCCCGCTCCCAGCTTCGGGTTTTGAGCGACTGGCGGAGATATTTTCCTTCAAGCGTTCCTTCGATGTGGCACGCGCATCGACATTTCCGGTAGTAGCGGTCTGATTTGTGGGGGCAGCTCTCTTTGTGCCGTCTCCAGATGGTCAACATACGTCCCTTTCTGGAGCATAACGGTGTATCGCACAAAATCCCGCACAGCTATTTCCGCACGTTCAGAAGTGCTCTTTTTTCAATAACTTGGAATGGAGGCGCGGGTCGGAATTGAACCGACGAATAAAGGTTTTGCAGACCTTTGCCTTACCACTTGGCTACCGCGCCCGATGGAAGACTATAGTTGCAAAGTACCGCGGATCGCGCCCGCAAGTCAAACTTCGGCGAGCCCGTGATCCGTGCCGCAAATGTTCACGGCAATGCCCATTTCCGCGAACATCGCGGCTTTCGCCGCCAGCGCCGTGTTGGCCGTGGCGGCATCGCGCCCATACGCCACCTGGATGTGGTTCGCCTGGTGCTTGGCCATCAACTGATCGCGCGTGACGCCGTAAAGCACCGCGTGCATGATGGGCCACTGCGGAGTGGTGTCCCGCCAGCGGCGCTCGGTCTCTTCCCGCGGAAGTTCCACCACCTTGGCGCGGCCGATATCGGCGTGCAATCGCCCGCCAGCGACGTAAATGCGGCTCCAGACGATCTCGCCGGGCTTACTCACACCTTTGATCGTGCCTCCGCCCAGCCGGAAGTACATCCCGGGCTGGCGTTCGCTCACCGCGCCCGCGTAGGCGCCGACCAGGTGCTGCGGCGGCACCGAGCCGGAGATCTCGAATACCCACACGAACTCGCCCTGGTAGGACTCGCCATAGCGGACGTCGTGCAGCGTGGTCTCCGGGTCGTAGCCGAGCCGGGTCCAGACTCGATTGGTCACCAGCGCGTCGAGACCGGCGCATTCGTCCACTTCGTTGAAATGCGGCAGCGGCCGCCCATCATATAAGACGCGCCCATTGCCCGCGGCTTTCACCGGAGGACGATCGACGTTGTTCAGCAGACCTTCCGCCAGGTCCGATGCCGGCGCGAGATCTTTCAGTCCCTGCTGATACTGAATGCCGATCACGTCGCAGCCGAAATCGTCGGCGATGCGCAGGGCGGCGATATACATCTTGCATTGCTCGAGAATCTGGCCGTCGGTGAGATCGGTTTCCGCATGCGATCCGGTATGGAAGCGCATGCCTTTCTGGTCGAGCCAATGACGTACCGCGCGAGCTTCGTCGTCCGGAATTTCGCGCATGGCGGCGTAGAGCGCCGATTGGCTGAGCCGCTCCTTGAAGACGCCGAGCGGCATCAGGTTCTCGTCGGGGATGATGGCGTTGTACATGCCCATGCAGCCCTCGTCGAACACGCCCATGATGGCTTTTTCGCGGCGCAACTGCGCGGCCAGTTCCTTGCCTGTTGCAACCGCCTCTCCGGGAAGACGGAATGTCTCCAGCGGGCGCGCGTGCGAAGTGTCGTGCCGCACCTGGTTGCCGGCGAGCCATTGCCGCAATCCCGAAAGAAAGCGCTGGTCGGCGAAATCCTCGCTCCACAGGGTGGAATACGTGACTCCGGCTTTGGTCAGGCAGCCGTTAAGATTCAGCATCCCGACGAGCCCGGGCCACTGGCCGCTCCAATTGGCCACGGTGAGAATTGGCCCGCGGTGGCTGACGAGCCCCGGAAGGACATGATGGCTATATTGCCAGACCGCCTCGCACACCACCAGCGGCGCATCCGGCGGAATGTCGCGGAAAACGCGATTGCCGTATTTCTGGCTGTCGATGAAGCCGTGTCCGCGCGTCTCGTCGTAGGGGTGCGCGCGCTCGATCCGGCGGCCTTCCCGGCGGATGGCCTCCATAATGGCTTGTTCCGCCGCATGCTGAGCGGCCCAGCATTGGCGATTGGCGGACAAACGCAAATCGCCGTTCGCCACCAGGTAAATTTGGTCCGGCATCAACCCTGTCGTACCACTAGGATGCGCGCCGGGTCAACTCCACCTCGAGATCGATCTTGACTTCGTCTCCCACCAACACGCCCCCGGTTTCCAGGGCCATGTTCCAGTGCAGGCCGAAATCCTTGCGGGAGATTTTCGCCGTGGCGGCGGCGCCAGACCGGTAGTTGCCCCACGGGTCCTTTACCTCGTCCGAAGGACCTTCCACGTGCAAAACGACTTCGCGGCTCACGCCGTGAATGGTCAGGTTGCCCTTCACCAAAAGCTCATGGTGGCCATCCGGCTGGACGCTGGTGCTGACGAACTCGATGGTGGGGAAATTCGCCGCATCGAGGAAATCGGCGCTCTTCAGGTGGCCGTCACGCTGTTCGTCGCGGGTATGCAACGATGCCACGTCGATCTTGATGTCGGCGTGGGATGAGGCGGGATTGTCGTAGTCGTGCGTTACAGTACCGGAAACCTTGGTGAACTCGCCCCTGACGTTGCTGATCATCATGTGGCGCACCGTGAAGTGGGCTGCGGAATGAGCCGGATCGATATTGTAGGTAACTGCGGCCATTATTTCTCCTCGCAATATTGGATACGCGAATGGCGTCAGGGGTTCACGTTTTCCGCGGGCAGCACCACACCGCGGCATTCGCCCAGCCCGATCCGCCGCGCCCCCCGCGCCTCGCAAAAGCCGCGCAGGATGACCTCGTCGCCATCCTCCAGGAATTTCCGGATCTCGCCCGTGGGAAGCGTGACCGGCTCGCTCCCGCGCCAGGTTAATTCCAGCAGGCATCCGCAATTTTCCTTTTCGGGTCCGGAGACCGTGCCGCTCCCGATCAGGTCGCCGGGGCGCAGCGGGCAGCCATTGGAAGTGTGGTGAGCCACCATCTGCGCCAGCGTCCAATAGAGCGATCCGAATCGCGAGCGGCTCAGGCGAACAGGCTCGGGCATGTGCGCGGAGCGGAGCCAGACTTCGAGCGTGATGTCGTAGGCGCCGATTGTGTCGCGCAGGTGCGGCAGCGGTTCGGGGTCCGACGGCGGGCGCGGTGCGGGTGCGCAGCGGAAGGGCTCGAGCGCCTCCATGGTCACCACCCAGGGCGAGATCGACGTGGCGAAATTCTTGGCGAGAAACGGCCCCAGCGGCTGATATTCCCAGGTCTGAATGTCGCGCGCCGACCAATCGTTCAAAAGGCACACCCCGAACAGGTGATCGGCCGCCTGCGCGATGGGGATGGGCTCACCGATGGCGTTTCCCGGTCCAAGAAACCCGCCCACCTCGAGCTCGTAATCCAGCCGCCGCGACGGCCCGAATTTCGGCGGACCGGCGGGTTGTTCGACCGTCTGCCCCCGAGGGCGGCGCACGGGCGTCCCGCTTACCACGATCGACGAGGCGCGCCCGTGGTATCCCACCGGCAGCCATTTGTAATTCGGAAGCAGCGGATTGTCCGGCCGGAACATGCTGCCGACATTAGTGGCGTGGTGGAGGGAGGCGTAGAAATCGGTGTAGTCGCCGATCTCGCAGGGCAGAAGCAGTTCGGCTTCCGCCATGGGCACCAGGTGCGACGCATCGGGATCGTGCGCCAGCATGTGGCTGATGCGCTGCCGCAGCGATACGCGTTCGGCCTTCGGCATGGCCATGAGATCGCGCAGGGAGCGAATCTGCAACGCGCCCGTAATGTCGAGCACCTGATCGCCGATGGCGGCGCCTACATGCGAACCGGCGCCATGGCGGAAAGTGGCGAAGGGCAGGTTTTGGATGGGGAAATCGCACGCCGGATCGTTGGCGGATTCCACCCAACTGCGCAGGGCGGGGTCGTGCGTGTGGTCGATCATGGCAGTAATCCCAATTCGCGCAGGTCGGATACCGGCTCTTCGAACGAGCAGGAGCCGAAGCTGTGGGCGAAATCGCGGCGGGCGGCGGCGATCTGTTCGGCTGTAAGGCGATTTTCGCGCCAGCGCAGTTCTTCACCGGCAAATTCGAACGCGTGCACATCTTCCTCGCGGAGCGCGTCGAGCAGCAAATCCAGCCCGGCGCCGTGCCATGCGAACGCGGCGGCGATGAAGACGTTGAGGAATCCGTGCATGACGGCGCAGGGGCTGTCGGCGGCGTAAGTCAGCGGACGGAACGAGCGAATGGGATGGTGCAAGCCGGCGGTCGCTTTGAACGGCAGGCGGCGCCCGGCAGCGCGATGAAGGAAATCGGCGATGGTTTCGGGCGACGGGATGGCCTCGGGCGTCAGGCCGCCGGTGCGCACCTTGGCGAACCCGCCGGTCACCTGTTCGACCGGCACTTCGCAGTAAGTCGGCCGCGACAGTCCATGCGCGAGCCTGGTTTCGAGCGTTTCCACCTGGTGGGGCAGCGGGCCGGGCTCGCTATCCACCAGCAGCGAGATGCGCCAATCCTCGCCGAAGTGGGTCCAGGCGAGTTTCGACAGCGGCAGGACCACGCGATTGAGCATCCATCCGTGCGCGGACGTGCGGTAGCTCTCGTATTTCTCCGCGACATCTTTTAGCGGGAGCGCCGCCGGCGGATAAAGCCCGGCGTAATCGATCAGGTTCGCAAGCAAAGCTTCCAGCGCCGGGACGATGGCGGGCATCTTATTGCAATTTCCCCCGCCCGTCCACGCTCCAGATTTCTTCCACGCGATCGCCGCGCACGCCATACACGCGCTCGTGCAGATTCACCGCCACGCAAATGTGATTGGGAATCACGTGAACGCGATCTCCGATGGAGAATTCGCGGCCTGTGCCGGTGAGATCGATGAACCCGTGCTCCTCATTCATCTTGTGGAATCGCGCCGCGGGCGCTTCCACCACGTGTCCGAAACTCACATCGGCCGAATTCACCGGGCGGTCCGACGAGAAGGTCTTCGATCCGCCATCGATGATCATGTGGCCCGGCCGCGCTGCCGATACCACGGTGGCCAGAATCGTGGCGGCACAATCCTCCATGGCGCACCCGCCGCTGCGCACGGTGTTGACGTCGTTAAAAAGGTACGTGCCGGGGCGGATTTCCGTCAACCCGGCGATTTCGTGGGAGTGAAACAGGGTGGGCGTCGATCCGCCGCTCACGATTTCGACGGGAATTCCGCATCGCTCGAAATCGGCGCGGATGCGGGCGACGAGCGCGGTGAGATCGGCCATGGCGCGCGTGCCCTCGTCGCCGAGATCTTTAATGTGGCCGGGATAAAACGTGAGGCCGTGAAACGCCAGGTTAGGCAGCTCGCGAACCGCGCGGGCGAGGGCCAGTAACGTCTCTCCCGGCGCCACGCCAACGCGGCCTAAGCCGGCGTCGAATTCCACCAGCACTCCCACTTCGATACCGGCCTCGCGCGCGGCTTCGGAGAGCGCGCGGGCGGCGGCCAGGCTGTCGAGCGCCACAGTTACGTGCGTGCGCCGCGCTACTTCCATCAATCGCGCCAGTTTGCCGCGCCCGACGATGGGAAAGGCCACCAGCATATCGGCGGGCCCGGCGCCAAGCATCACTTCGGCTTCGGAGACTTTGGCGACGGTCAGACCGGCGGCGCCCAGCGCGAGTTGGCGCTTCGCCAGCATCACCGATTTGTGCGTCTTGGTATGCGGGCGGAGCCGCAGGCGGTGCGCGCGCGCGTATTCCGCCACCCGGCGCAGGTTGCGATCGAGGATATCCAGATCCACCAGCAGGGCGGGAGTCTCGATTTCAGAAACGAGCATCATAGATCGCTTTCTTGCTTTTTGTAGTGAATCAGAGTTTTCGCGGCGAGTCCGGCGAGGAAGATCCACACTCCGACCCGAAACTTGCCGTCGAGGGTGACAGCGGCCATCGCGGCCAGTGCGGCGTACGCGGCCATGGCCCAAAGAAAGCGCCTGAGCATCAAATCCCATTCTGGCACGCCCCCGAAGTCACCGCGGAATTGGTCCTTTTTGAGCCCGCGGAGGGACAGTCCTGGACGGAAACCGTCCAGGATTTCAGGTTCAACGTTGCAACTAAAGAACTTGGGCCGCCAGCCTGGACGGTTTCCGTCCAGGAATCGACGCTCCTCAAGCTAGTTCCAGCTTTTCCGACGAATCGAGGAAGGCCCAGCAAACGATGCCCAGGAGGTAGATCGCGGCGGAAACGTAGAAGGTCAGGTCCCAATTCTCGTGGCCCCATTCCAGGAGGTAGCCGGTGACCACGGGCGCCAGAAACCCGGCGAAGTTGCCCCACATATTCATGGCGCCGGAGAGCGTCCCGCAATACACGCCGCCCACGTCCATGGCCGTGCCCCAGGCTCCGGGCATCACCAGGTCGTTGCAGAAACTCGCGAAGCCGATGGACACCACCGCCATCACGGGATCCTGCATTCGGGTGGACAGCACCAGGAACCCGCTTGCGCCCAGAAATCCCAGGAACGCCACGTAGCGGCGCGCGCGCGGAACGCTGCCGGTGAGCCGTGCCAGGCGCGCCCCGAGATAGACTCCAGCCATATTTCCGATGCCGCCGAGGAACAGCGGCAGCGTTCCCAGCCACGCGCTTTGCACCAGGTTCATGTGCCGGCCCTGGCGCAGATATTTCGGCAGCCAGGTGATGTAGAAATACCAGCCGTAGGAAAGGAAGAAATACTGCCAGCACAGCATCCACACGGCGCGCGAGCGCAGCAGCCGCGACCACGAGATTCTGACGTGCGCCACCGCGTCGCCGGCCTGCTGCCGCAGCAAGTCGCGTTCGGCCTGGTTCAGGTTGGGATTTTGCGCCGGGTCGTCGCGGAACCAGGCATAAAACGCCACGGCCCAGACCACACCCACCGCCCCGAAAATCGGGAAAGCGTGACGCCATCCAACCAGGCCCACAATCCAAATGACCAGCGGAGGCGTGAACGCGCCGCCCCATCGCGCGCTGAGCCACATGATACCCTGCGCGCGGACACGCTCGCGTTTCGGCAGCCAGGTGTGAAACGCCCGGGTGAGATTGGGAAAGCAGCCGGCCTCGCCCGACCCGAACATGAACTGCGTGGTCATCAGGGCGAAGCGATTCCATACGAACCCGGTGGCGGCGGTGAAGCACGACCACCAGATGACGATGCGCAACAGCACCCGCCGCGGACCCAGCCGGTCGCCCATGAATCCGCCGGGCATTTCGAACAGCGAGTAAGCCAGCGCAAAGGCGCCCAGGCAATACCCCATCTGATGATCGCTGATGGAGAGATCTTTCTGAATGAACGGGGTGACTACGGAAATGCAGACGCGGTCGATGTAAGTGACTACCGAGAGAGTGACGGCGAAAAAGATCACCCAGTAGCGGACATTCGTGGGCCGTTCGGGGCTATGCGGCAGGACGCACCCCGAATCGGTAGACCAGGGCGCCGGCGCCGACCGTAGCAAACGCCAGGAGCGATGCCAGCGGCCGTTCCTTTATGCCGAAAATCACCATCGCAGTCCCGACCAGAATATAGAGGCCAGGGATCAGCGGGAAGGCGAAATCCACCGCGCGCAGCCGCTGCCATCCGGGTTGCCGGCGGCGGAACACCAGCAGCGAGATGACCGAGAGCACGGTGAATATCGTGAGGCTCATGCCAATGTAATTTAGCAGATCGGGAAATGGCGTGGCTGTCATCACGATGGCGCACGCCCCCTGGCTGAGAATGGCGACGATGGGGGTATGGAAGCGCGGGTGAACGCGCCCCGCGGCCGGAAAGAACGCGCGATTTTTGGCCATGGCATAATACACGCGCGGCCCCACCGTCACTTCGGCATTCACCGTCGACATGAGGCACGCCGCCATCAGGGCGGCCCAGATTCCGCCGATGCTCGGCCCGAACAAGTTGATGGCCGACACGGCGCCAGGGGCAAGATCGGGCTTGCTCGCCATCGCCGACACCGGCGTGGCGTAGATGAACACCACATTCAATCCCACGTAGAGCACGGCGACCACGGCGGTGCCCACAGCGATGGCGGCGGGCAGGGTTCGCTCCGGGTGGCGCACTTCTTCCGCCACGTAGGTAGCGGCGTTCCACCCGCTGTATCCCACCATCACCCACAACATTTCCACGAAGAATACGCTGGAGAGGGAGCCGTTCGATGCGCGCGCCGCGGGTTCGGAAAAGTGGCTCCAATGGCCGTTGCCGTAAGCGAACGCCAGAAGAATAAACCCGCCGATAATCACCAGCTTGCTCGAAGTGAGCACGTTCTGCACTTTGGCGGCGCGCCCCACCCCGAAACAGTTGAGGGCCGTGAACGCCGCGATGAGGGCGGCGGCGACTAACTGCTGCGTGCCCACATGGATGGCAAGATTTCCTTTGCCGAACTGCAACAGCGCATTGTCGCGATGCAGGCCGGGGAAGGCGTGGCCCAGATAGTCGGCAAACCCCAGAGATGCAGCCGCGATGGGCGCGGAAAAACCCGCGAAGAACGACACCCATCCCGTCATGAAGCCCCATTCGGGGCCGAACGCGCGCGAAAGGTACACATACTCGCCGCCGGAACTGGGAAAATTGATGCCGAGTTCGGAGTAGCTGATGGCACCGGCGAGGGCAAACAGCGCGCCCACCCCCCAACAGGCTAGAATCAACGTCGCCGACCCGAGCGCACTCGCCATGTACCCGGTGGTAACGAAGATGCCCATCCCGATCATGTTCGAAATCACCAGCGCGGTGGCGCTGAAGAAGCCGATTTGCCGAACCAGGCCGGGCGATATGGATTTGGGTTTTTGCATTTGGAGATGGGGCATCGGAACCTAAGGTTATTCTAAGCCAGCGTTCCGCCGCCGCGCCGGAACGGACTGATGATACTATATCTCTCTAAATTATGAAATTATCGCGCCACGCCCTGGCATTCTGTACCGCGTTTTGCTTTTTTGCCTGCGTCGGTCCTGCCGATGAGACGGCGGTCAATCCGCAAATCAGCAAGATTGCGGCCGATGTCTCCGAAGACCGCATGAAAGCCATCATCGAGAAGTTGGTGAGTTTTGGCACCCGCAACACCATGTCGGATCCCACCGATCCCGCGCGCGGCGTGGGTGCGGCGCGCCAGTGGATTCTCGAACAATTCCAGAGCTACAGTCCGAAGCTCCAGGTGCGTTTCGAGAAGTTTCGCGTGAAAAAGCAGGGCCAGCGCATCTTCAAAGACGTCGATCTTTATAATGTCATCGCCGTGCTTCCGGGCAAGACCATGCCGGAAACCGAAGTGTGGATCACGGGCCATTACGACAGCATTAACCTGGGGAATCGCACGCCGGCCGCGCAGACCAGCAGCGCCTCCACGAGCGGGCCGGGCGCCACGGAAAACCCGCTCAGCGTTACCCAGAACATGACGCCGGCGGACTTCGAGAAAGCCGCGGCGCTCCCCGCGCCGGGCGCCTGCGACGACGGCAGCGGTACGGCCGCCGTGATGGAACTGGCGCGCGTGATGAGCCAGTACGAGTTCGACAAGACGCTGGTGTTCGCGGCGTTCGCCGGCGAGGAGCAGGGGCTCATCGGCAGCAGCCTGGAAGCCGCCAAGGCCCACAAGGAGAAAGAAGCCATCGAAGCCGTACTCAATAATGACATCATCGGCACCGATGTGGCCGGCAACGGCCGGATGAGCAACAATTCGGTGAACGTCTATAGCGACGAATCGGCGGATTCACCCTCGCAGCAACTGGCGAGATACGTGCGCGAGATCGGCGAGCGATACATTCCCTCGATGC
>DATJMA010000114.1:0-3855 GCA_035509055.1 Bryobacteraceae bacterium | reverse complement strand
CTCGGGCGATGGCAAGACCGCCTACATTTCCAATTACAGCGGCAACACCATCGCGGTGGTCGACCTGGTAGCGCAAAAACCGCTGCCACCCATCGATCTCGGGGCGCTGCGGCTGCCGCATGGCTTGGAGTTTATTGATGGCAAGCTGTATTTCACCGCCGAAGGCGCGAAAGTGGTCGGCCGCTACAGTCCCGCCTCGCAGAAGATCGATTGGGTGATGGGCACAGGCCAGAACCGCACCCACATGGTGATTGTGTCCAAAGACCTCCAGACGGTTTTCACCTCGAACGTGAGTTCGGCCACCATCAGCATCATCGCGGAGGGCGCGGCGCAGATGGGTCCGCCGCCGCGAGGGGCACGCGGACCGGGGCGCGGGCCGTTTCCCGGCGGGCGTCCCGGCGGTCCTCCGGTGCGGCCGCCGATGGATTGGAACGTGACGAACGTGCCGGTCGGGCACGGGTCGGAAGGGTTCGATCTCACTCCCGATGGCAAGGAATTGTGGGTGGCGAACGCGCAGGACCAGACGATTTCGATCATCGACGTGGCGGCCAAGAAGGTCGTCGACACCATCCCTTCCACGCAGGCGGCGAACCGCTTGAAGATCACGCTCGACGGCAAATACGCTTTCGTATCCGATATGGCCGGTAACGATCTGCTGGTGATCGATGTGGCGACTCGCAAGGAGTTTAAGAAGATCCCTCTGCCGGCGAGTTCCGAAGGTCTGCTGATGGCGCCCGGCGGGCGAACGGTTTACACCACGCTCAATACGCGCGACGCCGTCGCGGTAATCGATCTCGCGACCATGAAAATGACCGGCGAAGTGAAGACGGGACGCGGTCCGGACGGGTTGGCATGGGCGGCGCGATAAAGACGCTGCTCCCGCTGTTCGCGGCGATGGCGCTGGCGCACGCCGCGGATGGGCCGGCGCGCCCGCACATTACGGGCGTGTCGCATATGGCAATCTTTGCTCACGACATCGCCAAATCGCGCGCCTTCTATCACGATTTCCTGGGATATGACGATCCGTATCATCTCGACACAGTGGCCGTCTTCAAGGTGAATGACCGCCAGTACATCGAAGTTTTCCCGGAACAATCCGCCGGAACCGACCGTCTGTTCCACATTGCCATCGAGACGGACAACGCGGAGGGATTGCGCCAGTTTCTGGCGTCCAAAGGCGTGAAAGTGCCTGCTAAAGTGGCGGCGAGCCGCGTGGGGAACGGGAACTTCAATATCACGGATCCCGACGGGCACACCGTCGAAATCGTCCAATACATGCCGGATGGCCTCACCGTGCGCGAGCAGGGGAAATTCATGCCGGACCGCGTCTCGGCGCGCCTGATGCACGTCGGCATTCTGGTGGGGAGTCTTGCGCCCGCCGTCGATTTTTATGGCGGCATTTTGGGATTTCACGAATTCTGGCGCGGCAGCCACGATGGCAAGGTGCTGAGTTGGGTGAACATGCGCGTCCCCGATGGCGACACATATATCGAATTCATGCTCTACGACCGGTTGCCCGCGCCTGCGGCGCGGGGCACCGCACACCACATGTGCCTGGAAGTTCCCGATATCGAAAAGGCCAAGGCGTGGCTGGAGGCGCGCCCGGCGTTCCACGAGTACACGCGCCCGCTGGAAATTCACACCGGAGTGAATCGCAAGCGGCAGTTAAATCTTTACGACCCCGACGGCACGCGGCTGGAATTGATGGAACCTACAACCGTGGATGGCAAGCCCGCGCTCTCCTCCACGGCCGCCCCACCGCGGTAAGCGGCACATAATGTTCCACCTGCCAGAAATCAGCCCGTTGGGTTCAGCAAGACCCAGCCGCTCCTTTCCAAACCGGGCCCGCTACCGGGCTCCGCGCCTCCCGCCGGACGGCCAGCGCCTGTGAGTGGTGGACCGAGCCGACCCCGGGCCTACGAGGCCACCCGGGGAACCCCGATGGGAATCCGGCGATGACCCGATCGGGCCGGCACTTGTGAGAGTCCAAAACCGTCAAAGTGGAGGACGGAATTTTTAGCGGGAGCCCTATACTGCTGCGGTCAGCTCAGGCGATACAGAAACAGAATGAGAACCAGGAAACTCACGACATATCCGACATACGCATTCAAACGACCGTGGTGCATTCCTGCGAGCAATCTTGCCAACCAACCCATCGCCATACCGACGGGGCGCAAGAACAGGCGTTCCACGAGATAAGTCTCGTCGCGCCGCCGGCGGATCGCCGTCCGGAAATGCACGGCAACGGTCTGCCGCGTATCCTCGGTGATATTGGGGCGGAAGATCGCTTCAAAGACCACGCGAACGGGATTTGAAAAGCCGGTTGCCGTATAAGTCATCTCCGGTAGCAGCCTGGGTACGCCACCAGCCCAAACTTCGCTCCGCGCCAGCGCGCGATGGCGGGTGAGCAGCCTGACGAGAAACCAGGCGACCAGCAGCAGGATCGCCAAGGCCCCAACGCTGTAGGATGGCGACATGGCAAAGACCACTGGGTTTTGCTCCGAGCCTCGAAGCAAAACTACCAGCCCACGGCCGGGAAGCACACCGGATCCGGTTTGAGCTCCCAGATTGTGAAAATCGCGCAGGAACGCAGTGGGAAGCTGCTGGTTCGATTCCGTCGCTGTGAAAAACGGCTGTACCAGTGCGGCGGTGGCACTGGCGCCCGCTAAAGGTTCCACGGCCCGATCCAATGCCGGTATTACGTAGGTGGGCAAGATCCCCAACAAAACGCAGGAAACTGCGAGAAGCATCAGAGAGAGGCGCTGCCTGCGCGCCAGTCCCGCATCGTTCAGCTTCCATTTGCCGCGGCGGATTCCCAGGAAAGTCATCGCATACGTCTTTACAAAGCACGTGACGGCCAATGCCGCAGTCAATGCCAGGATCGCCCCGGAAAGCGCGAACACGATCTTGACCAGCGCGGATGGAAGCAGCGCGCTGCGCAGGAAGGCTTGCAGGGTCAGCCATTCACTGACGAAGCCGTTGAAAGGTGGAACCGCGGAAATCGCCAGGCAACCCACCAGGAAAACCACCGACAACGCCGGCAAGAAGCGGATCATGCCTCCCAATCGGTCCATGTCGCGCGTTCCAGTCGCGGCTTCGATATGGCCTGCCCCCTGATAGAGGAGCGCCTTGTAGACGGAGTGATTGACCAGGTGATAGAACGCGGCGGTCAGAGCAATCGCCGCAGGGACGGCGTTTCCGGAATTGCGGAAAACCAGGAACGCGCCGAACCCCGCTGCGATGATCCCGGCATTCTCGATTGAGCTGTGGGCCAGCATCGTCTTCAGATCGTTCTCGGTGGTGGCGTAGAGAATGCCGACTAACGCCGTGACACTCCCGACAACCAGTGCGATCAGACCCGGTCCGATACCCTGGCCGGGAACCAGGTCGCCGTTCAACCGCAGGATTCCGTAGAACCCGAGGTTCAGTGTGACGCCCGCCAGGACAGGAATGAACGCGGGTGGACTGGCGGTATAGCAGCGTGGCAGCCAGAAATTTACGGGGACTATACCGGCCTTGACGCCGAAGCCAAAGAATCCAAGCAGAAATACGCCCCAGGCTGCGGCGCCCGACAGATGAGTGGCGGCTACCCGAAGGGATACAAATGAAGGTCCGGATGCCCCGCTTCCGACGATTAGAAACGCGATTACGACGGCGAGAAATCCCGCCTCGCTCATCGCCAGCATGATGTAGCCGGCGACGGAATCGGCCTGTTGCCTCTGTTCGTAATTCACCAGCAGGTAGCAGAGTATCGACATGCACTCCCAACTGACCAGAAATGTCAGGGTGTCGCCTGCCGTCAGAATCAGGACGACGGAAGCCATCAACGCGAAGTGAAGCACGGCATAACGTCCG